>NZ_JBWKAJ010000011.1:127709-288505 GCF_056437585.1 Streptomyces sp. NPDC042364 | reverse complement strand
GCCCGGTTACATTCCGAACCCGGAAGCTAAGCCTTACAGCGCCGATGGTACTGCAGGGGGGACCCTGTGGGAGAGTAGGACGCCGCCGAACAATCTTTGAAAGGACCCCTGGTCACCAGCGTACAGCTGGGACCAGGGGTCCTTTTTTTGTTCCGGGACAAGCACAGCCCGGAGCGCGCCGGGTACCCGGCTGCGCGAGAATGACTTGCGGTACCGAAGACAGGAGTCACCATGTCCACCAACTCTCCCGACGACCGACCGGAGCGCGATCAGCGGCGACGGGACAGTGGTGACCGTGGTGGCTACCGCGGTGGCCCGCGCCGGGACAACGACCGACGCGACAACGACCGTGGTGGCTTCGGTCGGAGGGACGATCGCGGTGGGTTCCGCCGTGACGACCGCAACGACCGGGGAGACCGCGGCGGCTTCCGTCGTGACGACAGTCGTGGCGGCGAGCGCGGCGGGTTCCGAGGACGCGACGACCGCGGGCGCGACGACCGTCGTGACGACCGCCGCGAAGGCGACCGCGGGCCTCGCCCCGGTTTCCGCCGCGACGACCGTCCTGGCGGGCCACGACGCGACGACCGGGACCGTGGCTTCCGGCGCGACGGCGACCGTCCTGCCTTCCGCCGAGATGACCGGCGAGACGACGACCGGGGCGGTTACGGCCGCCGCGACGACCGTCCCGCCTTCCGGCGAGACGACCGCAGGGACGATCGACGCGACGATCGACGCGACGACCGGCGTGACAGCGGAGACCGTGGTGGCTTCCGCAGGGACGACCGCGACCGGGGCTTCCGCCGAGACGATCGCCGGGACGACCGTGGTGAGCGTCGCGAGGGCGACCGTCCCTCGTACCGCCGTGACGACGACCGCGGTGGCTTCCGCCGTGACGACAGCCGTGGCGGCGAGCGCGGTGGCTTCCGCCGTGACGACAGCCGTGGCGGCGAGCGCGGTGGCTTCCGCCGTGACGACAGCCGTGGGGACGACCGCGGCGGGTTCCGTGGGCGTGACGACCGCGGGCGCGACGACCGTCGTGGGGACGACCGTCGTGGGGACGACCGCGGTGGCCGTCCGGCATTCCGTCGTGACGACCGGCGTGACGACTTCCGGCGTGACGACCGCAGGGACGGCGACAGGGCGCCTTTCCGCCGTGACGACCGTCGCGATGACCGCCGGGACGACCGTGGTGAGCGTCGCGAAGGTGACCGTCCCTCGTACCGCCGTGACGACGACCGCGGCGGCTTCCGCCGTGACGACAGCCGTGGCGGCGAGCGCGGCGGGTTCCGTGGACGGGACGACCGCGGGCATGACGACCGTGGGCGTGGCCCCCGGCGTGACGACCGGGGCGGTCGGCCCGGTGGCTTCCGTGGGCGGGACGACCGGCGGGACGACCGCCGTGGCGGCGGACGCTTCCGGGACGAGCGGGACCGTGACCGGGAGCGTGAGCCGATCAAGCGGCTGCCGATTCCCGAGGACGTCACCGGCGAGGAGATCGACAAGGACGTACGGCAGGAACTGCAGAGTCTGCCCAAGACGCTCGCGGACGATGTCGCCAGGAACCTGGTGATGGTCGCCCGGCTCATCGACGAGGACCCGGAGGGTGCGTACGGCTACTCCAGGGTCGCCCTGCGGCTGGCGTCGCGTGTCGCCGCCGTACGGGAGGCGGCCGGCTTCGCCGCTTACGCCAACCAGAAGTACAGCGAGGCGCTCGCCGAGTTCCGGGCCGCGCGGCGGATGACGGGCAGCGTGGACCTGTGGCCCGTCATGGCGGACTGTGAACGTGGTCTCGGGCGGCCCGAGAAGACGCTCGACATGGCCGGGGCACCCGAGGTGCACAAGCTGGACAAGGCCGGTCAGGTCGAGATGCGGCTCGTGGCAGCCGGCGCACGGCGGGACATGGGGCAGCTCGACGCGGCCATCGTGACCCTGCAGAGCCCCGAGCTGGCCTCCAACTCCGTACAGCCGTGGACCGCGAGGCTGCGGTACGCGTACGCCGACGCGCTGCTCGCCGCAGGCCGTGACGGCGAGGCGCGGGAGTGGTTCGCCAAGGCCGTCGAGGCCGACAAGGACGGCAGCACGGACGCCTCGGACCGGCTGGCCGAGCTCGACGGTGTCGAGTTCGTCGACGCCCTCGTCGAGGTCGAGGACCAGGACGAGCAGGAGGACCACGGCCAGGCCCCGCCCGTGGAGGACACCGAGCCCCGTGACCTGACGACCGCCGTGGACGAGGACGTCGTCGTGGAGGAGAGCGAGGCCGTCGCGGACGTCGAGGCGGTCAAGAACCCCGAAGACCCCGAAGGCGCCGAAGACGCCGAGGGCGGCGCGGACCGCGAGGCCGACAAGGGCTGACGTCGGCTCGTAGAAGCACAGGAAGGGGGCGGGATCCGTACGCGGGATCCCGCCCCCTTCCTGTGGACCCGGAGGGCGTGTGGCCCTAGAGGTTCAGGGCGCGCAGGACCAGGCCCGACGCCGGCTTCGGGCCGAACGACGTCGACTTGCGGGGCATGGTGACGCCCTGGCGGGCCAGGTCGCGTACGACCTCCTCGCGGACCGGGTGCATCAGCACGGCCGTGCCGCCGTCACGTTCGGCCTTCTCGACCGTGGCGGCCGTGTCGTGGATGTACGCCACATGCGCGGGGGAGTCCTCGGGGATCCGCCAGACATGACGCAGGAGCGTGGCGTGCAGGACCGTCGCGTCGAGCGAGCGCCAGGCGGCCGGGCGGTCGGTGGGGACCGTACGGGCGAGGAGGTCCGGGTCCGGGCGGTCGACGAGATGGAAGGCGCCGTCGCCGGCGAGGAGAAAGGCGTTGCCCTCGCCGGCCGCGTCCGCCAGGGACTGGAGGGCCTCGGGGAGCGGGACTTCGAGGCGCCGTACGCGGAAGAGGCCGTCCAGGGCGGTCAACGCGTCGGAGACGGGAAGCCCGTGGAGGAGCCGGTGGATCGCGCGGACGCGGAGGGGGTAGCGGGCCGTGTCCACCAGGAGGACCAGGCCGTAGTCCCAGGGGCTCGGGGAGGGATGCTCGGTGCGCAGGCGCAGATAGGTCGCCCAGCGGTGGTGGCCGTCGGCTATGAGGGCCTGGTGGTGGGCGAGGTCCGACTGGATCTCGGCCAGGTCGCCGGGCTCGGTGACCGCCCACAGGCGGTGGCTGAAGCCGTCCTCGGTGACCGTGGAGAGGAGCGGGGGACCTTCGACGGTCCGTTCGACCACTGCGGTCGCGCCGGCGGAGGAGCCGTTGCCCCGGTACGTCAGGAGCAGGGGTTCCATGTTGGTGGAGGTCGCACGCATCAAGGCCGCGCGGTCCGCGATGACATGGGGTATGACGTCCTCGTGGGGGAGGACCACGCCGTCGGCGGGCTCCGACAGGCGCAGCGCGCCGATCAGGCCCCGCTGGAGGATGGTGCCGTCCGCCTGCTCGTAGACGTAGAGGCCGGGACGGGCGTCGGGGGCCAGGACGCCCTCGTCGAGCCAGCGGCGCAGCGTCTGCGCCGCCTGCTCGTTCCTGGCGGTCGGGGTACCGGCCTGGGGAAGGATCAGGCGGACGATGTTGTGCGGGTCGGCGGATTCGAGGTGGAGCAGACCGTCCGGCCGTACGACCACGTCGTACGGTGGGGATGTCACGGCGGCCAGGCTGCCGACCCGGTCGGGGTCGTAGCGAAGGCCCCGGAACGGGGCCAGTTCGAGGCCGCTGCGCGCCGGGATCTCCTCCGCGGGACCTGCGTTCTTCATTGGTGCATCGTATGTGTGCCGGTGCCATGCGCGATGATCGGGTGAAGCGATCGGACCGATGGACGACCGGGTGGGTGCGCGAGCGCGCACCGGTCGAGCGAGGAGCGGTGGGCAATGAGCCAGGCAGTCAGGACACGGCCCGACGGCAGTGGGCAGGCCCTGAACGAGGCGTACGACACGGCGCTGCTCGATCTGGACGGGGTGGTGTACGCGGGCGGCAGCGCGATCGCGCACGCCGTCGAGTCCCTCGGTACTGCCCGCGAGGGCGGTATGCACCTGGCGTACGTCACGAACAACGCGCTGCGGACGCCGGACGCCGTGGCCGAGCACCTCACCGAGCTGGGGATACCGACCAAGGGCGGGGACGTCATCACGTCGGCGCAGGCCGTGGCCCGGCTGATCGGCGAACAGCTGCCGGCCGGCGCGCGGGTGCTCGTCATCGGCGGTGACGGGCTGCGGGTCGCGCTGCGCGAACGGGGGCTGGAGCCGGTCGAGTCGGCCGACGACGATCCGGCCGCCGTCGTTCAGGGCTACGGCGGTCCCGAGCTGCCCTGGGGGCGGTTCGCCGAAGCGAGTTACGCCATCGCGCGCGGGCTTCCGTGGTTCGCGTCCAACACCGACCTGACGATCCCGAGCGCGCGGGGCATCGCGCCGGGGAACGGTGCGGCCGTGCAGGTCGTACGGATCGCCACCGGTGCCGAGCCGCAGGTGGCGGGCAAGCCGCTGCCGCCGATGCACCGGGAGACCATCCTGCGGACCGGCGCCCGGCGGCCGTTGGTGGTCGGGGACCGGCTGGACACGGACATCGAGGGCGCGTTCAACGGGGAGGTCGACTCGCTGCTCGTCCTGACCGGGGTGACCGACGGCGCCCAGCTGCTGGCCGCGCCGCCCCGGCACCGGCCCACCTACGTCGACGCCGACCTCCGGGGGCTGCTCACCGGGCAGCCGGACGTCGTGGCGGACGGCGCGGGCTTCCGGTGCGGAGGCTGGACGGCGACGGCCGGGAGCGAGGAGCTGCGACTCGACGGCGAGGGTGAGGCGCTCGACGGACTGCGGGCGCTGTGCGCGGCGGCCTGGACGGCTGCCGGTGACGGCTCGTGCGAGCTGGACGGGGAGAAGGCACTGGCACGACTCGGGTTGTGAGGCGCCCCGCAGCGTGGTGAGGATTCCCCGCGGACGTCCCGAGGGCGGCATCGAACCGAAAGGGGAGGATAGGCTAACCTAACCGGGTGTTGGTCGAGAGTCCCCCCGAACCGCGCGCGGAGGCCGCCCCCGCGCCCCCGAACCGCAGGGCAGCCCTACGTGCCGTCGGGCTCCTCGTGTCCCTCGGAGTGCTGACCCTCGTCGCGCTCGCGAGTATCGCGATCGGCGCGAAGGAGCTGCCGCTCGGGCAGGTCTGGCACGGCCTGTTCGAGGACACGGGGACGTACGGTGACGTCGTCGTCGGGGAGCGGATCTCGCGCACCCTGCTCGGGCTGCTCGCCGGGGCCGCGCTCGGCCTGGCCGGGGCCGTCCTCCAGGCGCTCACCCGGAACCCGCTGGCCGACCCGGGGCTGCTCGGCATCAGCGCGGGCGCGTCCGCGTCGGTCGTCACCGCCATCACCTACTTCGGCGTCACCTCGCTGACCGGGTACGTGTGGTTCGCGTTCCTCGGGGCGGCGGCCGTCGGGACGCTGGTGTGGTTCCTCGGCGGCAGCCGGGCCGCGACCCCGGTGCGGCTCGCGCTGGCCGGTACGGCGATCAGCGCAGCGCTGTACGGCTATCTCCAGGCCGTGATGATCATGGATGACGCCGCGCTGTCCAAGATGCGCTTCTGGACGGTGGGTTCGCTGGCCTCGGCCACCGACGAGACGATCGAACAGGTGCTGCCGTTCATCGCGGTCGGCACGGTCGTCGCCCTGCTGCTCGCCCGGCCGCTGAACGCGATGGCCATGGGCGACGACACCGCCCGCGCCCTCGGCGCGAACCTCAACCGCACCCGGGCGCTCTCCATGGCCGCCGCGACCGTGCTGTGCGGGGCCGCAACCGCCGCCTGCGGACCGATCGTGTTCGTCGGGCTGATGGTCCCGCACGTCGTCCGCTCCTTCACCGGCCCGGACCTGCGCTGGATCCTGCCGTACGCGACCGTCCTGTCGCCCGTGCTGCTGCTCGGTGCCGATGTCATCGGCCGGGTGGTGGCCCGGCCCGCGGAACTCCAGGTCGGCATCGTGACCGCGATCCTCGGCGGGCCGGTCTTCATCTTTCTCGTACGACGGCGGAGGACGACGCAACTGTGAAGTCGCAGGTCATGAGCAAGCCCGCCGTACACAACCGCGCGCTGCGGTCACCCGGCGGCCTCTCGGTGCGCCTCGACGTACGGGCGTGTGTCGTCGTCGCCCTGCTGCTGCTCGCGGCCCTCGCCGCGAGTGTCGTGCTGATCGGCACCGGCGACTTCCCCATCCCGGCCGGCGCCGTCATCAGGACGCTGCTCGGCAACGGCGACCCCAGCCAGGAACTCGTCATCAACGACCTGCGGCTGCCACGGGTCCTGGTCGGGCTGCTGGTCGGGGCCTCGCTCGGGCTGGGCGGGGCGCTGTTCCAGTCCATCTCCCGCAATCCGCTGGGCAGTCCCGACATCCTCGGTCTCTCGCAGGGCGCCACGGCCGGAGCGCTGGTCGTGATCGTGCTGTTCTCCGGGGACGCCGACCAGGTCGCCCTCGGAGCGCTCGGCGGCGGTCTGGTCACCGGTTTCGCCATCTACCTGCTGGCCTGGAAGCGGGGCGTGCACGGCTACCGGCTGGTGCTCGTCGGTATCGGCGTCTCGGCGATCGTCACGGCGGTCAACGGTTATCTGATCACGAAGGCCGACATCGTCGACGCGGCGCGGGCGGTCGTGTGGATGACCGGATCGCTCAACGGGCGTGACTGGGAGCAGGTCTGGCCGCTGCTGGTCATGTGCGCGGTCCTCGTGCCGACGGTGCTCGCCAACGCGCGGGGCCTGCGGATGACGGAGATGGGCGACGACGTGTCGTACGCCCTCGGGGTGCGCGTCGAGCGGGTGCGGATGCTGCTGATGGTGTCGGCCGTGCTGCTCACCGCCGGGGCCACCGCGGCCGCCGGACCCGTCGGCTTCGTCGCCCTCACCGCCCCCCAGCTCGCCAAGCGGCTGACCCGGTCCCCGGGCCCGAACCTGGTGCCCTCGATGTGCATGGGCGCGGCCCTGCTGATCGTCGCGGACTTGGCCTCCCAGCGGGCCTTCGGCGCCGACCAGCTGCCCGTCGGCGTCGTCACCGGCGTCCTCGGCGGTGTCTATCTGCTGTGGCTGCTGGTCACGGAGCGGAAGGCCGGGCGGATATGAGCCGCCCCGAGCCGAGCCCGTCGGTGAGGTCGGCGGGGTCGGCGAACGAGAACGACAAGAGGAGCACTGTGAACCGCCTGTCCGCCGAGAACGTCACCCTCGCCTATGACCAGCGGGTCATCGCCGAGCAGCTGTCGGTGGAGATCCCCGACAACTCGTTCACCGTGATCGTCGGCCCCAACGCCTGCGGCAAGTCCACGCTGCTGCGGGCCCTGTCCCGGATGCTGAAGCCGTCCCAGGGGCGGGTGCTGCTCGACGGGCAGGTCATCCAGTCGATGCCCGCGAAGAAGGTCGCCCGGACGCTCGGGCTGCTGCCCCAGTCGTCGATCGCGCCCGACGGCATCACGGTCGGTGACCTGGTGGGCCGCGGCCGCTACCCGCACCAGGGGCTGCTGCGACAGTGGTCGGCCGAGGACGAGCGGATCGTCCGGGAGTCGATGGAGTCCACCGGCGTCGCCGAGCTGGCCGGCCGCTACGTCGACGAGCTCTCCGGCGGCCAGCGCCAGCGCGTGTGGATCGCCATGGCCCTCGCCCAGCAGACCCCGCTGCTGCTCCTCGACGAGCCGACCACCTACCTGGACATCCAGCACCAGATCGACGTGCTGGACCTGTGCGCCGAGCTGCACGAGGAACAGGGCCGCACGCTCGTCGCCGTGCTGCACGACCTCAACCACGCCGCCCGGTACGCCACCCATCTCATCGCCCTGCGCGGCGGCGAGGTCGTCGCCGAGGGCGCGCCCCGCGACATCGTCACGGCGGAGCTGGTCGAGGAGGTCTTCGGGCTGCGCTGCCAGGTCATCGACGACCCGGAGACGGGGACGCCGCTGGTGGTGCCGGCGGCACGGAGGGCACGGACCGGCGTCGGGGGCCGCGACGAGGTCGCCGCGGCGGAGGCGCAGATGGCCGCTACAGAAGCTTCCTGAGCTGGAGCAGGTCCCGGAAGGCCGCCTCCAGCTTCACCCGGCCCGAACCCCAGGCCCTGGCGAAGTGCAGTTCGCCGTGGACGAGGGCCACCAGGTCGTCGCCCGTCATGGCGAGCCGGATCTCGGCCTTCCCGGGCGGGGGGCCCTCAAGGGTGTCGTGCACCTCGATCCGGCCGTCGCGCATCCGGCCCAGGAAGGTGATGTCGAGGTCCTTGATGTGGCAGCTCACCGAGCGGTCGAGGTTCGTCGCCTCGCGCACGTGTCCATCGGCGCCTGCCATGTTGTCCGAAAGCTTTTCGAGCGCGGCGCGGCACTCCTCAATCGTTGCCATCGCGACCGACGGTACCCCAGGGCTTCGCGGTAGCGTCGGGTCATGAGCGACTCTGTGCCCGAGGCCACGGCGGGGGAGGAGACGGCCGACGCGGTCGTCGAGCCCGAGTACGACCCCGCCGCCCCGGCCCCGCTGAACGTGCTCCGCACCGCCACCGGCCACGCGGACGTCGACGCCGCCCTGGACCGGCTGGCCGACGCCGACCACCTGGCCACCGACGGCCATGTCGAGGTGTACGAGGATGTACACCGGGGGCTGCGCGACGCGCTCACCGCGCTCGACGCCCGCCCGGGACCTCCGGCGCCCCCGAAGACGTACGGCAATAGGAGCTGAACCGAACGTGGCAGGTGTGGCACGACGCCGTCTCGACGCCGAGTTGGTCCGGCGGAAGCTCGCGCGCTCGCGTGAGCACGCGAGCCAGCTGATCGCCGCCGGGCGGGTCACCGTCGGCAAGACCGTCGCGACCAAGCCCGCCACCCAGGTGGAGACCGCGGCCGCAATCGTCGTCGCGAGCGACGACGGCGACCCCGAGTACGTGTCGCGCGGCGGCCACAAGCTCGCCGGAGCGCTGGAGGCGTTCGTCCCGCGGGGCCTGGCCGTCAAGGGGCGGCGGGCGCTGGACGCCGGGGCCTCCACCGGCGGCTTCACCGACGTGCTGCTGCGGGCCGGCGCCGCCCACGTCGTCGCCGTCGACGTCGGATACGGACAACTCGCCTGGACTCTGCGGAGCGATGAACGCGTCACCGTCAAGGACCGTACGAACGTACGCGAGTTGACGCTCGAAGCGATCGATGGGGAGCCTGTGGATCTTGTCGTGGGGGATCTGTCCTTCATCCCGCTCGGCCTGGTACTGCCCGCCCTGGTGCGGTGCGTGAAGCCGGACGCCGATCTGGTGATGATGGTCAAACCGCAGTTCGAGGTGGGGAAGGAGCGGCTGGGCAGCGGGGGAGTCGTGAGGAGTCCGGAGCTGCGCGCCGAAGCGGTGTGCGGGGTGGCGCGGCGGGCCGGTGAGCTGGGGCTCGGGGTACAGGGCGTGACGGCTAGTCCGCTGCCCGGGCCCTCGGGCAACGTCGAGTACTTTCTGTGGCTGCGTGCCGGGGCACCCGCACTGGACCCGGCCGACGTCGACCGAGCAGTTGCGGAGGGGCCGCGGTGACTCTGGACCGAACTCGAACCGTCTTCCTGCTGACCCACACCGGGCGGCCGGCGGCCATCCGCAGTGCGGAACTCGTGGTGAAGGGTCTGCTCCACCACGGGCTCGGCGTGCGCGTACTGGAGGCCGAGGCGGAGGACATCCCGCTCCCCGAAGAGGTGGAGCTGGTCAAGGAGGCGACCCCGCAGTGCCTCGACGGGTGCGAGCTGCTCATCGTCCTCGGCGGTGACGGCACGCTGCTGCGCGGCGCGGAGTTCGCCCGCGCCTCCGGGGTGCCGATGCTCGGCGTCAACCTCGGCAGCGTCGGGTTCCTCGCGGAGGCCGAGCGCGACGACCTCGACAAGGTTGTCGACCGCGTCGTGACCAAGGCCTACGAGGTCGAGGAGCGGATGACCGTCGACGTCGTCGTGCACCGGAACGGCGACATCGTCCACACGGACTGGGCGCTCAACGAGGCGGCCGTGCAGAAGGCGGGCGCCGAGAAGCTGCTCGAGGTCGTCCTGGAGATCGACGGCCGGCCGGTCACCGGGTTCGGGTGCGACGGCATCGTGCTGTCCACGCCGACCGGGTCGACCGCCTACGCCTTCTCCGCCGGCGGGCCCGTCGTGTGGCCCGAGGTCGAGGCGCTGCTGATGGTGCCGATCAGCGCGCACGCGCTGTTCGCCAAGCCGCTCGTGACGTCGCCGGACTCCGTGCTCGCGGTGGAGGTGCTGCCGCACATCCCGCCCGGGGTCCTGTGGTGCGACGGGCGGCGGACGGTCGAGTTGCCGCCGGGGGCCCGGGTCGAGGTGCGGCGGGGGGCCGTGCCGGTGCGGCTGGCCCGGCTGCACCACGCGTCGTTCACGGACCGGCTGGTGGCGAAGTTCGCCCTGCCCGTCTCCGGGTGGCGGGGGGCTCGGCACTGACGGCCCAGGGGGCGCGGGCGGCCTTCGGCGGCTGAGGGTTCGCCGTGGTCGCCCGCGGTTCCCCGCGGCTCTTTCGGTGCGCTGTAGCTCGCCGGAGTGACATCGGGGACGGGGGGCGTCGCAC
Source organism: Streptomyces sp. NPDC042364 (assembly GCF_056437585.1). NCBI lineage: Bacteria > Bacillati > Actinomycetota > Actinomycetes > Kitasatosporales > Streptomycetaceae > Streptomyces > Streptomyces sp. NPDC042364. The sequence goes on along the minus strand of NZ_JBWKAJ010000011.1, from coordinate 278,002 downwards.
TTCCCTCCCCCGACCTCGTATGGTCTTGTCCGTGTTGGAGGAGATGCGGATACGGTCGCTCGGAGTCATCGACGACGCGGTCGTCGAGCTGTCACCCGGCTTCACCGCCGTGACGGGTGAGACGGGCGCGGGCAAGACCATGGTGGTCACCAGTCTCGGTCTGCTGCTCGGCGGCAGGGCGGACCCGGCGCTCGTGCGGATCGGCGCCAAGAACGCGGTCGTCGAGGGCCGGATCGCCATGCCCGAGGGCGCCTCGGCGGTCGTCCGGGCCGAGGAGGCCGGGGCCGAACTCGACGACGGGGCGCTGCTGGTCAGCCGTACCGTTTCCGCCGAGGGACGGTCGCGGGCGCACCTCGGAGGGCGTTCCGTCCCCGTGGGCGTCCTCGCGGAGCTGGCCGACGAGCTGGTGGCCGTGCACGGGCAGACCGACCAGCAGGGGCTGCTGAAGCTGTCCCGGCAGCGGGCGGCGCTCGACCGGTACGCCGGGGACGCGGTGGCCGTGCCGCTCGCCAAGTACGGCGAGGCGTACCGGCGGCTGAGGGCCGTCTCCGCCGAACTCGACGAGATCGTCACCCGGGCGCGTGAGCGGGCCCAGGAAGCCGACCTGCTGCGCTACGGGCTCGACGAGATCGCCGGCGTCGAGCCGCGCGCCGGCGAGGACGTGGAGCTGGCCGAGGAGGCCGAGCGGCTGGGGCACGCGGAGGCACTGGCATCCGCCGCGACGGCCGCGCACGCCGCGCTCGCGGGCAATCCCGAGGACCTCGAGGGCGTCGACGCCTCGACGCTCGTCGCGGGCGCCCACCGGGCGCTGGAGGCCGTGCGCTCGCACGACCCGGCGCTCGCCGCGCTCGCCGACCGGATCGGGGAGATCGGCATCCTGCTGGGCGACGTCGCGGGCGAGCTGGCCGGATACGCCGACGACCTGGACGCCGATCCGCTGCGGCTCGCGGCCGTGGAGGAGCGGCGGGCCGCCCTCACCGCGCTCACCCGGAAGTACGGCGAGGACATCGCCGCCGTGCTCGCCTGGGCCGAGCAGAGCGCCCAGCGGCTCACCGAACTCGACGGCGACGACGAGCGCATCGAGGAGCTGACCGCCGAGCGGGACGCGCTGCGGAGCGAACTGGGCGGTCTCGCACAGGCGCTGACGGACGCCCGGCAGGAGGCCGCGGAGCGGTTCGCCGCCGCCGTGACCGCCGAGCTGGGCTCGCTCGCCATGCCGCACGCACGCGTGTCGTTCGAGATCCGGCAGACCGAGGACCCCGAGGGCGTCGAGGTCGGCGGGCGCACGGTCGCGTACGGGCCGTCCGGCGCCGACGAGGTGGAGCTGCTGCTCGCACCCCACCCCGGGGCGCCGCCGCGGCCGATCGCCAAGGGTGCCTCGGGCGGTGAACTGTCCCGGGTGATGCTGGCCGTCGAGGTCGTGTTCGCCGGCACGGACCCCGTGCCGACATACCTCTTCGACGAGGTCGACGCCGGCGTCGGCGGCAAGGCGGCCGTCGAGATCGGGCGGCGGCTCGCCAGGCTCGCCAAGTCGGCGCAGGTCGTGGTCGTCACGCACCTACCGCAGGTCGCCGCCTTTGCCGACCGGCAGCTGCTGGTGGAGAAGACCAACGACGGGTCGGTGACCCGGTCCGGCGTGAAGGTCCTGGAGGGCGAGGACCGGGTGCGGGAGCTGTCCCGCATGCTCGCCGGGCAGGAGGACTCCGAGACGGCGCGGGCGCACGCCGAGGAACTGCTGGCCGCGGCCCGCGCGGACGCCTGAAGCATGGGCAGGACCGCCGCGTTCGCCCTCGCCGCGGCCGCCTGAAGCATGGGCAGGACCGCCGCGTTCGCCCTCGCCGCGGCCGCCGCCCGCGCGGGCGGCACCGCCCTGCGGGCCACGGCCCCCGGCGGCGCCGCCCGCTGGCAGCGCACCAACCACGCAGGGCGGACCGTCGCCCTGCACGCCGGGCCGGGAGCCGCGCTCGGCGCGCTGCTCGCGGGCGGCCGGCGATGTCCCGCCGCCGGGATAGCCGTGCTGGCCGCCGGGGTGTGCGGGGCGTACGACGACGTCGTCGGGGCCGGGGACCCGAGGCGCGGGTTCAGGGCGCACCTGGCGGCGCTGCGGGACGGCGACGTCACCAGTGGCGCGGTGAAGTTGTTCGGGATCTCGGCCGCCGGGCTCGTCGCCGGGGCGCTGCTGAAGGAGCGGGCGCTCGACAAGGCGCTGGCCGGCGTGGTGATCGCCGGGGCCGCGCACCTCGTGAACCTCCTCGACGTCCGGCCCGGGAGAGCGGCCGGCGCGGCGATCCTGCTCGCGCTGCCCGGTGTGTTCCGCGAGGGGCCCGCCGGGGAGGTGGCGGCGGCCACCGTGGGAGCCGCCGCGGCCGTGCTCCCCGGCGACCTCGCCGAGCGCACGATGCTCGGCGACACCGGCGCCCACGCTCTCGGCGCCGCCCTGGGCTGCGCCGCCGTCCTGGCCGACGGCCGGACGGGGCTTGCCGCCCACGCGGCGGCGGTGGTGGCCGCGGCCGTGTGCGGGGACCGCGTCAGCGAGATGGCCCGGTCGACGGTGTGGGGGTGACGCGACCGAGAGCGCGGCCGCTCCTCGTCCCCGACGACGGAGCCGGCTCCGGGCAACGCTCCCCCTGGGACCGGGGCGCAAGTGAAACAGAGGGGCACCCTCGTGCGGGAGTTCACTCGTGTGAGTGACGTCGAGCGTCGCGTTGCCCACAGCCTCGCCGTTCGTGAGGCCCGACGGTGCCGGAACACCCGTACGGCCTGGCATCCTTGGACAGGTACGACGTAGCCAGACGTGCTACGCAGACCACGCAGAAGCGGCCTCGCGCGGTCCACCCCCACCGCCGGATCCTTCTGTACGTTCTTCGTGACCGTCCGACCCCGAACCAGGAGCCCCGGCCACGTGAGCCACGTGAGCAGCCACTCACCGCACGGCCAGTCGCCGCTGCGCACCGTGCAAGTGCTCGGCGGCGGCAGCGCGGTGAGCAGCGCGCATGTGCGGTCGCTGACCTCGGGACTCGTCGCCCGGGGCGTACGGGTCACCGTTTGCGCCCCCCACGAGGCCGAAGGCGTGTACGACTTCACGGGTGTCGGCGCCCGCCACGTCCACGTGCCCCGCAGCAGCGACCCGGCCTCCGTGGCCACCCTGCGCAACATCTGCGCTGACGCGGACCTGGTGCACGCGCACGGCCTGCACGCCGGCTTCCGCGCCACCCTCGCGCTCGGCCGGCGGAGCACCCCGCTCGTGGTCACCTGGCACACCCGGTCGCACGCCGAGGGCGCGCGGGCCCATCTGCTCCGGCTGCTGGAGCGGCGGGTCGCCAGGGCCGCCGCCGTGGTGCTCGGGACCTCCTCCGAACTCGTCGACCGCGCCCGCAGCCGCGGCGCGCGCGACGCCCGGCTCGCCGCCGTCTCCGCGCCCGCCCTCCGCCGGAACGACGACGACGCGGACCGGCACCGCGCCAAGACCCGGGCCGAACTCGGCGCCACCGACCGGCCGTTGCTCATGGCCGCCGGCACGCTCGACCGCCACCGGGGGTACGCCACACTGCTCGACGCGGCCCGGGAATGGCGGGGGCTCGACCCGGAGCCGCTCGTCGTGATCGTCGGCGAGGGGCCGCAGCGGGTCATCCTCCAGCGGCGCGTCGAGGACGAGGAACTGCCCGTACGGCTCGTCGGGCGGCGCGACGACATCGGCGAACTGGTCGCGGCCGCCGACCTGGTGCTGCTGCCCGGCCGCCCCGAGGCGCGCTCCGTGCTCGCCCAGGAGGCGCTCCACGCGCGCGTGCCGCTCGTCGCGGCCTCTGCCGGATCGGTGCCCGAACTCGTGGGCGACGCGGCCGCGCTCGTCCCGCTCGGGGACGCCGGGGCGTTCGCCGAGGCCGTCGTGCACCTGCTGAAGGACCCCGCTCTGCGGGAGGAACTGCGGGACAGGGGCACCCGGCAGGCCGCGACCTGGCCGACCGAGGACGAGACCGTGGCCCAGGTCCTCAGCGTCTACGACGAGTTGACCGACCTCCGGCCGCTCATCTGACGCCGGCCCGCCCGAGGCGCCGTGCTACGGCACATGTCTGCGGGCCCTGAGCGCCAGGCTCAGCGCCAGCACCGTCTGCGGGTCGTCCAGGTCGGTGCCGAGCAACTCGCCGATGCGGGCGAGGCGGTTGTAGAGGGTCTGCCGATTCAGGTGCAGCTCACGGGCGGTCTCCGCCTTGCGGCCCGCATGGGCGAGGTAGGTCTGGAGGGTGGGCAGCAGCGGCGGCTTGGAGCGGCCGTCGTGGTCGAGGAGGGGGCCGATCGCCCGGTCCACGAAGGCGGCCAGGTCGGGGTGTTCGCGCAGCCGCCACAGCAGCAGGTCGATGTCCAGCCGCCGGGCGTCGTACCAGGGGCGGTCGGCCAGTCCCTGGGCCGCCGTCGCCGTCTCCGCCGCATGTCTGAGCCCCGCCGACGCGGCCGCCCAGCCGCCGGGCACTCCGACCACCACCACGGGCGGCCGCCCGCCCGGCCGCTGCAGACCTGCCCGCTCCACGCCCGCCCGCAGCGCCGCCGCGACCTTGTCCGCCACCGCCGGACGCTCCGCCTCCTCACGCAGGCCCACCAGCAGCGGGACACGGCCCTCCACCGGGCGCACGCCCAGCAGGACGGGGACACCCACCAAGGCCAGCTCCTCGCCGACCGCACGGGCCAGCACCGCCCAGCCACCGCCCGGTGACAGACCGTCGGCGAGCCGCATCACCACCGGCAGCAGGGGCCCGCCGCCCGGCCTGAAGCCCAGCACACGGGCCTGCGCGGGGGCGTCCTCCGCCCCGATACGGCCCTCGGCGAGATCGGTGAGGAAGTCGCCGCGCCCGCGCGCCGCCAGCTCCTCCTCCTGCCGGGCCTGCATCAGGACGACGGCGAGGACTCCGGCGGCCCGCTCGGCGGCCATCCGGTGCACGGGGGCCAGCGGGGCGTTCACCGGAAGCAGGACCAGCCGGGCCCGTACCGAGCCCGTGCCCGGACCGCCGCCCGGCACGTCGACGATGGCCGTCCCGGCCGGCGGCTCGTCCTGGTGCCGGTCCCGCAGCCCCTCCCACACCTGGAGCGGATCGGTGTCGGCGGGCCCGGCCCCCGCGGCGTACAGGAGCCGGCCGTCCGCGGTCTCCAGGAAGACCGGGTTGCGGCTGAAGCCGGCCAGGATGCCGAGGACCTGGGGCACCCCGCCACCGCCGAGCAGCGCCTCGGTGCAGCGCCGGTGGACCTCCTCCGCCTGCTGGAGGAGCGCGTAGTGGCCGTTGACGATCTCGGTGTGGATCTCCTCGGTGACCGTCACGAACGCCACCTCGCGGTGCAGTTGGACGAGCGGGAGACCGGCCGAGCGGGCCGTGTCCACCAGGGCCGGGGGAAGGCGGGCGAAGCGCGGCCCCAGCTCGATGACGAGCGCCGCGATACCGCGCTCGGCCAGGGTCCGTACGAACGCCCGCTGGTCGGCGGGGCGGGTGCCGAGCCCGTAGCCCGTGGTCAGCAGCAGTTCGCCGCCCTTGAGGAGCGAGGCGATGTTGGGGACCTCGCCCGCGTGCACCCAGCGCACGGTCCGCTCCAGCCGGTCGGCGCCGGCCAGGATCTCCGGCAGCCCGCCGCGCAGCCCGGGCAGCTCCAGCGCCCGCCGCACGGTGATGCCGCCCTGTGCCTCACGACCGTCAACGGGTACGCGGCTGTCACGGGTGTCCATGGACCGGACGGTACCCGCGCGTGTGCCGACCGGGCATCTCCGCCCCGTGGGGAGCACCCCCTGGGGGAGCGCTCAGTGGGCGGCGGCCCGGCCCTTGGGGTCACGGGGCGGGATGTTGTGGTTGAAGCGGAAGACGTTGTCGGGGTCGTACTCGGCCTTCACCGCCATCAGCCGCCGGGCGTTCTCGGCGCCCAGACCCGCCAGGACCCGGCCCTCGCCCTCGTCGCCGATGAAGTTCAGGTAGACCGCGCCGGTGCTCCACGGCCGGACGTGCTCGCGGACGTCCCGTACCCACCGGATGGTCCGCTCGTCGTCCGCCGGGTCCTCCCAGACACCGAAGGGGTGCACGGCCCACGGCGCGTCCCGGTACGGCACCGGGTACCCGGCGGGGCCGTCGGCGACCGCGCCGCCGTACGGGAAGAGGATGTGCTGCGAGTTGGTCGGCACGGGCATCGAGCGGGCCTGGGCGCAGAAGACGTCGACCAGATCGTCCGGCAGGCCGGTCAGGTACTCCGCCGACCAGTAGTTCCGCAGACCGGGCGGATCGTCGATCATGCACTGCACGTCCGCGTACGGCATCGCGCCGACGACCTCGGCCTCGTGCGGCAGCGCCAGCAGCGGCTGGGCCACCTTGCGCATGTCGTCCTCGGTGCCGGCGTAGGTGAGCAGCATCCCGCACACGAGTCTGCCCACCATGTGCCCGGGGACGAACTCCTCGGGCGGGCCGGTGAAGTACAGGACGCCCCCGCCCGCCTCCCGCGGACCGTTCTCGACGACCTCGCGGAAGACGCGGACGACCTCGGGGCCGTGCTCCGGCTCGTACAGCAGCAGGGCGATCGCGAAGGCGGGCAGTTCGTGCAGGCGGAGGGTGAGAGCGGTGGCGACGCCGAAGTTGCCGCCGCCGCCGTGGAGGGCCCAGAACAGCTCCGGGTTCTCCTCGTCGGTCGCGCGGACCGTACGGCCGTCGGCGGTCACCAGCTCCACGCCCAGGAGGTTGTCGACGGCGAGCCCGAAGGCCCGTTCAAGCCAGCCGCTGCCGCCGCCCAGCACGAAACCGCCGACACCGGTGGTCGAGGCCCGGCCGCCGGTGGTGGCGAGAGCGTACGGCTCGGTGGCGCGGTCGAGGTGGCTCATGGTGGCGCCGCCCTCGACACGGACGCTGCGCGCGGCGGGGTCGACCGTGACCGCGTGCATCCGGCGCAGGTCGATGACCAGGCCGTTGTCGTTGAGGGCCGATCCGGCCACGCTGTGGCCGCCGCCGCGCACCGCGATGTTGAGGTCGAGGTCCCGGCCGAAGCGCACGGCCCGGACGACATCGCTCTGGTTCTCGCACTGCGCGATCACCGCCGGACGCCGGTCGATCATCCCGTTGAAGACCGTCCGCGCGTCGTCGTACCCGGGGTCCCCCGGGGCGAGGACCTCACCCGTCAGATCCTCGCGCAGTTCGATCAGCGCCGTGTGCGCCTTGGAAAGGGGAGCCATGACCGGCCCCTTTCAGCCAGGGGACAGGACTCACTCCAGGCTAGGCGGGTACACCGGATCGGTCCTGTTCGGCGGCGGGAGCGCGCCGAAGCCGGACGCGCGCCCCCGAACCAGGCGCAAGCGCTTGCCGCGTGCGCCTGGTCGTGCGCCGATCCGCCGCCGTGCGCGACGGATCGGGGGGCGTGCGTCAGCCGCCGTACGCCCCCGAGGCGGTCAGCCGCAGGGCCGTGTCGATGAGGGGGACATGACTGAACGCCTGGGGGAAGTTGCCGACCTGGCGCTTCAGCGCCGGGTCCCACTCCTCGGCCAGCAGTCCCAGGTCGTTGCGGAGCGACAGCAGCTTCTCGAAGAGCTTGCGGGCCTCGTCGACGCGGCCGATCATCGCCAGGTCGTCCGCCATCCAGAACGAGCAGGCGAGGAACGCGCCCTCGTCGCCCGGCAGCCCGTCCACGCCCTCGTCCTCACCGGCGGTCGGGTACCGCAGGATGAAGCCGTCCTGGGTCGACAGCTCCCGCTGGATCGCCTCGATGGTGCCGATGACGCGCTTGTCGTCCGGCGGCAGGAAGCCCATCTGCGGGATCAGCAGCAGCGACGCGTCCAGCTCCTTCGAGCCGTACGACTGCGTGAAGGTGTTGCGCTCCTTGTCGTACCCCTTCTCGCACACGTCGCGGTGGATGTCGTCGCGCAGCTCGCGCCACTTCTCCAACGGTCCGTCCGCGTCGCCGGACTCGATGAGCTTGATCGTGCGGTCCACGGCGACCCAGGCCATGACCTTGGAATGCACGAAGTGGCGGCGCGGACCGCGCACCTCCCAGATGCCCTCGTCCGGCTCGTCCCAGTGGTCCTCCAGGTAGCGGATCAGCTTCAGCTGGAGCAGGGAGGCGTAGTCGTTGCGGGCCAGACCCGTCATATGGGCCAGGTGCAGGGCCTCGGTGACCTCGCCGTACACGTCCAGCTGGAGCTGGTGCGCGGCGCCGTTGCCGACCCGGACGGGCGCTGAGTTCTCATAGCCCGGGAGCCACTCCAGCTCCGCCTCGCCCAGCTCCCGCTCACCGGCGATGCCGTACATGATCTGCAGGTTCTCCGGGTCGCCGGCGACCGCCCGCAGCAGCCACTCGCGCCAGGCACGGGCCTCGTCCCGGTAGCCGGTGCGCAGCAGCGAGGACAGGGTGATGGCCGCGTCGCGCAGCCAGGTGTAGCGGTAGTCCCAGTTGCGCACGCCGCCGATGTGCTCCGGGAGCGAGGTCGTCGGCGCGGCGACGATGCCGCCGGTCGGGGCGTACGTCAGGGCCTTCAGCGTGATCAGGGAGCGGACCACCGCCTCACGGTAGGGGCCGTGGTACGTGCAGTGCTCCACCCACTCGCGCCAGAACTCCTCCGTGGCCTGCAGCGACGGCTCGGGCTCGGGCAGCGGCGGCGGCTCCTTGTGGGAAGGCTGCCAGGAGATGGTGAAGGCGATGCGGTCACCCGGCGTCACCGTGAAGTCGGCGTACGTCGTCAGCGCCTTGCCGTACGTCTCGCACTCGGTGTCGAACCACACCGAGTCCGGCCCGGCGACCGCCACCGTGCGCCCCTCGTGCTTGTGCACCCAGGGCACGACCCGGCCGTAGGAGAAGCGCATCCGCAGCGCCGAGCGCATCGGGACCCGGCCGCTGATGCCCTCGACGATGCGGATCAGCTGGGGGGCACCGTCACGGGGCGGCATGAAGTCGGTCACACGGACCGTGCCGCGCGGGGTGTCCCACTCGGACTCCAGGATCAGCGAGTCGCCGCGGTACCGGCGCCGGGAGGCCGTCGGCGGCTCCGCGTCGGCCGCGTAGGCGGGGCCGAGGCGCCAGAAGCCGTGTTCCTCCGTGCCGAGCAGGCCCGCGAAGACGGCATGGGAGTCGAAGCGGGGCAGGCACAGCCAGTCGACCGTCCCGTCCCGGCAGACCAGGGCAGCGGTCTGCATGTCTCCGATGAGTGCGTAGTCTTCGATGCGCCCGGCCACGTGCAACTCCAGTCGAACGGCCACGTCGCCCCCCGAGGGGCGGTCGCTGTGCGGTGTGCGGTCAAGGGACCCAAGGGATCGACAAAGGATCGATGTTTCCAGAGTGATCCAAGGGACGGTGTCATGCGATGTCGCTCAACGATCCTCAACGCATATGAGGCCCTCGTTGCTCAACGAACTGACGAGCTCTCGTGTTTCCGGAGACGGGCGGGGGTGGTGCCGTTTCCCCGGCCGGGCTCGGCAGCGAGTGTCCGAAGAGGATACGACGCAGCGGAGGGCTCCGCGTCCCGCTCCAGGCAACGCGAGTGGGCCGAACGAGTGAGCCAGGGGTGACCCGCGGCCGGTATTCGCCGACTGTCGTACGAAGTCCGTGGCGGCCCGTGCGCGGAGCGTGGCCGGAAGCGATCGTGGCCGGTCGCTGATACCCTGGTAGCCCGTGGACCGGTGGGCGCCCCGACTCGCAAGGGACCCCCGAACCGCAGCGACGGCACCCCCCGACGACCCGATCGGGCGGCGGCCGACCCGCACCCAGAACCGCGACCACGGGAGCCCCCTCTTGGCCATGCCGCCCGCTGCTTTCCGAAACAGCACCACGACGACCAAGCACATCTTCGTCACCGGGGGTGTCGCCTCCTCGCTCGGCAAGGGTCTGACCGCCTCCAGCCTCGGCATGCTGCTCAAGGCCCGCGGCCTGCGTGTCGTCATGCAGAAGCTCGACCCGTACCTGAACGTCGACCCGGGCACGATGAACCCCTTCCAGCACGGTGAGGTGTTCGTCACCAACGACGGCGCCGAGACCGACCTGGACATCGGTCACTACGAGCGCTTCCTCGACCGTGACCTGGACGGCTCCGCCAACGTCACCACGGGCCAGGTCTACTCGACCGTCATCGCCAAGGAGCGGCGCGGCGAGTACCTGGGCGACACCGTGCAGGTCATCCCGCACATCACCAACGAGATCAAGCACCGCATCCGGCGCATGGCCTCCGACGAGGTCGACGTGGTCATCACGGAGGTCGGCGGCACGGTCGGCGACATCGAGTCGCTGCCGTTCCTGGAGACCGTCCGCCAGGTCCGCCACGAGGTCGGCCGTGACAACGTCTTCGTCGTCCACATCTCGCTCCTGCCGTACATCGGGCCGTCGGGTGAGCTGAAGACGAAGCCGACACAGCACTCGGTTGCGGCGCTGCGCAACATCGGTATTCAGCCGGATGCGATCGTGCTGCGCTGTGACCGCGAGGTCCCTGCCGCGATCAAGCGGAAGATCTCCCTCATGTGCGACGTCGACGAGGCCGCCGTCGTGGCCTGCCCCGACGCCCGCTCGATCTACGACATCCCGAAGACCGTGCACGGCGAGGGCCTCGACGCCTATGTCGTCCGCAAGCTCGACCTGCCGTTCCGCGACGTGGACTGGACGACCTGGGACGACCTGCTCGACCGCGTCCACAACCCGCGGCACGAGATCAACCTGGCGCTCGTCGGCAAGTACATCGACCTGCCCGACGCCTACCTCTCGGTCACCGAGGCGCTGCGCGCGGGCGGCTTCGCCAACCGGGCCCGTGTGAAGATCAAGTGGGTCACCTCCGACGACTGCAAGACCCCGGCCGGCGCCGCGGCGCAGCTCGCCGACGTCGACGCCATCTGCATCCCGGGCGGCTTCGGCGACCGCGGGGTCTCCGGCAAGGTGGGCGCCATCCAGTACGCCCGCGAGAACCGCATCCCGCTGCTGGGCCTCTGTCTCGGCCTGCAGTGCATCGTGATCGAGGCCGCGCGCAACCTCGCAGACATCCCGGACGCCAACTCCACCGAGTTCGACTCCGCCACCGCCCACCCGGTCATCTCCACCATGGCCGAGCAGCTGGACATCGTCGCCGGTGAAGGCGACATGGGCGGCACGATGCGCCTGGGCATGTACCCCGCCAAGCTCGCCGAGGGCTCGATCGTGCGCGAGGTGTACGACGGCAAGGAGTACGTCGAGGAGCGCCACCGCCACCGCTACGAGGTGAACAACGCCTACCGCGCGGAACTGGAGAAGAAGGCGGGCCTGCAGTTCACCGGCACCTCGCCCGACGGCAAGCTCGTGGAGTACGTCGAGTACCCGCGCGAGGTCCACCCCTACCTGGTCGCGACCCAGGCGCACCCCGAGCTGCGCTCCCGTCCGACCCGCCCGCACCCGCTCTTCGCCGGTCTGGTCAAGGCGGCCGTCGAGCGCAAGACCGCGGGGCAGTGACAGCAAGTAGCAGCCGGTGACGGCGAGTTAGACAGCGCAAGGGTTGTACGGTGACCGGGGTGCGTCTCTTTCGGGAGGTGCACCCCGGTCTCATGGCACGTGTGGGAGGACGAGGCGACATGACGATCAAGGACACCGCCGAGGAGTGGGAGGTCCGGGAGAGCGAGACGCCGTTCGTCGGCAAGAAGACCTCCGTGCGCACCGACGACGTGGTCATGCCCGACGGTTCGGTGGTCCGCCGCGACTACCAGGTCCACCCCGGCTCCGTCGCGGTTCTCGCACTCGACGGCCAGGACCGGGTACTGGTGCTCCGCCAGTACCGCCACCCCGTGCGCCAGAAGCTGTGGGAGATCCCGGCGGGCCTCCTGGACGTGCCGGGCGAGAACCCGCTGCACGCCGCCCAGCGCGAGCTGTACGAGGAGGCGCACGTCAAGGCGGAGGACTGGCGGGTGCTGACCGACGTCTACACCACGCCCGGCGGCTGCGACGAGGCGGTCCGCATCTTCCTCGCCCGCGATCTCTCCGAGGCCGAGGGGCGGCGCTTCGAGGTGGAGGACGAGGAGGCCGACATGGAGTTGGCCCGGGTGCCCCTCGACGAGCTGGCCCGGGGTGTCCTCGCCGGGGAGCTGCACAACAACTGCCTGGTGGTGGGCGTGCTTTCGCTGGTGGCGGCGCGGAGCGGCGACGGGGTGGACGCGCTGCGTCCGGCCGAGGCGCCGTGGCCCGCGCGACCGTTCGAGTCCTAGGGGCCACCCGGCGCGTCCCGGGGGCCGCCCATCGAGGGCGGTTTCCAGGGGCCGTCCACCCCTGACGGCTCCAGTCGTACGATCCGCTGATCCGATCGAGGGATCTGTCCGCCCTGCTCCGCCGAGATCGTCGCAGAGCGTGAACTAGGCTCGGGAAACGCCCGATCCGGAGCCCCGGCGGGCCGGCTCGTGCGGTGGGACGGGAGTGTGGCCCGTGGCGGATCAGGCGGTGGAGACCGGGGGAGCCCCGGTCTCCGGAAAAGGGCGGCCCCCGGCTGTCGAGGCCGCCCCCACGGTCAGTCAGTTCCTCGGCAGGGCACGGGAGTTGAAGGAGCTGCGGGCCGACATCGACCGCGCCGGGCTCAATACCCTCGCCGGCCGCAAGGCCCCGCACGCGCGCGTGCTGCTCATCGCCGGCAGGCCGGGCTTCGGCCGTACGGCGCTCGCCGAGGAGCTCGTCCGGCAGATCGCCGACGGCTACCCGGACGGGGTGCTCCGGGCCCGCCTCGCCGAGCCGGACGGCACCCGCGTCCCGGTCGAGCGGGCCGCCGGGGAACTGCTCGGCGCACTCGGTCTCCCCGCTCCCGCCGGAGCCGACGAGGACGACCTCAGCGAGGCGCTGCGGGAGGCGCTGGCCGACCGCCGGGTCGTGCTGCTGCTGGACGACGCGGTCGACGCCGAACAGGTCGACGCGCTGCTGCCGGACACCCCCGACTCCCTGGTCGTCGCGGTCTCCGGGGGGCCGCTGACAGGCATCTCCGACGTCCGCCCGTGCACCCTGGGCGGACTGGACACCAAGTCCGCGGTGGAACTGCTGGAACGCTTCACCGGCTCGGTGCGCGTCACCGTCGACCCGCGTTCCGCCGAGATCCTCGCCGAGGCGTGCGCGGCCCAGCCCGCCGCGCTGCGGCTCGCCGGGGGATGGCTCGCCGCCCGGCCCACGGTCGCCGTCTCCGACCTGGCCAAACAGTTGCGCGCCGAGGACGACGGCGCCCCCGCCCTCGCCAAGGTCTTCCGGCTGTCGTACGCGGCGCTCCCGAACAGCGCCGCACGGACACTGCGTCTCCTCGCGCTCGCTCCGGCCGGCCTGGTCGACCCGCACATCGCCTCCGGGCTGGCCGGCTGCTCGGTCGGCGCGGCCCGCACCGCGCTGGACGACTTCGTGGCCCTCGGGTTCCTGCACCGGACCGCCTCGGCCATGCCGCAGTACGAGGTCCCCGGCTGCCTCCAGCCGCTGCTGTGGGCCGCCGCCGAGAGCCAGGAGAAGCCGGCCGAGATCCAGCTGGCCCGGGCGCGGATGCTGGAGCGTACGGTACGGCTGCTGCAGTCCTGCCGGGCCATCACCGAGACCGACAGCCCGCTGGCCCGCGAGAAGCTCCTCGGCATGCCCAAGGCGCTGCGGTTCCCGAGCCCCCGGGCCGCCGAGGAGTGGCTGCGGGTCCGCAGGCCCGCGCTGCTCGCCGCCGCCCGGCTCGCCGTCGCGGACGGCCAGCTGGACACCCTCGCCCGGCGGCTGATGTCCCAGCTCGTCCGGGCCCTGGTGGCACACTTCGGCACCCGGGCCGCGGCCGCCGACCTGTACGGCATCCACCGGCTCGTCCTCGATGTCGCCGAGCGCCGCGACCTGCCCCGCGAGAAGGCGGCCGCCCTGCTGAACCTGGGCGACCTGGACGCCCGTACCGGCCGGACCAAGGCGGCGCTGGCCCGCTACCGGGCCGCCCTCGACGCCGGACGGCAGGCGAACGACCCCTATGCGACCGGCCGCGCGATGGAATCCGTAGGCGGCGCCCACCAGGAGCTGGAGGACTACGAACGGGCCGCCGACTGGTACGGCAGGGCCCTCGCCCAGCGGCTCGCCCGGGACGAGCGCGAGGACGCCGCCCGGCTGTACGGCCGTATCGCCACCGCGCACACCTACGCGGGCCGCTACGGCGAGGCGCTGCGCAACTGGAGTTCGGCCCTCACCGGCTACCGCAGGCTCGGCGACGTGGGCGGCCAGGCAAGGGCGTTGAGCGAGATGGCGCGCGTCCAGGAGTACGCCGGGCGCCCCGAGGAGGCGCTGTCCACCTGCCAGGAGGCGGTGGAATGGGCGCGGCGCGCTGAGGACGTCCGGCTGCAGGCCGCGCTCCGGCTGCGGCTCGCCGACACCCTGGAACGGCTCGGCGATCCGGCGGCGGCCCGGCTGCACCGGGCGGTCGCCGAGCGGCTGCTCGGCGACGAGCTCACACGGCCGGAAGCCGGCGAGAGCGGCGAGATCGAGACGGAACACGACCCTAACGCCTACGAAATCCGCAGTGCATCCGCAAAAGATTGATGCATTGAAAGGCTAGACAGCGGGGATACCTTCATTAGACTGGCTGCGCCGCCGGTTCTCCTGCGGTGTCTCCCGGTGCGCTCCGATGCGTACGGGTATGTCCTGCATCGTGCGGGCATGTACCGCTTATGCGTGCGAGCCCCCACACCCCTCCGATCCAAGGACCGTGATCGACGTGAAGGTCGGCATCCCCCGCGAGGTCAAGAACAACGAGTTCCGAGTGGCGATCACCCCGGCCGGCGTGCACGAGCTGGTGCGCCACGGCCACCAGGTCGTCATCGAACAGGGCGCCGGTGTCGGTTCGTCGATCCCGGACGCCGAATATGTGGCCGCAGGCGCCGAGATCCTGGCCACGGCGGACGAGGTGTGGGCCGCCGCGGACCTGCTGCTCAAGGTCAAGGAGCCCATCGCCGAGGAGTACCACCGCCTCCGCAAGGACCAGACGCTCTTCACCTATCTGCATCTGGCCGCCTCCAAGGAGTGCACGGACGCGCTCGTCGAGTCGGGCACCACCGCGATCGCCTACGAGACCGTCGAGCTGCCGAGCCGCGCGCTGCCGCTGCTGGCCCCGATGTCCGAGGTCGCGGGCCGGCTCGCCCCCCAGGTCGGTGCCTACCACCTGATGCGGGCCAACGGCGGCCGCGGTGTGCTCCCCGGCGGTGTGCCGGGTGTGCTGGCCGGGCGGGCCGTCGTGATCGGCGGCGGTGTCTCCGGCTGGAACGCCGCGCAGATCGCCATCGGCATGGGCTTCCATGTGACCCTGCTCGACAGGGACATCAACAAGCTCAAGGAAGCCGACAAGATCTTCGGCACGAAGATCCAGACCGTCGTCTCCAACGCCTTCGAGCTGGAGAAGGCGTGCCTGGAGGCCGACCTCGTCATCGGCGCCGTCCTCATCCCGGGCGCCAAGGCGCCGAAGCTGGTCACCAACGAGCTCGTGTCGCGGATGAAGCCGGGAAGTGTCCTTGTCGACATCGCGATCGACCAGGGCGGCTGCTTCGAGGACTCGCGCCCCACCACCCACGCCGAACCGACCTTCCCGGTCCACGAGTCGGTTTTCTACTGCGTCGCCAACATGCCCGGCGCGGTGCCCAACACCTCCACGTACGCGCTGACCAACGCCACGCTCCCGTACATCGTGGAACTCGCGAACCACGGCTGGGTCGAGGCGCTGCGCCGTGACCCGGCGCTGGCCAAGGGGCTCAACACGCATGACGGGGCGGTGGTTTACCGCGAGGTCGCGGAGGCGCACGGACTGGAGCACACCGAACTGGCCTCGCTCCTCGGCTGACCGAAGGGCCGCCGACGGGCTGCTTTGAGTCACCTTTCGGTAAAAGGCGATACGTCAACACAGGTTGTCAACAGCGGTTTCCCGGCCGGATCTTGCCCGACAAGGTCCGGCCGGATGTGTGTATGGTCACTTTGCGACACTCGCGCAACTCGCCTCGAACGTAACCCTTCGGATGTTTCACGCACCGGTGAAACCTGCTGTGCGACGGCCCTACGCCCTTGACAGACGCATGTTTCATTGCCGACACATCGGGCCGGGTCCGGCGGATTGTGTTGCTGCGGACCGCCGACACGCCATAGAGTCGCCAACCGTCGGCATGGTGCCACGCTGACCTATCTAGAAGTTTCCTGGTCACCAAGGAGGTAAGACGACTTGTGAATGAGTCGACATTTACTCCCGGGGGTGGTCAACCAGGAATGCCTGCGCGGGTCTCGGGACCCACGGGGTTCGCGGCTGTCGGCTCCGTCGCAGTCCGCACCTTCGCAGCCCACCAGGGTCACCAGTCCTCAGGGGTGACTCAGCCAGCACACCAGAGCATGGATGGCCAACACGTGAACGCCATGGCCGGCGACGGAAGTGGCGGGGTCCACAACCACTTCGCCGACTACGACGAGCTGCCCGACGGGCACTTCTACGACCCCGACGCCGAGTACGAGCCCGATCCGGAGTACGCGGCGACGCTCGCGCCCGACGCGGCCCGCCAGCGCCGCGAGCGCATCGGCCCGACCGGGCGCCCGCTGCCGTACTTCCCGATCCCCGGCCCGCTGACCGACCACGGTCCCGCGAAGATCATCGCGATGTGCAACCAGAAGGGCGGGGTCGGCAAGACGACGTCGACCATCAACCTGGGTGCCGCGCTCGCGGAGTACGGCCGCCGGGTCCTCCTCGTCGACTTCGACCCGCAGGGCGCCCTCTCGGTCGGCCTCGGGGTGAACCCGATGGAACTCGACCTCACGGTCTACAACCTGCTCATGGAGCGGGGCATGTCGGCCGACGAGGTCCTGCTGAAGACCGCGGTCCCGAACATGGACCTGCTGCCGAGCAACATCGACCTCTCGGCGGCCGAGGTCCAGCTGGTCTCGGAGGTCGCCCGCGAGTCCACGCTCCAGCGGGCGCTGAAGCCGCTGATGGCCGACTACGACTACATCGTGATCGACTGTCAGCCCTCGCTGGGTCTGCTCACCGTGAACGCCCTGACGGCCGCGCACAAGGTGATCGTGCCGCTGGAGTGCGAGTTCTTCGCGCTGCGCGGTGTCGCGCTGCTGACGGAGACCATCGAGAAGGTCCAGGAGCGGCTCAACCCCGAGCTGGAGCTCGACGGCATCCTCGCCACCATGTACGACTCCCGCACGGTGCACAGCCGCGAGGTGCTCGCGCGGGTCGTCGAGGCGTTCGACGACCACGTCTACCACACGGTCATCGGGCGCACGGTCCGCTTCCCGGAGACCACGGTCGCCGGTGAGCCGATCACCACGTACGCCTCCAACTCCGTCGGCGCCGCCGCCTACCGCCAGCTCGCCAGGGAGGTGCTCGCCCGGTGTCACGCCGAGTGAGTCTGCCGGGGGCCGACGAACTCTTCCGTACGACAGGGGGAATGGCGCTTCAGCCGTCCTCTCCCCGGCGGGGGGCCAACGGAGAAGCCCGTGTGCCCGCTCCCGCGGGGGAGAGCGACGTCGGCGCCGCCGTGGACGACGCGCCGCCGTCGGTGCCCGTGCAGGGCGGGGACGGCGAGGGGTCCGAGCATGTGGCCGCGGACGCCGAGGCCGACGGTGGTGAGCAGCCCCGCAGCCGGTCCGCCGCCGCGGGGGCCGAGCGGGCCGCCGCCGGGCGCCAGCCGAAGCCGCAGGAAGGTTCTGCCGCGCCGGGCGCGGCCGCCGGGGCCGCGCCGCGCAAGCGGGGGCGGGCCGCCGGGCGCCGGCCCAGTGGGCGTGAGCGGCACGACGAGAAGATCACCGTGTATGTGTCCGCCGAGGAGCTGATGGACCTCGAACACGCGCGGCTGGTGCTGCGCGGGGAGCACGGGCTGGCCGTCGACCGGGGGCGGATCGTCCGGGAGGCCGTCGCCGTGGTGCTGGCGGATCTGGAGTCCCGCGGGGACGCGAGCATCCTCGTACGGCGGCTGCGCGGGCGGTAGAGGTAGCCTGCGGGGGCTATGACCTCGTATGACTCCTCGTCGTCGGCGGCGTCCTCCGGCGGTCCCGCCGGCCGTCGGCGTGCGCTGGGGAGGGGACCGGGGGTTCCGCGGGTGACTCCGCCGGGTTCGCCGGTGGGCGAGGCGCCGGCTGACGAGCGTGCCCCCGCTGAGGCCGGCGGGGTGTGCCCACCCGTTCCGCCCCGCGGAACGACCGCCCACGACGCAGGCGGCGGCGATGAGGCCCCCTCCGCTGCCGCTGCCGCTGCCGCTGCCGCTGCCGCTGCCGACGACGCCGCCGCTGGCGCCGAAGCCGCGCCGGAGACCGCGGCCCCGGCCGGGGTCGGCGCCGGAGGCGAGGCGGCGGCTGCGGAACAGCAGGCGGCGACCGGTGAGACCGGGCCTCGGGCCCGGGCGGTGCCGGAGACCGTCGGGCAGCTCGCTGTTGGCCGGCCGGGCGTTGTGGAGCCTCCGACGGCGGCGGATGAGCCGGGGTCTCGCGCCGGGGTGGCGGCGGAGGCCGGTGAGCCGCAGACGGCGGCGGATGATCTGGTGCCTCACGTCGGGGTGGTGGCGGAGGCCGACGAGTCTCAGGTGGCGACCGGTGGGGCCGGGCCTCGGGCCGGGGTGGTGGCGGAGGTCGATGAGTCTCGGTCGGTGACCGGTGGGGCCGGAGTGCCGGCCGGGGCGGTGTCGTCGGTCGACGAGACCGGTACGGCCACCGGTGAGCTCGGGCCGCAGGGCCGGAGCGCGTCGGACGGGGGCGGGCAGGGCGAGGGCGCCGACGACGGGGTCTTCAAGGTTCGGCTCGCCAACTTCGAGGGGCCGTTCGATCTGCTGCTCCAGTTGATCTCGAAGCACAAGCTGGACGTCACCGAGGTCGCGCTCTCCAAGGTCACCGACGAGTTCATGGCCCACATCCGCGGCATGGGACCGGACTGGGACCTCGACGAGACGACCGAGTTCCTCGTCGTGGCCGCGACGCTGCTCGACCTGAAGGCGGCCCGGCTGCTGCCCGCCGCCGAGGTGGAGGACGAGGGCGACCTCGCGCTCCTCGAAGCGAGGGACCTGCTGTTCGCCCGGCTGCTGCAGTACCGGGCGTACAAACGGATCGCGGAGATCTTCAACGGGCGGCTGGAGGAGGAGGCCCGGCGCTACCCCCGTACCGTCGGTCTGGAGCCGCAGCACGCGGAGCTGCTGCCCGAGGTGGTCATCAGCATCGGGGCGGAAGGGTTCGCCAGGCTGGCCGTGAAGGCCATGCAGCCCAAGCCCAGGCCGCAGGTGTACGTCGACCACATCCACGCGCCCCTCGTCAGCGTCCAGGAGCAGGCCGGCATCGTCGTGGCGCGGCTGCGGGAGCTGGGGGAGGCCAGCTTCCGGGTGCTCGTCGAGGACACCGACGACACCCTGACCGTCGTGGCCCGGTTCCTGGCGCTGCTGGAGCTGTACCGGGAGAAGGCCGTGGCCCTGGACCAGGAGACAGCCCTCGGCGATCTGGTCGTCCGCTGGACGGGCGGGGTCGGCGCGGAACCCGTGGTCACGGACGAGTTCGACCGGCCGCCCGAGCCCCCCGAGGAGGAGAAGGCGTGAGCGAGGAGACGACCGAGGCGACCGTGGTGTCAGGGGGGCCGCGTACCGTCGCCGGCCTCGACCTCAAACCCGCCCTGGAGGCGGTCCTCATGGTCGTGGACGAGCCCGCGACCGAGGAGCACCTGAGCAAGATCCTGGAGCGGCCGAAGCGGCAGATCGCCAAGGCGCTGAGGGAGCTGGCCGACGACTACACCGCGCAGGGGCGCGGGTTCGAGCTGCGGCTGATCGCCGGGGGCTGGCGGTTCTACACCCGCCCCGCGTACGCGGCCGCCGTGGAGCGGTTCGTGCTGGACGGGCAGCAGGCCCGGCTCACGCAGGCCGCGCTGGAGACGCTGGCCGTGGTCGCGTACCGCCAGCCGGTCAGCCGGAGCCGCGTCTCCGCGGTGCGCGGGGTCAACTGTGACGGGGTCATGCGGACCCTGCTCCAGCGCGGGTTGGTCGAGGAGGCGGGCACGGAACCCGAAACAGGTGCGATCCTGTACACGACGACGAACTACTTCCTGGAGCGGATGGGCCTGCGCGGCCTGGACGAGCTACCGGAACTCGCGCCCTTCCTCCCGGAGGCCGAGGCGATCGAGGCCGAGACCCAGGAAGCCGTACCGTCGTTCGATCCGGATGCCCCGGACGCGGACGACGGACCCACGTCGGCCATGACTGACACGACGACGACGGAACTTTGATGCGAAGCAGCGGTAGCGGCAAGAGCGGCGGGCGCGGTAACCACCGCGGTGCCGGCAACAACAGGGACCAGAAGCAGGGCGGCCAGGGCCGTCCCCGCAAGCCCCGCCCCGAGGAGCGCCGCTACGACGTGGGCCCCGGCGGGACGCAGGACGGCCCGAAGTCCGGGCGGGGCGCCTCCGCGCGGGGCGGCGCCAAGGGCGGCCCCAAGCAGGCGCAGCAGCCCCGCGGGCGCGGCCGTTCGGCCCCGGCGACCTCACGCGAGTACGACGCGCGGGCCGAGGAGCGCAACCGGGAGCGGTACGCGGGCAAGAAGGACATCAAGCTGCCCAAGACCTTCCCGGGCGCCGAGCAGGAGGGTGAGCGGCTGCAGAAGGTGCTCGCCCGCGCGGGTTACGGCTCCCGGCGCGCCTGCGAGGAGCTGATCGAGCAGGCCCGTGTCGAGGTCAACGGCGAGATCGTCACCGAGCAGGGCCGGCGGGTCGACCCGGAGAAGGACGAGGTCAAGGTCGACGGCCTGACCGTGGCGACGCAGTCGTACCAGTTCTTCTCCCTCAACAAGCCCGCCGGTGTCGTGTCGACCATGGAGGACCCCGAGGGCCGGCAGTGCCTCGGTGACTACGTCACCAACCGCGAGACCCGGCTCTTCCACGTGGGCCGCCTGGACACCGAGACCGAGGGTGTCATCCTGCTCACCAACCACGGTGAGCTGGCGCACCGGCTCACCCACCCCAAGTACGGCGTGAAGAAGACCTACGTCGCGCACATCGTCGGCCCGATCCCGCGCGACCTGGGCAAGCGGCTGAAGGACGGCATCCAGCTGGAGGACGGGTACGCGCGCGCGGACCACTTCCGGGTCGTCGAGCAGACCGGCAAGAACTACCTCGTCGAGGTCACCCTGCACGAGGGACGCAAGCACATCGTGCGCCGGATGCTCGCCGAGGCCGGCTTCCCCGTCGACAAGCTCGTCCGCACCGCCTTCGGGCCGATCACCCTCGGCGACCAGAAGTCGGGCTGGCTGCGCCGCCTGTCGAACACCGAGGTGGGAATGCTGATGGCGGAGGTCGACCTCTAGGTCTCCCGGAGTTCAGTGGTGGGCCGGTCCCGGGTTTCGTCCCCGGGGGCGGCCCTTTGCCGTTTCCGGCCCCCTCTTGGCGTTCCTTTCCCCGCAAAAGGGTTGTGCCCCCACCTCCGCGCATTTATAGTCGGGATGACTATTAGTCAGAGTGACCATAAATCAGAACGGCCATCAAGGGGGCGATGGGCATGACCTCACCCGAGGGCTACGACAAGCACGCCTTCGAACCCTTCGCCGTCACCGTCGACCTCGCCGTCCTCACTGTCCGTGCGGGCACCCTCCAGGTCCTCCTCGTCGAACGTGGCCAGGAGCCCTACGCCGGGCGCTGGGCGCTGCCTGGCGGGTTCGTGCTGCCGGACGAGTCCGCCGAGGAGGCCGCCTGGCGGGAGCTCGCGGAGGAGACCGGGGTCACGGACGGCTCCGGGCTCCATCTGGAGCAGCTGCGGACCTACAGCGAGCCCGGCAGGGACCCCCGGATGCGGGTCGTCACCGTCGCGTTCGCCGCACTGCTCCCCGACCCGCCCGTCCCGCACGGCGGCGGCGACGCTGCGCAGGCCCAGTGGCTGCGGTTCGACGCCGTCGGACCGCTCGCCTTCGACCACGACCGCATCCTCGCCGACGCCCACGAACGCGTCGGCGCCAAGCTCGAGTACACCTGTCTCGCCACCGCCTTCTGCCCGCCCGAGTTCACGCTCGGCGAGCTGCAGCAGGTCTACGAGACCGTGTGGGGCACTCCGCTCGACCGGCCCAACTTCCGGCGCAAGGTCCTGGCCACGCCGGGCTTCGTCGAACAGGTGCCCGGTGCCGCCCGTCTGACCGGCGGCCGCGGCAAGCCCGCCGCGCTGTACCGAGCGGGTGGGGCCACCGCCCTGCACCCGCCCCTGCTGCGACCCACCACGGAAGGACGGCCCCGATGACCACGACGCTGCTCGCGAAACGCGCCGCCACCGGATCCCTGCTCGGCCTCGCCCTCGGGGACGCGCTCGGCTTCCCCACCGAGTTCAACGACGTACCGTCGATCCTCGCCGAACTCGGCCCCTGGCGGCAGATGGAACTGCCGAAGCCCGCGATCGTCACGGACGACACCCAGATGACCCTGGCCCTCGGCCACGGGCTGCGGGCCGCCATGGACCGCGGGGTGCTCGGCCCCGAGGCCATGGAGCGGGCCGTCCGCAAGGAGTTCGTGGACTGGTCCCGCTCCCCGGAGAACAACCGCGCCCCCGGCCGCACCTGCCTGGTCGCCTGCGACCTCCTCGCGCGGGAGCGCCACCCCTGGCAGTTCGCCAGCCAGATCCACTCCAAGGGCTGCGGCGCCAACATGCGGGTCGCGCCCATCGGCCTCATCGGCCCGCTCAGCGACGAACAGCGCGCCGGCGCCGCCCAGTTGCAGGCCGCCCTCACCCACGGCCACCCCACCGCGCTCGCCGCCTCCGACCTCACCGCCCACGCGATACGGCTGCTCGCCCAGGGCGCCGAACCGCTCGGCCTGGTCGGCCGGCTGCGCTCGTACGCGTACGAGAACCGCTCCCGGTACCACGCGCGCTGGCTCGGCGACCTGTGGACCTACAGCCAGGACCCCTCGCCCGAGCACTACATCGCCCGCGGCTGGGACGAGTGCCTCGAAGCCCTGGACCGCGTCCAGCAGGCCCTGCGCACCCCGTCCCCGGAGACCGACCCCTGCCTCGCCACCGGGGAGGGCTGGATCGCCGAGGAGGCCCTCGCCACCGGTCTGCTGTGCTTCCTCCTCTTCGTCGACGAACCCGTCACCGCACTGCGCCGCGCCGCCTGCACCTCCGGCGACTCGGACTCCATCGCCTGCCTCACCGGGGCGTTCGCGGGCGCCTGGCACGGTCCGAGCGCCTGGCCCGCCGAGTGGGCCGACCGGATCGAGTACCAGGGCGACCTCGTATCGCTGGGGGCGCTCTGGGACGCTTGAGGGATGATCGACGCCCTCGACATCGACCTGGCCCAGGTGGTGGCCGAACAGCCCGACCCCCTGCTGTTCGCCACCGTCTCCGGAGCCCACCTGTACGGCTTCCCCTCGCACGACTCGGACGTCGACCTGCGCGGCGTGCATCTGCTGCCCGCCGCACACTTGGTCGGCCTGAGCGAGCCGGAGGAGACCCGGTCGAGGTGGGGGTACCTCCCTGTTCCAGCGGAGTCGAGAACATGGGGGAGGGACCGGGACGGCGTCGAGATGGACCTCGTCACGCACGATCTGCGCAAGTTCGTACGGCTGATGCTGCGCCGCAACGGCTATGTGCTGGAGCAGCTGCTCTCCCCCCTCGTCGTGCACACGGGCGAGGCGCACCGCGAACTGATCGCCCTCGCGCCGGGCGTCCTCACCCGGCACCACGCCCACCACTACCGGGGTTTCGCCATCACCCAGTGGCGGCTGTTCGAGAAGACCGGTGAACTCAAGCCGCTGCTCTACACGTTCCGGGTGCTGCTCACCGGCATCCACCTCATGCGCAGCGGCGAGGTGCAGGCCCATCTGCCGAGCCTGCTGCCGCAGATCGAGGAGGCCCCCGCGTATCTGCCGGACCTCGTCGCCGCGAAGGCGGCACAGGAGCGCGGCAAGGCAGAGGTGGACCAGGAGCGGGTGGCGCAGGACGTGGAGCGGCTCCAGCGGACCCTCGACGAGGAGCAGGCCCTGTCAGCGCTGCCCGAGAACCCTTCCGCGTACGACGCCCTGCACGACTTCGTGATCCGGGTCCGCCTCGACGGCCCGCAGGGCTGACGCGCGCCGGGTGCGGACGAGGAAGTCCTCGACCCGGGCCCGGTCCGGCTCCGCCGGCAGCGGGGAGCGGGCCGCCGCCTCCTCGGCCTCGGCGGCCAGCCGGGTCATCCACGACTCGACCCGGTCCCAGGAGACCTCGCCGCGCTTGACGGCCAGCAGGGGCTCGCGCTGGTCACCCACGTCGATGGTGAGCGCGCCCGTGCGCAGCAGGTCGCGGCAGCTCATCAGCAGGCGCAGCAGATGCATGGCGTGCTTCCAGCGGGGCGCGCCGTGCGTGCGGACGTCCGCGTCCAGCTTCCTGCGCTGGCCGAGGGCGTACCGGGCGAACGTCTCGTGGGCCTGCCGCGACAGGAACGCCTCGCGCAGGGACAGCAGCTCCCGGCCCGTGTCGTCGACGTGTTCCACCAGGGGGGAGTGCAGGCACTCCAGGATGTTCGGGTTGGCGCGCAGGGCCAGCTCGCAGAAGCGCTCCAGCTCCCAGCCGAACTGCTCCTCGGCCGGTCCCTCCACATGCGTCGGCGGCTTCTCGAAGCGCCAGAACAGGGCGGTCGGCGCCAGGAACACACCCCGGCGGTCGGTGTCGCTGTCGTCCGTCGCGAGCCCGAAGGCACGCGAACCCATCACACAGGCGTAGATCGTGTGGTCGCGGACCAGGGCGTGGGCGGGCGAGGGCTGCATGCCCGGAGCGTACGGGGCCCGGTCAGGCCAGCTGAATCGAGTTTCCCGAGATCTTGATCTGTTCGGCGGGCAGCGGCCGCTGGGCGGGGCCATGGGTCACCGAGCCGTCGGTGATCTTGAACTTGCTCCCGTGGCACGGGCAGTTGATCGTGCCGTCCTCGACCGTGGAGACCAGGCAGGCGCGGTGGGTGCACACCGCGGAGAAGGCCTTGAAGTCGCCCTCCTGTGGCTGGGTGACGACGACCTTCTCGTCCTTGAAGATCCTGCCGCCGCCGACCGGGATGTCGGCCGTCGTCGCCAGGGCCTCGCCCGCGCCCCCCGTGGCCGTGGTCTCGTCGGAGCCGCCGTCACCGCCTCCGCCGCAGCCCGCGAGCAGCGCCGCCGCGCCCGACGCGCCGGTCGCCAGCACCATGCGCCGTGTCGTACCCATCGTCATGCCGTCACTCCGAAGGTGATATGCGGGCAACTCGGGACAGAATGCCATAAGTGATGCGACGTATAGGTGTCTCGGCAGGCGGGCGCCGCGCGCCCGGGCCGGGCGGGCTCACTAGGCTGGACGGGCAAGGAGCCGTGACGCACAGCAGGTAAGGAGCCAAACCGTGGCGGTACGAGCGGTCCGGGGCGCCGTCCAACTCGACGAGGACCAGGCGGCGCACATGGACGAGCGCGTGGGCGAACTGCTCACCGCCGTCCTGGAGCGCAACGGGCTCACCCAGGACGACCTGATCAGCATCTGGTTCACGGCCACCCCGGATCTGCACAGCGACTTCCCGGCCGCCGCGGCCCGGGGGCTCGGCATCGTCGACGTACCGCTGATCTGCGCGCAGGAACTCGACATCGAGGGCGCGATGCCCCGGGTCGTACGGATCCTCGCGCACATCGAGTCCGACCGGCCCCGCTCCGAGATCGCGCACGTCTACCTGGGCGCCGCGGCCGCACTCCGCAAGGACATCGCCCAGTGAGAACCGCACTCGTCATCGGCACCGGCCTCATCGGCACCTCCGCCGCGCTCGCCCTCGTCCAGCGCGGTGTGACCGTCCACCTCAGTGACCACGACCCCGAGCAGGCCCGCACGGCGGCCGCCCTCGGCGCCGGCACCGACGAGCCGCCCGCCGGGCCCGTGGACCTCGCGGTCGTCGCCGCCCCGCCCGCGCACGTGGCGGCGACCCTCGCCGACGCGATGCGCCGGGGCCTCGCCCGCGGCTACCTCGACGTGGCCTCGGTCAAGGGCGGCCCCCGCCGTGAGCTGGAGGAGCTGGGCCTCGACCTCTCCGCCTACATCGGCACCCACCCCATGTCGGGCCGGGAGAAGTCCGGCCCCCTGGCCGCCACAGGCGACCTCTTCGAGGGCCGGCCCTGGGTGCTCACCCCGACCCGCGACACCGACACCGAGGTCCTGAACCTGGCCCTGGAGCTGGTCTCGCACTGCCGGGCCGTGCCCGTCGTCATGGACGCCGACGCCCACGACCGGGCCGTCGCCCTGGTCTCACACATGCCGCATCTCGTCTCCAGCCTCGTCGCCGCACGGCTGGAGCACGCCGAGGAGGCGGCCGTACGGCTGTGCGGGCAGGGCATCCGGGACGTGACCCGCATCGCGGCCTCCGACCCGCGCATGTGGATCGACATCCTCTCCGCCAACCCCGGCCCCGTCGCCGACCTCCTCAGCGATGTCGCCGCCGACCTCGACGAGACCGTCCAGGCCCTGCGCGCCCTCCAGGCCTCCGACGACGCCAAGCGCCGCGAGGGCGTCACCGGCATCGAGGACGTCCTGCGCCGCGGCAACGCCGGCCAGGTCCGCGTCCCCGGCAAGCACGGCTCCGCGCCGCGCGTCTACGAGACCGTCGCCGTCCTCATCGACGACCAGCCCGGCCAGCTCGCCCGGATCTTCGCCGACGCCGGCGCGGCCGGCGTCAACATCGAGGACGTCCGCATCGAGCACGCCACCGGCCAGCAGGCCGGCCTGGTCCAGCTGATGGTGGAGCCGAAGGCGGTGCCGGTACTGACGGGCGCCCTGCGCGAGCGAGGATGGGCGCTGCGGCAGTGACCCCTGGGGACGGCGTCCGGCGTTCCGGGGCGAGACCGGGGGAGGGGGCGCCGCCCCCGGGTAGGGCCGGACGGGCTACGCGCACCCAGTACCCTGGTCCGGGGCGCTTTCCGTCTCGCCCCGCCATCTCGGAACAGGAAAGGTGCCCCCCAGTGGAACGCGCCACAGTGATCGTTGCCATCGACGGCCCCTCCGGCACGGGCAAGTCGAGCACCTCGAAGGCCGTGGCAGCGCAGCTCGGGCTGAGCTACCTCGACACGGGCGCCCAGTACCGGGCGATCACGTGGTGGATGGTCAACAACGGCATCGACACAGACGACCCGTCGGCGATCGCCGCCGTGGCCGGCAAGCCGGAGATCATCTCGGGCACCGACCCGTCCGCGCCGACCATCACGGTCGACGGCACCGACGTCGCCGGCCCGATCCGCACCCACGAGGTCACCTCCAAGGTCAGCGCCGTCAGCGCCGTACCGGAGGTCCGCGCGCGGATCACCGAGCTGCAGCGATCCATCGCCGCCGACGCCGAGAAGGGCATAGTCGTCGAGGGCCGCGACATCGGCACGACCGTGCTGCCGGACGCCGACCTGAAGATCTTCCTCACCGCCTCCCCGGAGGCCCGCGCCGCCCGCCGCAGCGGCGAGCTGAAGAGCGCCGACGTCCAGGCGACCCGCGAGGCTCTCCTGAAGAGGGACGCCGCCGACTCCAGCCGCAAGACCTCGCCGCTCGCCAAGGCGGACGACGCGGTCGAGGTGGACACCTCGGACCTCACCCTCCAGCAGGTCATCGAGTGCGTCGTCACCCTCGTCGAGGAGAAGCGGGCGGCGAAGTGAGCGAGGCCTCTTCGGACCGCGCCCCCTCGGGCCGGGCCCCGTCGGCCGAGGCCCCCTCGGTACGGGGCGCCGAGGTCGGCCGGCGCATCGGCGTCGGCCTCATGTACGGGCTGTGGAAGCCGCGCGTCCTGGGCGCCTGGAAGGTCCCCACGGCCGGCCCGGTGATCCTCGCCGTCAACCACTCCCACAACATCGACGGCCCCATGGTCATGGGCGTGGCACCCCGGCCGACGCACTTCCTCATCAAGAAGGAGGCGTTCATCGGTCCCCTCGACCCCTTCCTGCTCGGTATCGGGCAGGTCAAGGTGGACCGTTCGACCGCCGACCGCACCGCCATCACCCAGGCGCTCGCCGTCCTGGAGAACGGCGGTGTGCTGGGCATCTTCCCGGAGGGCACCCGTGGTGAGGGCGACTTCGCCTCGCTGCGCGCCGGGCTCTCCTACTTCGCCGTCCGCAGCGGCGCCCCGATCGTCCCGGTGGCCGTACTGGGAAGCACGGAGCGGCGCGGACGGTTGATCAAGGGGCTGCCCCCGCTGCGCTCCCGCGTCGACGTCGTCTTCGGCGACCCGTTCGAGGCGGGCGACGGCAGCGGGCGGCGGACCCGCAAGGCACTCGACGAGGCGACCGAGCGCGTCCAGAAGCAGCTCGGCGCCCACCTGAACCACGCACGGCGGCTCACCGGCCGCGGCTAAAACGCCGGGCGTCCGATCGGGCGCTGGGCGACACTGAGTAGTGGATCAGCCGGCGGACCTGTCGGCCGCTCCACCGATCACCACGATGAACGACGAGGTACGGACTTCATGAACGACCAGTTTCCCTCCGAGCACGAGCACGGAGAGCTTGGCGACGCCGAGTACGCGGAGTTCATGGAGCTCGCCGCGGAAGAGGGCTTCGACCTGGAGGACGTCGAGGGCGCCATCGAGGAGGCGGGCCACGGCCCGCTGCCCGTCCTCGCCGTCGTCGGCCGCCCGAACGTCGGCAAGTCGACGCTCGTGAACCGCATCATCGGCCGCCGTGAGGCGGTCGTCGAGGACAAGCCCGGCGTCACCCGCGACCGCGTCACCTACGAGGCCGAGTGGGCGGGCCGCCGCTTCAAGGTCGTCGACACCGGCGGCTGGGAGCAGGACGTCCTCGGCATCGACGCCTCCGTCGCCGCGCAGGCCGAGTACGCCATCGAGGCCGCCGACGCCGTCGTCTTCGTCGTCGACGCCAAGGTCGGCGCCACCGACACCGACGAGGCCGTCGTCCGGCTGCTGCGCAAGGCCGGCAAGCCCGTGGTGCTGTGCGCCAACAAGGTCGACGGACCGAGCGGCGAGGCCGACGCGGCGTATCTGTGGTCGCTGGGCCTCGGCGAGCCGTACCCGGTGTCCGCGCTGCACGGCCGGGGCACCGGCGACATGCTGGACGCGGTCCTGGAGGCCCTGCCCGAGGCCCCCGAGCAGAGCTTCGGCACGGCCGTCGGAGGCCCCCGCCGGATCGCACTGATCGGCCGCCCGAACGTCGGCAAGTCCTCCCTCCTCAACAAGGTGGCGAACGAGGAGCGCGTCGTCGTCAACGAACTCGCGGGCACCACCCGCGACCCGGTCGACGAACTGATCGAACTGGGCGGCGTCACCTGGAAGTTCGTCGACACGGCGGGCATCCGCAAGCGTGTCCACCTCCAGCAGGGCGCCGACTACTACGCCTCGCTGCGTACCGCTGCCGCCGTGGAGAAGGCGGAGGTGGCGGTGATCCTCATCGACGCCTCCGAGTCGATCTCGGTCCAGGACCAGCGGATCGTGACGATGGCCGTCGAGGCGGGCCGCGCCATGGTGATCGCCTACAACAAGTGGGACACCCTCGACGAGGAGCGCCGCTACTACCTGGAGCGGGAGATCGAGACCGAGTTCGGCCAGGTCGCCTGGGCGCCGCGGGTCAATGTCTCGGCGCGTACCGGCCGGCACATGGAGAAGCTGGTCCCCGCGATCGAGACGGCCCTCGCCGGCTGGGAGACCCGGGTGCCCACCGGTCGCCTCAACGCCTTCCTCGGCGAGCTGGTCTCCGCCCACCCGCACCCGATCCGCGGCGGCAAGCAGCCCCGCATCCTGTTCGGCACCCAGGCTGGCACCAAGCCCCCGCGCTTCGTCCTCTTCGCCTCCGGCTTCATCGAGGCGGGCTACCGCCGCTTCATCGAGCGCCGGCTGCGCGAGGAGTTCGGCTTCGCGGGGACCCCGATCCACATCTCCGTCCGCGTGCGCGAGAAGCGCGGCAAGAAGAAGTGACGTCGGCGGGACACGCGTGAGGAGGGCGGCTCCCCAGGCCGGATGACCTGGGGAGCCGCCCTCCTCACGCGTTCGCGCCGCTTGGGTTCGCGGGTCAGAGGCCCCGGCGCGGGTTGGGCGGTAGCGGGGACGGGATGTGGTGCATTCCCGTGTGGCCGGTGGGGATCCGCCCCACCGCCTGCCATACGCTGGTCGTCGTGGTGGTCTGCCCGGACCGGCCGTCGCGCTGGGTCGTGAGGTGTCCGGCCGAGTGCCGGGCGCCGTACGAGCCGGTGCGCTGACCGCCCGAGCCGTGCTGGAGGTTCCCGAACCCGGTGAACCCCAGCTCCTCCTCGCCGTGCCGGTCACCCGGCAGGGTCCGGTAGGCCCTGACCCACTCCGCGTAGAGCGTGTCGTAGATCGGTGTGGTCGATGGGCCGCCCGAAGGATCCCGTGTCGGCCGCATGGACGGGATCGACGAATAGGGCTGGCGGCGGGGAACGTCAAATGCGTGCACGTCTGTGCCAACGACCCCACCCGGCAAGGGATGCGGGGCGTACACCATTCGGCCTCCGCCCCGCGGCCGTGCCCTGAGGGAGCGCCGGGAACGGCCCACCGGCCAGGGACGACCCGCGGCCGACCGGCGGCGCGATCCCCTGCGGCGCGACCTCACGAACGCCCCCGGCCGACCGTCAGGTACCGGCCAGCGGCAGTGTCGCGGCCACCAACTTCCCGTTCGCCGCCGCCCTGTCGAGCGCCTCGCGCAGCAGGTCCTCCCGCGGCTGCCGCCCGATCGAACCCACCGGCGCCGCGAACATCAGTACCTGCTGGTGCTTGTTGGCCGCCGCCCGCCAGTTGTCGGCGGCCTGGAGCGCCTGGTGCGCCTGCCACCAGGCGACCGGCTTTCCGCCGGCCGGGCCCGGCTGCAGGATGGCGTGCAACTGGCCCATCGCGAGCAGCACGGACCAGCCGTGCAGCACGGGAGGGACGGAGTCGATCTGAGGGAGGGGCATGAAGCCCTGCTCGATGAGCAGCGGCAGGAAGTCGTCCCCGGCACCGGTCGCGCCCGGGCGGGTGATGGGTGCGGTCGGCTCGACGACCAGCGCGGGGTGCAACTCGCCGCTGAGCAGGATCAGTCCGCTGGTGACGCCGAGCACGGCCCGCTTGGGCGCGGCCTGCGGGACTGCCTGCGGGGCGGGCTGCGGGACTGCCTGCGGAGCGGGCGGCCCACCGATCGAACGGGCGGCGCCCCGCAGTTGCTCCTCGGTGACCTGGACGACCTGGGAGGGGAGACAGGTGGCGTGGGCGAAGGCGAGCACGGCGGTCTCGTCGCCGACGAACAGGACGGTGCTGGTGCGCTCCTGCTCGGAGTCACCCGGGGTGCGGCAGGATGTGCAGTCGTAGCCGCCGGGGGCGTTCTCTCCGGCGAGCAGCCGGTCGGCTTCTTCGTCGCCGATCTCGGCGCGTACCTCGTCGCTGACCTCGAGCATGGGCGGCACGGATGGCTCCTCGGGATGCGGTGCGTGTCGGGTGCCGGGTGGCGCCCGGCCCGTGAGCGCGGAGGTTCCGGCTCATGAAGGAGACAACGGGTGATCTGTGGCCGGAGTCACGCTCGATGACGAATGGAATCGAACCATCCTGCGCACAGGGTGAATTCGTCCGCGGAATCGATTACTCCGCGTCAACTCGGTGCACTGGCGAGGTACTTGCCGTGGTGAGGTGGCTCACAGATCACCAAGGCGTCCGGCCGACATTTCCGGAAATCGGGGAATGAAGTGGGTGGCCGGAAATGACTGCTACTCGCGGTAACGACGAACTGGCCTCGCAGGACGAGCGATTGGTTGCTGACAACCCGTCAAGGTCCATAGATTCCCCGCCGTGTGCAACGAGCACCGCTCGGGTACGTCCGCCGACCGCGCCACAACAGGCTCGACGCACCACCGTCGGCGGACGGGGCTGAGCGCGTCCCCGCGTCCCGTGCGGCGCGGCCGCGCCCGGCCTTGGGGGACCCCGAGTCCTTCGAGAGGGAACCACATGTCCGCATGTGCCGACAACGCACGCGACAACGCTCGCACCACGCAGGACGCCCGTAGGGCGAAGGCGCAGGACGCCCGCAGGACACGTACGACGGCGGTCCTCGCAGGGGCCGCGCTGCTCGCCCCGCTGGGACTGCTCACCGTCGCCGGCAACGCCGCCGCGGCCGACGGCGGAGTGTGGGACCGCATCGCCAAGTGCGAGAGCGGCGGCGACTGGCACATCAACACCGGCAACGGCTACTACGGCGGACTCCAGTTCGCCGCCTCGACCTGGCGCGCCTACGGCGGCACGACCTTCGCGCCCACCGCCGACAAGGCATCGAAGTCCCAGCAGATCGCGATCGCCACGAAGGTCCAGCGCGCCCAGGGCTGGGGTGCCTGGCCCACATGCTCCGCGCGCGCCGGAGCGTACGGCAGCGCACCCGCCGCGCCCTCGAACGGCTCGGCGACCACCGGATCCACCGGATCCGGCGCCGCCGGGAACTCCGCCGGGGCTCCCCGGAGCGCCCCGTCGACGACGCCTTCGCGCTCCGCCGGCCACCCGGACCGCGGCGTCTCCCGGGGCGACTACACCGTCCGCCAGGGCGACACCCTGAGCGTCATCGCCGCCCGGCAGGGCACCACCTGGCGGAAGATCTACGCCGCCAACAAGGCCGTCATCGGGGGCGACCCCAACCTCATCGTCCCCGGCCAGCGCCTCGACCTCTGAGCGTCCCTCCCCGACACCGTGAGCCGCGGGTCCCGTCCGGCGCGCCGCCCCGACGGGACCCGTGCCCTTCCTCTCGCGGTCAGGGCAGTTCGGCGGCCTCGCCGCAGAAC
This sequence comes from Streptomyces sp. NPDC042364, assembly GCF_056437585.1. Classification (NCBI taxonomy): domain Bacteria; kingdom Bacillati; phylum Actinomycetota; class Actinomycetes; order Kitasatosporales; family Streptomycetaceae; genus Streptomyces; species Streptomyces sp. NPDC042364. The sequence goes on along the minus strand of NZ_JBWKAJ010000011.1, from coordinate 245,378 downwards.
GCCACCGTGCCGCGCCGCAGCGCGTAGACGATCGGTGACGCCTCCCGGAGGGCCGCCGGCAGGCGCTGCTCGGCGACGACCACACACGCGTCCACTCCGCTGAGCAGGGCGTACGTCCGGGCCGCGACCGCCGGCGACATGCCCTGGGCGGGTTCGTCGACGAGAACCACGCGCGCGCGTGCCAGGAGCGCACGGGAGAGCGCGAGGATGCGCTGCTCACCGCCGGAGAGGGTGCCGGCGCGGCGGGGGAGCAGGGCTTCGAGCTCCGGGTAGGCGTCCAGGGCGGGGGCGGGGTCCGGCCCGGCGAGTTCGAGGTTCTCCCGCACGGTGAGCGAGCCGAAGACCGCCCGCCGCTCGGGTACCAGCACAAGGCCCCGCCGGGCCCGCTCGTACGGCGGCAGCCGTGTGATGTCGGCGCCGTCCCACACCACGGCCCCGCCGGAGAGCGGGACCGTGCCCGCGAGGGCCCGCAGCACGGTCGTGCGACCGGAGCCGTTGCGGCCGAGCAGGACGGTGAGGCCGGGGCCCGGGGCGGCGAGGGTGAGGCCGTGGAGGGCCTCCAGGGGGCCGTAGCGGACGCGGGCCTGGCGGAGCGAGAGGAGGGTCATCGTCCGGCCGCCGGGTCGAGAGGGTCGCGCGGGCCGAGGGAACCGGGTGTGCGCAGGACCTGGCCGGCCGGGCCGGAGGTGACGATCCGGCCCGCCGCCATGAGGTGTACGACGTCCGCGAGGCCGGCGACGAGGTCCAGGTCGTGCTCGACGACCAGCAGGGCCGTGCCGTCGTCGGCGAGTGCGCGCAGCACCCGGGAGAGCGCGGCGACCTCGTCGGTGTCGAGCCCGGCGGCCGGTTCGTCGAGCAGCAGCACGCGGGGGGACCCGGCGAGCGCCCGCGCCAGTTCGACCCGGCGCAGGGTGCCGGTCGGCAGCCCCGCGGCCGGGAGCGATCGCACCGGCCCGTCCAGTCCGAGCAGCCGCAACGTCCGCTCCACGGCCCCGGGGTCGGCGATCCGTCCCTGTTCGGCGCCCACTCTCACGTTCTCGGCCACCGTCAAGGAGGGGAAGACGGCCAGTTGCTGGAAGGTCCGCGCGACGCCGAGCCGCGTCCGGGCGTGCGCGGGCCACCGGGTGATGTCCCGCGCTCCGAACCGCACCTCCCCCCGGTTCGGCCGCAGCGTCCCGGCGAGACAGTGGAAGAGCGTGCTCTTGCCGGCCCCGTTGGGCCCCACGACCGCACTGACCCGCCCCGGCGGGACGTCGAGGTCGACGCCGTCCAGCGCGGTGACACCGCCGTAGCGGACACGAAGGCCACGGGCCCGGAGGAAAGGGGCGGGTGCCGGAACCGAGTCCTGCGCACGGCTGCCCCCCGGCTTTGCCTCCGGTGCGGACGGTGCCGAGGGCGGTGCGAGCGGTGCGCCGGGGCGTGCCGGGCGCGGCGGCGGGTGCGCCTGCTCGCGGTCGGTCGGCTCCGGCGGGCCCGCGCCGTGGGGGGAGGGGTGGGCCGCCTCACCGCGCCGCCGCAGGCCGTCCCCGCCGCTCCCCGCGCTCCCCGGCCCGGCGAAGCCGCCCGGCGCCGATGCGGCCCGCACCGCCGTGGCCCCGCTGCCCGGCGTGGCCGTCCTCGGCAGTCGCTCGGTGTCCGCCGCCACCCGAGCCCGCAACCTGCCCCTCGCCCGTACCCCCCACGGTGTCGGCACGGGGCTCCGCTCCGGGCTCAGGCGGGCGAGGGCCGCGCGGGCCGCCTCGTACGGGCCGCCGGGGAAGCGGCCGATCAGCACGGCCAGGACCCCGATCACCGCGGCGGCGACACCGCCCCGGGTGCCCGCGTCCAGACCGACGAGCAGGGCGGCGGCCGCGAGGGCGCCGAGGGCGCTGTCGGCACCGAGGACGACGATCGCGGCGAACCAGAGGAGGCCGCGGACGGGGTCGTAGGCGGCGGGGTCGAAGGCGCGGACGCCCATCGCGAGCATGCCGCCGCCGAGGGCGGCGAGGGCGGCGCCCGCGACGAAGGCCGCCAGCTTGAGGGAGGGGACGGCGACGCCCGCCGCCGCGGCCCCGGACTCGTCGTCGCGCATGGCGGCGAGGGCCCGGCCGGTGCGCCCCCGGCGCAGCGTGTGCGTGGCGAGGAGCGCGCAGGCGAGGAGGCCCAGCTCCACGACGTAGTACGCGCGGTCGCCCTCCAGGCCCGCCGGGCGGTCCAGGGTCAGGCCGGACGTCGCGTACGGCTGGGCGAAGACGAAACGGCTCACCCCCACGCCGACCGCGAAGGTCGCCAGCGCCAGGGCCATGCCGTGGCGGCCGATGGCGGGCCAGCCGGTCAGCAGGCCCAGCGGGGCGACCAGCAGGGCGGCCACCAGCAGGGCGGCCAGCTCCGGCAGGGACGGCAGGAACGGGAAGCGGCCCGCCGCCAGCAGCGCCGTGAACAGGGCGCCCAGACCCGCGTACGCCGCCTGCCCGAGGGAGATCTGGCCGCCCCGGCCCGTCACCACGATCAGGGAGAGCAGGATCACGCCCAGTGCCGGGACCTGGACGGAGGTGTGCAGGTCCCGGCCCGCGAAGCCGAGAGGGATCAGGAAGAGGATCACCGCCACGATCCAGGCCCCCGCGGGCGTCCGGACGGGAGCGGCCGCCGGGCGCGGCAGCGCGTCCCGGGTGCCGACGCCGGGCAGGACCAGGGCAGCGACCAGCAGCGCCACGACGAAGAGGTTGGCGCCCACGGCCTGGATCAGGGGCTCCGCCCGGCCCGGCGGATGGAACCGGGTCAGCTGGCTCTGGGCCACGCCGATGCCCAGCGCCACCAGCACGGCCACCGGGAGGCTGCGCATCCGGGCGGCGACCGCCACGGCGACCACCTCCATCACCAGCAGCGGCATGCCGTACGGGTCGAGGCGTACGTAGGGGGCGAGCAGGACGCCCGTCAGGCCCGCCGTGAACGAGCCGAAGGCCCAGCCCGCGGCGGCGACCCGGTCCGCGTCGATCCCGCCCAGGACGGCGAGGGACCGGTCGTCCACCACCGCCCGCAGCTCCCGCCCGAAGCGCGTCCAGCGCCGGGGGGCCCGGGGGCGTCGCCCGGAAGAGCGCAGTACCGGGCCCACCGCCGCCGCGACCGCCAGGGCCACCGCCAGCTGCCCCCACGGGTCCGCCGCCACCAGCGTCGGCGCGTCGGCCCGCGCCCCCTGGCCCCACAGCAGCGCGGCCCCGCCGACGAGCAGCACGAACACACCGATGGAGGCCACCAGGGTCTGCGCCGGGTCGCCGCCGAGCACGGCGAGCGGACGGAAGACGAAACGCTCCAGGGCGAGACCGATCGCGGGAGCCACCACCAGCAGGGTCACCACGGCAGCCGGCCACAGGGGCCAGTGCCACTCGACGGTGAACTGACGCAGCAGATAGGCGCAGACCATGGCGATCGCCCCGTGCGCGAAGTTGAGCACACCGGTGGCGCGGTAGGTCACGACGAGGCCGATCCCGGTCAGGGCGGCCGCGCTGCCGACCGACAGACCGGCCAGCGTGAGGTCGTATGTCAGGGACGCCATCAGCCCTCCGGCGGCCCGGCCCGGTCGCGCCCGGGCGCCTCGCAGACGGGGCACGGGCGCAGTCCGCCGTCGGACAGCGCCTCTGCGTCCACGGGCACCGCGTCCGCCTTGCCGGCGACCAGCGGGCAGTCCGCGCGGTGCCACAGGGTGCCGCCGGGCACGCGGAGCAGCTCGTCGCTGGTGGCGAGGGGCGTGGCCGCCGCCCGCCCCGACGCGTCGGCGTCTGCGGGCTCGGCGGCGACCAGGAGGCCGTACAGCTCCTCGACCCGGGTCGCGGCCAGGGCGCCCGGGCCGTGGACGAGGAGGACCGCGCCCGCGACGATCAGGGCGGCGCCGGGGACGGTGCAGGAGGCGAGGTAGGGGAGCTGGCGTTCGGCGAAGCGCTCCCCGGAGACGCCGTACCAGCCGACGACGCAGAGCACCGCGCCGCCGGCGAGCGCGGCCCAGCCGGCCCAGAGGACGGGATGCGCGGTCCGTGGTCGGGGTGTCCGCATGCGGGGCTCCCACACGTCGTGTCTGACGGGTTCTCAGATGTGCCGATGGAGTTGCACTATGCCTTGTGCGAGCCGACCCTGAAAGAACCGGGCGCCTACCGCCCGGACCGACACCCGGTGGTGAGCCAGATGGTTCTCGGGAGCGACCTCAGGCGGGGGAACGTACGACGGGGCCGCGGCCCCCGGTCGAGGGGAAGGGGCACGGCGCTGGCGGTCGCGCTGGCCCTGTTTCTCGCCCCGGCCCTCGCGGCGTGCAGCGACGACAGCGGCGGGGGCGACGAGGCGACACCGCCCACCCCCTCGGCGGAGCGGACCACGACCGAGCCGAGCCCGAGCGGGCCCGCGGACACGGCGGCGGCCGAGAGGGAGATCCGGCAGAACTGGGCGACGTTCTTCGACCCGACCAGCTCCAAGGAGGACCGGCAGGCCGTCCTGGAGAACGGCGGGCGGATGGGCCCGGTCCTGGACGCCTTCAGCGGCGACGAACGCGGACAACAGGTCGAGGCGGAGGTCACCGAGGTCGAGTTCACCTCGGCGACCGACGCGGACGTGACGTACTCGCTGCTGATGAAGGGCGCCACGGTCCTGCCGGACTCGGCGGGCACGGCCGTCGAACAGGACGGCACCTGGAAGGTCTCCGTCAGGACACTCTGCGGGCTGGTGGGGCTGAGCGGTGCGTCGCCGGTCCCGGGCTGCTGAGACCGTCGCCGCTGCCCTGCTCCTGCTGCTGACCGCGGCCTGCGGCAGCCGCCTCCCGGAGAGCGACTTCGAGGACCGGCCCACCACGTCCCGCACCGGGCGGGCCGGTGACCCGATCCGCGTCGGCATCATCGCCAGCGCCACCAGCCCCGTCGGCGGCGACGCCTTCACCGGGCCGCGCGACGGGGCGAAGGCCTGGTTCGACGCCCTGAACGCGCGCGGCGGCATCGACGGCCGCCGGGTCGAGGTGCGCGAGTGCGACGACGGCGGCAGCGGCGTCGGCAACAACGAGTGCGTCCACAGGCTCGTCGAGGAGGACCGGGTGGTCGCCCTGGTCGCCACCACCGCCCTCGACTACGCGGGCGCCCCGCGCGTCGCCAGCGCCCGCGTGCCCGACATCGGCGGCCAGCCCATCGGCCCGGCCTACGACACCTACCCGCACCTCTACGGCATCTACGGCAGCCTCGCGCCCCGGAACGGCACCACCGGCTGGGACGGGAAGCAGTACGGCGGCACCGAGGTCTACCGCTACTTCAAACGCGAACACGGCGCCCGTACCGCCGCCGTGGTGTCGTACAACCAGGCCGCGTCGGCCGCGTACGCCCGGCTGATCGTCGACGGGCTGAAGGCCGAGGGGTACGAGGTCGTCACCGAACAGCTCGACTTCGCGCTGCCCAACTTCCGCGCGGCCGCCGCCGACATCGAGGAGCGGGGCGCCGACCTGGTCTTCGACGCGATCGACGGACACGGCAACGCCCGGCTCTGCGCGGCGATGGACGAGGTGGGCGCCGAGGTGACGGCCAAGGTCACCAATGTGCAGAACTGGACCTCCACCGTCGCCGAGGACTACGCGGACGCCCCGCGCTGCCGCAACACCCTGTGGGCCACCGGCTCCAGCCGCAACTACGAGGACACCGGCCGGGCGGCCGTACGGGATTTCAGGGACGCCACCGAGGGACTGGAGACGCACTCCCAGTGGCAGGTGGAGGGCTGGGCGGCCGCGATGTGGTTCACGGACGCGGCGCGCTCGTGCGCCGGCACCGAGGAGGGCGTCACCCGCGCGTGCGTCGACCGGTTCATGAACCGCGACGAGCCCTACACCGCCGGCGGGCTGCTCCTCCCCGTGCGCTTCGAGCGGCTCGCCGAGCCGCCGAGATCCCGCAGGACCTGTCTGTCGGTGGCCCGCTGGCAGGACGCCCGGGGATGGGTGAGCCAGGGCGACATGGACCGGAACTGCTTCCGGGTACCGCAGTTGTCCTATCGGCCCTGATGCGATCAGGCCCGGAGGGGTTCCCCGATCCGGTTACCGATCACGCAACCGTTCCATGACAAGTTGATGAGGAAGCCCAACCGTTCCCAACGAAGCCGGGTCTAACCGTACGGCGGTGGACCAGCACCGCCAAAAGATGTCTGACCAGGACAAACATGGCTCCGGGGGACGCATGCACATCTCTCTCCTGATACACAACGCATACGGGATCGGGGGAACGATCCGGACGACGTACAATCTCGCGAACACCCTGGCGGAACAGCACGACGTCGAGATCGTCTCCGTCTTCCGCCACCGGGACGAGCCGGTCTTCCGGCACGACCCGAGAGTCCGGCTCCGCGCCCTCGTCGACATCCGCGACGACGGCGCCGACAAGGGCCACGCCGATCTGCGGTGCCCCGCCAAGGTCTTCCCGCGCGCCGAGGGCCGCTACGAGCAGTACAGCGCCCTGACCGACCGGCGCATCGCCGAGCACCTCGCCTCGGTCGACGCCGACGTCGTCGTGGGTACCCGGCCGGGCCTGAACGTGCACCTGGCCCGTCAGACGCGCCGCGGTCCGGTCCGCGTCGGCCAGGAGCACCTCACCCTGGACAGTCACTCCCCGGCCCTTCGCGCCACCCTGCGCGCCGTCTACCCCCGGCTCGACGGGTTCACCACGACCACCGAGGCCGACGCGCGTGCCTACGGCGCCAAGATGCGGCTGCCTGGCGTCCGGCTCCAGGCCGTGCCCAACCCGGTGCCCGCGCCCGGCGTCGACCCGGCCGACGGCAGCGGCAAGTGGGTCGTCGCAGCCGGGCGGCTCGCACCCGTGAAGCGCTACGACCTGCTGGTGAGGGCCTTCGACAAGGTGCGCCGGGAGCGGCCCGACTGGCGGCTGCGGATCTACGGCAGCGGCAGGCAGAAGGACGGACTCCGCGCCCTCATCGACCAGTTGGGCCTCTACAACCACGTCTATCTGATGGGCCCGGCCCACCCCATCGAGCCCGAGTGGGCCAAGGGCTCCATCGCCGCCGTCACCTCCAGTCTCGAGTCCTTCGGCATGACGATCGTCGAGGCCATGCGCTGCGGCCTGCCCGTGGTCTCCACCGACTGCCCGCACGGTCCCGGCGAGATCATCGAGGACGGCGTCGACGGCCGTCTGGTGAAGGTCGGCGACATCGATGCCATCGCCGCCGGCCTTCTCGAACTCATCAACGACGACACCAAGCGGCAGCAGATGGCGCACGCGGCGCTCAAGGACTCCGAGCGCTTCGACCCGGCCCGCATCGCCGAACGCCACGAGGCGCTCTTCGCCGACCTGACGGCCCGCGGCGGGGGCCGGGTGCGCGGCTCACTGCACCGCACCCGTGGCGCGCTGATCGGCGGTGCGTACGCCGTTCGTGCTGCCGGACGGTCGGCTCTCAAGAAGGGGCGCGCCGCATGACGACGCCCGCCCGTCGCCCCGCGCCCCCCGGCGACGAGGAGGAGACCTCCGCGAGCCCGCGCACCGACTGCGTCGCCGACTTCGCGGGCGGCCTGACCTTCGACATCACCGACGGGGGCGGACCCGACCCGGCCCAGCTGCTCCTGCGCCGCCGGGGCGGCCAGGAGGAGGTGCGCCTGCCCCTCACCCCGGCCGGCGGCGAGCGCCTCAGGGCGGCCCTGCCCGGCAGCCTCGATCTGCCGGAGGGCCGCTGGGACGCCTTTGTGCAGGTCACGGGTGCCGAGCCCCGCCGGCTCGCCCCCGGGCTCAACGACCTGCGCTCCCTCGTCGACCGGGTCCCCACCGCCACTGCCGAGCGGGTCGTCGTCCGCATCCCCTACGCCACCAAGCACGGCAACCTCTCCGTCCGCAGCTGGGAGCGCACCCCCCACGCCGAGGCCGGCGCACTCCACATCGGCGACGCCGAGCTGACCGTGAGCACGAGGGTGTACGGGGCCGAGCCCGCCCCGGACGCGTACGCCGAAGTCGCCGACCGGCAAGGGGTGTCGGCGCCCGTCCGGGCCGAACTCGCCGCCGCTTCCGGCGGCTTCCGGTTCACCGTGGCGTACGGAGCACTGCGGCCCGGCATCTGGGACCTGTGGCTGCGTCCCGGGGGCGAGGCCGGGCCACGCGTGCGGATCGCGCGGCTGCTCGACGACGTCGTCGACAAGAAGCCGGTCTACGTGTACCCCACGGTCCGCGTGGAGACCGAGCACGGTGCCGTGGAGGCCACCCCGTACTACACGGTCGACAACGATCTGTCGGTCACGGTCACCGCGGTGGGCTGAGCGGCGCCGGGAAAACCGGTGGTCGAGGACAGTGGCTGTCCTCGACCACTGGCAGACTCGCCCCATGTTGGAGACATCGGCACGGCTGCTGCGGCTGCTCTCGCTCTTGCAGGCCCACCGCGAATGGTCCGGCCCCGAGCTGGCCGACCGCCTCGGGGTCACCCCGCGCACGGTGCGCCGGGACGTGGACCGGCTGCGCGAACTCGGCTACCCGGTCAACGCCAGCCCCGGAACCGGCGGCGGCTACCAGCTCGGCGCCGGAGCCCGACTGCCGCCGCTGCTGCTGGACGACGACGAGGCGGTCGCCGTCGCCGTCGGGCTGCGCACGGCCGCGGGCCAGGGCATCGAGGGCATCGGCGAGTCCTCCGTCCGCGCGCTCGCCAAGCTCGAACAGGTGCTGCCGAACCGGCTGCGCCGCCGGGTCGGCGCCCTCAACGCCTTCACCGTGCCGCTGCTGCGCGGCCCCCGGTCCGCCGCCGTCGACCCGGCGGTCCTCACCGACCTCGCGAACGCCTGCCGGGACGCCGAGCGCCTGCGCTTCGAGTACCGCGACCACGGCGGCGCCACCACCCGCCGTACGGTCGAGCCGCACCGTCTGGTCTGCACCGAGCGGCGCTGGTACCTCGTCGCCTGGGATGTCGACCGCGCGGACTGGCGCACCTTCCGCGTCGACCGCGTCACGCCCAGGCCGCCGCACGGGCCGCGCTTCACGCCCCGCGAGGCCCCGGCCGCCGACCTCGCCGCGTACGTCTCCGAAGGGATCTCCACACGCGCGTACGCGGCCCGCGCCGTCGTCCGGCTGCTCGTCCCCGCCGAGGAGGCCGCCGCACGGCTCTCGCCCGCCGCGGGCACGCTGGAGCCCTGCGACGGCGACAGCTGTCTGCTGAGCACCGGGGCGGCGAATCTCGACGTGATGGCCATCCACGTGATGATGACCGGCATCGACTTCGAGGTCGTCGAACCGCCGGAGCTGACCGAGACGATCAGGACCCTTCGCGACCGTCTGACGGCCGCTCTTGACCGAAGCGGGGATGCGGCGTCCGCTCCTGCCCCTTCCGGGTCTGGGGCGGCGTGATCGCGGCGAACCTCGGATGGTGCAGGTCGAACGCCGGGGCCTCGGAGCGGACCCGGGGCAGCGTCACGAAGTTGTGCCGCGGCGGCGGACACGAGGTCGCCCACTCCAGCGACCGGCCGAAGCCCCACGGGTCGTCGACACGGACCGGCACGCCGTACCGGGAGGTCTTCCAGACGTTGTAGAGGAACGGCAGCGTCGACAGGCCCAGCAGGAACGCGCCGACCGTCGACACCGTGTTGAGGGCGGTGAAGCCGTCCGCCGCCAGATAGTCCGCGTACCGGCGCGGCATGCCCTCCGCGCCCAGCCAGTGCTGCACCAGGAACGTGGTGTGGAACCCGACGAACAGCGTCCAGAACTGGATCTTGCCGAGCCGCTCGTCCAGCATCTTGCCGGTGAACTTCGGCCACCAGAAGAACAGCCCCGCGAACGTCGCGAAGACGACGGTGCCGAACACCACGTAGTGGAAGTGCGCCACCACGAAGTACGAGTCCGTGACGTGGAAGTCCATGGGCGGCGAGGCCAGGATCACCCCCGTCAGACCGCCGAACAGGAACGACACCAGGAAGCCGGTCGCCCACAGCATCGGCGTCTCGAACGACAGCGAGCCCTTCAGCATCGTCCCCGTCCAGTTGAAGAACTTCACCCCCGTCGGCACGGCGATCAGGAAGCTCATGAACGAGAAGAACGGCAGCAGCACCGCGCCCGTGGCGAACATGTGGTGCGCCCACACCACCACCGACAGCCCGGTGATCGCCATCGTCGCGCCGACCAGCGTGAGATAGCCGAAGATCGGCTTCCGGCTGAAGACCGGGATGATCTCCGTGATGATCCCGAAGAACGGCAGCGCGATGATGTAGACCTCCGGATGCCCGAAGAACCAGAACAGGTGCTGCCACAGCAGCGCGCCGCCGTTGGCCGAGTCGAAGATCTGCGCGCCGAACCGCCGGTCGGCCTCCAGGCAGAGCAGCGCCGCCGCCAGCACCGGGAACGCCATCAGGATCAGGATCGACGTGAACAGCGTGTTCCAGGTGAAGATCGGCATCCGGAACATCGTCATACCGGGAGCGCGCATCCCGATGATCGTGGTCAGGAAGTTCACGGCGCCGAGGATGGTGCCGAACCCGGCCAGCGCCAGCCCCATGATCCACATGTCGGCCCCGATGCCGGGTGACCGCTCCAGGCTGTTCAGCGGCGCGTAGGCGAACCAGCCGAAGGCGGCGGGACCGGAGGGCACCAGCAGCGACGCCGTCACGATCAGCCCGCCGAACAGGAACAGCCAGTACGACAGCATGTTCAGCCGGGGGAAGGCGACATCGGGCGCACCGATCTGCAGCGGCATGATCTCGTTGGCGAACCCCGCGAAGGTCGGGGTCGCGAAGAGCAGCAGCATGATCGTGCCGTGCAGCGTGAACAACTGGTTGAACTGGTTGCTGTCCACGATCTGCAGGCCCGGCCGGGCCAGTTCCGCCCGCATCACCAGGGCCATCAGACCGGCGGCCAGGAAGAACAGGAACGACGTGACCAGGTAGAGGTGGCCGATCTTCTTGTGGTCCGTGGTGGTCAGCCAGTCGACCACCAGCCGACCCGGCCGCTTGGCCCTCCGCGCGGGTCGTGCCGACGCAGGTACGGTCTCGGTCCCCATCGCTCGCCCCTTCACTGCCGCGTCCCGGACCCGTGCCGCACGCCATGCCGCTCGCTCCCCGGCCGATCCGCCGGGGGCGTGCGGGGGAGGTGTGCGGGAACCGTGTATTTCCCATGAGGTCCCCGATTCCGGGAGCCGTCCGGGAATCGGTGGGAAAGGGCCGGACATGCACCGGACACACGGCCCCGGACATGCTTTCCGACGGGCTATTCGAGATGGTGCCGAACCGCTTCGGAATTGCGTCCGCCAGCGCGGGCAAGGTCCGGGGAACCGCTCGTACGTGTGACGAAGTTGGGCCGAAACGCGTGTCGTGGTTCTGTGACAGAAGCGTGACTGCGGGAGGACAGCGGGCCCTTCGGCCGCCTAACGTGGCGGGCATGGCACCGATTCCGCACTCTCCCGAAGAGCCCCGGGACAACCCCGACGCCTACGTCGGACTGGAGGCGCCGAGCGCCGAGCGACGCGCTCTGGAGCGGGGGTGGTCCACCGTCAGAAAGCTGCCGCCGGGGGCGATCGTCACCATGGAGTACCGCTTCGGCCGGCTCAACCTGGAGGTCGAGGACGGCCGGGTGAGGCGGGCCTGGAAGGGCTGAGCACCGGCGCGGCCGGAGGCAGGACGGGCGAAGGCCCGGCTCCTGGTGAGCCGGGCCTTCGCGGTGCGGGGCGTGGGGTGTGCGTACCGGCCCCGCTGTCTCGTGTCAGCCGCCCGCGACCGGTCGGGCCGGGGTGGACCCTCGCGTCACGCGGTCCGGATGGGGTGGCCGGCGCTGGCCGATCGGGGTGACCGGCGTGCGCTCCGACCTGGTCAGATGCGGTGCGGAGGGCAGATGCAGCGGCACGATCGGGGCATGGGCGGCGCGTGCCGCGACCTCGGTGTCGCGGACGCCGGCGGCCCCCTCGCCGGTCGCGCGCAGCGTGCTCGTACCCACGGGCTTCGGCGTCGGCGTCGGGGCGGGCGCGGGAGCCGTCGTACGGCGGTCGCGCCAGGTGTCCCGCAGCGAGAAGATCCAAGCCTCGGCGCGGGCGATCAGCGGCTCGAACCAGGGCAGCGCCAGCAGGATCAGCAGACCCGCGGCCCAGCCCAGCAGGACGTCGCTGAGCCAGTGCGTGCCCAGGTAGACGGTGGTCAGACCGACGCCGAGCGAGGTCACGGCGGACAGCGCGGACAGCCAGCGTCTGGCCCGCGGGGTCGACGCCAGATAGGCCAGGATGCCCCAGGTCACCACGGCGTTCGCGGTGTGACCCGAAGGAAATATGTCGCCGCCCAGCCACATCTCGTTGGAGCCGATCTCGGTCGCGTAGTGCGGGCCCAGACGGCCCATGCCGAGCTTGGCGGCGCCGACGGTGACGTTCAGTAGCAGCAGCGAGACGCCGAGCGCGAGCAGCGGGCGCAGGGTGTGCTGGCGCCAGGACCGCCAGCCCAGCCAGGCCGCGACCATCACGGCGGTGGGGCCGCGCTGGCCCAGGACGACGTAGTAGTCGAGGAAGGCGTGGATCTCCGGCCACTGCTGGTACGGCCGGAAGAACATGATCTGCCAGTCGAGCCGCACGAGCCACGAGGTGATGATCACGGCCCAGACGATGGCCACGTAGAAGGCGAGGGTGGACGAGAACAGCACCACGCGGTGCCTCGTCATCACCGGCACGTCGATGTGGGCCGGGCGTTCAGGCTCGCGGTCCAGCCTGGAGAAGACCCGGTCCAGACGGGTCGGCTTTCGTTCGGTACGCACTCAATCGACGTTACAGCGAGTGAGCTCCGACGCGGCGTGAATCACCGGGTTTGTGATGACGCCGTGATGTGTGATTGCTCTCAGATTGGTGTTTATTTCTGCTGAATGTTGAATGGATGGGCTGCTCAGCCTTCAATTCCACGGCCGAATGTGTGTGCGTCGTTTTGCGGCCCTTTTGATTTCGTTCACCGTGTGCACGCACCGAATTCTCCGGCCGCTCTCCGGTGCCGCGGGCCGGTCAGGGCGGACCGGAGCCGTTCAGCCAGAAGGCCCCGTAGACCGCCGACGCCGCCGCGACGCCGCCGAGCACCGCCGCCGACCCGCGCGTCCGCGCCCGCGCCAGCGCGACGGCGAGGGGGAGGAGCAGTGGGAAGGCGGGCATCAGCAGCCGCGGTTTCGAGCCGAAGTAGCTGGACGCGCACAGCGCCAGCGCCGTGACGACCCCCGCGTACACCAGCAGAGGCAGCGGCTGGCCCTGCCGTACGCAGACCGCGTACAGCCAGATCACCGCCGCCACCCCGGCGATCAGCCCGGCCCCCGCCAGGGCCGAGGGGAACGACGTGAACTTCTCGGCGACGAACCGGGCGAAGGCGTAGCCCCCGTCGAAACCATTGCGCCAGCCCGCCTGGACGTCGAGATAGCCGAGCGGCCCCTTGCCGGTGTGATGACCCACCCACAGCACGTAACCGGCGGTCCCCAGGGGGGCCAGGAGCATCCCGAGGGCGCGCGGCCACCGCCGAGTGCCACCGGATGCGTCCGTGCTCCGGTTCCGCCCGGACGGGGGAGCGGGGGCCGGGGCACCGGCGGGCACGTGAGCGGTCGCCGGGCGGTGCCGCCGTTCCCGGAGGTACTCCGTGATCGCCGCCGCCCAGACCGCCGCGGCCACCGCCAGCCCCACCGGTCGGGTGAGGCCCGCGAGGGCGGCCAGGACGCCCGCCGTCACCCAGCGGCCGGTCAGGACGGCGTACAGGGACCAGGCGGCAAGCGCCGTGAACAGGGCCTCCGTGTACGCCATCGACTGCACGATCCCCACCGGCAGCACCGCCCACAGCAGTACCGCGCAGACCCCCGTCCGCCGGTCGTACACATGGTCGACCACGGCGAAGATCCCCCAGGCCGCGCCGAGCGAGGCCAGGGTGCCGACGGCCAGGCCGGCGTGCGCGTACGACAGCGGTGTCACCGCCGACACCGCCCGCTCCAGCCATGGCAGCAGGGGGAAGAAGGCGAGGTTCGAGTGGACGTCGCCGTTCGGCAGGCGCACCTCGTACCCGTAGCCGAGCTCCGCCACCCTCGTGTACCAGAGCGCGTCCCAGCGGGCGGACAGCAGCGTCAGGACGCTCTTGTCGCGGGCCGCGCTCCACAGGGCGAGCACGACGACCCCGAGGGCGCGCACGGCGGCGTACCCGAGGAGTGCGGGGGCGGCCCGCCGCAGCAGGGGCGGCGCCGGGCGCGTAGCAAGATCGGTCACGCGCTCGATTATCGGCGGAGCCCGGAACCGGCCGGGAGGCCCGGACGTGATGGTCGGTGATGGACCGTGACGGACGACCCACGGACGGGTGATGGAGGGGTCGTGGAGGACCCGTGGAGGGCTGACGGGGTGGCGCACGCCACACGGCGTGGGAGCCCTCCATGAGACACCCACCACGTTTCACCGGCAGGAACTCGCGTACCCTGACGGCTCACTCGCCTTTCGTTGCGTGGGTCCGGGACACCGCTCCTCCGGGCCGCGGCCGCCGGGGAGCACCCGCCCCGAGCGGTCCCGCCGAACGCGAGAGCATCTGGGAGGTACGTACATGTCCGGGACGCCCACGGCCGCTGCGCGATGCCGTCGGGAGGCCGGGGCCGGTGCAAACCGATGGGTCGTCCTCGTCGTCCTCTGCGTCAGCCTGCTGCTCGTCGCCGTCGACGCCACCGTTCTGCACGTGGCGGTGCCCGCCGTCACCGAGGACATCAAGCCCGGCGCCATAGAACTGCTCTGGATCGTCGACGTCTACCCGCTCGTCTGCGCCTCGCTGCTGATCCTCTTCGGCACGCTCGGCGACCGCGTCGGCCGCAGACGCGTCCTCCTCCTCGGATACGCCCTCTTCGGCGTCGCCTCCGGACTCGCCGCCTTCGCCGAGAATCCGCAGGTCCTGATAGCGGCCCGGGCGCTGCTCGGTGTCGGCGGTGCCATGATCATGCCCGCCACGCTGTCGATCCTGCGCCAGGTGTTCCCCGACCGGCGCGAGCGGGCCCTCGCCATCGGCGTCTGGAGCGCCGTCGCCGCGGTCGGCGCGGCCGTCGGACCCCTGCTCGGCGGGTTCCTGCTGGAGCACTTCTGGTGGGGCTCCGTCTTCCTGGTCAACATCCCACTCATGCTCGTCAGCCTGCCCGTCGGACGCCTGTTGCTGCCGGAGTCCACCGGCGACCGCGACGGGCCCTGGGACGTCGTGGGCGCGCTGATGGCCGCGGTCGGGCTCTTCGGCGTCGTCCTCGGTGTGAAGCGGCTCGGCGGCGGGCACCCGCCGTTCGACCCGGGGACCGCGGTGGCGCTGCTGGTGGGCGGCGTGCTGCTGGGTCTCTTCGTGCGCCGGCAGCGACGCCGGGCGCATCCGCTGGTCGACCTGCGGATGTTCGCGCGGCCCGCGTTCAGCACGTCCGTCGGCTGCATCGTCCTCGCCATGCTCGCCCTGGTGGGCCTCGAACTGATCGCCGCGCAGTATCTGCAACTGGTCCTCGGGCTGTCCCCGCTGGAGACCGGACTGCGGCTGCTGCCGCTGACCGTCGCGGCGATGGCGGCCGGGCTCCTCGGCTCCCACCTCCTGCACCGCTTCGGGCCGCGCCGCATGGTGTCGCTCGGCTTCTGCCTCACCGCGTTCGCGGTCGTGCTGCTCACGGCGATGGGCCGGCACGACAACGCGGCGCTGCTGCTCACCGGGTTCGTCCTGCTGGGCTTCGGCCTGGAGACGACCCTGTTCGGGGCGTACGAGTCGATGCTGAGCGAGGCGCCCGCGTCGTCCGCCGGCGGGGCGGCGGCGATCGGTGAGACCTCCTACCAGCTGGGCGCGGGCATCGGCATCGCCCTCCTCGGCAGCGTGATGAACGCGGCGTACGCACCCGGGCTGTCGTCGGTGCCGGGGGTGCCCTCGTCGGCGTCCGCCGCGGCGGGGCACTCGCTCGGGGAGGCGTACGAGGTCGCCGGGCGGCTGGGCGGGTCACCCGGGGAGGCGCTGCGGCATGCGGCCCGGGACTCGTTCGTGCACGGTCTGCATGTGACGCTGCTGGTGAGCGCGGGGCTGCTGGTGCTGGGCGCGGTCATGGCGCTGCGTCTGCCGCGGGCGATGGAGTGCGGCGCGGAGGTTCCGGGGCCGAGGGAGGCCACGGCGGCGCCGGTGCGGGCGGAGTCGGTGCGCTGAGTCTCCGGCCACTGCCCGCGGCCATGACGTGTGGGTAGTCTGCCTAGCGTCGCTAGTTTTGGTGAGCCGGAGGTTGCCCCATGAGGTTCGATCCCGCCGATCCCCTCGGAATCGATGATCTGCTCGAGCCCGAGGATCTCGCGGTACGGGACACCGTGCGGAGCTGGGCCGCGGACCGGGTGCTGCCGTATGTCGCCGACTGGTACGAGCGGGGTGAGCTGCCGGAGATCCGCGAGCTCGCCCGGGAACTGGGGGCGATCGGGGCCCTGGGCATGTCGCTCGACGGGTACGGGTGCGCGGGGGCGAGCGCCGTGCAGTACGGGCTCGCCTGTCTGGAGCTGGAGGCCGCGGACTCCGGGATCCGGTCGCTCGTGTCCGTGCAGGGTTCCCTCGCCATGTACGCCATCCACCGGTTCGGCAGCGAGGAGCAGAAGGAGACCTGGCTGCCGCGGATGGCGGCCGGCGAGGTCATCGGGTGCTTCGGGCTGACCGAACCCGACCACGGGTCCGACCCGGCCTCGATGCGGACCTACGCCAAGCGCGACGGCACCGACTGGATCCTCAACGGACGCAAGATGTGGATCACGAACGGGTCCGTCGCCGGGGTCGCCGTCGTGTGGGCGCAGACCGACGAGGGCATCCGGGGGTTCGCCGTACCGACGGACGCCGCCGGGTTCTCGGCACCGGAGATCAAGCACAAGTGGTCCCTGCGGGCCTCCGTCACCAGTGAACTCGTCCTCGACGACGTGCGCTTGCCGGCGGACGCCGTACTGCCGGAGGTCAAGGGGCTCAAGGGGCCGCTCAGTTGTCTGTCGCACGCCCGGTACGGGATCGTGTGGGGCTCGATGGGGGCGGCGCGGGCCAGTTTCGAGGCCGCTCTCGACTACGCCAGGACACGCGAGCAGTTCGGGAGGCCGATCGGCGGCTTCCAGCTCACACAGGCCAAACTCGCCGACATGGCGGTCGAGTTGCACAAGGGGATTCTGCTCGCCCACCATCTCGGGCGGCGGATGGACGCGGGACGGCTCCGTCCCGAGCAGATCAGTTTCGGCAAGTTGAACAACGTACGGGAGGCGATCGAGATCTGCCGTACCGCCCGCACGATCCTCGGTGCGAACGGAATTTCGCTGGAGTACCCGGTGATGCGGCACGCGACGAACCTGGAGTCCGTGCTCACCTACGAGGGCACCGTCGAGATGCACCAGCTCGTGCTGGGCAAGGCGCTCACCGGACTCGACGCCTTCCGGTGACCGGGGGCACCGGAAGGCGGGGCGGTGAGCCGCCCTGCCTCAGCTCTGGTTGAAGAAGCCGTCGGCCGGGCGGCCGACGGCCTCGCCGCTGACGATCTCCGTGTCGGCGGGGGTCAGCAGGAACACGCGGTTGGACACCCGCTCGATCGAGCCGCGCAGACCGAAGATCAGCCCGGCCGCGAAGTCGACGACCCGCTTGGCGTCGGCGGACTCCATGTTCGTGAGGTTCATGATGACCGGGACGCCGTCCCGGAAGAGCTCGCCGATGTGCCGCGCGTCGCGGAAGCTGTCCGGGGTGACCGTGCCGATCCGGCGGCCCTGCTCCTGGGCGGACTCGGACGCGACCTTCACGCGAGGGTCGGTGACCCATGCCTCGCCGGACCCGGACTCCCGCTCATCGGCGTAGTCGTCGTCGTAGTAACGCTCGTCATCGTTGTCGTCGACGAGGCCAAGCCAGGCACTCGCCTTGCGCACCGATCCCATGGACGCCTCCTCTCACAGCGGTCTTTTTCTCTTTCCGCATCCCTATCGTCGTCCATGATGCGGATGTCTCGCCAAGTGGATAGACGCCGCACGGGGGTTTCGTGACGGTACTGGTGCAGAACGAATTCGTCGAGAGTCCAAGTGCCCCAAGGGCTGCGCCGTACACGTCTGCTGACGGAGAGTGAAATAATATTGTTCGCGGCGTTTGGGTGAGTGTCGGGGCGTCCGGGTGAACGAACGCGGCTACGATGCGGCGCAGGTCAGGCAGGAGCGCGCGACCGCGGCGCGCGCGACAGACACGGGGGATGTCGTGTTCGGAATCGTGAGGCCCTGCGGTCATCGGCTCGGTGAGGGGCTGAAGACGCAGTGGATGGCGCATCTGTGCGGACTCTGTCTCGCGCTGCGCGGGGACCACGGGCAGTTCGCCCGGATCGTGACGAACTACGACGGCCTGCTGGTCTCGGTTCTGACGGAGGCTCAGGCCGAGCGGAGCACCGACTGGCGGCGCACCGCCGGGCCCTGCCCGCTGCGCGGGATGCGCACCGCGTCCGTCGCGCAGGGCGAGGGCGCGCGGCTCGCCGCCGCCGTCTCGCTGGTGCTCGCCTCGGCCAAGGTGCGCGACCACGTGGCCGACGGCGACGGACTGCTCGCGCGGGGGCCGGTCGCGTCGGCCGCGCGCCGGGTCGCGACGCGTTGGGGGCGCGCGGGCGCCCGTACGGGATCCGACATCGGCTTCGACACGGCGGTGCTGGTCGACGCCGTGGACCGGCAGCTCGGCATCGAGGCGCTCGCCGGGCCGGGCACACCACTGCTGACGGTCACCGAGCCGACCGAGACGGCGACCGCCGCCGCCTTCGCGCACACCGCCGTGCTCGCCGGACGCCCGGGCAACGCCGAGCCGCTCGCCGAGGCGGGCCGGCTCTTCGGACGGCTTGCCCACCTGCTGGACGCGGTGGAGGACCGGGCCGCCGACACCGCCGCGGGCGCGTGGAACCCGCTGACCGCGACCGGGACGTCCCTGCCCGAGGCGCGACGGCTCGCCGAAGACGCCCTGCACGGCATCCGGCTCGCCCTGCGCGAGGTCGACTTCGTCGACGGCAAACTGGCCCATCTGCTGCTCGTGCATGAACTACGGCGCTCCGTCGACCGGGCGTTCGGGACGGTGCCGGTGTGCGCGGCCCACCAGCACGGCGGACCTCCGCAGCACGGCAACCCGTACGGGGGCGGCGCCGGGAACCCGTACGGCGGGGCGGGCGGCAACCCCTACGGTGGCGGCGCGTACGGCGGCAGCGGTGGCGGGCCCGGTGGCTCCGGCGGGGTGCCGTCGCCGCAGCCGCCGAGACGCCGGGGGTTCTGGGCCGGCTGCGGGATGTTCTGGTTGTTGTGCTGCACCTGCCAGTTGTGCTGTGCGAAGGAGTACGAAGGGCCGTGGTCCCGGAAGAAGCGGGAGGGTTGCTGCCGGGACTGCGACTGCTGCGATGCGTGTGACTGCTGCGACTGCTGACACGGAAACGGGCCGGTCGCCGCGGCTCCGGCCGCGGGGGTGGCGGATGAGCGCGGTGAGGGGTGCGCCTGTGAAGGCGGTGGGCGAGAACGCGAGCGGCGCGCCGTAGTCCCGCCCGGGCTCGCGGTGGGGTCGGCTCAACGGGAAGCGCCCAAGTTGAACAGGCATCCGGGTGCACGCCAACCGACCTGAGACCTGGCGCTCACGGGCGCCGTCGGCGTCGGCGCCGGGGGAGGCCGCGCCGCACCGAGGCGGTGTCCGGGATTCGCACAGAATCCCCACAACTCCGCGGGCTCGATCAACTGCCGTGCACCACGGGCCGGTTGATGTTCGGGCGGCCGAAAGGCACTCTTGCGGTGAGCGGTGATGCGGCCGAATACTTCCCCGCAGCGCCTTGTCAGGAGCACGGCATGTTCGGAATCCGGACAGTTGCCCCTGATTCGCGCCTCACGGGCCCAAACCCCACGCGGGCCCCCGACTTCCCTTTAGGAGGGAACGAACAGTGAGGATCAAGCGCACCACTCCCCGCAGCGGTATGGCGAGACGGACCCGGCTGATCGCCGTGACCACCGGACTCGTGGCCGCGGCCGCCGCCACAGTCCCCACCGCCAGTGCGGCAGACACCCGGACCTTCAGCGCCTCGGAGCTCAAGAGCGCCAGCGCGTCGGTTCTCAAGGCGGACATCCCCGGTACCGCCTGGGCGATCGACGAGAAGACGGACAAGCTCGTCGTCACGGTCGACAGCACCGTCTCCCAGGCCGAGCTGCTGAAGATCAAGGAAGCGGCGGGCGACAAGGCCGGCGCTCTGACGATCAAGCGGACGCCGGGCAAGTTCAACAAGCTGATCAAGGGCGGCGACGCCATCTATGCGAGTAGCTGGCGCTGTTCGCTCGGCTTCAACGTCCGCAGCGGGAGCACCTACTACTTCCTGACCGCCGGTCACTGCACCGACGGTGCGGGCACCTGGTACTCCAACTCCGGCCGTACCACGGTCCTCGGCCCGACCACCGGGTCGAGCTTCCCGACCAACGACTACGGCATCGTGCGCTACAGCAACACGTCCATCGCCAAGGACGGCACCGCGGGCAGCGTGGACATCACCAGCGCTGCCACCCCGAGCGTGGGCACCAACGTCATCCGTACCGGCTCCACCACCGGTACCCGCACCGGACGCGTGACCGCTCTCAACGCGACCGTCAACTACGGTGGCGGCGACATCGTCTACGGCATGATCCAGACCACGGTCTGCGCCGAGCCCGGCGACTCCGGCGGTCCGCTCTACGGCAGCAACGGCGTCGCGTACGGTCTCACCTCCGGCGGCAGCGGCAACTGCACCTCCGGTGGTACGACCTTCTTCCAGCCGGTCACCGAGGCCCTGAGCGCCTACGGCGTCAGCGTCTACTAGTCCGACCGGATCGCCGGACCGCCGGCCGGCCGCTCGGCCGGCCGGGCGGGCCGACCCGAGCGGGTGCTCTTCCCCCCGGCACCCGCGACCGACCGTATCGCGGTCAGCAGTTCGAGCCCCCGCGCGTGACGACGTGCGGGGGCTCGTCCTGTTCCGGCAGGCGCGGGCCGGGTGCGGGCGCCGGGCGGGGGCATCGGGACCGACGCCGAACCGCGGGCGTGGAAAGAGGCTCGCCGAGGCCCCCGAGGTGACGCCGGACCGGCCCGCCGCGCGGCAACTGCGGCTGCCGCGGACCGCGGTGGCGGTGGCGGTGGCGGTGGCCGCGGAGAGGAGCCGCACGCTCGTGCTGCCGTTCCCGGTCGCGTTGCCGCGGTTGCTGGAAGGGCGTCCGGCGATCGGTTCCCTGTGCCGTGCCGTCGGCTCCGCCGGTCCCCGCCGTGCCGCGGGAAGCGGTGCGAGGGCAACTTCCTTCGTTCGAGACCCGTTTCGACTCGGACTCAGTAGGGGCGACTTTCAGACAGGATTAGACCTCACCGGTTGCGTAGAGGCTCGTTGCATCCTGTGTTTGCAGTGCGAATTCCCATGGGGAGTTACCGGACGGTAATGACATAGGGGGCGTGCGCCCACAGTGAGTGCTCGTCCTGAAGTCGACCTTGTGTGCCCCCTGTTCACCTCGGAATAGTTGGCGCCGCAGAGTTGGCATGGACGCGGCTTTTTATCGTCCGCCACCTCGTTGTCCGCATTCCTTACGGCCGAACGGGGTCCCCACAACCTCTGAGGCCCACCCCCCACAGGAGGACGTGAGTTGAAGCACCGACGCATACCCAGGCGCCGTGCCGTCGTGACGGGTGCGGGTATCGCCGCACTGGTCGCCGCGGGAGTGACCTTCCAGACTGCGAACGCGAGCGAGACCGTGCCGAACCCCGAGCCGAAAGCGCTCTCTGTGCTGGCGGCCGGAAAGCTCGCCTCGACCCTCGGTGAGGATCTCGGCGCCGACGCGGCGGGCACGTACTACGACGCGAAGAGCAAGCTCCTCGTCGTGAACGTGCTCGACGAGGCCGCCGCCGAGACCGTCGAGGCGGCCGGCGCCAAGGCGCGGATCGTCGAGAACTCCCTCGCCGAGCTGAAGAGCGCCCGCACCGCCCTCAAGGAGGACGCCACCATCCCCGGCACCTCCTGGGCCACCGACCCCACCACCAACAAGGTCGTCGTCACCGCCGACCGCACCGTCTCCAAGGCCGAGCTGGCGAGACTGACCGAGGTCGTGGACGGTCTCGGTGCCAAGGCGGAACTCAAGCGCACCAAGGGAGAGTTCAGGACCTTCGTCGCGGGCGGCGACGCCATCACCGGCGGCAGCGGGCGCTGCTCCCTCGGCTTCAACGTGGTCAAGGGCGGCGAGCCGTTCTTCCTGACGGCGGGTCACTGCACCGAGGGCATCTCCACCTGGTCGGCCGGCGGTCAGGTCATCGGGGAGAACGCGGACTCCAGCTTCCCGGACAACGACTACGGGCTGGTCAAGTACACCGCCGAGGTCGACCACCCCAGCGAGGTCAACCTCTACAACGGCTCGACCCAGGCCATCAGCGGGGCGGCCGAGGCGACCGTCGGTATGAAGGTGACCCGCAGCGGTTCGACCACCCAGGTCCACAGCGGCACGGTCACCGGCCTCGACGCCACCGTGAACTACGGCAACGGCGACATCGTCAACGGCCTCGTCCAGACCGACGTCTGCGCCGAGCCCGGTGACAGCGGCGGCGCCCTCTTCTCGGGGGACAAGGCCATCGGCCTCACCTCCGGCGGCAGTGGCGACTGCACCTCGGGCGGCGAGACGTTCTTCCAGCCGGTCACCGAGGCGCTGTCGGCGACGGGCACACAGATCGGCTGAGGACCGGGGAGCGCCGGAAAGCGGAGAGCCGTCGCCGGGCCGCGAGCCACGGCTCAGGTTTCGGAGGTCCGGCGTTCCGGTCCCCTCAGGGCCGCCATCACCACGGTGATGGCGGCCCCCGCCGTTGCCGGGGCGGCGAGCACCAGCAGGGTGGATGGTGATGTCTGCCCTCGAAGTACGCGATCGAGCGGGTCATCCGGACGCCCGCGCCCGGGGGGAGCGCCGGACCGATCGCCGCCCGGAACGGGGGCAGCGGCGGCGGTGGCGGCGCGCCGCCCGCGCTCGGGTTGCCGGCGATCACCACCAGGAGGACGGCCCCCCCGAGACCGGCGATCCCGAAGACGCACCGCAGCGCCGGCGTGGCCGCGCCCACCCCAGGTTCGGGGGAGTGGTGGGGGCCGCCTGCCGTCTGCGTCGGTCCGAGCCCGTGGCGCGTTTGCGCAGGTGGGGCGGGGCCGAATGGATGTCGTACAGAGGTTCGAAAAGTGGTCTATGGTGGAGACGGGCAGGCTGTGAACTGATGTTCGATTGATTGAGTGCGGGAGGTGCGGTGCCGGGCTTCACGCATCTGCACACCGCCTCCGGGTTCTCCCTGCGGTACGGCGCCTCGCACCCGGAGCGGCTGGCCGAGCGCGCCTCCGAACGCGGTATGGACGCCCTCGCGCTCACCGACCGGGACACCCTCGCGGGCGCGGTCCGGTTCGCCAAGGCGTGCGCGGCGGCGGGCATCCGTCCGCTGTTCGGGGCGGAGCTGGCGGTGGGGGCGCCCGCGCCCGCCGCTCGGCAGGCGCGGCGGCGGGCCCCCGTTCGGGGTGGCGCCTTTGTCGATGAGTCGACTCCCCGGGTGGCGTTCCTCGCCCGTGAGGGGGCCAAGGGGTGGGCCGACCTGTGCAGAATCGTTTCGGCGGTGCATGGGGGGAGCGAGGAGGACGGTGACCGGGGCGCGGGCGGCGGTCGAGGCGCGGCCGGCGGCCGGGCGGAGGGTCCGCCCCTGCTGCCCTGGGCGGAGTGCGCCGGTGACGGCCTGACCGTGCTGCTCGGTCCCGCCTCCGATGTGGGCCGCGCGCTCGCCGCCGGGCGCCCCGACCGCGCCGCGAAGCTCCTCGGGCCCTGGCGGGAGCGGTTCGGCGACGCCCTGCGGCTGGAGGCGGTGTGGCACGGCCGTACGGGCACCGGCCCCGGCTCGCTGCGGCTGGCCGCCCGGACCGTGGGCTTCGCCGCCGAGCAGCGGATCCGGCCGGTGCTCAGCAACGCCGTCCGGTACGCCGACCCCGGTATGGGCCCCGTCGCCGACGTGCTGGACGCGGCCCGCCGGCTGGTCCCCGTCGACCCCCGGGGCGAGCTGGACTCCGGGGAGGCCTGGCTCAAGGACGCGGGGGCCATGCTGGCCGCCGCCGAGCGGATCGTCGAGGCCGCGGGCTACCGCCGGGACACCGCGTACCGCCTGCTGGAGCAGACCCGCGCCACGGCCGCCGAGTGCCTGGTCGACCCGGAGGACGACCTCGGCCTCGGCACCGTCCACTTCCCCGAGCCGCACCTCGTCGGCGCCGGCCGCCGCACCGCCCAGCGCGTCCTCGCCTCACGGGCGGCGGCGGGCATGCTGCGGCTCGGCTACGACACCCGGCGCGACTACTGGGAGCGTGTGCACCAGGAGCTGGACGTCATCGCCCACCACGGCTTCGCCTCCTACTTCCTCACCGTCGCCCAGGTCGTCGACGACGTGAGGGGGATGGGCATCCGGGTCGCCGCGCGGGGCTCCGGCGCGGGCTCCCTCGTCAACCACCTCCTCGGTATCGCGCACGCCGACCCCGTCGAGCACGGCCTGCTGATGGAGCGGTTCCTGTCCAAGCGCCGGGTCGCGCTGCCCGACATCGACATCGACGTGGAGTCCGCGCGCCGGCTGGAGGTCTACCGCGCGATCATCGGCCGCTTCGGCGCCGAGCGGGTCGCGACGGTGGCGATGCCGGAGACGTACCGCGTCCGCCACGCCGTCCGCGACGTGGGCGCGGCCCTGTCCATGGACCCCGCCGACATCGACCGGATCGCCAAGTCCTTCCCGCACATCCGGGCCCGTGACGCCCGCGCGGCCCTGGAGGAACTGCCCGAGCTGAGGAAGCTGGCGGGGGAGAAGGAGAAGTACGGCAGGCTGTGGGACCTGGTCGAGTCCCTCGACGCCCTCCCGCGCGGTGTCGCCATGCATCCGTGCGGGGTCCTCCTGTCCGACTCCTCCCTCCTCGCCCGTACGCCGGTGATGCCGACCAGCGGCGAGGGGTTCCCCATGTCGCAGTTCGACAAGGACGACGTCGAGGACCTCGGGCTGCTGAAGCTCGATGTGCTGGGCGTGCGGATGCAGTCGGCGATGGCGCACGCGGTGGCGGAGGTGGAGCGGGCGACGGGGGAGCGGGTCGACCTGGACGCGCTCGACTTCGAACGCGGTGAGGGCGACCCGGCCACGTACCGGCTGATCCGGTCCACCGAGACGCTGGGCTGCTTCCAGATCGAGTCGCCCGGCCAGCGGGACCTGGTGGGGCGGCTCCAGCCGTCCACCTTCCACGACCTCGTGGTCGACATCTCCCTGTTCCGGCCCGGTCCGGTCGCCGCCGACATGGTGCGGCCGTTCATCGCGGCCCGGCACGGGCGGGCGCCGGTCCGCTACCCGCATCCCGATCTGGAGCCGCCGCTGCGCGAGACGTACGGTGTCGTCGTCTTCCACGAGCAGGTCATCGACATCGTGCACCTCATGACCGGCTGCGGCCGGGACGAGGCGGACCGGGTGCGGCGCGGGCTCTCCGACCCCGAGTCGCAGGGGCGGATCCGGGTGTGGTTCGCGCAGCACGCCGCCGCGAAGGGGTACGACGCCGAGACGATCGCCCGGACCTGGGAGATCGTCGAGGCCTTCGGCTCGTACGGCTTCTGCAAGGCGCACGCGGTGGCCTTCGCGGTGCCGACGTACCAGTCGGCGTGGCTGAAGACGCATCATCCGGCGGCTTTCTACGCGGGGTTGCTCACCCATGACCCCGGGATGTACCCGAAGCGGCTGCTGCTGGCGGACGCACGGCGGCGCGGGGTGCCGATCCTTCCGGTGGACGTGAACCGGTCGGCGGTCGCCCACCGCATCGAACTGGTGTCTGAATCGAGGGGGTCGGGGAAGGCATCGGGACCGAGCCCGGACGGGCCGGGTGAATGCGGGACCTGGGGCCTGCGGTTGGCCCTGTCCGACGTACACGGCATCAGTGAGGCCGAGGCGGCGCGGATCGCGGACGGACAGCCGTACGCCTCGCTGCTCGACTTCTGGGAGCGGGCGCGCCCGAGCCGTCCGCTCGCCCAGCGGCTGGCCCGGGTCGGCGCATTGGACGCCTTCGGCGCCAACCGGCGCGATCTGCAGCTCCACCTCACCGAACTGCACCGGGGCGCCCGGGGCATGGGCGGCGGCGGGGGCCAGCTCCCGCTGTCCGGCGGCCGCAGGACCGCCTCGGCCGGGCTGCCCGACCTCTCCTCGGCGGAGCGGCTCAGCGCCGAGCTGGGCGTGCTGTCGATGGACGCCTCCCGCAATCTGATGGACGACCACCGGACGTTCCTCGACGAGCTGGGCGTGGTGTCGGCACGACGGCTGCGCGAGGCGCGCCACGGGGAGACGGTGCTGGTCGCGGGCGCCAAGGCGGCGACCCAGACCCCGCCGATCCGCTCCGGCAAACGGGTCGTCTTCACCACCCTCGACGACGGCACCGGCCTGGTCGACCTCGCCTTCTTCGACGACTCCCACGACGCGTGCGCCCACACCGTCTTCCACTCCTGGCTGCTGCTGGTGCGCGGAGTGGTGCAGCGGCGCGGCCCGCGCAGCCTCAGCGTGGTGGGCTCGGCCGCCTGGAACCTCGCCGAGCTGGTGGAACTGCGGCGCGAGGGCGGCCTCGACGCGGTCGCCCCGCGGCTGGCGGAGCCGGTGCCCACGAGCGGCGGCGACCCGACGCACGGCCGCCGCATCCAGCTGTCCACCGGCTACGAGATGCACCCGTGGGCCGATCTGCGGCCCGCGGGCGAAGAGCCCTCGAAAGTACGGAAGTTGTGGCACCAGAGCCCAGGGAGTGCGGGATGACCATCCTCTGCGTACGTTTCCAGCTGCCGCCGAAGTACGAGGCCGCCCTACCCGGACTGCTCGGTCTCCTCGAGGACTTCACCCCGGTGGTGGAGGCACTGCCGCCCGACGGCGCGCTGGCCGATCTGCGGGGCGCCGAACGGTACTTCGGCCGGGGCGCCGAGGAACTGGCCCGGCTCGTCCGGGTCCGTGCCCTGGCGCTGTACGGGATCGACTGTGTGATCGGCGCCGGGCCCGGGCCGATGCTCGCGCGCATGGCGCTGGCCGGGGCCGAACCCGGGGAGCCGTGCGCGGTCCCCGAGGACCTGGTCGTGGACTTCCTCGCCGAGCGGCCCGTCACCGCGCTGCCCGGCGTCGGCACCGCGACCGCCCGCACGCTGTGCGAGTACGGCCTCGACACCCTCGGCCGGGTCGCCGCCGCCCCCCTGTCCACGCTCCAGCGCCTGGTCGGCGCGCGGACCGGTCGCGAACTGCACGAGAAGGCGAACGGTGTCGACCGCGGCCGGGTCGTCCCCAACGCGGTCGCGCGCTCGCTCGCCGCCGAACACCCCTTCCCGCACGACGAGCTGAACCCGGACCTGCACCGTCGTGCGCTGCTCCTCGACGCCGAGGAACTGGGCTCCCGGCTGCGCGCCCTGGACAAGGTGTGCCGCACCCTCACCCTCACCGTCCGCTACGCCGACCGGTCCTCGACGACCCGCACCCGCACGCTCACGGAGCCGACCGCCCACTCGCCGGCGCTCACCCGGACCGCCTACGGCATGTACGAGGCCCTCGGCCTCCAGCGCGCCCGGGTCCGCGCGATCGCCCTGCGCGCCGAGGGGCTCACCCCCGCGGACGAGGCCTCCCACCAGCTGGCCTTCGACCCCGCCGACGAGAAGCTCCGCCGTATCGAGGAGGTCGCGGACCGGGCGCGGGCCAAGTTCGGCCCGCGCGCGGTGCTGCCGGGGACGCTGGCGGCATGACACCTGGGCGAGGGGGCGTCAGTTGGCCCACGGCGGCGCGATCCGCGTCCCGTCGGCCAGCTCGGCCTCCAGGCCCAGGGAGGTGGTGACCCAGGTGACGACGGTCTCCGCCGTCGGATTCTCGACGGTGAGGGTCGCCCCGGCGTTGACGATCAGGGTGTCGCCCGCACCGACGCGCTCGGTACGGCCGTCGAGCGTGATCAGCAGCTCGCCGACGAGCAGATGGAGTATCTCCTCCTTGCTGACGGTGTGGGCGGGCGCCTTGGTGCCGGCGGGGATCTCCCCCCGCCAGGCCGCCAGCTCCCTGCTGCCGGTGCGGGGCGTGGCGTACGAGACGAAGCGGGCGCCGTGGATCTCGTGGGCGACGGCTTCGGACGAACGGACTACGGGCATGGGGGCCTCCAGGAACGATGGTCAAGCTGCTTGACTATATGAACCAATGGTCAAGCAGCTTGACCAATCCGTCAACGGTGTTTCAATGCGGGCATGCAGAACTCCGAGGCCCTCGGGCTCACCGCCGCCCTGCTCGCCGTCGCGGGTGAGCTGACCCAGCGCATCCAGCAGGGGGTCGTCGCCCGCGGCTTCGAGGGGCGGCCCGTGTACGGCTTCGCGTTCACCCGGCTCGCCCCGGACGGCGCGACGGTCACCGAACTCGCCGTCCATCTCGGGGTGACCAAGCAGGCCGCCAGTCAGCTCGTCGAGGAACTCGCGCGCAAGGGGTACGTCGAGCGCCGGCCCCACCCCCGTGACGCCCGGGCCCGGCTGGTCGTGCTGACCGAGTTGGGGTGGGCCTGCACCCGGGCCGCGGAGGAGGCGGCGGCCGAGGTCGTCCGGGAGTGGAGTGGCGTGCTCGGCGGGGAGGCCGAAGTGCGGGCACTGCGTGAGCAGTTGACCCGCATCGCCCCCCCGCGGCCCCATCAGGCCCGCCTGGTGACGGTGCGCCGTCCTCTATCAGCGTCCACGGGCACCGCTTGAAGTTTTTACTGACACGTAACTTCCCACTTTTACTACCCGCCCGTAACTTGGCTGGATAAGAACAGCATCCTCGTGATCCGGATCACAGGGCGAACGCCGTCGCACGTCCCTTGAGCCGCAAGGAGATCACCCGATGCTGCCCTGGAAGCGCCTGATCAGACCGCTGGCCGCCCTGCTCCTCGCCGCCGCGGCGACCACCGTCCCCGCCACCTCCGCCGCGGCCGCCGACACGGCCGCCACCTCCAGCCGTGGCTGGAACGACTATTCGTGCAAGCCCTCCAGTGCCCACCCCCGCCCCGTCGTCCTCGTCCACGGGACGTTCGGCAACTCCGTCGACAACTGGCTGGGCCTCGCTCCGTACCTGGTCAACCGCGGGTACTGCGTCTACTCGCTCGACTACGGCCAGCTCCCCGGCGTCCCCTTCTTCAACGGCCTCGGCCCGATCGACAAGTCGGCACAGCAGCTCGACGCCTTCGTCGACCGGGTGCTCGCCTCGACCGGCGCCGCCGAGGTCGACCTCGTCGGTCACTCGCAGGGCGGCATGATGCCCCGCTACTACCTGAAGTTCCTCGGAGGGGCGGCGGAGGTGAACGCCCTCATAGGCATAGCCCCCTCCAACCACGGCACCACCCTGGGCGGCCTCACCCAGCTCCTCGACCACTTCCCCGGCGCCGGTGACCTGCTGTCCACCGCCACCCCGGCCCTCGCCGACCAGGTCGTCGGCTCCCCGTTCCTGACCAGGCTCAACGCGGGCGGCGACACCGTCCCCGGTGTCACCTACACCGTCCTCGCCACCAAGTACGACGAGGTCGTCACGCCCTACCGGTCCCAGTTCCTCGACGGCCCGAACGTACGCAACATCGTCATCCAGGACCTGTGCGCCGCCGACCTCTCCGAGCACGCGGCGATCGGGCTCCTCGACCGCATCGCCTTCCACGAGGTCACCAACGCCCTCGACCCGGCCCGCGCCACCCCGACGACCTGTCTGTCGGTCATCGGCTGACACGTGCACACACGCCGGGCCACCCGTGCCGCGGGTGACCCGGACGTACACCGCCGGGGCCTGTCCGGCCTGAGCCGCCGGGCAGGCCCCGGAGTCCGTCAGCCGCCCTGCCGGCCACCGCTCACCGCACGGCGGCGGGCCGCGGCGAACAGGAGGGAGGAGCCCGCGGCGAGGACCGCCGCGCCGCCGATCGCCACATACGAGGTCACCCCGGCCCCGCCCGTCTCGGCGAGGTTCTCCCGGGCGCCGGCGGGCTCCGCCTCGCCGGGGGTGTCACCACCGTCGGCCGGTCCGTCGGCCGACCTGGCCGCCGGCGTCTCCTCGGTGCCGGTCCCGGCCGAGGACTTCGCGGAGCCCGCCGGTGTCGGGTCCGCCGTCGTGGCCGCGTCGTCGTCGCCGTGGCCGCCGTGCTCGACGGTCGACTTGTCCGCGCCGTCCTCGATCTGCTCGTCGGAGGGCGCGGTCGGGGGCGCGGACGTCTCCTCGGTCGAGCCGGAGCCGCTGCCCGTCCCCGCGCCGCCGCCCGTGCCACCGAAGGTGACGTCCGAACACGAGTAGAACGCCTCCGGACTGTCCGAGCGCTGCCAGACCGTGTACAGCAGATGCCTGCCGGAGCGCTCCGGCAGGGTCCCGGAGAACGTGTAGAAGCCGCCCGACGCCGCCGGGTCGGTGGACGTCGCCACCGGGTGCGCGAGATCCAGGTCGTCCCACGCGAGCGGCCGGGAGGGGACGTAACCGGGCTTGGTGGCGTACACCCGGAAGGTCCCCCTGTGCGGCGCCGTCACCCGGTACTTGAACGTGTACGAGCCGCCGCGCACGCGCGTCGCCGGCCAGTCGGCGCGGGCCAGGTCGAGGCCCTTGAACGCCTTGTTCCCGGCGCTGCACAACGCGCCGTCCGGTACGCGCTCCCGGTGCCGGCCGGCGACGTCGCCGATCCGTACGCCGTTCCAGTCGTACAGCGCCTGGGTGCCCCCGGCCGCCACCGCCGCCCGGCACGCCGCCGACCTCGGGTTCTCGGGGCCCTCCGCGTAGCACTGCGCCACCCGGCTCACCGGGTCGCCCAGTGAGCCGTGCGCCGCGGCGGGCCCGGCGGCGGACACGGTCAGGGCGAGCGGGGCGGCGCCGACGACACCGGCGGTGACGAACGCGGCGGCCTTGCGGCGGGCAGCGGGCATGGCGGTACTCCTCGAAGCGGTTCCGGGATGCCGGGATTCCGGGGTTCCGGGTTTCGGGCTTCCGGGGCGGTCCGGGTTTCCGGGTGCTCAGCAAGCTAGCCCGACGAGACCGCGAAATCGCCTGCTGAGGGCGGGTGCGGGAGATCCTTATGCTCGCGTTAAGGATGGGCTAACCGAGGGCTCAGGAACACCGGCCGCCGAGCCGTCGATGATCCCGCTCTTACCCGCCCGCGGAACAATGCGACCCCACGCGACAGTTGATGACCGGTTGACGATCCGTCGGAGAAACGAAGAGGAGCACCCATGACCGCCGTACGCGGAACGACCGTGGACATCGCCACCCAGGACGGCACCGCCGACGCCTACTTCGTCCGCCCCGACGACGACGCCCCGCACCCCGCGGTGCTCCTCTACATGGACGCGTTCGGACTGCGGCCGCACCTGAGGGCGATGGCGGACCGGCTGGCCGGCGCCGGTTACACGGTCCTCGTGCCCAACGTCTTCCACCGCAGCGGACGCACCCCGGTCTTCGACCTGCCCGACTTCATCGACCCCGGCGCGCGCCCGGAGCTGTGGGACCGGATCCTCCCCGTGATGCTGGCGCTGACACCGGACCTGGCGGTGCGGGACGCCGCGACCTATCTGGAGTGGCTGGCGGACAGCCCGCACACGACGGCCGGACCGGTCGGCATCACCGGCTACTGCATGGGCGCCGGTCTCGCCCTGCGCACCGCGGCCGCCTTCCCGGAGCGGGTCGCGGCCGTGGCCGGGTTCCACGGGGGCCGGCTGGCGACCGACGCCCCGGACAGCCCGCATCTGACGGCGGACCGGATCACCGGCGAGGTCTACCTCGGGTACGCCGACAACGACTCGTCCATGCCGCCGGAGCAGATCGAACTGCTCGACAGGACGCTTGACGAGGCGGGCGTCACCCACCGCACCGAGGTGTACGCGGGAGCCCCCCACGGCTACACCCAGGCCGACACCGCCGCCTATGACGCCGAGGCGGCGGAACGCCACTGGACGGCCCTGCTCGACCTGCTCGGCCGCACCCTCACCAGCCCCCGGTCATGACGGACGCCGTGACGGACGCCAGGGCGGGAAAGGGCATCAGAAGGGCGGTGCCCGCGGACGTCGACGCCGTGCGGGCCGTCACGGACGCCGCGTTCCGGCCCTACATCGCACGCATCGGGGTCGTCCCGAAGCCCATGGAGGCGGACCACGCGGCGAACGTGGCCGCGGGCCGCGTCTTCGTGACCGGTGACCCCGTGACCGGCCTCGTGGTCGTCGAGGCGCACGACGACCACCTGTTCCTCGACGTCATCGCCGTCCACCCCGACGCCCACGGACGGGGCGTCGGGCGACGGCTCCTGGAATTCGTGGACACGCACGCGCGTGCCCTCGGCCTGCCCGAGATCAGGCTCTGCACGAACGCGATGATGTGGGAGAACCGGAAGATCTATCCGAAGTTCGGGTACGAGGTCGTGGAGCGGCGGGTGGACGGGCCCTACGACAGGATCCACTACCGCAAGCGGCTCGGCTGAGGGCCGCGGCCGGTGGGGTCAGCCGTCCGGCCACCAGGTGCGCGCGATGTCCTTTCGCACTTCCCGGCGCTCGACGGGGCGCTCGTCGGTCTCCTCCCGCACCCGGCGGGAGTCGGACTTCCTCAGGGGCTTCTGCACGGTCGTACGGCGCATGGCTGCCTCCTTGCGTCTACCGTGTTCCGCGGTTTCACGGAGGTAGACCTCTTCCGGGGAGCGTTACTCATCGGTCGTGCTCTGTCAGTGGCCGTTGTCACCATCTGGACTGTCAGTGGCAGGTGTCACTCTGGCGGCATGACCAACATCGACGACGGTGAAACCTCCCGGAGCCCCCGAACCGCGAAGAACTCCGGGCCGAACGACCCGCCCCCGCCCGTCGACTGGGACGCGCGGGCGGCCGTTTTCGACGCCGAACCCGATCACGGCCTGCGGGAACCCGTCGTCCGGGACGCCTGGGCGGCCCGTCTGCGGGCCTGGCTGCCACGCCGCCCCGCCGATGTCCTGGACCTCGGCTGCGGCACCGGCAGCCTGTCGCTCCTCGCGACCGAGCAGGGGCACCGGGTGACCGGCGTGGACTCCTCCCCGGCCATGGTCGGCCGCGCCCGCGCCAAACTCGCCGGGCACCCCGCCGTGTTCCTCGTCGGCGACGCGGCGGTACCGCCCGTGGGCGAGGAGCGCTTCGACGTGGTCCTCGTCCGGCATGTCCTGTGGGCCCCGCCCGACCCGGCCCGCGCCCTGCGCCGCTGGTGCGGGCTGCTGCGGCCCGGGGGGCGCCTCGTGCTCGTCGAGGGCGTGTGGGGGACGCTCAGCCCGGTCGGCCTACCCGCCGAGCGGCTGCACGGGCTCGTCGCACCGCTCGTCTCCGACGCGCTGGTGGTCCGGCTCGACGACGACGCGCGGCTGTGGGGCAAGCGGGTCGAGGACGAACGGTACGCGGTGCTCGCGGACCTCTGACCCGCCGGGCGGGCGTCCTCGCCCGGAGTATCTCCCGGGTCAGCTCAGCAGGTCCGTGAAGTCGCCCTCTTTCGCGAGGAGTTCCAGTTCGTCCAGTGCGGCCAGGGCCGCCGCCGCGGCCTGCGGGTCGGTTTCCCGGAGCCCGCTCTCGGCGAACTCGTCCTCGTCCAGCCGCAGTACGGCCGTGCCGTCGGCGGAGCGCCACAGGTCCAGGTCGAGGTCCTCGACGACCAGTTCGCCGCCGGCCCGCACGGCGGGACGGGTGATGTCGCAGTACCAGCCCTTCAGGCCGCCCCGCCCGTCGCGGACCTCCTTCACGGCGTACCACCGGTCGCGCCAGTAGTACTCGGTGAAGACGTCGCCGGGCTCGAACCGCACGAAGCCGAAGTCCCGCACCCCGGGGCTCGCCCAGTCGGCGCGGACGACGACCCGGACGCCGTCGTCGCCCAGCAGCCGGGCGGGATAACGGATCTTCGTGCGCCCCGCCTTCAGCAGGACGACGTCCAACTCCCCGCTCGGGTCAGACGAGTTCCCGGACATAGTGCACCTCCGTCGCGCACACCTCGTAACCGAACCACTTGTTGATCGCGATCATCGGGTCATTGCCGGCGTCGTTGCCGGTGAACGCCTCCTCGTAGCCGGCGGCGCGGGCGCGGTGCAGGGAGTCGTTCTTGGCGAGCTTCGCCAGGCCCCGGCCGCGGAAGGCGCGGGCCGTGCCCGTCATGCCGGTGAAGTACCGTGTCCGGCCGTCCGTGCGGGCCGCGGTGAACGCGGCCGGTGTGCCGTCCACGACGACCACCGTGCTCAGCGCGTGGTCGAGCAGCGGGTGGCGGTAGGTCTGGGCGAGCCACTGCTCGTAGTCGTCCAACTCGGCGCCGATGTCGCCGGGTTCGTCCGCCGTGGTTTCCGCGTCCAGCTCGAACAGCGGGCGCGGATCGTCGGCGAAGTCGGCGGCCGTCCGCAGCTCGACGCCGGTCGGCGGTTCCCCCACCGGCGGGACGGTGCCTGCCGCGAGATCCAGCCGCAGGAAGTGGGCGGACCTGCTGCCCGTGTAGCCGCGCCGCTCGGCGAACGCGCGGTCGTCCGGGGTGTCCAGCACCCACGAGAACAGCCGCTTGGCTCCCGCCGCCACGAGCCGCTCCTCGGCGGCGCGTACCAGCAGGGCGCCCGCGCCCCGGCGTACGCGCTCCGGGTGTACGTACACATTGAGGTAGCCCTGGCCCGGGACGGGGCTGTCGTGGGCGATCCCCAGCTGTGCGGTCCCGATCACCTCGCCGTCCGCCTCGGCCACCAGATGCCCGACGTGGGCCTCGGGGGCGGCGTGGGCGGCCTCGTGGAGGAGGGACTCGGGGGTGCTGACCAGGAAGGGAAGGGCGCGCCCGCGGATGTCGGCGAAGGCCCCGGTGTCCGCGGGATCCGCGATACGGAGGTCGCGCACGATCAGTGTCATGTGGTCGCACGGTACGCGGACGGTGTAGCCGGTCGCCTCCGAATTTCCGGTGGGCGTGCGACGACCACGGCCGGTGCGTACGGGACAATCGCCGCGTGACCTTGAACATTCGCATCGTGGAGGGGGGCGCGCCCTACGAGCAGGTGCGCGCCCAGATCTCGGAGCAGGCCCGGTCCGGGGCGCTGCCCGTGGGGTACCGGCTGCCGACCGTGCGGGGGCTCGCCGAGCAGCTCGGGCTCGCGGCCAACACCGTCGCCAAGGCGTATCGCGCGCTGGAGACCGACGGGGTGATCGAGACGCGGGGACGTAACGGCACGTTCGTGGCCGCCGCCGGGTCGGCCGCGGAGAAGGAGGCGGCGACGGCCGCCGCGGGGTACGCGGAGCGGGCGCGGCGCCTGGGCCTCGGCGAGGCGGAGGCCCTCGCGGCGGTCCGGGACGCCCTGCGGGCGGTCTACGGCGACTGAGCGGCCGGGCGGGGGCGTCAGCCGGGCAGACGCTCGGGGGTTCTCGTCACCGTCAGCCCCGTTCTGCGGGCCGCTCGGGCGAAGGTCATGGCGTCCAGCACGGCCGCCGCGTGGGGGTCGTTGTTGAAGTACGCGTGGATGTCGGCGCTGTCGGGCCAGGTGGCGGCGATGCGGTGGACCCAGGTGGTGAGGGCCTGGCGGCCGTAGTGGGGCCAGGTGTGGGCGCGGCCGACGTGGAAGCGGACATAGCCCCAGTCGGTGGTGCGCCACAGCGGCGTCGCGGGCCGGGAGCGGACGTCGGCCCAGCACAGGGCGGCGGAGCGGGCCTCCAGGACCCGGCGTACCTCGTCGGTCCACCAGGACTCGTGGCGGGGTTCCACGGCGACCCGCGTACCGGTGGGGAAGCGGGCGAGGCAGGCGTCGAGCAGGGGCGGGTCGGCGCGGAGGGTGGGCGGCAACTGGAGGAGGACCGGGCCCAGCCGGTCGCCGAGGCCCTCGGCGCGGCTCATCAGGCGCTCCACCGGTTCCTCGGGGTCCTTGAGCCGTTTGATGTGGGTCAGGAAGCGGCTCGCCTTCACCGCGACGACGAAGCCCGGCGGGGTCCGGTCGTGCCAGGACTGGAAGGTCTCGCGGGACGGCAGCCGGTAGAACGCGTTGTTGTTCTCCACCGTGGCGAAGTGCTCCGCGTACTCCTCCAGCCAGAGACGGGTGGGACAGCCCTCCGGGTAGAGGGCGCCCCGCCAGTCCTTGTACTGCCACCCCGACGTGCCGACGAACAGGGTCATACATCCATCAGAACACCGGGGCACCGGACGGACACCCGAAGCCCCGCGGCACCGGGCGGTGGGAGGGCTACAGGTACAGGCCCGCGTCCGCCCCGCCCCGCGGCTCCGGCAGGGACGTGGGCGAGGTGCCCCGGCGCAGGGCGTACAGCTCGGCCAGGGTCGCGCCCTCGCGGCCGACGCCCTCGTCCGTGCCGAGCCAGTCCACCGCCTCCCGGCGGGTCAGGGCGCCGACCTCGATCCGGGCGAGACAGCGGCCGGGACGGACCACGGCCGGGTGCAGGCGCTCCAGGTCCTCGTTGGTGGTGACGCCGACCAGGACGTTGCGGCCCTGGCCGAGGAGGCCGTCGGTGAGGTTGAGCAGACGTGACAGCGCCTGGCCGGCCGTGTGCTTGGCCTCGCCGCGGATCAGTTCGTCGCAGTCCTCCAGCAGGAGCAGACGCCAGCGGCCCTTGCCGGTGGCGTCCTCCTCGCCGATCGCGATGTCCATCAGATAGCCGACGTCGGAGAAGAGCCGCTCGGGGTCCAGGACGCAGTCGACCTGGCACCAGTCCCGCCAGGAACGGGCCAGCGTCCGCAGGGCGGAGGTCTTGCCGGTGCCGGGCGGGCCGTGCAGCAGCAGGAGCCGGCCCGCGATGTCCTCCGGGGTCGTCTTCATCAGGCGGTCCATCGCGTCCGCCACCGGGGCCGTGTAGTTGGGCCGCACCTCTTCCCAGGTGCCCGCCGAGATCTGCCGCGTCGTACGGTGCGGGCCCCGGCGCGGCGAGACGTACCAGAAGCCCATCGTCACGTTCTCCGGCTGCGGTTCGGGCTCGTCGGCCGCGCCGTCCGTGGCCTGGCCGAGGACCTTCTCCGCCAGCTCGGCGGTGGTCGCCGTCACGGTGACGTCCGCACCCCGGTTCCAGCGGGAGACCAGCACGGTCCAGCCGTCTCCCTCGGCGAGGGTCGTGCTGCGGTCGTCGTCCCGCGCGGCGCGCAGGACGCGTGCGCCCGGCGGCAGCAGGGTCGCGGCGGTCCGCACCCGGTCGATGTTCGCCGCGTGCGCGTACGGCTGCTCGCCCGTCGCGAAGCGGCCGAGGAACAGCGCGTCGACGACATCGGACGGGGAGTCGCTGTCGTCGACGTTGAGCCGGATCGGCAGAGCGTCGTGTGGGTTCGCAGACATGCCGCCATGATCCGTCACGGAGGGCTTCGCGTGCATCCGCTTTCCGTGGTGAGTCGGTTGTCGGCGACGGAAGCTCCCCCACCGCCGCCCCGTCCCGCTACTGTTGCCCATGATGCGACGGCATGGGTGGAATTCGGGGGACCGGCGGTGGCGGCTCGCCGCGCTCCTCGGTGCGGGGGCTGCCCTCCTGGCCCTGATCGTGACCCTGGTCGGCACGCAGCCCGGCGACGGCGGTACCGCCGGCACCTCACGCGACGGCGACAAGGTGCACGGCACGCCCGCCGTCCCGCCGGACGACATCGGCCCCGAGGTCGGCTGGGGCTTCACCCACACCCAGTTCAGCGCGGACCAGGGCAGCGGGGCGGCCGTCGCACGGGTCGAGGAGCGCCTCGGCGAGCGGCCCATGCCGCAGATCCAGCACATCATGGGCTGGGGCGCCGGCAACCCCGAACCGGTCGAGGGCCGTTACGACTTCGAGGAGATGGACCGGCGCATCGACTTCGTCCGCGCCACCGGCGGCACCCCCGTGGTCACCCTGTGCTGCGCCCCCGACTGGATGAAGGGCGGCGACTCCGGCGCCGACAACACGGACTGGAGCCAGTCCGCCCTGGAGACCGCCCCCGAGCCCGAGCACTTCCAGGACTACGCCGACCTCGCCGCTACGGTCGCGAGGCGCTACCCGGACGTACGGCACTTCATCGTCTGGAACGAGTTCAAGGGCTTCTGGAACGACAGCGAGGCCCGCTGGGACTACGAGGGCTACACCCGGCTGTACAACCTGGTCCACAAGGCCCTGAAGAAGGTCGACGAGGACATCATGGTGGGCGGGCCGTACCTCGTCATGGACAGCCTCGACCCGCGTCAGAGGCAGGACGCGTCGACGTCCCTGAAGGGGCCCTGGGGCGCCATGGACCAGCGGATCCTCGACGCCTTCGACTACTGGAACGAGAACAAGGCGGGCGCGGACTTCGTGGTCGTCGACGGCTCCAGCTACACCAAGGACGACGAGCTGCTGCCGGACGAGTTCGCGGCGACGGAGAAGTTCACGGCGGTGAGCGAGTGGGTGCGGGGGCGCTCCCCGGGTCTGCCGTTGTGGTGGGCCGAGTACTACGTGGAGCCCGCCGACGCGAACGACGACCGCCACGGCTGGTCCGAGACCCGGCGCGTCGCCGTCCAGGCGGCCGGGCTGATCGGCATGGCCAAGGGGGGCGCGACCTCCGCGTTCTACTGGAACCCGGAGGAGAGGAGCGGGGAGTGCCCCGGATGCCTGTGGACCCCGACCGGCACGGGCGACGGCGGCAGGGCGCTGCCCGTGTACGACCTGCTGTCCCGCTTCGGCGCGGAGTTCCCGCCCGGTACGACGTACGAGAAGGTGTCGGTGGCCGCCGACGACAGGCCGAACGTACGGGTGCTGGCCGATGACGACGTCGTGCTCGTGGTCAACACCCTCGACCGGAGGATCAGCGCGAAGGTCGACGGGCGGCGGTTCGGGATGGGTGCGTACGAGGTGAGGTGGCTCAGGAGGTGAGTCCTCGCCTACGGGGCGCCCCCCATCGTCAGGAACCGCTGCACCAGTGACGCCAGCAGCAGCGCCAGCAACGGCAGACTGAACCAGAAGCCGCTCTGCAGACGGCGGAGTCGGCGGACGCTCGGGCGGGCCGCCACACGTAGGACCTCGCGGGCGGTCAGCAGCACGATCAGCGCGATCGCCGCCAGGGCGCCGGCCACCGACCACGGGGTCCAGGTCACCTGCGGGCCGATCGGTCCGGGATCGGGGGCGGGGGCCCTGCCGGTCTGCCCGCGCATGGCGAAGATCGTCGCGTCCTCGTTGGCGAAGACCCGCTTGAGCTCCTTGCGTGCGTCGAGGTTCCGCAGGAGCCGGGACTCCCAGTTCGCGGAGTAGCCGGAGTCCAGCCGGAGGGACGTGGCCTGGCCGCGGCTGACGATGAGGTACGAGTTCGGGCCCGCGTCCTTCAGCGACTTGACCAGGCCCGACACCAGGACCGGGTCGACCGGTGCGAGCGTCGGCACGTACTCGACCTTCTCCATGTCCCGGGCCCCCCACGGCATCGCGGGCGTCACCGAGTCGACCGGGTCGTCGCTGAGCCAGAGCAGCCGGACGGTGGGGTCGTCGTGGGCGTACACGTACTCCATGGCCGCGACCTCGCCGGGGCGGACTCGCTCGAAGGGCTCGTTGCCCCAGCGGGCGACCAGGAACCCGCCGATGAGGACGAGGCCCGCCAGGAGCGCGGCCAGCGGGGCGAGGCTCACCCGGTCCTTGTCGCGTTCCTCGGCGGTGGCGCCGGAGCGCGGGAACAGGGCGAGGGCGGCGAGCAGGGCGGCGCCCGGGAGGGCGAACATGAAGACCCGCAGGGCCATCTCGCCACCGTACGACTGCATGCCGAAGCCGAGGAACGGCACGAAGGCCAGGACGAGGAGGGAGCGTTCGCGGTACCTGTTCCGGAGACGACGCCAGAAGCCGTAGCAGGCCAGGAGCATGACCAGGCCGGCGAGGGCCACACGCGCGTACAGCACCAGCTTGTGCGTGGAGCTGCCCTCGCCGATACGGCCGGAGACGGAGGACGTGACGTTCCCGCCGACGCCTCCGACGCCGCCGAAGAGTTCGTCGAAGTGGCCCGACCAGTACGGCTCGGCGAGGAAGCCCACCCACACGGCGACCAGGACGGCGAACAGGAGGGGCAGGCCGCGCAGTTCGCAGCGGCCGGCCAGGACGAGCGCGGCGAGGACGCCCAGCATCACGAACGGGGTGAGCTGGTGGGCCGGGACGGTCGCCGCGTACAGCGCGACGAGGACCACCAGCAGCACCGCGCGCTGCCGGCGGTCGGTCGGCTCCACCTCGGCCTCGCCCGGCCGCACCCTGGCCCACAGCATGCGCGGCGCGCGGAACCAGACGAGGAGGATCGCCACGAAGGCCAGATAGAGGAGGTAGGTGAAGCCCTGGGGGGAGAAGTAGTCCTGGCCCACCCAGCCGCTCAGCACGAAGATCCAGACGCCCGTCCATCTGGCGCGCCAGCCCGCCCGCAGATGGCGGGCGAGCAGGAACATCGGGGCCAGGTACAGCAGTTGCATGGCGGTCGGCCACCAGCGGATGATCTCCGTGAAGTCGCTGACCCCGCAGGCCCTCGCCACGAAGGCGGCCGCCGCGAAGAAGCCCGGCCAGCTCCAGCGGGCGTCCAGGTCGGGGACCGCCGAGCCGGTGCGGTCGATGTGGTCGAGGAAGCCGAGGTGCTGCCAGGCGGTCGCGAAGCGGGGCTCGGCCTCGATCACCGCGGGCAGCGCGTGCAGGGACACGACCGTGGCCAGCAGGGTGGCCAGCAGCAGACCACGGTGCTCGCGGCGCAGCCACAGCAGCGAGGCGAACACGACGGCCAGCAGCGCCGTTCCGGCCAGCGTCGGCAGGGGCAGCACGGAGATCAGGCCGAGCCCGTCCATGCCGTCCAGGGCGGAGTCGTCCAGCGCCGACGCGGGCAGCCAGTACAGCAGCAGCGCCGTGAGCAGGAGGCAGCCGAGGACCGCACCGGTGAGGGTGGGGCGCGGCGGCCGTCTGCGGAGCGGCTCGGACGGTGCCGGGGACGGGGCGGACGGCGTCGCGGGAGCGGACGGCTCCACCGGTTCTCGTTCGCCGGGCTCCCCGGCGGCCTCCGGTTCCACGGTCGCCCTGACGGGGGCCGCTTCCCGTACCGCGCTCCCGGTCTCCTCGAACGGCGCGTCCGGGGGCACCCCCGTCTCCACGGGCAGTCCGCGTACCGGTTGCCGGTCGAGGCCGAGCGGCAGGGTCGGCCGGTCCCGGGCCCAGGCGGGCCGGTGGTCCTCGCGGACGCGGGGGGCTCCGGTGGACGGGGTGCCGGGGCCGGGGCGTACGTCGGGGTGGCGTTCCATGTGGTCGAAGTCGAGGTGGAGGCCGAGGGCGAGGGTGTCGGAGTCGAGCCGCCGGGACCGGGCGCCGCTCTGCCTCCTCGCGAGGGACGCCACCCGGCCCAGGTCGGCGAGGTCGCCGTCCGGTGCCGTGTACTCGGGGACCGCGGCGGGCGGCGCCGCCCGGACGATCCGGTGGAGCCGGGGCGCGGCGATCACCACGATCACCGCGAGGCTGGAGATCTCGGCGACGCCCGCGCCGGTCAGGCCCATACGGGGGAGCAGCAGCAGCGTCAGCCCGAGGACGAGGACGCACAACAGGCCCTGGAGCCAGGCGAGTCCGGCGGTACGGCTCTGGGCGCGCAGCACCGCGAAGTACGTCTCCATCACGACCCGCAGGACGGCGCCCACCGCGAACCAGCGCAGCAGCCCGGTCGCCGCGTCCGCGTAGCCCTGCCCGAACACGGCGAGGATCCAGGGGGCCCCGAAGAACAGCACCGCGCACACCGGCAGCATGATCCGGGCCATCCGCCGCAGCGCCGCCCGGGTGTTCGCGGCGAGCCGCGCCGGGTCGTGCGCGCCCTCGACGGTCAGCGAGGCACCCATGTTGATGGCGAGGAGGTTGACCGTGCCGCCGATGGTGGTGGTGATGTAGAAGTACGCGTTGTCGGCGGAGCCGACCTGGGCGGCGACGATCACCGGGACCGCGTAGACCACGGCGAGGGAGAACAGCGAGCCGGTGTAGTCGCCCGCCAGGAAGCGGCCGATCTCCCGCGGCGACGGCGGGTGGGCCTGGCCCTCGGTCGCCTTCACATGCCGGGGGACGAGCCGACGGAACACCAGCCAGCCCAGCGGCAGCACGGACGCCGCGATCGCCGCGACCCAGGACACGAACACGCCCATGGTGGGGACCGCCGCGGCGAACACCACCAGCAGCACCAGCTTCACCGCGGAGAACACGGTGTTGCCGACGGGTACCCACAGCGCGCTGCGCAGCCCGGTCAGCACCCCGTCCTGGAGGGTCAGCAGCGACCAGGCGACGACCGCGAGCACGAAGAACACGGCGTTCACCGGGTCGTGCAGGAAGCGGTACGAGGACCCCCACAGCCCGAGCGTCAGCAGGAACACCCCCGCCGCGAGCGCCACGACCACCGAACTGCCCGCGTACGTACGGAAGACCAGCCGCCCGGTGCCGCGTCCCGCGACCGGGATGAACCGGGCCAGGGCACCCGTCAGCGTCAGCGCGGCCAGCCCTGCCAGGAGCTTCATCGCGGCGATCGCGGCGGAGCCCTGGCCGACCGCCGCCTCGGTGTAGTACCGGGCGGCGGCCAGCCAGAAGCCGAGGCCGAGCACGGCCGAGATACCGGTGTTCAGCATCAGCGCGTAGGCGTTGCGGAAGAGCTGGCTGCCTCCCGCCCCCTTGCCGAGGCCGGGCAGCCGCAGCCGGCGGCCGGAACCGGACCGCTGTCCGGTGGTTCCCGCCGTGCCGGTACCGGTGCCGGCCCGCCCGGCCGTGGTGGTCGTCGTGTCAGACACGGGAACGGACGACCCTTCCCAGCTGTCGTGCTCTTCGGACCACGGCGTACCCCTTGGTCAGGGCACGGTCCCGGGCGAAGCCGCGGGCGACGGCGCGGCCCTCGACCAGCCGCCCGAACTCCTCGGCCCCGGTGGAGCGCCGCACGGTGACCCGCCGCAGCGCGTACGGGCCCTGCCGGCGGCGGGCGAGCGCGTTGCCGACGGCGAGCGCCTGGGCGAAGCCCGTCTCCCGCACCGCGACCCGCACCCGGCGGCTGGAGTAGCCGTAGGGGTAGGCGAACGAGACGGGCGGGGTGCCCAGTTCGTCGGCGACGATGTTCCGGCAGCGCCGCAGCTCGAACCGGAGCCGGTCCTCGTCCAGCATGTCGAGCTGCGGATGGGTGTGGCTGTGTCCGCCGATCTCCACCCCGTGGTCGGCGAGTTCGCGCACCTGGTCCCAGTCGAGCATGGTGTCGAGGGCGCCGCCGTCGTCGTACGGGCCCTCGATCCACGCCGTGGTGACGAACAGCGAGGCGGCGAAGCCGTGCTTGGCGAGGACGGGCAGGGCATGGCGGTGCACGCCCTCGTAGCCGTCGTCGAAGGTGATCAGCACGGGCCGGGCGGGCAGCGGGCGACCTGAGCGCCAGCGGTCCGCGAGCGTGGCCGCGTCGACGGGGGTGAGACCGAGGTCCCCGATCACCGCCATCTGCTCCGCGAACGCCTCCGGGGTCACGGACAGCGCGCGGGTGGCGTCGTCGGGCGCGGTGGCGACCGCGTGGTACATCAGGACCGGTACGGCGTCTTCCGTCATGACGAGCCCCCCTCGCCACCCTCGGCCCCCGGGATCTCACCGGCGGAGAACGTGACGTCGCCCCTTCGGGCCCGGACGCTCCCGACGACGTACCCCCCGGCCGCCGCCGCGACCCCCGCGACGATGGCGCCGGCCCGGCCCGCGCCCCCCTCGCGGCCGAGGAGCGCGTCGCGCAGGCCGCGCGCCACCCCGGCGGGCAGGACGCGCGTGGTGTAGCGGCGTTCCGACTCCAGGCCCTTGCCGGCGCCGACGCTCCGGGCGACCAGCGCCTTCGACAGGCCCTCGGCGTAGGCGCGGGTGCGGAAGTACCGGAAGTGCTCGCGCGCGTCGGGCACCCGGTGGTGGATCACCGCCCGGTCGTCCAGCAGCAGGATCGCGTCCGGCCTGGCGCGGGTCAGCCGGATGCACAGCTCCGTCTCCTCGCAGCCGAGGGGCCGTCTGCCCCCGTCGCGGCCGATGCCGGTGGCGAAGCCCCCGGCCGCGTCGAAGGCGCCGCGCCGGAACGAGGCGTTGCCGCCCAGCACGTTGCGCACCGGGGCGACCCCGCCGGGCAGGCCCCGGTAGGCGCAGCCCACGACCCAGTCGAACTCCTCCGGGAACCAGGCCGGGCGGCGGCCGGAGGCCCAGACGGGCACCGTGCGGCCGCCGACGGCCATGACCCGGGGGTCCGCGTACCCCTGGACGAAGTAGCGCAGCCAGTCGCGCTCGGCGACGGCGTCGTCGTCGAGGAAGGCGATGATCTCGCCGTACGAGGCGGCGATGCCCGTGTTGCGGCCGGCGGACAGCCCGCGGGGGCCCGCGTTGGCGAGCACCCGGACCTCGTCGGCCTCCTTGTACTCCCTGGTCAGACGCTCCAGCAGGGCCTCGTTGTGGTCCACCACCAGGAGGGTCTCCAGGGCAGGCCGGGACTGCGCGCGTACCGAGGCGACCGCCGCGAGGATGTCCGCCCAGCGGTCCTCGGTGTACGCGCAGACGACGACCGAGACGGCCGGTCCGTTCAAGACGCCTCTCCTCGGCCCGAGACGAGCATCGTCGCGTGCGAACGGCGGCGCAGCGCACGCCGGTTGGAGCGCTCCCCGAGGATCACCCGCAGCACACGCAGCCCGTC
Organism: Streptomyces sp. NPDC042364; assembly: GCF_056437585.1. Lineage (NCBI taxonomy): Bacteria > Bacillati > Actinomycetota > Actinomycetes > Kitasatosporales > Streptomycetaceae > Streptomyces > Streptomyces sp. NPDC042364. The sequence goes on along the minus strand of NZ_JBWKAJ010000011.1, from coordinate 200,887 downwards.
CCGCACGGCCCGCAGATTGCTCGCGCCGTGGATGCGCAGATACTCGTGGCTCGGTATCTCCTGCACCTTCAGACCGGCCTTGACGACCCGGATGTTCATCAGCGTCTCGACCTCGAAACCGGTGCAGTCGAGGTCGATCTTGTCCAGGCAGTGCCGCCAGAACGCGTTGTAGCCGTAGCAGAGGTCGGTGTAGCGGGCGCCGAACTTGCGGTTGACGACCGTGCACAGCGCCCAGTTGCCGAACTTGCGGATCGGCGTCATGTCGTCGGTGGCGCCGCCGTTGGCGAAGCGCGACCCCTTGGCGAAGTCCGCGCCCGAGAGCAGGGCGGAGACGTACGACAGGATCTCGTGGCCGTCGGCCGAGCCGTCCGCGTCGACCATCACGATGATGTCGCCGGTGCACTCCTCGAACCCGGTGATCAGGGCGTCTCCCTTGCCCTTGCCCCGCTGCGGCACGACCTTGACGCCGGGCCACACCTCGCGGGCCACCTCGACGGTGCCGTCGGTGGAGTTGCCGTCGACGAGGACCACTTCGTGGATCCAGTCCGGCAGCGTCTTGAAGACGTACGGAAGGTTCTCCGCCTCGTTCATGGCGGGTATCACCACGCTCACCGGCGGTGCGATGGCCAGGTGGGTGGAGACCGGCCGGTACTTGCCGGAGGCGACCGCGGTGGTCGCGTCCGCCTCCTCGGCCGTATCGGAATCGGATATCGCCGGGCGCAGAACTGAGCTCATGAGTCTGGTCCCTCTCGTCCGGTGGACCGCCCGCCCCCGGGCGGTCCGGCTGTGTGTCCGGTTCGAAAGGGGGGTTCTCACCCATGGCACGCGAAATCGATCTCCCTATCGACCCCTTGGTGCATGACAGGGTGAGCTGGCAAAGCCGGCCGACTGTCGCGACTCGGCAGTCGGTCGCGCGGCACGACTCGGCGACAGGTGCGGTCACCGAGCACGGCACCCCCCTACCGCGCCCCGCGCCGGGACCGTCCCGCCCCTTGAGCCCTCCCCTTGGGGCGACAACCGACGGACCGATGCGGGTGGATGTACGACGGTATTGATGATTGAGCCCGTATGGCAAGACCTACTGCGAGGCCTCACGTTTTTGTTGTTGTGTCCGTTACTTACAGACCTGACCGGATTTTTCCCACCCGCTTCAACAACCTGTCCGCTGATTCGAACAGCTCCGGCCGGGCCAACACGGCGTTCCGCAGCGCCCGGACGGGGGCGCGCCGGGCCCGGTGCCCGAGCGCCACGGGGTGGCGCCGGGTGACCCACCCCTCGGACACGGAGATCTCCCGTGTCTTCAGGGAGTCCTTGTACTGCTTCTGGCCCCGGCCGAGGTCCAGGTACGCGATCCCGTCGGCGGCCCCCTCCTCCGCCATGTGCAGGTGCAGCAGCAGCCCCGGCGAGAACCTCGCGTACGCCGGGTCGTACGCCGGGAACCAGCAGGTCAGCACCCGCTCGGAGCGGAGCCCGAAATGGGCCGCGACCGGCCTGCCGTCCGCGTACAGCACGGACAGCTGGCCGGCGAAGGAGTCGGACCGGGTGTGGAACAGCTGCTGGACGAGCCGGATGATCCACGGGTGCGCGAAGCGGTCGCTGCGCCCGGTCCTGCGGTACTGGGCGGACTTCCAGGCCATCAGGGTGCGCAGGACCTCGGGGTCGCGCTCGTCGTGCACATAGCGGACCTCGTTCACCGCCCGGCCGAGCCGGCGTTCCTTGGCGAGGGTCGACCGGAGGAACTTCGGTGATCCGGCGCGCAGCCGGCGCAGATAGGCCTCGTATCCCTGCTCGAGATCCATGACCGGTGACGGGAAGGTCCCGGTTATGTGGCCCGCGAACGGTGTCTGGCCCTCCGCCAGGTGGTCGAACTCCCAGACGGCGAGACCGCAGGCCCGCAGCAGCGCCTCGGCGTCCCAGGTGAACCCGGGGCGGTGGACGACGCCCTGGCAGTCGGACAGGCCCAGGCCGACGGCCCGGCCCACCCCGACGGCGGTTCTCTGGAACGGGAAGAAGGCCGCAGGTTCACCGTCCTCGCGCAGGACGGCGATCCGCACCCCGCGCCGGCACCGGCCGACGGCGAGGGCGAACTCGGGGGACAGGAAGGGGTTCGCCAGCTCGGGCGTGCCGTGGAGGTGTGCCTTCGACTGCAGGGCGGTCCAGGCCGCCCGGTCGGCGGCGCTCAGTTCGCCTGGGCGGTACACGCTGATGTCCACGTCTCAGGTCCGTCTTCTCTCCGTACGGCAGCGCACGCGCCGTACCAGGCTCAGCAGGAGAACGAGTGAGCTGATCACGGTCACGGCCGCGATCCCGCCGGGTACCGACCAGGAGTGGGTGGCGATCATGCCTTGGGCGACGAGGAGGTTCACGGCGATCGCGCCCGCCACGGACGCCACGGTGCGGCCGAAGGGGTCCAGCCCGCGCAGCGCGGCCCCGATGGCGGCCCCGGGTGCGGTGAGGAGGAAGAACAGCGTGAACGGGCCGCGCAGGACCGAGTCCGCGTCGGCGAACGCGAGCGCCGCGCCGACCCCCGCCACGGCGGTGGCCACGCCTGCAAGCAGTGGCCCGCCGCTACCGGACAGGGATGACGTGGTACCCAAGGTCTGCATGGGCGACTTTGCCCCCCGAAGCGCCGGATGCCGGGCTTCAATGTCGCTCAGCGGGCGCGGGACAGTCAAGATGCGGAACTCGCCCGCAGGCGTGGGGGCGGGAGGGCGGCGGAGAAGCGACGGCGAGGCCGTCGCGGAGCCCGGGACGCGGATTCCCCGGAGGCGGTGTGCGCCTCCGGGGAACTCGGTGCGGACGGGCCGTGGCGTGTCAGCGGACCACGGACGGGCCGGCCGGTGTCACGGGACGATCTGGAGCAGCCGGTTCGGGGAGCCGGTGCCCGGGCCGGTGACCTTGCCCGTGACGGCACCGCCGGTCAGCGCCGTGGCGACCTGGGCCGGGGTCGCCGAGGTGTGGCCGGCCAGGTAGACCGCCGCCGCGCCCGCGACGTGCGGGGTGGCCATCGACGTGCCCGAGATGGTGTTGGTGGCGGTGTCGCTGGTGTACCAGCCGGCCGTGATCGAGGAACCCGGCGCGAAGATGTCCAGGACCGAGCCGTAGTTCGAGTAACTGGCCCGGGCGTCGGTGCTGGTGGTGGCGCCGACGGTGATCGCCTCGGTGACCCGGGCGGGGGAGTACGAGGAGGCGTTGGCGCTGCTGTTGCCGGCCGCCACCGCGTAGGTCACGCCGCTCGCTATGGAGTTGCGGACGGCCGTGTCGAGGGCGGTGGACGCGCCGCCGCCGAGCGACATGTTGGCGACCGAGGGGCCGCTGTGGTTGGCGGTCACCCAGTCGATGCCCGCGACGACGCCGGCCGTGGTGCCCGAGCCGGAGTTGTTCAGCACCCGCACCGCCACGACCTTCGCCTGCTTGGCGATGCCGTAGGTGGAGCCCGCGATGGTGGTGGCGACATGGGTGCCGTGCCCGTTGCCGTCCTGCGCCACGTTGTCGCCGTCGACGGCGTCGTAGCCGTTGGTGGCCCGGCCGCTGATCTGGGAGTGCGAGACGCGGACGCCGGTGTCGATGACGTACGCGGTCACACCGCTGCCCGCTGAGTCCGGGTAGGTGTACGTGCCGGAGAGCGGCAGCGACGCCTGGTCGGAGCGGTCCAGGCCCCAGGGGGCGTTGGACTGGGTGGCGTCGGCGGTGAAGACCTGGTTCTGCTCGACGGAGGCGACCGCCGGGTCGGCGGCCAGTCTCCTCGCCTCGGCGGCCGAGAGCTCGGCCGAGTAGCCGTTGAGCGCGGAGCGGTAGGTCCGCTCGACCGTGCCGCCGTACTCCTTGATCAGGCTCTTGCCCTCGCCGGAGGCGGCCTTGAGGCCGGTGCCCTTCTTGAGCGTGACGATGTAGCTGCCCTTGATCGCGGTGGGGGAGTCCGCGGCGAGCACCTTGCCCTCGGCGGGGGCGGCCTGTGCGGGCAGTGCCGTGAGACCGCCGAGCAGGGCGGCCGTCGCCAGTGTGGTGACGGCGGTGACGTGGGTCCTCTTGCTGCGCAGGTGTGCCATTACGAGGGAGTCCTCCTCATGGGCGGCGCACGCCGGGGTGGGGGCATGCGTCTGTGGGGGGGGGTGTGCGGGATCGCACTCACGGCCGGGAGCGTCGCGTTCCGCTCACGGCTCCCAGCAGACTGGGGGATCCACCGGTGCAGCTCAAGGGAGTTGAGGGCTTGTCATGTGTCTGTCACATGTACGCAATCGAACGGGAGTTGAACGAGGTGAGTACGTTGTGGTTGGGACCTGAAACTATTGACATGAACACTTCCGATCAACACGCGTAGTTGCTACGACGGTTGAGGCAGAGATCCTGCTAAAGGGAGGTTCCATGAGACGTTCCCGATTCGCGGCATTCACGACCTCACTCCTCCTCGCCGTCACCGCCACCCTGACCGGGACCGCGGCGGCGCAGGCGTCCGAACGGGCCGCCACCACCGGCTATGTGGCCCTCGGCGACTCCTACTCCTCCGGTGTGGGCGCCGGGAGCTACATCTCCTCCAGCGGCGACTGCAAGCGCAGCACGAAGGCCTACCCGTACCTCTGGGCGGCCGCCAACTCCCCCTCGTCCTTCCACTTCACGGCCTGCTCCGGCGCCCGAACGGGTGATGTTCTGGCGAGTCAGCTCGGGCCGCTGGGCGCCGGCACCGGGCTCGTGTCCCTCTCCGTCGGCGGCAACGACGCAGGGTTCGCCGATGTGATGACCACCTGTGTGCTCCAGTCCGACAGCTCCTGCGTCTCCCGGATCAACACGGCGAAGGCGTACGTCGACTCGACGCTGCCCGGCCGGCTCGACGAGGTGTACTCGGCCATCAGGGCCAAGGCACCGGCCGCCCATGTGGTGGTGCTCGGCTACCCCCGCTTCTACCGGCTGGGCGGCACCTGCCCCGGGCTGTCCCAGACCAAGCGGTCCGCCATCAACAACGCGGCCGACTACCTGAACACCGCGATCGCCAAACGCGCCGCCGACCACGGCTTCACCTTCGGCGACGTCCGCTCCGCCTTCACCGGGCACGAACTGTGCTCCGGCAGCGCATGGCTGCACAGCCTCAACCTGCTGAACGTCGGCGACTCCTACCACCCGAAGGCCGCGGGGCAGTCGGGCGGGTATCTGCCGGTGTTCCGAAACGCGGCGTGACACCGGCCACGGTTCTCACGAGCGCGCCCTGAGCACGTCGGCCGGGCCGGCTCCCCGCTCCCCGGGGCCGGCCCGGCCACTCGTCTCCGGTCCTACGCCCGCGGCCCGACCGGGCGGCCGTAGGCCCCGGCCTGGGGCCTGTCGTTCGGATCACGCCTGGGCCGCGGGGCGTGGTGCGCACACCTGCGGCGTTGTCGTCGGTTGCCAACTCCCCCACGCTCGAACAACCTCGCGCGGGGGACCCCCATCGCGTTGACGCCCTCCTCCGCCTTGCAGGCGAACGCACCACGCACCACGCCCCGCTCACCGGCAGCCCCACGGCGCCGCTCCCGAAGTCGGCATGATCCAAACCACAGGCCCTAGTCGTCCGAACCGCCGGGGTTCCCCGTATCCGAGGGGGTCCCGCCCGTGGTCGGGGGCTCCCCCTCGCACGTCACGGAGAACGCCACGGAGTTGGACGTCGTCTCGACCGGTCCGCGCACCTCGACGGTGATCTCGTCCTCGTAGGTCGTGTCCGGCGCGTAGGTCGTCACGACGATCCGGTCCTGCTTGGTCCTCCCGCCGTCCGCGGGGAACGACAGCGTCTTCCACTCGGTGTCCGGCGCCTTGCTGCTCGCGGTCACCCAGCGGTACTCGACCTCCACGGGGACCCGGCCCACGGTGAACGTCGCCGTGAACCGCGGCGCGTCCGCCTCGGAGGGCGGACAGGCCCCCGAGTAGTGGGTGGACTCGCCGGCGACCACCACCTTCACGGACTGGGCCGGCGGCCTGCTGGTCGTCGGATCGTCGTCCGGGGTCTCGGAGGGCCGGTCGCCGTCGTCGGTGGTGGCGTCGTCGCTCGGCTCCTCGGTGGTACCGCCGCCGCCGCTCGTCCGCTCCCCGCTGCCGCCCGACGTGCCCGCCCCGTTGGTGGTGTTCCCGTCGGCCCCGCCGTCGTCCCGATTGACCCAGGCGTAGGTCAGCCCCGCGACGGCGAGGGCGAGCGCGGCGATACCCGCGATCAGGAAGACCAGGGCACGCCGGTTGCGGTCCCTCGCACCGGCGGGCACCCCCGAGGGTCCCGTCGCGACGGCCGGGCCGGGATACGGCGGCGTCGGCGGCCCGAAACCGGTCGCACCCCGTCCGGTCTCCCCGGCCGCGGCCGGAGACGTGGTCACCGTCGGGGCGTACGGGGCCGCCCCGACCGCGTCGGCCCCGGAGGGGGTGCCCCCGGCGCCGATGATCCGCAGGTCCCGCTCGGCCTGTTCGGCGGACACACGCTCCGCCGGGTCCTTGCGCAGCAGCCCTTCGATCACCGGGGCCAGCGGGCCCGCCCGGCGCGGTTGCGGCAGTTCCTCGTCGACGACCGCGCGCAGCGTGCTCAGCGGAGTGTCCTGCCGGAAGGGGGAGTTGCCCTCCACCGCCGCGTACAGCAGCACGCCCAGCGACCAGAGGTCCGACTCGGGTCCGGGTGTACGGCCGAGCGCGCGCTCGGGGGCGAGGAACTCGGGCGAGCCGATCACCTCGCCGGTCATGGTCAGAGCGGAGCTGCCCTCCACCGTGGCGATGCCGAAGTCGGTGAGGACCACCCGGCCGTCGTTGGACATGAGCACGTTGGCCGGTTTCACGTCCCGGTGCAGTACCCCCGCCGCGTGCGCGGCGCGCAGCGCGGCCAGCACCTCGGCGCCGATCTGCGCGGTGCGCTGCGGGGGCAGCGGTCCCTCGGCGTCCAGGAGGTCGGCGAGCGACAGGCCGCGCACCAGCTCCATCACGATCCAGGGGCGGCCGTCCTCCAGGGCCACGTCGTACACGGTGACCACATTGCGGTTGCCGACCCGCGCGGCCGCCCACGCCTCCCGCTCCAGCCGGGCGTACATCCGCTCGACGTCGGACGTCGGGATACCGGCCGGGGCCCGTACCTCCTTGACCGCGACCTCACGGTGCAGGACCTCGTCACGGGCCCGCCACACCGTCCCCATGCCGCCCTGGCCGAGCGGGGTCAGCAGGCGGTAGCGGCCCGCGATCACACGTTCACTGCCCGGTTCTTCGGACACGGACATCCCCCATCATTCGCATCCGCGCGACGTCTCCACTCCGTGCGATTTCTCCCCAAAAGTAGCTCAGAGGAACGCGGATGCCGCCCCCTTGAGCACCAAACCAGCCCCCAGGGCGACGACGAGCAGCGCCGAGGCCAGCGGCACGGTGCGGCGGACCAGCGCCGCCGTGGGACCGCCGAGCCGCCCCTGGCCCTTGTCCAGCACCCGTGCCGCCCAGCCGCCCGCCTTCACCACGGCGTACCCGGCCGCGGTCAGGGTGAGCGCCAGCCCGATGCCGTACGCCAGCACCAGCAGCAGCCCGAACCACGCCTTGCCCATCGCCGCCGCGCCGACCAGCACGACCACCGCGGAGGGGCTCGGCACCATACCGCCCGCGAAACCGAGCAGGATCGTGCCGCGCAGGGTGGGCGCGGTGGGGTGGGTGTGGGTGAATCCGCCGTGGGTGTGGGTCAGACCGCCGCCGAGGAGCGAGCGCCTGGGGGCGGGGGGGTGATCATGGTCGTGGGCGTGGCCGGCGTCGTGGGTGTGGTCATGGTTGTGGGCGTGCTCGTGGGCGGTGCCGTGGCTGTGGGCGTGCGCCTTGGCCGGTGTGTGGCTGTGTCCGTGCTCGTGGGTGTGGGACCGCGCCGGGCCGTGGGTGTGCGTGGGGGCTGCGCCGGGGGCGTGTGCGTGGGCCCGCGCTTCGTCGTGGGCACGCGGGTGCGCGTGGGCGAGTACGAGCTGTTTCTCGGGCTCGGGCTCGGGCGCGTGGTCGTGCGTGGGGGAGGGCCCGGCTCCGGGGCCGTGGTCGTGACCGTGGTCGTGACCGTGGGAATGCCCGTGGCCGTGGCCGTGGTTGTGCCCGTGCTCGTGCTCGTGCTCGTGGTCGTGCCCGTGCCCGTGGTCGTGCGTGTGGCCGTCGCCGTCGCCGTGGCCGTGTCCCGGCATCAGCGCGAGCCTGCGGTTCAGCCAGGCGCGGCGGGCCAGCGTGACGCCCGCCGTCATCACGAACAGGCCGCTCGCGATGCCGAGCCAGGTGATGACGGACGGGGCGGCGGCGGAGCCGGCGAGGACCAGCAGGCCGAGGGCGACCACGCCCAGGGTGTGGGTGATCGTCACCGACGCGGCCATGGGGAGGACGTCGCGCATCCGGGCCCGGTCGCGGGCGGCGGCGGTGGCGGCCATGAGCGTCTTGCCGTGGCCCGGGGCGAGAGCGTGCATCGCGCCGAGGAACAGGGCGATACCGAAGGCCAGCGCGCCGAAGCCGAGGGTGAGGTCGTGGCTGGAGACCAGGTCGTCCAGGGCCCGGGTCCAGCGGTCCGCGCCGCGCGGCAGGATCGAGGCACCCGGTGCGTCGTTCCCGCGCTCCGCCAGCGCCGGACCGCCGGGCCGCACCTGGAGGGACGCGGACGCCGTGTCCTCGGGAGACTGGAGCAGCTCCTGGGGGTAGCTGGTGAGCCGGTCCGACACCGACTCCTCCGGTACGTCCGACCCGGTCAGCGTCATCCGGTCGCCCTGGGCGGTGACCTCGCGCCAGCCCGGCCCGGAGTCGACGGCGGCGTGGAAGCGTACGTCGGCGGCCCGGTCGGGCAGGGGAGCCGTCAGCCGGCACTCCACGCGGAGGGTCTTCAGCCCGGCCTGGCCCGGCCGCTCCTGGGCCCGGCTCGATGCGACGGCCACCTCGACGGTGCGTCCGTCGACCGTCACCTCCGTGTCCTCGGCGGCCGTGGCACACCGCTCGCGGGCCCATCCCGCCTTCCCCCGGCGCTCCATGGCGGGCCCGGCCTGGGTGGCCGGGATCTCCGCCAGGTCCTCCACATGGAGGATCCTGAGCTGTCCGGGGGCGGCGACCAGTCCGTCGTACCGGTTGACGGTGAAGTTGCCGAGGGGGTGCGCGCTCGCGGTCCCGGCCGGGACCAGCACGAGGGCGCAGGCGGCGGTGAGGACCGCCGCGCAGGAGGCGAACAGGCGCCGAGGGGACGTCACTTGGCCTCCAGAGCCTTCAGGGTGCTACGTGCCTCGGCGGCGCCGAGCGGTGCGAACCCGGGGTTCAGGTCCAGCGCCGCCTTGAGCGAGGCCTTCGCGGCCTTCTTCTCGCCGGCGGCGTACTCGACCATTCCCCGGTGGTACAGGAACGTCGCGTCCTTGTACCCGGTCCTCGTGGCCCGCCGCGCGTAGGGCAGGGCCTCCTCGTCGCGGCCGTTGACATGCAGCGCCCAGGCGAGGGCGTCCGCCGTGTGGACCGTCTCGCGGCGCTTCCACTCCGCCTCGGCCGCGCGCAGGGCGGCCTTCTCGCCGCCGTGGTCGGCGGCCGCGAGCGCGGTGTCGAGGTCGGCGTTGACGCCGTTGGCGCGGGCGATCGCGGTGTAGGCGTCCACCAGCGCGTACTGCTCTCGGGCCGCGGTCCCGTCCCCCTTGGTCTCGTACAGCTCGCCGAGGAGGACCAGCGGCCCGGGCAGCGGGTAGGCGGACACGACCTGTTCCAGTCCGCGGACGGCGTCGGCGGTGTCGCCGCTCGCCGCCTGGGCGCGGGCGCGGCCCTCCAGCGCCGGAAGGTAGGTGTCGTCGGCGCCCAGGGCGCGCGCGTAGTGGTCGAGTGCCGCCTTGACGTCGCCCTGCTTCCAGGCCAGTTGGCCGAGCTGGGTGGCCACGTACGCGATGTCGCCCCGGGTGACCGCCGAGTCGAGCGCCTGCCGCAGAACGCGGCGGGCCGTCCCCACGTCACCGCGCAACTCGTGCACATAGGCGTAGCGGGTGAACACGGGGATACCTGGGCGTCGGGTGTCGGCGAGCCGCACCGCCTTCAACGCCTCGTCGTAGCGGCCGAGTTCGACGAGGGCGTCGATCCGGGTACACAACGCCCGTTCGCTGTACGGGTTTTCCTTCAGTGCCCGGTCCGCGTAGCGCAGTGCGTCCTCGAACTCGTGCCGTGCGGCGGCGAGTGCGGCGAGGCCGGCGAGCGCCGGGTCGTTGTCCGGCCGCAACTTCAGCGAACGGTTCAGGGCCTTCTCGGCCTGCGGGTAGCGGGAGGGGTCGCCCTTGGTGCGGGCCTGCTCCACATAGGCGAGGCCCAGCGTCGACCAGGAACCGAAGTCCCTTGGCTGCTCCTTGAGATGGGCCTGCAACGCGGTGACCGACGTGTCGAGGTCCCCGCTCGCCAGCTGTGCCGCCGGGAGCCCCGGAGAGGAGGAGAGAGCCACCGTCCGGTCGTCGTCACGGGCGCCCAGCGCGATCGCGAACCCGGTGAACGCGACGGCCAGCGCGGCGGCGCACGCGGTGAGCCGCAGCAGCCGCCGCCGAACCGGCTCGGGAGCCCGCTCCGGCAGCGGTCGCGGCCCGTCACCGGCCCCGGCGGAGGGCACGTCGTCGGAGTCGGAACCGGGCACGTCGCCGGACCCGGCAACGGCCTTGTGCTCGTCGCCGGACTCGGCGACCTCGTGCCCGTCGGTCTCGGGAGCCCCCTCGTCGGGGCGCGGACGTCCGTCCTGCGACGCGCTGTCGTTCGTACGCGGGGACATGCCCTCTCCTCAAAGTCCTTGCCGGGAACCGGTGGTGACGTCGCTGAGGCGCGGCCCGCGCCGTGGGGGATGGAATACGAGCGGACCGCGCCGGTCGGTGGACCGGGCCCCGCGGGGCCCGGCCGGGGTGGGCCTAGTAGTAGGCCCGGTCGTTCCGGCGGCGCCACCACAGCAGGCCCGAGCCGATGAGCAGGACACCGGCGGCGCCGGCACCGGCGGAGGCGGCGATCAGCGTGGTGTCGTCCATGCCGGCCTCGACACCGCCGCCCAGCGCGCTGCGCACGTTGTTCGTGGTGTTGCCCTTGACCGTCTTGCCCCGCGAACCGGCCGTCGGCAGACCGACGTACGGGAAGGACTTGCCGAACTTCTTGTCGTTCTTGTCGACCGCGTCGCCCAGGTCGTTCTTGGCGCCGACCAGTTCGCCCTCGACGACCTGGAGCGCGATGTCGATCACGTCGTCGGTGAGCCGGCGCCCGTTCGGGAAGCCCTGGTTGTCACCGTCGAGGACACCGAGCCGCTTCGGCTTCGCGGTGGGCTTGATGGAGGTGTTGAGGCGCAGCTGCTCCGACGGGGTCACGTGCGGCGGCTGGTTGAGGCCCTCGACACCCTTCAGGAAGACGTCGACGAGGTCGTTGCGCGGCGTCTTCGGCGCGGGGATCTTGTAGATCGCCTCGATCAGCTTCGGCAGCTCGGGCTCGGTGACGTTCTTCAGGAACTGGGCGTCCTCCGTGGGCGAGGACGCGTTGAACCTGTCCTTGTCCTTCAGCGGGTTGACGACCTCGTTCACCAGCGGCATGCCGAGGCGCGACACCTGGTGGAACCGGCCGTTGGCGCCCTTGCGCTGCGTCGTCGACCAGATGCCGACGATCGGCTGCTCCTTGGAATACGCGAGTGCCTCGCTCGGCACCTGGAGGGCGATCGAGTTGACGTTGTAGCCCTTGAGGGTGTCCCGCCCGACCTCGGAGAGGTCACCGCCGTACAGCAGGTCGAAGACGCGCAGGTCCAGGAAGAACGGGTCGTCGGCCTGGCCGGCGTACGTCGTCACACCGCTCGCGGTCTTGTAGACGGCGTCGTCGCGCAGCTTCCTGAAGTTCGGCATCGACGCCTTGCCGACGTTCGAGGGCGCCACCCACACGTCGTCGGCGAGCTTCGTCCGGGACACCGGGCGGCGGTCCCGCAGCTTGATCAGCTCGATGTCGTACGTCTGCGTGATGTTGAGGTCCGGGTCGTCCAGGCTCTCCACGACGCCCGTGTTGTACAGGAACGTCTTGTCGTTCTTCGTCTTGGTGTCGAACGTGTAGCGGAAGACGAGGTCTTCCTTCGCGTCGCCGTCCTGGTCGACGCGGATGTCGTACTGCGCGTCCTCGGAGAACGGGAAGAAGTTCGGTCCCCCCGCAGGCTCCTCGAAGGGGATCCAGTTCGCGATGATCGTCGTCGTGTCCGGCCTGTCCGGGCTGACGAACGCGTACACGTCCGTGTTGTCGAACTGGGGCTCCCCCGAGATCAGCGGGGCCTCGCGGTGGCTGGAGGCCGAGGCCGCCCCGGGCTCCAGCACGGTGACGCCGGCGGCTGCGAGCCCTCCGGCGGCCAACGAAGCACAAATGAGGGATGCGATGCTCCGCCGTCCCGCGCCGCTCTTGGAAGTAGGTGTCGTCATGCCGTCCGTCCTCTGTCCCAACTTGCCTGACGAACGCCATTCGGAGCGGTCGGCAGGGTGGATTGGTCGAATCCCAAACGTTCTTACGGCGCGTTTGAAAGGTTGTCTCACCGGAGAGCGCGATTCCTCGATCCAGATCCGCTCGGGAGCCGACGGCGATCCGATCCGGTCGGATCCGGTCGGATTCGTCGACGGGGGACCCGCGTTTTCGGCACGCTGATCCGTAACCCCATCCGGAGGTGGGTCGGTTGCGAATGCCTTACGCGCGGGGATGGCCGTGCTCGGCAGGAGACGAGGGGGAGCGAGTGGAGGCGGACAAACTCCTGGTCCGCGTGGCCGGAGGTGACCAGCGGGCCTTCGAGGAGCTGTACGCCGTGGTGTCCGGCCCGGTGTTCGGTCTGGTGCGCAGGGTCGTACGCGACCCCGCGCAGTCGGAGGAGGTGGCTCAGGAGGTGCTCCTCGAACTCTGGCGCTCCGCCGCCCGCTTCGACCCCGCCCGGGGCAGCGCCCTGTCCTGGGTCCTCACCCTCGCGCACCGGCGGGCGGTGGACCGGGTGCGCAGCGCCCGCGCGGCCACCGAACGCGAGCAGCGCGAAGGCAGACGGGCCCACGACACCGCCTTCGACCAGGTCGCCGAGGAGGTCGAGGCGGGACTCGAACGCCAGTGGGTGCGCCACTGCCTGGAGCGGCTCACCACACTCCAGCGGGAGTCGGTCACCCTCGCCTACTACGACGGCTACACCTACCGTGAAGTGGCCGAGCGGCTGTCACTGCCCCTCGGCACGGTCAAGACCCGTATGCGCGACGGACTCACACGGCTGCGCGAATGCCTGGGAGGAGTCGCATGAGCGCCCTGATCGGCCTCGTGGCACAGGAGGCCCCGTTCCGTTCCACCGCGCCCCGGGACCGGGTGCCCGAGGGAGGCGCGGCATGAGCCTGTTCCGCCGAGAGGACCTCCACTCGCTCGCCGCCCCCTACGCTCTCGACGCCCTGGAGCCCGACGAGCGCCGCCGCTTCGAGAAGCACCTGGCCCGCTGCGACCGCTGTCCCGCCGAGGTGCGCGCCCTGGCGGAGGACGCCGTCCGCCTCGCCTGGTCGACGGCCGTCCCGGCGCCGGCCGCGATGCGCGACCGGGTCCTCGCCGCCGTACGGAGCACGCCTCAGGAGGCTCCGGCGCAGGCCCGGCCCCAGCAGCATCTGCCCCCGCATGTGTGGGGCACCGAGCCACCGCCGAAGGCGCGCGCCCGTGCGCCCCGGATGCGCCCTTTGTTCATGCCGCTGGCCACCGCGACGGCCGCCGCCGCGCTCGTCGTGGCGTCGCTCTTCGCCGTCCAGGCGAACCGGACCCAGGATCAGCTGGACGCCGAGCGCGCGCAGTCACGTGAGATCGCACACGTTCTCACCGCGCCGGACGCCCGCGCGACCAGTGAACGGGACGCCGAGGGCCATGGAATCGGAGTGATCGCCTCCGCCGAGGAGGGGAGCGCGATCGTGACCTTCACCGGATACGAGGACCTGCCGCGCGACCGGGTGCACCAGCTCTGGCTCATGCGCCCCGACGTGCAACCACGCTCCCTGGGGCTCTTCGACGGCGACACGCCCTTGGTCACGAAGGGTTTGGACACCGATGCGACATCACTCGCCGTGACCATCGAGCCTGACGGAGGGTCAGCACAGCCGACCAGTCAGCCAATTGTCCAACTCGCCCTGAAATCAGTCGGATTCGGAGGGTAATCGACAACGCCCTTACGGGGTAGGTGTATACCGAGACCGTGATTCCCGCGTGCTCGGATGGGGCGATATGGTTACGCTGCCCGGGCCGGGTGGACTCGAACGGGTGGGGAGTGACATGGAACAGATAACAGTCCGCAGGGCGCGAGTCCCTGCGATCACCTGCGGGAGCAGTGCGACCAGTTCGCGCCTCGACCGCCATCTCTCGGTGCTGAGCGGCCCCGCCGTGCCGCAGCGCGAGACGGCCGAGGCGACCTCGCTGATGCGCGAGATAACGGCGCGTTCCCCGCACGAGAAGCGGGCCGCCGGGAACACGCGCGTCGGCCGCGTCTCGCTGTTCGCGCCCCTGAGGCGGTTGCGCCGCTCGCTCTTCGGCAGCCGCTAGCACCAAGGATCCTCAGCAGGAAGCCCGCGCTCAGGCGATCACACCGTCCCGGCGCAGCGCTGCGATCTCGTCGCCCGTCATCCCCACGGCGCGCAGCAGCGACTCTGTGTGCTCCCCGAGCGCGGGTACCGCCCCCATCCGTGCCTCGTCCCCGCCCGGCAGCGTGATGGGCGGCAGCAGCGCCTTGAGCGGCCCCACCGGCGACCCCACTTCCCGCCACCGGTCCCGGGCCGCCAGTTGCGGATGCTCCGCCAGTTCGCGCACGTCCCGCAGACGTGCGCACGCGATCCCGGCCGCCTCCAGCCGCGCCATCGCCTCGTCCGCGTCCAGCACGCCCAGGGCCTCCGCGACCGCCTCGTCCGTGCGGTCCCGGTGCGCGACCCGGGCCGGGTTCGTCGCGAACGCGGGATCATCCGCCAACTCCGGTCGCCGCAGGACCTGTTCGGCGAGCCGCCGCCATTCCCGGTCGTTCTGCACCGACAGCAGTACCCGGCCGCCGTCCGCCGTCGGGTAGGCGTCGTAGGGCGCGATGACCGCGTGTGCGAGGCCCGTCCGCACCGGGGGAGTACCGCCGTGCAGGGTGTGGTGCAGCGGGTGCCCCATCCACTCGGCGAGCGCCTCCAGCATCGACACCTCCACCGGCCCGCCCCGCCCGGTGGTACCCCGGCGGACGAGCGCCGCGAGGACCCCCGAGAACGCGTACATCCCGGCGGCGATGTCCGCCGCCGGGATGCCGGACTTCACCGGTTGTTCCGGGGTGCCCGTCACCGACGCCAGCCCGGCCTCGCACTGCACGAGCATGTCGTACGCGCGCTTGTCCGCGTACGGCCCCGACGCCCCATAGCCGGAGACGTCCACCGCGATCAGCCGGGGGTGCGCGGCGCACAGCGTGGCGGCGTCCAGACCGAGCCGGGCCGCCGCGCCGTGCGCGAGGTTCTGCACGAACACGTCCGCGTCCGCCACCAGCCGCCGTACGACGTCCAGGCCGCGCGGGTCCTTCAGGTCGAGGGCGAGGGACTCCTTGCCCCGGTTGCACCACACGAAGTGGGAGGCCAGCCCCCGGGCGGCCGTGTCGTAGCCGCGCGCGAAGTCACCGCCGTCCACCCGCTCGACCTTGATCACACGGGCGCCGAGGTCGGCGAGCTGCCGGGTGGCGAAGGGCGCCGCCACGGCCTGCTCGACGGCGACGACCGTGAGGCCGTCGAGGGGCAGGGGTTCGGCGGTGCCGGTCGGTGAGCGCATGCCGTGGATCATGTCCCCGGCGGGGCGCCTTTGTCAGCAGGGCGTGCCGAGCGTCACGTGCCCCGCCCCGCCCCGGCGCGGCCTCCGGCCCGCCCCGTCAGGCGGTCCGGAGGCCCCGGGGGTCCGGCCCGTCCCCCGAACGGGCCGGAGGTCACCTGGGGCCGGCCGCGTAGGTGCGCACCGCGAGCGGCACGAACACCGCGAGCAGGACGGCGCACCAGGCCAGCGAACCGGCGATCGGATGGGCGACCGGCCAGGCGGCGCCGTCCGGCACGGGCGCGTTCCCGAACAGAACGCGCAGGGCCGTACTGACCGCGCTGATCGGGTTCCACTCGGCGGCGGTGCGCACCCAGCCCGGCAGACCGCCGGTCGGGATGTACGCGCTGGACAGCAGCGGCAACAGGAAGGTGGCCCCGCCCAGTTGGCCCGCCGCGTCCTCGTTCCGGGTGAGCAGGCCCAGGAACACGCCGATCCACACGGCAGTGAACCGGAACAGCAGCAACAGTCCGAAGGCCCCGGCCGCCGCGAGCGCGCCGCCCTCGATCCGCCAGCCCACCGCCAGCCCGACCAGCAGGAACGGCACGGTCCCCGCGGCCGTGAGCACCAGGTCCGCCGCCACCTGTCCGAGCGGTACGGCCGCCCGGCTCATCGGCAGGGTGCGGAAGCGGTCCATGACGCCACGGTGGGTGTCCTGCGCGGCCTGGAACATACCGGTCATGATCCCGCCGGCCGCCGTCGCCACCAGCAGACCGGGCACCAGGAACCGCCGGTACTCCTCGCCCGGCACCGCGAGGGCGCTGCCGAAGACGTAACCGAAGAACAGCAGCATCGATATCGGCATCGTCTGGGTGAGGATCAGCAGCCCCGGGTTGTTCCGGGCCCGCTGCAGCTGACGGCCGAGCATCGCCGCGCCGTCGTACGCCAACGCGCTCATACGGCAAGCTCCTTGAGGTCCGTGAGGCCGGTCGCCGGCTCCCCGGTGAGGCGGAGGAACACATCGTCGAGGGTCGGCGGCCGCAGGCTCGCGTCGAGCAACGGCACGCCTGCCGCGTCGAGTTCGCGGACCAGCCGGGGCAGCGTCAGTGTCGGGTCGAGGGTGACCGCGCCGACCGCGAGCCGGTCGCGGTCGAACGACGGCTCCGCTCCGGTGAGTTGGTCGAGGACGCCCGCCGCCTCGGTCATCGCGTCGGCGTGTGCGACCACGACCTCCGCGTACCAGCCGATGAGCGCCTTGAGCTGGGGCGGCGAGCCGCTGTGCGCGATCCTGCCCCGGTCCATCAGCACGATACGGTCGGCGAGCCGGTCCGCCTCCTCCAGGTACTGCGTCGTCAACAGCACGGTCGTCCCCTCCGCTTTGAGCGCCCCCACGGCGTCCCGGATCGCGTTGCGGCTGACCGGGTCGAGTCCGGTGGTGGGCTCGTCGAGGAACAGCACCGCAGGGCGCCGTATCAGGCTCGCCGCCAGGTCGAGCCGGCGGCGCATCCCGCCGGAGTACGTGGAGACCGGCCGGTCGGCGGCCTCGGTCAGGCCGAAGCGGTCGAGGAGCTCGCCCGCGCGGGCCGTCGTGTCCCGGACGCGGTGCAGGCGTGCGAACAGTCGCAGGTTCTGCCGCCCGGTGAGGTCCCCGTCCACCGACGCGTACTGCCCGGTCACGCCGATCGCCCGCCGGACGGCGTCCGGCTCCCGTACGAGGTCGTGCCCCGCGATCCGCGCCGAGCCGGCGTCCGGCCGCAGCAGCGTCGTCAGCAGCCGTACGGCCGTGGTCTTGCCCGCCCCGTTCGGGCCGAGCATCCCGACCACCGAGCCCTCCGCCACGGCGAGATCGAGGCCCCGGACGGCGTGGACGTCCCCGAAACGCTTCTCCAGACCTTCACTAAGTACGGCGTACGTAGAAGTCATGGGGTGACCATAGCGCACTACGTACGCCGTACGTAACTAGGATGGTGGCCGAGGTGATGATCGATGGCTGGCCGACCGGCCGTACCCCAAGTGATCTGGGCGCGCCCCGAGCGCACCGGCCGCGGCCCGCGGCCCGCGTTCAGCCGTGCGGACATCGCGGCGGCGGCGGTGCGGCTGGCCGACGAGGGCGGGCTCGACGCCGTGTCGATGCGGCATGTCGCGGCCGAGCTGGGCTGCGGCACCATGTCGCTGTACAACTACGTGCCGCGCAAGGAGGACCTGCACGAGCTGATGGTCGACGCCGTCGGCGGCGAGCACGACCTGTGGGAGCCGAGCGGGGACTGGCGGGCCGACCTGCGGCGGGTGGCCCACCAGACGCGGGAGTTGATGCGCCGGCATCCGTGGCTGCCGCGGCTGATGTCACCGGTGTACGGGTTCAGCCCGAACGCCCTGCGGTTCCTGGAGCACTGTCTGCGCTGCATGGATCCGCTCGACGCGCCGTACGGCACGAAGCTGCAGCTCCTGGCGCTGCTCAACGGGTGTGTGACGACGTATGTCGCGAACGAGCTGGCGACGGCGGAGCGCACGCGGGCGCTGCCGTGGTCCGAGGAGCAGGAGAACCAGGCGCGGATCGCCTACCTGGGCGGTCAGATCGCTTCCGGCGCGTATCCGCGGATGGCGGCGGCCTTCACGGAGGACGCGGGGCCGATCGATCCGGAGGCCGTGTTCGATTGGATGCTGGACCGGGTGCTGGACTCGTTCGCGCCGTAGGGGCGAGGCCGCTCACAACAGGGTGAACTGGCCCTCCGGACCCTCCTCGTCGTGGTCCAGCACCGAGGCCGGCCTGCGTGCCGACTCCGCCACCGGGATGACTCCCGCCGTGCGCAGCTCCTCCGTCGTGAGGTGCTTGTTCACCGTCAAATCGGCCTGCATCGGGCGCAGTTCGGCGAGGAGCGCCAGAACCGTGATCAGCTCCAGGAGCTCCGACGTCCAGGTCTGGGGCCAGGTCGTGGGGCGTAGGGCCTCCAGGGTGCCCGGTACCGCGGGTTCCGTGCGGCGGGCGAACCACGCGTCGAGGACGCGGACACCGCCGGCGTGGAAGTCCCAGGCCCCGGCGGGCACCGGCGAGATGCGGCCCTCGCCGAGCAGGAGGGCTTCCTCGTCCGGGTCGTAGCGGAGTTCCACCGGACGCGCCGGGAGCGGGGCGCGGACGTAGGGGCGGCGGCCACCCGGGAGTCTGGGGCGGTCGCCGTCGCGGCGCATCAGCCAGAGGACGCGGCGGCCCAGCTCGACGCCGTGCGACCAGGTGCCGGGGTCCGGGGTGAGCGGGACCTCGATGCCTCGGGGGCCCGGACGCGCTGCCACCAGGATCCAGCCGAGGACGTCCAGCGGGTCGACGCCGTCGGCGCCGAGACGGTCGGCGAGATGCTCCACCAGACCGGGCGCCAGGTTCGGTTCCCGTCCGCCGGGTCGCCGGTACAGCGGGCGGACCCTGCCGACGCGCGGGCCGTGCGGCGGCGCCAGGGGCAGCACCGAGGTGGCGAGGAGCACCGGCCCGGCCGGTTCGGGCGCGGCCGGCTGCTCCACCACGAACACCTGGTGCCCGTCCGTGACCCGCCACAGCTCGGGGCGGGCCGCGTCGATGAGGCGGTGGTCGGGGATGAGCCACTGTTCGTCGAAGGGAGCGGCGAGGACCCGGACGGGCTCGGGGCAGGGGCCGGACTCGCGGATCAGCCGGCCGGTCCCGCTGTGCCGGCCCGGCAGCCGGGGGACCGCGGAGGTGAGGGTGCGGGACCGGGTGGGCCCGAACAGGGCCTCGCGGTCCGGGCCCTCCGCCTTCACCAGGGTGTCCCAGCGGGCCTTCAGGGAAGCCGCGTCGGGCGCCGCCGGCCACCCCCGGCCCAGCCGTGGCGGTGCGACGGACCACGGCATGAGGTCCGCGAGCGGCGGAGCGTCGTCGTGCGTCACGCGGGGCATCGTACGGCCTGGTCCTCCGGTTCAGTGGGCGTCGAGGGTGACCGTGAAGGAGAAGCGGTCGCCGCGGTAGTGGATGACCGCGACGTCCAGGACGCGGCCCGACTCGTCGTGGGTGACGCCCGTGTAGTGCAGGATCGGGCTGAGCAGGGGGATCTGGAGCAGGCGGGCCGTCTCCGGGTCCGCGAGGCGGGCCTCGACGGTGTCGGTGATCCGGCCGATGGCCACGCCGACGGCGTCCCGGAGCACCTTGGTCATCGGCCAGCGGAGCAGGTCCTCCCGGTCGATGCGTTCGGCCAGCTCGGGGCGGACGTAGTTGCGGGCGTGGTTGGTGGGCTCTCCCGTCCTCTCGTCGCCGCGCAACCGGTGGTAGGTGGCCACCTCCGTCAAGTCCGGGAAGTAATCGGCGAGTTCACCCGACAGGGCGGTGCTGCCCTGGTCCAGCAGCTGCGTCGTCATGCCCGACTGCTGGGCCACGATCGCGTCCACAGAGCCGAGCAGCCGCACCGGCGTACCCCGTTGCGCGCCCGGCTCGATGAACGTTCCGCGCCGCCGGTGCCGGCTGATCAGCCCCTCGTCCTCCAGCTCCTTGAGCGCCTGCCGCATGGTCAGCACGCTCACCCCGTAGTGCCCGGCCAACTGCTCCTCGGTGGGCAGCCGCAGCGGATCATGGGGCGACCGGCCCAGTATCGAGGCGCGCAGGGACTGCGACACCTGATACCAGAGGGGCAGCTTGCGGTTCAGGACGATCGAGTCCGGGGCGAAGGAGGTCACGACGCTATCCGTACCCGGCCCGGCGTGTTCAGCGCAACGGACCGAAGTGGCGCTGGAGGCCCGACCACACGTCGTCGTACCCCTGCTGGAGATGGTCCGCCCCGGCCGCCTGCGCGGTCGTCAGGATCGGCCACCGGGTCTCGAACATGAAGGCAAGCCCGTCGTCGACCTTCTGCGGCACCAGCTCGGCGGCGCTCGCCCGGTCGAAGGTCTCCCGGTCGGGGCCGTGCGCGGACATCATGTTGTGCAGCGAGCCGCCGCCGGGCACGAAGCCCTCCGCCTTGGCGTCGTACGCGCCCTCGATCAGGCCCATGTACTCGCTCATCACGTTCCGGTGGAAGTACGGCGGCCGGAACGTGTCCTCGCCCACCAGCCAGCGCGGCGCGAACACGACGAAGTCCACACCGGCCAGGCCCGGGGTGTCCGACGGCGAGGTCAGCACCGTGAAGATCGACGGGTCGGGGTGGTCGTACGAGATCGAGCCGATGACGTTGAACCGGCGCAGGTCGTAGACGTACGGCGTGTAGTTGCCGTGCCAGGCGACCACGTCGAGCGGCGAGTGGTCGTAGACGGCGGACCAGAGGTTCCCGCAGAACTTGTTCACCACCTCCACCGGACCCTCCGCCTCCTCGTACGCGGCCACCGGTGCCCGGAAGTCACGGGCGTTCGCCAGGCCGTTGGCACCGATCGGGCCGAGGTCGGGGAGGCGGAACGGGGCGCCGTAGTTCTCGCAGACGTAGCCCCGGGCCGTCGCGTCGAGGAGTTCGACGCGGAAGCGGACGCCGCGCGGGACCAGGGCGATCTCGCCGGGCTCCGCGTGGAGGAGGCCGAACTCGGTGCGCAGGAGAAGGCCGCCCCGCTCCGGGACGATCAGCAGCTCGCCGTCGGCGTCACTGAAGACCCGGTCCATGGAGGATGTGGCGTGGTACAGGTGCACGGCCATGCCGGAGCGCTGGGCCGCGTCGCCGTTGCCCCCGAGGGTCCACAGACCGGCGAGGAAGTCGGTGCCCGGCGGGGGCTCCGGGAGGGGGTTCCAGCGCAGGCGGTTGGGGTCGGGGACGGTCTCCGTGAAGGGGGCCGTGCGCAGCGTGCCGCTGTCCGCGCGGGTGAAGGCCGGGTGGGCTGCCGACGGACGGACACGGTAGAGCCAGGAACGGAGGTTGTGCGCCCTCGGCTCGGTGAAGGCGCTGCCGCTGAGCTGCTCGGCGTAGAGGCCGAGCGGGGCGCGCTGGGGGGAGTTGCGGCCCTGCGGCAGCGCCCCCGGCACCGCCTCCGAGGCGTGCTCGTTGCCGAAACCGGAGAGGTACTCCAGTCCCTCGGCCGTCTTCCTCGCGTCCCCGCTCATGATCGCTCCCTCGCGCTGATTCCTATGCATCACCGTAGGATTCGGCCGGGTCGGGCGCAAGAGGTCCGCCGGCCGGGCCGTGGCAGGCCGCGGCGCCGTGTGTCGCCCCCGTGTCGCCGCATCGGGTGCCATCGGGGTGCGGCGGAGAACCGGACCCGGGGCGGATCCGTCTTGTCAGTGCGGTGCTCTACGCTCCCGGCAGGCCCCGGACGTGCGGATGTTCGTCGTTCGCCGTGTTCGACCGCCGAGCGGGAGTGGCGGTACCGGCCGTACCTGTATCCGGAAGCTCATCGGACCTCGGCGGAAAGGCATCATGAAGCCCGTGTCCCAGGCGACCTCCTTGCGCCGCGCACCCGTGCAGCGGCGCAGTGCCGAACGACTGACCAGGATCCTCGACGCCTGCGCCGAACTCCTCGACGAGGTGGGGTACGACGCGCTGAGCACCCGTGCCGTGGCACTGCGCGCGGGGGTGCCCATCGGCTCCGTCTACCGCTTCTTCGGCAACAAGCGCGCGATGGCCGACGCGCTCGCCGAACGCAACCTCGACCGCTTCAGCGAGCGGGTCGGACGCCGTCTGGAGGACACCGGCGACCGGGACTGGCGCACCGCGATGGACGCCGTCCTCGACGAGTACCTCGACATGAAGCGCCACGCCCCCGGCTTCGCCCTCATCGACTTCGGCAACCAGATCCCCGTCGGCGGCAGTCGGCAGGAACCCAACACCCGCGTCGCCGACCGCCTGTCCGAGCTGCTCTCCGCCTATATCGGACGCACCCCCGACGAGGACCTGCGCCGCGTCTTCCTCGTCGCCGTCGAGACCGCCGACACGCTCGTCCACCTCTCCTTCCGGGTCTCCCCGGAGGGTGACCCGCGGATCATCGAGGAGATGCGGGAACTGCTGCGGGCCTATCTCGCACGCGTCCTGGACTGACCCGGGCCGCCCCGATACCGCTGGCCCCTCCCGCTGATGCATACCGGTCGGTATGCTCGGCTGCGGTGCCGCGCGGCCAGTGCGCGCGGCGCCCGTCCGAGCGCCATCGCCGTCGCCCTCCGGGAGGACCCGTGTCCACCACCACCGACTCCCGCACCGCCCTGCGGATCTGCCCCCTCTGCGAGGCCACCTGCGGGCTCACCCTCACCATCGAGGGCACCCGGGTCACCAAGGCCCGCGGCGACCGGGACGACGTGTTCAGCAAGGGGTTCATCTGCCCCAAGGGCGCCTCGTTCGGCGCGGCCGACGGCGACCCCGACCGGCTGCGCACCCCGCTGGTCCGCAAGGACGGGGAACTGCGGGAGGCCACCTGGGCGGAGGCCTTCGACGCCGTCGCCGCCGGACTGCGGCCGGTCGTCGAGGCACACGGCCCGCACGCCGTCGGCGTCGTCCTCGGCAACCCGAACGTGCACACCATGGCGGGCGCCCTCTACCCGCCCGTCCTCCTCGCCGGCCTCGGCACCCGCAGTCTGTTCACCGCCTCCACCGTCGACCAGATGCCCAAGCACGTCTCCAGCGGACTCCTCTACGGCGACGCGCACGCCATCCCCGTACCCGACCTCGACCGCACCGACCATCTGCTCCTCCTCGGCGCCAACCCGCTGGAGTCCAACGGCAGTCTGTGCACCGCGCCCGACTTCCCCGGCAAGCTCAAGGCCCTCAGGGCCCGCGGCGGCACCCTCACCGTCGTCGACCCGCGCCTGACCCGCACGGCCAAACTCGCCGACCGGCACGTCGCGATCCGCCCCGGCACCGACGCGCTGCTCCTCGCGGCCATGGCGCACGTGCTCTTCGAGGAGAACCTCGTCGACCTCGGCGACCTCGCCCCGCATGTCCTGGGCGTCGCAGAACTCACGGACGCCGTAAGGGAGTTCAGCCCCGAGTCCGTCGCGGAGGCATGCGACGTGGACGCCGGCACGATCCGGGCCATGGCCCGCGAACTGGCCGCCGCGCCCACCGCCGCCGTCTACGGCCGCATCGGCAGCTGCACCGTCCCGCACGGCACCCTCGCCAGCTGGCTGGTCGACGTCCTCAACATCCTCACCGGCAACCTCGACCGGCCCGGCGGCGCCCTGTTCCCCCTGGCCGCCACGGACAAGACGCCCCGGCCCGCCGGACCCGGCCGTGGCTTCGCCCTCGGCCGGTGGCACAGCCGGGTGAGCGGCCACCCCGAGGCCAAGGGCGAACTGCCGCTGTCCGCGCTCGCCGAGGAGATCGACACCGCCACACCCGAGGGCAGCCCCGTCCGCGCCCTGGTCGTCGTCGCCGCCAACCCCGTACTCTCCGCGCCCGACGGCGACCGCCTCGACAAGGCGCTCGACGCACTGGACTTCATGGTCAGTGTCGACCCCTACCTGAACGAGACCGCGCGCCACGCCGACGTCGTCCTGCCGCCGCCCCCGCCCTCCCAGGCCCCCCACTTCGACTTCGCGTTCAACGCGTTCGCCGTCCGCAACCAGGTCCGCTACAACCGTGCCGCCGTGCCCCTGGAGGACGGCAGGATGGCGGAGACCGAGATCCTGGCGCGCCTGACCCTCGCCGCCACGGGCATGCACGGCGCCGACCCCTCCGCCGTGGACGACCTGGTCATCGGCCAGACCCTCGGCAAGGCCGTCAAGGAGGCCCACTCGCCCGTCCACGGCCGGGACCCGAGGGAACTGGCCGCCCTGCTGACGGGCGAGAGCGGCCCGGAGCGGCGGCTCGACATGATGCTGCGCCTCGGCCCGTACGGCGACGGCTTCGGCGCCCGCCCGGACGGCCTGAACCTGGAGCGACTGCTCGCCCACCCGCACGGCATCGACCTCGGTCCCCTGAAGCCCCGGCTGCCCCAGCCGCTCAAGACGGTCAGCGGCAGGATCGAACTGCTGCCGGGCCCGATCGCCGGCGACCTGCCAAGGCTCCGCACGGCCCTCGGGGGGCGCCCGGACGGCCTCGTCCTCATCGGCCGCCGCCATCTGCGGTCCAACAACAGCTGGCTGCACAACGTCCCCGCCCTGACCGGCGGCACCAACCGCTGCACCCTGCACATCCACCCCGAGGACGCCGAGCGCCTCGGCATCGCCGACGGGGACGCCGTACGGATCAAGGGCGCCGGGGGAGAGGTCACCGCCCCCGCCGAGGTCACCGACGGCGTACGCCGTGGTGTCGTGAGCCTTCCGCACGGCTGGGGACACGACCGGCCGGGCACCCGGATGAGCCACGCCGCACTCGACCCCGGAGTCAACGTCAACCAGCTCCTCGACGGCTCGCTCCTTGATCCACTGTCGGGCAACGCGGTCCTCAACGGAGTGCCCGTGGAGCTCGCCCGAGCAGGCGCAACGCTGTGACCTGGAGTTTTGCTCTTATTGCTCGCATGTCAACGTCTTGTTAACGCTTGTGGAGCCGCCCTAACGTCGTCGCACCGCCGGTGCCCTGGTGGGAGTTCAAGGGCGAACGTTAGGTATCCACATGTTGACCATCCTCGGCTTCGCCATGATCGCGACCTTCCTGGTCCTGATCATGATGAAGAAGATGTCGCCGATCGCGGCGCTCGTGCTGATCCCCGCTCTCTTCTGCGTCTTCGTAGGGAAGGGCGCCAAGCTCGGCGACTACGTCATCGAGGGGGTGGGCAACCTCGCGCCCACCGCCGCGATGCTCATGTTCGCCATCGTCTACTTCGGCCTCATGATCGACGTCGGCCTCTTCGACCCGATCGTCCGAGGCATCCTGAAGTTCTGCAAGGCCGACCCGTTGCGCATCGTCATCGGCACGGCCCTGCTCGCCGCGATCGTCTCGCTCGACGGCGACGGCTCGACCACCTTCATGATCACCGTCTCGGCGATGTACCCGCTGTACAAGCGCCTGAAGATGAGCCTGGTCGTGATGACCGGTGTCGCCGCCACCGCCAACGGCGTGATGAACACGCTGCCCTGGGGCGGCCCGACCGCCCGCGCCGCCACCGCGCTCAAGCTCGACGCGGGCGACATCTTCGTCCCGATGATCCCGGCGCTCGCCGTGGGCCTCCTCTTCGTCTTCGTGCTCTCGTACTTCCTGGGTCTGCGCGAGCGCAAGCGCCTCGGCGTGCTGAGCCTCGACGAGGTCCTGGAGCAGGAGAAGATCGTCAAGGACGAGGAGAAGGACCAGCCCGAGGAGACCGTGCTCGTCGGCGCGGGCGCCTCCGCGGCCTCCGGCTCCGGTGACGACAAGGTCCGCACGGCGAAGACCACCGGCGGCGCCGGCTCCGGCACCGACGCCGACCCGGCCGACGACGACGTCGAGGACGTCCGCCTCCAGGGCCTGGACCCCAACCGCCCGACGCTGCGGCCCAAGCTGTACTGGTTCAACGCGCTGCTCACGGTCGCGCTGCTCACCGCCATGATCATGGAGTGGCTGCCGATCCCCGTGCTGTTCATCCTCGGCGCCGCGCTCGCGCTGACGGTCAACTTCCCGCGCATCCCCGACCAGAAGGCCCGGCTCGCCGCCCACGCCGACAACGTCCTCAACGTCTCCGGCATGGTCTTCGCCGCCGCCGTCTTCACCGGAGTCCTCCAGGGCACCGGCATGGTCGACTCCATGGCCAAGTGGATCGTCGACGCCGTCCCGGGGGGCATGGGCCCGCACATGGCCCTCGTCACCGGCTTCCTGAGCCTGCCGCTCACGTACTTCATGTCCAACGACGGCTTCTACTTCGGTGTCCTGCCGGTCCTCGCCGAGGCCGGTGCCGCCCACGGGGTCTCGCCCCTGGAGATCGCCCGCGCCTCCCTCGTCGGCCAGCCGCTGCACATGTCCAGCCCCCTCGTGCCCGCCGTGTACGTCCTCGTGGGCATGGCGAAGGTCGAGTTCGGCGACCACACCAGGTTCGTCGTGAAGTGGGCGGCGCTCACCTCGCTGGTGATCCTGGGCGCCGGAATCCTCATGGGCATCATCTGACGCATGCGCTTCATCTGACGCATGGGCATCAACTGAGCCAGGGAGAACCGTCATCATGAGGCCCGGCAGGAACCGCGGCTGGCTGCTCCGTCTCGTCATCGCCTTCACCTTCGCGCAGGGGGCGGTGTCGATGGCGCGGCCCGCCGTCTCCTACCGGGCCCTCGCGCTGGGTGCCGACGAGCGGGCGATCGGTGTACTCGCGGGGGTCTACGCCCTGCTCCCGCTGTTCGCCGCCGTCCCGCTCGGCCGCCGGACCGACCGGGGGCGGTGCGCCCCCCTGCTGCCCGTCGGCGTCGTCCTGATCGCCGGCGGCTGCGTCATGAGCGGTCTGGCGAACTCCCTGCCGGCGATGGCCGTGTGGAGCGGTGTGATGGGCCTCGGCCATCTCTCCTTCGTCATCGGCGCCCAGTCGCTGGTCGCCCGGCAGTCCGCGCCGCACGAACACGACCGCAACTTCGGCCACTTCACCATCGGCGCCTCCCTCGGACAGCTGATCGGCCCGATCGCCGCGGGCGCGCTCATCGGCGGCCCGGACATGGTGCGTACGAGTGCCCTGGCGCTGGTGGTCGCGGGCGCGGGCGCGGCGGTCGCCTTCACCTCGCTGTGGCGCATCGAGCGCCCCGTCGATCCCGCAGCCCGTGCGCAGCGGGCCGAGCGGGTCCCCGTGCACCGCATCCTGCGGACCAAGGGGGTGCCCGGCGGTATCTTCATCAGCCTCGCCGTGCTGTCGGCGACCGACATCCTCACCGCGTACCTCCCGGTCGTCGGTGAGGACCGGGGGATCGCGCCGTCCGTCATCGGCGCGCTGCTGAGTCTGCGTGCGGCGGCCACCATCGCGTGCCGTCTGGTGATGACGCCCATGCTGCGCCGGCTCGGCCGCACCGCGCTGCTCACCGTGACCTGTGTGCTCGGGGCCCTGCTCTGCGCCGGGATCGCGGTGCCGGTACCGGTGTGGGCGCTGGCCCTGATCCTCGGCGCGCTCGGTTTCTGCCTGGGGGTCGGACAGCCGCTGTCCATGACGACGGTCGTGCAGGCCGCTCCCGACGACGCCCGGTCCACCGCCCTCGCCCTGCGGCTGACGGGCAACCGGCTGGGACAGGTCGCGGCGCCCGCCGCGGCGGGGCTGGTCGCCGGGGTGGCGGGCGTGGCCGCGCCGTTCGTGATGCTCGGCGCGCTGCTGCTGCTCTCGTCGGGGATAGCCCTGCGCTCGCAGGCCGGGCCCGGGCGGGAAGCGGGCGGGCAGGGCGGCACCGCCGAGCAGGACGGCCCCGGCCCCGGGGCGGCCCTGGGCCGAAAGAGGGATATCTGACGAGGCGTGAGGCGCGGCGCCCCCCACCCTCCCGGGGATATGACAGAGAGTCAGGTCAAAGCGTGATTTATATGACAATCACCTGACTCGGAGGTCTCGCATGTCCACCCCGTCACGCCCCCGCCGCGCCCAGGCGCGCGCGAGTGCCGCCGTCCTCGCGACGCTCACCGCCATGGGAGCTTCCCTGATCATGGCACCGGCCGCCGCCGCGGCGCCGGGCGACCCCGACGTCAAGATCCACAAGGTGGGCTTTCCGTTCAGCAGCCAGCGCAACCAGCCGGTGGTCTGCGACTTCTACCTCGCCGCCTTCAACTTCCGCCCGACGCAGAGCATCGCCTGGTCGATCCAGCGGCTGCCCCTGGTCCCCAGTGCCGGTCCCGTCGCCGAGGGTGCCATCGTGCCGGACGCCGACGGCAGCGGACACACCCCGCCGGTGGTGCCCGACGGCGGGGTGCGGTTGCCGACGGGTGACTACCGGCTCACCTGGCGCGTCATCGGCGACCCGGCGGCGCCCCGGACCAGGGACTTCACCGTCAGCTGCCCGCTCGGCGGTCCACCGGCCGGCGGCGGCGGCCTCGCCATGACCCAGGACTTCTCGCCGGTCGCCGGGGCGGCGACCGTGGGCTTCTCCGCGGTCGGCGGGGCGGCCTATCTGCGGCTGCGCCGTCGCCGCGCCGATGGCGCCGCGTAGACGCGCCCCGAGGCCCTGGTACCGGACGCGCGCCTACCGCCTCACACGGACGATCGTGCTGACCGTCGTGCTGGTGGTGAGCGTCGCGAACTGGGCGACGGACGAGGAGCGGGCCGGCCCCACCCCGGCCGACCTCGCCGGGGCCCAGCGGGGGGGGGGGGGGGGGGGGGGGGGGGGGGCCCCCCCCCCCCCCCGGCGCCCCGGTACTACACACCTCCACGTTCCACGCCGTCGCCCGCGGCGCGCCCGAAGACGGCGACCACGCCCCGCACACCACCGCGCGCGACCGCCGCACCCGAGGCGCCTTCGCGTCCGGCGTCCGCGTCCGGCGGGCGTTCGCCCGGCTCGCCTTCGCCGGGGGCGGCCTCCGGGCCCGCCCGCCCCACCACCACGCGGCCGGCGGCCTCCGGGCCCGCCCGCCCCACCATCACGCGGCCGGCGAAGCCGGGTGGACCCGCCCGGCCCCGAACGCTCCCGTACTCGCCGGCGAAGACCCTCGCCATCCCCTACCTCGGTATCAAGGCCCCGGTCATGGGGCTCCGCCTCGACCGCGAGGGGCGGCTGCCCGCGCCACCGGACGACAAGCCGAAGCTGGTCGGCTGGTACTCGGCCGGCCCCGCGCCCGGCGGTCCCGGCACGGCGGTCGTGGTCGGCCATCGCGACACCCGTACGGGACCCGCCGTGTTCGCCGCGCTGGAGATGGTCGGACGCGGCCGGTCCGTCGAGGTCCGGCGCGCCGACGGCCGTACCGCCGTCTACACGGTGGACGCCGTGAAGACGTACGAGAAGGCCCGCTTCCCCAACGAGGTGGTCTACGGCACCCGTAACCGCCCCGAGCTGCGCCTGATCACCTGCGGCGGGGCGTACGACCGGAGGAAGGGCTACGCGAGCAACGTGGTCGTCTTCGCCCACCTCACCGAGGTCCGGGGTCCCGCGCGCAGGGGGTGAACCGGCGCGTGGGGGAGCGGCGGTCGGCTTCCCAGGCGGCTCCGGGGGCGTCCGGACCCACGCCAGGCTTGCGCCGGGGCGGCCGACGCCGCGGAGCCGGCGATCGGCAGGCGCGCCCTGGGGCACGCGGTCCCGCCGGTGGTGCCTCCCAGGCTCTTGGGCACCGGGGGAGGACGGCACCGGCCCCACACACACCGTCCGGGGCGTCCGGCTGAGCGACAGCCCTGGCGGCAGCCCACTGCCGCTCAGTCGCCGGGAACGGTGGACGGCCGCACACGGGCCGGCTTCCGTGGCGGGCGCCTTGCCTGAAAGGGAACTTCCGCGACGCGGGCCCCGGCGGGCGGGGCGGTCGTCACATCTGCTCGCTCTGGTGCCGGAAAACTATCAGAGCTAGTTTTTGGTGCGGACCATCGGCGCACCGGAAGGCACCACGATGAAGGCACACGACGGCATGTACATCGGCGGGGAGTGGCGGCCCGCCGTAGGCACCGGCACCATCGAGGTGGTGAACCCGGTCGACGAGCGGGTGATCGGCCGGGTCCCGGCCGGCACCGCCGAGGACGTCGACGCCGCCGTACGCGCCGCCCGGGCCGCC
Organism: Streptomyces sp. NPDC042364; assembly: GCF_056437585.1. Lineage (NCBI taxonomy): Bacteria > Bacillati > Actinomycetota > Actinomycetes > Kitasatosporales > Streptomycetaceae > Streptomyces > Streptomyces sp. NPDC042364. Next base: position 170,732 of record NZ_JBWKAJ010000011.1, on the reverse strand, counting down.
CTGCCGGGCTGGGCCGCGACACCGCCCGCGCAGCGCGGGGCGGTGATCGGCGCGCTGCGGGACGCGCTCGCCGCCCGCCGGGAGGAGATCGCCGAGACGGTCACGGCCGAGCTGGGCTCGCCGCCGTCGTTCTCCCGGAAGGTGCACGCGGATCTGCCGATCACGGTCGCGGGCTCGTACGCCGAACTGGCCGCGACGTACGCCTTCGAGGAGAAGGCCGGCAACTCGACCGTGCTGCACGAGCCCATCGGCGTCGTAGGCGCGATCACGCCCTGGAACTACCCGCTGCACCAGGTCGTCGCCAAGGTCGCCCCGGCGCTCGCGGCCGGCTGCACGGTCGTCCTGAAGCCCGCCGAGGACACCCCCCTCGTCGCCCGGCTGTTCGCGGAGGCCGTGCACGAGGCGGGGGTGCCCGCAGGGGTGTTCAACCTGGTCACCGGGCTCGGCACCGTCGCCGGGCAGGCCCTCGCCGCGCACGACGGCGTCGACATGGTGTCCTTCACCGGATCGACGGCGGTCGGCCGCGGCATCGGCGCCACCGCAGGCGGGGCGATCAAGAGGGTGGCCCTGGAACTCGGCGGCAAGTCGGCCAACGTCATCCTGCCGAGCGCCGACCTGGCCCAGGCGGTCAACGTCGGCGTCGCCAACGTCATGTCCAACTCCGGCCAGACGTGCAGCGCCTGGACGCGGATGCTGGTGCACACCTCCCAGTACGAGCAGGCGGTCGAGCTGGCCGCGGCCGCCGCCGCGAAGTACGGCGAACGCCTCGGCCCGCTGGTCAACGCCAAGCAGCGGGACCGCGTGCGCGGGTACATCGAGAAGGGCGTCGCCGAGGGCGCCCGGCTGGTCGCCGGCGGCCCCGGATCCCCGCGTGGGAAGGGCTACTTCGTCAGCCCCACCGTCCTCGCCGACGTGACACCCGAGATGACCGTCGCCCAGGAGGAGATCTTCGGTCCCGTGCTGTCCGTCCTCCGCTACGAGGACGAGGAGGACGCGCTGCGCATCGCCAACGGCACGGTGTACGGGCTCGCCGGCGCCGTCTGGGCGGCCGACGAGGCCGAGGCGGTCGCCTTCGCCCGCCGCATGGACACCGGCCAGGTCGACATCAACGGCGGCCGCTTCAACCCGCTGGCGCCGTTCGGCGGTTACAAGCAGTCGGGGGTGGGCCGCGAACTGGGCGCCCACGGCCTGGCCGAGTACCTCCAGACGAAGTCGCTCCAGTTCTAGAGCGCGGTCGCCTGGCGGGGCGGCGCCGGTTCCCGGCGCCCGCCGCTTCCGCCGAGCCGCTTCCCGGGCAAGATGTGCCGTTGCCGTTGCCGTTGCCGTTGCCGTTGCCGTTGCCGTAGCTGTAGGAGAGCCGTTCCGTCATGACTGTTCGAGCCGCCGTACTGCCCGCCGTCGGGGCACCGTTGGAGATCGCCGAGATCGAGCTGCCGGAGCCAGGGCCCGGCCAGGTCCGGGTGCGGCTCGCCGCCGCCGGGGTCTGCCACTCCGACCTGTCGCTGTCCGACGGGACGATGCGGGTGCCGGTGCCCGCCGTACTCGGGCATGAGGGGGCGGGGACGGTGCTGGCCGTCGGGGAGGGGGTCACCCATGTCTCGCCCGGTGCCGGGGTCGTCCTCAACTGGGCCCCTTCCTGCGGCGGTTGCCATGCCTGCTCGCTCGGGGAGGTGTGGCTGTGCGCGAACGCGCTGGCGGGCGTGGGGAACGTGTACGCCCGGCGCGCGTCCGACGGCACCGACCTCCACCCCGGCCTCAACGTGGCCGCGTTCGCGCAGGAGACGGTGGTGGCCGCCGGCTGCGTACTGCCTGCCCCGGACGGAGTTCCGCTCGCCGACGCGGCCCTCCTCGGCTGCGCCGTCCTGACCGGGTACGGGGCGGTCCACCACTCGACTCGGGTGCGGGCGGGTGAGACCGTCGCCGTGTTCGGGGTCGGCGGGGTGGGGCTCGCGGCGCTCCAGGCGGCGCGGATCGCGGAGGCGTCGCGCATCGTGGCGGTGGACGTCTCCCCGGCGAAGGAGGAGCTGGCGCGGGCGGCCGGGGCGACGGAGTTCGTCGTCGCCTCCGAGGACACCGCCCGTGAGATCCGTGCGCTGACCGGGAAGCAGGGGGTGGACGTCGCCGTGGAGTGCGTGGGGCGGGCGGTGACGATCCGTACGGCCTGGGAGTCCACGCGGCGGGGCGGCCGTACGACGGTCGTCGGGATCGGCGGCAAGGAGCAGCAGGTCACGTTCAACGCGCTGGAGATCTTCCACTGGGGGCGCACCCTGTCCGGCTGCGTCTACGGCAACTCGGACCCGGCGCGTGATCTGCCGGTGCTGGCCGACCATGTCAGGGCCGGCCGTCTCGACCTCGGTGCGCTGGTCACGGACCGCATCTCGTTGGACGACATCCCGGCGGCGTTCGACAACATGCGCGCGGGCAAGGGCGGCCGGGCGGTGGTGACGTTCTGACCTGAGGGGCTCCGCCCCGCCGCCCCCTCGTTCCCGCCGGTGGCCGAGGGGGCGGTTTCGGCTGCGTGCGGACGTGCGGGGTGGGTGGCGGCCGGCCGCGGGGAACCGCACGGGAAACCCCCACCCACCCGCATCCGCCGACGAACCGCGCACCCCCGAGTCGCCGGGCACCCGGAACCCGATCGTGCAGAACCGTTGACCCGCATACCGTCCGGTCAGTACGTTCCCCCGCAACGTCCCCGCACCCACCGGAGTGTGCACGCATGGACACCGCTCCTTCTCCCCGTCCCCAGCAGCCCGAGCCCGAGCCCGGCACCAGCCCCGCCCAGGCCGCCACCCCCGACCCCCGCCACCGCCGCAAGGTCGCCACGGCCGCGGCACTGGCCTCGGCCGTCGAGTGGTACGACTACTTCGTCTTCGGCATAGCCGCCGCCCTGGTCCTGGGCGACCTGTACTTCCCGGCCGGCAGTTCCTCCGCGGGAGTCCTCGCCGCGTTCGCCACCTTCGCCGTCGGCTTCCTCGCCCGTCCCCTCGGCGGAATCGTCGCCGGTCACCTCGGCGACAAGCGCGGCCGCAAGCCGATGCTGGTGCTGGCCCTCACCCTGATGGGCCTCGCCACCACCGGCATCGGGCTCCTCCCCACGTACGAGACGATCGGGATCGCCGCGCCGGTCCTGCTCGTCCTCCTCCGAGTCGCCCAGGGCGTCGCCGTCGGCGCCCAGTGGGGCGGCGCGATGCTGCTCGCCACCGAGTACGCCCCCGAGGGCAAGCGCGGGGTCTACGGCAGCTTCGTCCAGCTCGGCGTGCCGATCGGTGTGGTGAGCGCCAACACCGTGTTCCTCGTCGTGGGCGCCACCACCAGTGAGACCGCGTTCGCCGCGTGGGGCTGGCGCATCCCCTTCCTGATCGGCCTGTTCGTCCTCGGCCTCGCCTGGTACATCCACCGCCGGGTCGAGGAGACCCCCGAGTTCCGGGCGGCGGAACGGGCGCTGGCGGACAAGGAGAGGAGCGAGAAGAGCTCACCGCTCCGGACGATCCTCCGCGGGCACCTCGGCACCGTCCTCCTCGCCGGCGGCTCGTTCGCCGTGAACACCGCGACGTTCTACATCCTCATCACCGGCGTCCTCGACTACACCACCCGCGAACTCGACATGAGGCGCGGCGCCGTCCTCGCCGTCTCGCTCTGTGTCAGCCTCACCCAGCTGGTCCTGATCCCCGCCGCCGCGGCCCTCTCCGACCGGGTCGGCCGGATCCGGATCTACGCGTTCGGCGCGGCCGGCATCGCCCTGTGGGCCGTGCCCCTCTTCCTGCTCATCGACACCGGGTCGCTGGTGTGGCTGGCCGTCGGCACCTTCGTCGCCAGCTGCTTCCTCAGCATCATGTACGGGCCCCAGGCCGCCCTGTTCGCCGAGCTGTTCACACCCGAGATGCGTTACACGGGGGCCTCGCTCGGCTACCAGATCGCGGCGGTGTTCGGCGGCGGTCTCGCCCCGTTCCTGATGGTGCTGCTCCTGGAGGCCACGGGCACGTCCATGGCGGTGTCCGGATACATCATCGTGCTCTCGGTGGTGGCGCTGCTGTCGATCAGGGTCCTCGCCCGCCGGGCGGGTACGCGGCCGGAACCGGCGCCACGGACGGAGCCCGCGGAACAGGTCGGTTAGCCGCCGACACGTGTCAGCCAGGTCCCGCCCGCCCCTTGGCGCCTAGGAGGTCTGCCCACGCTGTGGCCGTGGCTCCGGAACCGTGTCCGGAGCCACGGCCACGGCCACATCCGTCCCCTCGGCCACTCCGGTCACCCCCGCGGCGTCGGTCGCACCCCGCGCCCCCGACCGCGGCCGGGAGCGCGACACCGCCACACCCGCCAGGCACAGCGCACCACCGGCCAGGGTGAGCGGCCCCGGTACCTCACCCAGGGCCAGCCATGACATCAGGACGACCAGCGCGGGCACGGCGTACGTGGTCGCGCCCATCCGGCTCGCGGTCGTACGGGCCAGGGCGTACGCCCAGGTCGTGAACGCCAGCGCGGTCGGGAAGACGCCCAGGTACACCATGTTGAGCGTCGCGGAGACCGGCGCGTGGGCCGCCTCCCGTACCAGCTGTCCGGCGAACGGCAGGCACAGCACCGCGCCGACGAGACAGCCGAAGGTGGTCACCTGGAGGGCGCTCGCGGAGCCCAGCGCCGGCTTCTGCGCCACCACGCCGCCCGCGTACGCCACCGCCGCGAGCACACACAGCACGACTCCCAGCACCGACGCCCCGCCCCCGCCGGACATCGAAAGACCCACCGCGGCGGCGCCCGCGAACGACACCGCCATCCCCGCGAGCAGCCGGGGTGGCATCGGGTCGCCCAGCAGTCGGGCGCCGAGCAGGGCGATGAGGAGGGGGCCGATGTTGACGACCAGCGCCGCCGTCCCCGCGTCGACCTGCTGCTCGCCCCAGTTCAGGGCGACCATGTAGACACCGAACCAGAGTGCCCCGGACACGGCGATCCCCCGCCACGCGGCCCGCGGCGGCCATCCCTCCCGCCGCACCGCCCAGATCAGCCCGAGCGCCACCGCCCCTGCCGCCAGCCGACCCAGTGCCAGCGCCCCTGGCGAGTACGCCTTCCCGGCACTGCGGATGGACACGAAGGCCGACGCCCACAACACGACGGTCACCAGGGCGGCCGCGCCGGCGAGCAACTCGGCCCGGCGGGCGCGACGGGCCCGGGAGTTCTCTGTCATGCCCCCAAGCTAGGCGGCCGGCCGCGGGAGGGCTCGCGGATTTCGGACGCCCAGCTGGGAGGGCCGGCCCGCCGGGGCACGGGCGCAGGACCCTGCTGCGCCCGTACCGACCTCCGTCCGCCTGAGGGTTGTCCCGTAATTCCCGGCGTCGGGCGCCCGCCGGGGATTGCGGGACAACCCTCAGGAACCCTGCCGCACCACCCGCTCGTACTGCGCCGCGAGCCCCTCCAGCAACGCGTTCAAGCCCGCTTCGAACGCCCGCTCGTCGACCTTCTGCTGCTGTTCGGCCAGCAGATGCGCCTGACCGAGATGCGGGTAGTCCGCAGGGTCGTACGCGCTCTCGTCGTCCACGAACCCCCCGGCGAACGACCCGAGGGCCGACCCCATGATGAAGTACCGCATCAGCGCACCGATGGACGTGGCCTGCGCCGCGGGCCACCCCGCGTCGACCATGGCGCCGAAGACCGCGTCCGCCACGCGCAGCCCGGCGGGGCGCCGTCCGGGCCCCCGCGCGAGGACGGGCACGATGTTCGGGTGGTCGCGCAGGGCGCTCCGGTAGGAGAGCGCCCAGTCGTGCAGCGCGGTGCGCCAGTCGCGACCGTCCTCGAACATCGACAGATCGACCTGGGCGCTCACCGAGTCGGCGACCGCTTCCAGGATCTGGTCCTTGGTGCGGAAGTGGTTGTAGAGGGAAGGCCCGCTCACCCCCAGCTCGGCGGCGAGCCGCCGGGTGGAGAGGGCCGCCAGCCCCTCCGCGTCGACCAGTTGACGTGCCGTCTCCACGATGCGGTCGGTGCTCAGCAGGGGCTTGCGCGGTCGGGCCATGGCGCACATAGTAGGGGTGCGCCATTAAACTAGCACTGGTAATTAAGAAGGGGTGGGCCGTCGTGAACCTGGAGCTCAGCGAGGAGCAGACCGCCGCCCGCCGACTCGCCCGGGACTTCGTGGAGCGCGAGATCGCCCCGCATGTCGTGGAGTGGGACCGCGCCGAGAGCGTCGACCGGTCGATCGTGAAGAAGCTCGGCGACGTCGGCTTCCTGGGTCTCACCGTCGACGAGGAGTACGGCGGCTCCGGCGGCGACCACCTCGCGTACTGCCTGGTCACCGAGGAACTCGGCCGCGGTGACTCCTCCGTGCGCGGCATCGTCTCCGTCTCCCTCGGCCTGGTCGCCAAGACGATCGCGGCCTGGGGGAGCGAGGAGCAGAAGAGGCGCTGGCTGCCGGGGCTGACGGCGGGGGAGTACGTCGGCTGCTTCGGCCTCACCGAGCCCGGCACCGGCTCCGACGCCGGCAACCTCGCCACCCGCGCGGTCCGCGACGGCGACGACTACGTCCTCGACGGCACCAAGATGTTCATCACCAACGGCACCTGGGCCGATGTCGTCCTCCTCTTCGCCCGCTCCACCGACGCCCCCGGCCACAAGGGCGTCACCGCGTTCCTCGTCCCCACCGACACCCCCGGCCTGACCCGCCGCACCGTCCACGGCAAGCTGGGCCTGCGCGGCCAGGCCACCGCCGAGCTGGTCCTGGAGGGTGTCCGCGTCCCCGCCTCCGCGATGCTCGGCCCCGAGGGCAAGGGCTTCGGTGTCGCCATGTCGGCGCTCGCCAAGGGCCGGATGTCGGTCGCCGCGGGCTGCGTCGGCATCGCCCAGGCCGCACTGGACGCGGCGGTCCGGTACGCCGGCGAACGCGAGCAGTTCGGCAGGCCGATCGCCCACCACCAGCTCGTCCAGGAACTCCTCAGCGACATCGCGGTCGACGTCGACGCCGCCCGGCTGCTGACCTGGCGCGTCGCCGACCTCGTCGACCGGGGCCTGCCATTCGCCACCGAGGCGAGCAAGGCCAAGCTGTTCGCCTCCGAGGCCGCCGTCCGCGCCGCGAACAACGCCCTCCAGGTCTTCGGCGGCTACGGCTACATCGACGAGTACCCGGTCGGCAAACTCCTGCGCGACGCCCGCGTGATGACCCTGTACGAGGGCACCAGTCAGATCCAGAAGCTCCTCATCGGGCGGGCGCTGACCGGTGTGTCGGCGTTCTGAGTACCCGGGGCGGTCCGGGACTGAGTATCCGGACGGATGTGGCATGCCCCACATCCGTCGATCCTGGTCCCCATGAGTGAGACACCGGTCAAGCAGCAGAACACGGCCGCCTTCTACGGGCAGGCCGTCGCGTCGTTCGCCGTCGCCATGGCGGCCACCGGCATCGGCATCTACAACCTGGACGCCGACACCTGGGTGCGCGCGTTTCTGGCCATCGCGGTCCTGTACCTCGTGACCTCGGCCTTCACCCTGTCCAAGGTGATCCGCGACCGGCAGGAGGCCGGGCAGATCGTCAGCCGGGTCGACCAGGCCAGGCTGGAGAAGCTCCTCGCCGAGCACGACCCCTTCGAGAAGCTCTGACGGCCCTCCCCGCCGTCCGCGAGACGTGCCCGGCCCACCGCCGCCGTACGGCGGCGCACTCCGTCTGCCCCTCCCGCCCACCCCGCTGAGCGGGCACTCTAAGCGCTCGCTCACCCTCGGCGGTATGGTGGTGCCCAGCCAGGGAAGGGGCGAACGATCGATGAATACGGCGGAGGAGACGGCCGGCGGCGAGCCGCAGCCGTGGGGCGAGGTCAGCCCGGACGCGGCCCGGCGGCTGCTGGTGGCCGCCGTGGAGGCCTTCGCCGAGCGCGGCTACCACGCCACGACGACCCGTGACATCGCGGGCCGCGCGGGCATGAGCCCGGCCGCGCTCTACATCCATTACAAGACGAAGGAAGAGCTGCTCCACCGGATCAGCCGCATCGGCCACGAGAAGGCCCTCGACGTCCTGCGCACCGCGGCCGACTCCGAGGGCACCCCGGCCGACCGCCTCGCCGAGGCCGTACGCTCCTTCGTCCGCTGGCACGCCGGTCAGCACACCGTCGCCCGTGTCGTCCAGTACGAGCTCGACGCGCTGGGCCCCGACGCCCGCGCCGAGATCGTCGCCCTGCGCCGCCAGAACGACGCGGCCGTCCGCGGCATCATCGAGGACGGCGTCGCCGCCGGCGACTTCGACGTCCCCGACGTCAGGGGCACCACCGTGGCGGTCCTCTCCCTCTGCATCGACGTCGCCCGCTGGTTCAACGTCAACGGCCCGCGCACGCCCGACGAGGTGGGCGCGCTCTACGCCGACCTGGTCCTGCGCATGGTGGGCGCCACGAAGTAGGGGCGCCTGCCCCCTGGCAGTCCTCGCATCAGCCGCCCGGCTCGTCTCCATGACGCCGGGCGGTTTCGGCATGGTTCGGTCCGGCCTTCGAAACATTCGAAGTCACGCTCACTCCTTTGGATCTTCGATTCCCCGGCAGTGGTGAATGAAATTTCCAGGGTTCGGTGATCAAGGCTTCTGCACAGGTAAAACGGCTTTCCGGTACTCCATGAGGTAGGGCGAATGTTTCGGGATCATTGCCGAAACCATTGACAGTTGACAGGGGCAGTTCAACACTCCCGGTGACAGGGCTCCACGAGAGGGAGGAAGCACGCCACATGAACGACGCACCCGCACCCGCGCCCGGCAACCCCAGCCGCAGGCTGTTCCTCGGCGGCGTCGGCGCCACCGCGCTGGCCGCCGCGACCACGCTCACTCTGCCCGGCACCGCCCACGCCGACACGGTCGTCACCAGCAACCAGACCGGCACGAACAACGGTTTCTACTACTCGTTCTGGACCGACGCCCCGGGAACCGTCTCCATGACCCTGGCCGGCGGCGGCGCCTACCGGACCTCCTGGCGCAACACCGGCAACTTCGTCTGCGGAAAGGGCTGGAGCAACGGCTCCCGCAGGACGGTGACCTACTCGGGCAGCTTCAGCCCGTCGGGCAACGCGTACCTGTGCCTCTACGGCTGGACCTCGAACCCGCTCGTCGAGTACTACATCGTCGACAACTGGGGCACCTTCCGGCCCACGGGGACCTACCGCGGCACGGTCAACAGCGACGGCGGCACGTACGACATCTACCGGACGACGCGGTACAACGCGCCGTCCGTCGAGGGCACCCGCACCTTCGACCAGTACTGGAGCGTCCGTCAGTCGAGGCGGACCGGCGGCAGCATCACCACCGGCAACCACTTCGACGCCTGGGGCCGGGCCGGAATGCCCCTGGGCAACTTCCGCTACTACATGATCATGGCGACCGAGGGCTACCAGAGCAGCGGCAGCTCCAGCATCACGGTCGGCGGATGACGATGGCCGTTCCGTTCCCGCCACGTTCGTCGGCACGTCCGTCCCGGCGCCGGTCCGTACGTTCACTGGTGGCGCTCCCGGCCGCCGTCGTGATGGCCGCCGTGGGCCTCCTCGGCGCCGGCACCGCCGCGCCCGCAGAGGCCGCCGCCTGCAACGGGTACGTCGGGCTCACCTTCGACGACGGCCCGACCGGCAACACCCCGGCCCTGCTCAACGCGCTGCGGCAGAACGGGCTGCGGGCCACGATGTTCAACACGGGCCAGAACGCGGCGGCCAACCCGGCCCAGGTCCGCGCCCAGGTCTCCGCCGGGATGTGGGTGGCCAACCACAGCTACACGCACCCGTATCTGACCCGGCTCTCCACGGCGCAGATCGACTCGGAGCTCGCCCGCACCCAGCAGGCCGTCGCGAACGCGGGCGGCGGCACTCCGCAGTTGTTCCGGCCGCCGTACGGGGACACCAACGCGACGGTGAAGTCCGTCGCGGCCGGGCGCGGCCTGACCGAGATCCTGTGGAACGTCGACTCGCAGGACTGGAACAACGCGAGCGCGGACGCGATCGTGCAGTCCGTCGGCCGGCTCACCAACGGGCAGGTCATCCTCATGCACGACGGGCCCGCGAACACGCGTGCGGCGATCCCGCGCATCGCGCAGACGCTGGCCGCTCGCGGTCTGTGCGCCGGGCGGATCTCGCCGCAGACCGGACGCGCCGTGGCCCCCTGAGCCCGGTGACGGCGGCCCGCCCCGGCGGGCGACGCCCGACCGGGGCGAGCAGCGGCCCCGTGGCGCGGCGGTCACCTCCGCCGCGCCACGGGGCCGGCTCGGAAGCCGCGCCACATCACCGGCTCAGAAGTAGTAGCGCGACACGGACTCCGCCACGCACACCGGCTTGTCGCCGCCCTCGCGCTCCACGACCACCGCGGCGGTCACCTGCACACCGTCGCCGACCTCCGTGACGTCCTGGAGGGTCGCCGTGGCCCGCAGCCGTGAGCCCACGGGGACGGGCGCTGGGAACCGCACCTTGTTGGTGCCGTAGTTGACGCCCATCCTCACGTTGTCGACCTTCAGTACCTGGGGCACGAACAGCGGAAGCAGCGACAGGGTCAGATAGCCGTGGGCGATGGTCGTGCCGAAGGGCCCTGCGGCCGCCTTCTCCGGGTCGACATGGATCCACTGGTGGTCGCCGGTGGCCTCCGCGAAGAGGTCGATCCGCTTCTGGTCGACCTCCAGCCAGTCGCTGTACCCCAGCTGCTCGCCCACCGCCGCCTTCAGCTCCTCGGCGGACGTGAAGATCCTCGGCTCTGCCATGTCCCGGCCTCCCGCATCCCGGATGCCACCGCATCCGCGTCAACCCTGTCCCATATGCCTAAGCAACTGCTTAGCATGGTCGGGTGGACGACTCCTGTCAACGGACGCGGTGCCGCCCGGTGTCGGTAGGCTCGGAGGGGTGCCCCAGATTCCAGAGAAGATCCACGAGTTGACCGTCGGCCAGCTGTCCGCCCGTAGCGGTGCCGCCGTCTCGGCCCTGCACTTCTACGAGTCCAAGGGGCTGATCAGCAGCCGCCGCACCGCGGGAAACCAGCGCCGCTACACCCGTGACACCCTGCGCCGCGTCGCCTTCGTGCGGGCCGCGCAGCGCGTCGGCATCCCGCTCGCCACGATCCGGGAGGCGCTCGCCGAGCTGCCCGAGGAGCGCACGCCCACCCGGGAGGACTGGGCGCGTCTGTCCGAGGCATGGCGCTCCGAGCTCGACGAGCGGATCAAGCAGCTCAACCGGCTCCGCGACCACCTCACCGACTGCATCGGCTGCGGCTGTCTGTCCCTGGCCACCTGTGTGCTGTCCAACCCCGACGACGTCTTCGGCGAACGGCAGTCCGGGTCCCGGCTCATGGTCGAGCGCCGGACCGGCACGGCGGCCGAGCCCCACACCGGTACGACCGCCGAGTAGCGGGCCCGAGCGGACGGGGAACGGCGAGCGCCCGGGCGCGGCGAGCACCCGGGCACGACCGGCGAGCGGCCGTTCCCGGGCCTATGGCCGAGGGGTCCCCCGAAGTCCCCCGAAGATCCCGTGGGGGGCCTCATCACTCGTACTCGGTGCCGCCCTTGCGGGTCAGATACGCCGGGCTGACCGCCTTGGCGATGGCCCGCCCGCCCGTCACCGGGCTGTACCGCTCGACGGCCGGCCGGATCACCACGCCCTCGCGCAGATGCAGCTCCCGCCCGGAGACCGTCTCCCGGCCCGTCGCGACCTCCAGCACCCGGTCGATGGCGTACGGACCTTCGTACAGCCGCGGTACGAGGGGCAGTTCGCCGTCGAGCAGATCGGCCAGCTCGGCGGTGTCCAGCCAGCGCACCCGGCCGTCGATCTCCGCGGAGACGTCGAACACGGCGTAACCGAGGGTGTCCCGCCGACCGTCGGCGCCGTACGTCAGGTCCTGCACCCCCGCGCCGTACACCTCGCCGAAGACGCCGACCCGGCGTGCGCCGAGCCGCCGCGCGAGCCGGGCGGCGACCTCCGGGACCCCGTGGCCGTGGACCGCGCGCCAGTACAGGTTGCGCGCATCCTCCTTCAACGCCAGGGACTTGGAGCCGAAGCCCTTCGAGGAGACCTGGACGCGGCCGTCCTCGGCGAGATACGTCACCAGGCAGGCCGAGCCGTGCAGCTTCTCCGTGAGGACCACCGGCTCGCCGGGCGTGAAGATGTCCGGGTAGCGCTGGATGTTCTCGATGTCGACCCAGGGCAGCAGTTCCGGCGCCGACTCGACCTCGCCGCTCATCGTGGGCGGGATCGGCGGCACCCACTTCACGATGCCGAGCCGCTCCGCGAAGTCGGTGCCCTCGGCGACCGCCGCCGTCAGGTCCACGTCGGCCAGCGCCTTCGGCCGGCACACGATGCCCTGCGAGAGCTCGCCCCGCAGCCGTACCGCCTTCACCCGGTCCGACCTGGAGCCGGCGAGCCGCCCGGTGAGCCCCAGCTCCTCGATCAGCCCGGCCGGGAGCACCGACTGCTCGGGGATGTAGACGGCGGTGTCACCGGTGCGGTACGCGCCCTTCGCCACGACGGCGCGGTACAGGCCCACTTGGGCCAGCTCCAGCGCGTCGGCGTTCGGGTGTTCATGGATCGTCAGCACTTCGGCGGTGACGCGCAGCGTCGACATCGGGCACTCCTCGTGTGCTCAGCTCGGTTTCATCGCCCCCAACTGTCCGTATGGGAAAGGGGTGGAGCGACAGAATTTGCGGCTGGTAGGGTCGCGCGCCCCGGAGCGCCGGCCCCGGCACGAAGAGGAACGTCGATGAGCGTCGTCATTTGTTCGCTGAAGTGGGAGAGCGCGCGCTCGGGGGCCCAGCGGGTCAGTTACGACGCGGACGGCTACCACCTGGTGCGCTTCCCGTACGGGCTGACGGAGGAGTCGTACGACCCGTGGAACATGCACGACCCGGCGAACGGCGGTGACACCCCGTCGGAGTTCCCCGACCCGCGCTCGGGACTGATCTGGCCCAGCCACGACGGCTGGGGTGTGCTCTCCGCGATGGTGTTCTGGGACGCGGACCCGCGGGCACGGGAGTACCGGGCCCGCTTCGTGCGCGACCCGCTGAACATGACCGAGCAGAGGTACGACTCGACGGGCACCACCGACAGCGCGCTCACCGGGGGCGGGCAGTTCCGTACGTACCTGTGGCAGATGTTCGTGCGCAGGGGCATGCCGCTCGGGCTGAAGGTGACGGCGCGTGGGCTGGGGGACACCACACGGACCACGCCGCTCACCCTCGCCGAGTTCAAGCTCGCCATCCACACGGACGTCGAGGAGCCGTAGCCGACGGCACCGGGGCCGAAGAGGCCGAAAGCCCCCGGCGGGACCCCCGGAGACGGCGGTTGCCACGCCGTGCCTGCACGGGGGTGCGGCATCCCCGGCGCACCCCCGGCGTGCTACGCCGACACCAGCATCCGTACGCGCCTGGTTCCGGCCAGGGCCTCGGGTGTCAGTACCGGTCGAGGCACCACGATTCCGCACTCCGTGCAGACCGGGCCCGCGGACGGTTCATGGGCCAGGTCGTACTTCCAGACGAGGCGCTCGCCGTCGCACACCGGGCAGGTCGAGCCCGGTTCGCGCTCCAGCGCGGCGATGAGCCGGCGCAGCACCTCCGCGAGGGGTTCGTCGGGATGGACCTTCGGGTCGTCGCACCAGGCGACCCCGAAGCCGCCCCAGGTCAGCCGGTGCCAGTCGTCGACACTGCCCGGCCTGCGCAGCCCGTCGTGCTTCTCCCTCTTGCGGCGCCGCGCGAACTGCACCTCGTAGTCGAGCCAGACGGAGCGGGCCTCCTCCAACTCGTCCAGTGCGGCCACGAGCCGCGCTGGATCGGGGTTGCGGTCCTCGGGGCCGAACCCGGCCCGGGAGCACAAGTGGTCCCAGGTCGCCCGATGCCCATAAGGGGCGAACCTTTCCAGGCACTTGCGCAGCGAATAGCGCCGCAGTGCCAGATCACACCGCGGATCGCGCACCTGTCTTGCCAGACTCCGGAAACCGGCCATCGCCCTGCACCTCCGTCACACCTGCACTTGTACTTCGGTCACTTCGGCGTCGTGCTCGGAACGTCGCGCGACATCGCCGAATAGACGTATCGACATGCGATTCGGCTCCATCCGATTTCCGATGACCCCCATAAGTCGTCTACTGAGCCGTTCATGGACCGTTCCTGCCTACATCCGACTGTTGTTGACTTCTTCTTCCTGCTTACGACTCCTTCCGAGGACCTGTTCACGTTGTCAGTCACCTGTACCGGGTCGCGGGGATCCCAAAAACGTGACGCATGTTCACTTTCGAAGCTGGGGATACCGGCGGTAACATCCGGCCCCACCCCCCCTCGGGAGGAGCTGCCATGCCCTGGCGTACCCCACGCACCTCACGCATCGCGGACGGAGTGAGAACTCCCCGTGGATTCCCGGAGTTCCTCAAGGCCGCCTCCGTATGCGCACTCGTCGCCGGTCTTCTGTCCCCTCTTTCCCCGGCTGCCCAGGCGGCGGCCGACGACACCAAGGCCGCGGCGGCCGCGGCGGCCGCCGCGAACGACCACTGCGGCGGCCAGTGCTCGGACATCCTGCCGCCGGGCCAGAACGGCAACGCCACCCTCGCCCAGATCCTGCTCAACCAGGCCTTCGGCAGCATGCCGGAGAACGCGAGCAACCAGCTCGGGCCCTACAACAACCTCGCCAAGGGGTACACCGGGCTCACCAACGCCACGATCAACACCTTCTTCAACGACGCCTCCTTCGGCGTCGCCGCCGACCAGGTCGCCTCCACCGTGAAGCCCGCCGGACGCACCGACGTCACGATCGTCCGCGACAAGAAGACCGGTGTGCCGCACATCACGGGCACCACCCGCTACGGCACCGAGTTCGGCGCCGGTTACGCCGCCGCCCAGGACCGGCTGTGGCTGATGGACGTCTTCCGGCACGTAGGCCGTGGCAAGCTCACCCCGTTCGCCGGCGGCGCCCCCTCCAACCAGGGCCTTGAACAGGAGTTCTGGCGGCACGCTCCCTACACAGAGGCCGATCTGCAGGCCCAGATAGACAAGGCCGTCGCCGCCAACGGCGACCGCGGCCGCCAGGCCCTCGCCGACGTCAACGCCTACCTCGACGGCATCAACGCCTACATCGACGCCTCCGACAGCGGCCGCTACTTCCCCGGCGAGTACGTCCTGACCGGCCACAAGGACTCCATCACCAACGCCGGCACCATCGAGAAGTTCAAGCCCACCGACCTGGTCGCCCTGGCCTCCGTCATCGGCGCCCTCTTCGGCTCGGGCGGCGGCGGCGAGGTCAACAACGCCCTGTCCCTGCTCGCCGCCCAGGAGAAGTACGGCGTCACCGAGGGCACCAAGGTCTGGGAGTCCTTCCGCGAGCGCAACGACCCCGAGGCGGCCCTGACCGTCCACGACGGCAGCTTCCCCTACGCCACCAGGCCCGCCGACCCGCAGGGCATGGCCCTGCCCGACGACGG
This sequence comes from Streptomyces sp. NPDC042364, assembly GCF_056437585.1. NCBI lineage: Bacteria > Bacillati > Actinomycetota > Actinomycetes > Kitasatosporales > Streptomycetaceae > Streptomyces > Streptomyces sp. NPDC042364. Next base: position 155,359 of record NZ_JBWKAJ010000011.1, on the reverse strand, counting down.
CGCCGTCACCGAGGAACCCCTGGTGTACGACCGCACCGGCAGCGCGGCCGGCACCGCCTCCAAGGGCGTCTCGTCCAAGGCCACCGACAGCGCCCTCAGCTCCGCCCGGCGCGGGATGTCCAACGCGCTCGTCGTCGGCGGCAAGCACACCGCGAGCGGCCACCCCATCGCCGTCTTCGGCCCCCAGACCGGCTACTTCGCCCCGCAGCTGCTGATGCTCCAGGAGATCCAGGGCCCCGGCCTCAGCGCCCGCGGCGCCTCCTTCGCCGGACTGAGCATGTACGTCGAACTCGGCCGCGGCCAGGACTACGCCTGGAGCGCCACCACCTCCGGCCAGGACATCATCGACGCGTACGCCGTCGAGCTGTGCCAGGACGACGTCCACTACCTGTACCACGGCACCTGCACCCCGATGGAGAAGGTCGAGCAGACCAACGCCTGGAAGCCCACCACCGCCGACTCCACCCCGGCCGGCTCGTACCGCATGCAGGTCTGGCGCACCAAGTACGGCCCCGTCACCCACCGCGCCACGGTCGGCGGCAAGAAGGTCGCCTACACCACCCTGCGCTCCTCGTACATGAACGAGGCCGAGTCGATCATCGGCTTCCAGATGCTGAACGACCCGGACTACGTGAAGGGCCCCGAGACCTTCCAGAAGGCCGTCCAGAACATCAACTACACCTTCAACTGGTTCTACGCCGACTCCCAGCACACCGCGTACTACAACAGCGGCGACAACCCGGTGCGCGCCACGGGCGTCGACGCCGAGTTCCCCGCGTGGGCGCGGGCTCCGTACGAGTGGCGCGACTGGAACCCGGCCACGAACGTCGCCGACTACACCCCGCCCTCCGAGCACCCCAACTCCGTCGACCAGGACTACTACATCTCCTGGAACAACAAGCAGGCCAAGGACTACCCCTCCGCCCCCTGGGGCAACGGCTCGGTCCACCGCGGCAATCTGCTCGACGACCGGGTGAAGCGGCTCGTCGCGGCCGGCGGGGTCACCCGGGCATCCCTGACCAAGGCCATGGCCGAGGCGGCCCTCGTCGACCTGCGCGCCGAGGACGTCGTCCCCGACCTGCTGAAGGTCGTCAACAGCAGCCCCGTCACCGACTCCGCCGCCGCGGCCGCCGTCAGCAAGCTTCAGACGTGGGTCACCTCGGGCTCGAAACGCACGGAGACCTCGGCCGGTTCGAAGACATACGCCGACGCCGAGGCGATCCGCATCCTGGACGCCTGGTGGCCGCTGCTGGTGAAGGCCGAGTTCGAACCCGGCCTCGGCACGGAGCTGTACACCGCCATGACCGCCAACCTCCCGATCGACGAGTCCCCGTCGGCCGCGCACGGCCCGACCGGCTCGCACGCCGGCAGTTCCTTCCAGTACGGCTGGTGGAGCTACGTCGACAAGGACATCCGCGCGGTCCTCGGTGAGTCCGTGCAGGGCCCGCTCGCCCGGAAGTACTGCGGCGACGGCACCCTCGGCGCCTGCCGCACCCTCCTGATCAACACCCTGAAGGAGGCCGCCGGCAAGACCGCCGCCCAGGTCTACCCCGGCGACGAGTCCTGCTCGGCGGGCGACCAGTGGTGCGCCGACGCGATCATCCACCGGACCCTGGGAGGCATCAAGCACGGCAGGATCAGCTGGCAGAACCGGCCGACCTACCAGCAGGTCGTGGAGTTCACCTCGCACCGGTGACGACCGGCCGCGCAGGGTGACTCCCGTGCGGCGGCGGGCCGTTCAGACGACACGGCCCGCCGCCAGCACGATCCGTGCCAGCTCCCGGTGACAGATGTCGCTGTGCGCGCCGGACGGCGCGCCGCCGCGCCGGACGACCGCCGACGCGTCGACGTTCACGCAACCGGACGCGGGGAGCCGTCCCTCGAGGGCGTCGGAGAGCTGGAACGAGCGGGTGCCCTTCACCGCCCGGATCCCGCCGTAACCGAGCGCGCCCCACTTGGCGCCCAGCAGGCTGTTCACGCTCAGGCCCCGCACCGCCCGCGCGTCGCCCGCCATCCGTGAGGCCAGCGGATAGATCGTGCCGAGCGCCGAGTCGTGCCGGGAGTGGCAGCACACCAACGGGCCGTCGATCCGCTTGTGCAGGCCGTTCAGCACCCCGCTCGCCCGCGGGTCGTGGGGCAGCCGCGCCGCGAACGCGTAGTGGGAGAACGCCGCCTGGAGAAGCGTCACCGACTTCACCGCGCGCACACCGCGCGGCAGCCCCCGCAGCGCGAACGACACCAGACGCGCCCCGAAGCTGTGCCCCACGAGATGGACCCGTACGTCCGGTGCCCCGACCGCCATCTGCCCGAGCAGCCGCCCGAGCCCACGCTCCCCGACCGTCCCGGCCCGCCGCTTCATCGCGTAGTACGTCGCCTGACGCAGCAGTTCATGGGCTCCGTCCCAGGCCTGAGGTGCCCGTACGGCGACATCGGTCGGCACGGCCGAGGGGTCGTTGGCGGACGCTCCTGCTCCCTCGACCTCCGCCAGCGCCGCCGCGAACTCCGCGCACACCCGCGCCGTGTCCCCGCACAGCATCCCGGGCGTGCCCTCCGGCATCCCCTCGGCCAGCGTGTCCGCGGTGAACGCGCCCTGCGGCCCCTGCGGCGGCACCTCCACCAGCAGCCGCACCAGCCTGCCGAACTCCTCCAGCGAGTCTCCCTCGTCCGGACGTCGCTCCAGCAGCCGCGCGAGCCGCTCCACGAGCACGGCCCGCCCCGGGAACACCTCCAGCAGTGCGTGCCGGGTGGGCTTGTCGAGCGCGGGACGGGTGGGCGCCAGGGCCACCGCCGGCCTGAAGTCCGGGATCGGCTCGTCGGAGAACCGCATCGAGGGCCACAGCACCCCGACGTACCCGAGCCGCGCCCGCGGGGCGAGCGCCGGGAACGGGGCGAAGAACCTGCTGTACATACCGGTGGCCCCGGACCGGTCGCTGTTCCAGCCGTGGGCGAAGACGACCAGGTCCGTCACCCCGCGCCGCAGCACCCCGCCGAGCAGCCGGTCCCGTTGGCCGGTGTCCACGTCACCGTCCGCGTCGAAGGTCACTTCCCAGTAAGGCGTCACGCTCATGTCCGCAACCGCCATGACGAGCCCCCTTCGGCCCCGTTGGTGCGCTCAGGCGCATGGTCCTGCCAACGGCGAAGGATGGCCATACGTCACGTACGGTCCGATTGCGGTTGCCGGCGGACCGGGTGCCGCCCGGCACGCGGGGCCCGGTCACCGGTAGAGCAGATACTCCTCGCGCACCTTCCGGAACGCCGCGAGCTCCTCCCGCCAGCCCGCCACGACCTCGTCGGTGTCCGCCCCGGCGTCGATCATCGTGCGCACCCGCGTCGACCCGGTCAGCTTGTCGATCCAGTTGTCCGGACGCCAGGCGAAGCCGCTCCACACCTTCTTCGCGGTCACGAGCAGACCGATCCCGGTGCGCACGGGGTCGTACGCCGTCCGGTCGTGGACATGGATCTGTACGCCGCCGACGGTCCTCCCCTGGAACTTGGAGAACGTGGGCGTGAAGTACGCCTCCCTGAAGTGGGCGCCCGGCAGGCCCAGTTCGTTCGCGGCGGCGGCCCACCGCCGGTCGATGCCCTCCGCGCCCAGCAGCTCGAACGGCCGGGTGGTGCCCCGCCCCTCCGACAGGTTCGTCCCCTCGAAGAGGCCCGTCCCCGCGTACACGAGCGCCGTGTCCGGTGTCGGCATGTTCGGGCTCGGCGGCACCCAGGGCAGCCCCGTGGAGTCGTAGAACCGCGATCGCCTCCACCCGGCCATCAGCACCGTCTCCAGCGGTACGGGCTCCTCCAGGAACTCCCCGTTGAACAGCCGCGCCAGTTCCGCCACGGTCATCCCGTGCGCCTGCGAGACCGGCTGCCGCCCGACGAACGTCGCGAACTCCCTGTGCAGGACGGGCCCCTGCGCCGACCGCCCCGTCACGGGATTCGGCCGGTCGAGCACGACGAAACGCCTCCCCGCGAGCCGGGCCGCCTCCATGCAGTCGTACAGCGTCCAGATGTACGTGTAGAAGCGGGCGCCCACGTCCTGGATGTCGAAGACGACGGTGTCCACACCGGAGGCGGTGAAGATGTCCGCGAGCGGGCGGCCGCTCTTCTGATACGTGTCGTACACCGGCAGCCCGGTGGCCGGGTCGTCGTGGCGGCCCTCGGAACCGCCGGCCTGGGCCGTGCCGCGAAATCCGTGCTCCGGGCCGAAGACGGCTCTCAGGTCCACGCGCTCGTCGGCGTGCATGACGTCGACGATGTGGCGGGCGTCCCTGGTGACGCCGGTGGGGTTGGTGACGATGCCGACCTTCTGGCCGCCCAGCGTCTGGTAGCCCCCGGCCGCCAGGCGCTCGAACCCGGTGCGCAGCTGCCGTCCCCGCCGGTCGGTGCCGGCCGGCGGGGCGGTGGCCAGACGGCCCGCGGTGGCGGCCGAGGAGGCGGTGGCCGCCGTCGAGGCTGCGAGGAAGGTGCGGCGGGAGAGGCGCATGGGGTGACCTCCGGGGTCGCGGTCGCGGGAAGCGGCGTCCCTGCAAGCTAAGCGCTTCCGCGGAGGGTTTGTCAGGCCGCGGGACCGTGGTGGCCGGTAGCGGTGTCCCCAGCCCCTCGGGCGGCGGATTCGACGGGACGTCGCTGCCGATGCCCCTTCTCTGTCACATACCGACCGGTTAGTCTGGCGGCTGAAGATGAGCCGTTCGTGGTGGGTAGTGGGCCTCGGGTAAGGAGTCCGGTGTGGGTGTCATGCAGGGTGCGGGAGTGGTGGTCACGGGGGCCGGGGGCGGGATCGGGGCCGCGCTGGCCCGGCGGTTCGCGACGGAAGGCGCCCGGGTCGTCGTGAACGATCTCGACGGGGACCGGGCGAAGGCCGTGGCCGACGAGATCGGGGGGATCGCCGTGCCCGGCGACGCGTCGGCGATCGTCGGCCCGGCGCGGGAGGCGCTCGGCGGCACGGTCGACGTGTACTGCGCCAACGCGGGACTCGCCTCCGGCGGGACGGAAGCGGCCGACGAGAAGGTCTGGGCGCTCGCCTGGGACGTGAACGTGATGGCGCACGTCCGGGCGGCCCACGAACTGCTCCCGGAGTGGCTGGAGCGCGGCAGCGGCCGCTTCGTCTCGACCGTCTCGGCGGCCGGGCTGCTCACGATGATCGGGGCGGCGCCCTACAGCGTCACCAAGCACGGGGCGTACGCCTTCGCCGAGTGGCTGTCCCTCACCTACCGGCACCGGGGGCTCAAGGTGCACGCGATCTGCCCCCAGGGGGTGCGCACCGACATGCTGACGGCGTCCGGCAGTGCGGGCGACCTCGTCCTCGCGCCGACCGCGATCGAGCCGGGGGACGTCGCCGACGCGCTGTTCGAGGGCATCGAGAAGGACCGCTTCCTGATCCTGCCGCATCCCGAGGTGGCGGACTTCTACCAGGCGCGGGCGACCGACCCGGAGCGCTGGCTGACGAACATGAACCACATCCAGCAGAAGTGGGAGACCACGGGCTGACCCACCTGCCCGGCGGGCCGGCGGCCGGGAGTGGGATGATCCTGCGACGGGATCGCCCGTTCCGGCCGGTCGGGAACCGGTCGACGGCCCGGCCGGGAACCGTTCGACGGCCGTGGGGCGACCAGTAGGCGACGACAGAACTCCGAAAGGCAGGTGGCGGAAGTGCCCAGGACGACGGACGGAGACGGTACCCCCGTCCCGCAGCGGCTGCTGGCCGCCGCCACCCGGCTCTTCGCCGAGCAGGGCTACGACCGCACGTCCGTACAGGAGATCGTCGAGGCGGCGGGCGTCACCAAGGGCGCGCTGTACCACTACTTCGGTTCCAAGGACGACCTGCTGCACGAGGTGTACGCGCGCGTCCTGCGGATCCAGCAGGAGCGGCTCGACGCGTTCGCGGGGGCCGACGCGCCGGTGGAGGAGCGGCTGCGGGGCGCCGCCGCCGACGTCGTCGTCACCACCATCGACAACCTCGACGACGCGATGATCTTCTTCCGCTCGATGCACCACCTGAGCCCCGAGAAGAACAAGCAGGTCCGTGCCGAGCGCCGCCGCTACCACGAGCGCTTCCGCGCGCTCGTCGAGGAGGGCCAGGAGTCGGGCGTCTTCTCCAAGGCCACCCCCGCGGACCTGGTCGTCGACTACCACTTCGGTTCCGTGCACCACCTGTCCACGTGGTACCGGCCCGACGGCCCGATGGGCCCGCAGGAGGTGGCCGACCACCTGGCCGACCTCCTGCTGCGCGCGCTGCGTCCGTAGTACCGGGCGCCTTGGGGCTCGGGGGCGCGCGGTTCGTCGGCGAACCCCGCACCCCCGGGTCATGCGGCGCCCCAGAGATCACACGTAGCGCTTCAGCTCCCGCCGCGCCAGCGACCGCTGGTGCACCTCGTCCGGCCCGTCCGCGATCATCAGCGTCCGCGCCCCCGCGTACAGCTCGGCCAGCGGGAAGTCCTGGCTGACACCGCCCGCCCCGTGCAGCTGGATCGCCCGGTCGATGATGTCGACGACGGTCCGCGGGGTCGCGATCTTGATCGCCTGGATCTCGGTGTGGGCCCCCCGGTTCCCGGCCGTGTCCATCATCCACGCGGTCTTCAGCACGAGCAGCCGCAGCTGCTCGACCGCCACCCGCGCGTCCGCGATCCAGTTGTGCACCACGCCCTGCTGGGCCAGCGCCTTGCCGAACGCCTCGCGGGCCACCGCCCGCCGGCACATCAGCTCGATCGCCCGCTCGGCCATCCCGATGAGCCGCATGCAGTGGTGGATGCGGCCGGGGCCGAGCCGGGCCTGCGCGATGGCGAAGCCGCCGCCCTCCTCGCCGATCAGGTTCGACGCGGGCACCCGCGCACCCTCGAAGATCACCTCGGCGTGGCCGCCGTGGTAGTGGTCCTCGTACCCGAAGACCTGCATGGCCCGCTTCACCGTGACACCCGGGGTGTCACGCGGCACCAGCACCATCGACTGCTGGCGCCGGATGTCGGTACCCTCCGGGTCCGTCTTGCCCATCACGATGAAGATCTTGCAGTCGGGGTTCATCGCCCCGGAGATGTACCACTTGCGCCCGGTGATGACGTAGTCGTCGCCGTCCCGCTCGATCAGCGTGGTGATGTTGGTGGCGTCCGAGGAGGCCACCTCGGGCTCGGTCATCGCGAAGGCCGACCGGATCTCACCGGCGAGCAGCGGCTCCAGCCACTGCTTCCTCTGCGTGTCGTCGCCGAACTGCGCCAGCACCTCCATGTTGCCCGTGTCCGGCGCCGCGCAGTTCAGCGCGGTCGGCGCCAGCTGCGGCGAACGCCCGGTGATCTCGGCGAGCGGGGCGTACTGGAGGTTGGTGAGCCCGGCCCCGTACTCGGCGTCGGGCAGGAAGAGGTTCCACAGGCCCTGCCTGCGGGCCTCCGCCTTCAGCTCCTCCACCACGGCCGGTGTGTCCCACGGCGAGGCCAGCTCGGCCCGCTGCTCCTCGGCCACGGCTTCCGCCGGGTACACGTACTCGTCCATGAAGGCGAGGAGCTTGGCGCGCAGCTCCTCCGTACGGGCGTCGAATGCGAAGTCCATGCTGGATCAGCCTTCCTGGGAGCCGGAACCGGAGCCGGTACGAAGAGTCGTCAGGCCGTGTTCGATGAAGACGGGGACCAGATCGCCGATGCGGTCGAAGCCGCGGCCGACCGTCTGGCCGAGGGTGTACCGGTAGTGGATGCCCTCCAGGATCACGGCGAGCTTGAACCACGCGAAGGCCGTGTACCAGGCGACGGCCGACACGTCACGGCCCGAGCGCTCGGCGTAGCGGGCCACGATCTCGGCCGGATCCGGGTGCCCGCCGGCCGTCGCGGTCGTCGAGACGGGGGAGTCGGGCAGCCCGAGCGGCACGCTGTACATCACCAGCAGACCCAGATCGGTCAGCGGATCGCCGAGTGTGGACATCTCCCAGTCGAGGATCGCCCTGATCCGGTCGTCCTCGCCCAGCAGTACGTTGTCCAGCCGGTAGTCGCCGTGGACGATCGCCGGGGCGGGGGAGTCGGGGAGCTGCCGGCCGAGGGCCGCGTGGAGTTCGTCGATGCCGGCCAGCTCGCGGTTGCGGGACGCGTCCAGCTGCTTGCCCCAGCGCCGCAGCTGCCGGTCCAGGAAGCCCTCCGGGCGGCCGAAGTCGGCGAGGCCCACCTCGGCGGGGTCCACCGCGTGCAGCTCCACCAGGGTGTCGACCAGGCTCAGCACGGCGGCGCGGGTGCGTTCGGGGCCGAGCGGCGCGAGCTGCTCGGCGGTGCGGTACGGGGTGCCCTCGACGAAGTCCATGACGTAGAAGGGCGCGCCGAGCACCTCCTCGTCCTCACACAGCAGCACGGGACGCGGCACGGGGACGTCCGTCGCGTGCAGCGCGCTGATCACCCGGTGCTCACGCCTCATGTCGTGCGCGGTCGCCAGGACGTGGCCGAGCGGGGGGCGCCGGACGACCCACTTGGTGACCCCGTCCGTGACCTCGTACGTCAGGTTCGACCGCCCGCCCTCGATCAGCCGGCCGGTGAGCGGACCGGCCACCAGTCCGGGCCGCTCGGCGTCGAGCAGGGCACGGAGCCGGTCGGGGTCGAGACCTGGCGGGTGGTCTGGGCGCATCATTGCTCCTACACACGGGGAGAACGGAACCAGACTCATGATGCCGACCGGTCGGTATGTCGTCCAGTGGGCGGGCCGAAAGTGATCGGAGTCTCGACGGGATCCGGCCGCGCGGGCCGGATACCGAGCCGTCACCGGGGCGTCCGGTCGCCGTCGCCGTCACCGGGGCGTCCGGTCGCCGATGCCGTCACCGGGGTGTCCGGTCGCCAGGGGGCCACCGGGCCGTCCGGGCGTCACGCGTGGCAGGTCATCATCTCCCCGCCGTTGACGGTCGCCATGTCCATGAACCCGGCGAACGGGTCCACGCCCTCGCCCTCGGGCAGTCCGTCCAGCTCGGCGTAGGCCCGGTGCAGATTGGCCACCAGCCGCTCGCTCTCGGGGAGCGCGGCGTACTCGCCGAGATCCGTGGATGTCGCCGCCTCCAGCGGAGTGAGTCCCGCCGCGCGGGACTTCTCGGCGACCTGCGCCACGAACCGCGTGTACCGCTCGGCCCGGTCGAGGGCCGACGGGTCCGTCACCGGCCCGTGCCCCGGGACGACGGTCTCGGCGCCCAGCTCCCGCATCAGCGCGAGGGCCCGCAGCGAGCCGCTCAGCGACCCCATCAGGAAGAACGGCGTACCGCCCTCGAACACCAGGTCCCCCGCGAACAGGATCTTCCGGTGCGGCAGCCAGACGAGCGAGTCGCCGACCGTGTGGGCGATGCCGGGGTGGATGACCTGGGCCTCGATGTCCCCGACATGCACGGTCATCCGGTCGTCGTACGTCAGGTCAGCGCCCTCGATGCCGATGTCGCCGAAGTCGGTCTGCGGCCACAGCAGATGCAGATGCCGCCCGCCGGCCAGGGCCTCCCGCCGGCAGGCCGAGTGCGAGACGAGCGTGGCGGCCGGTGTGAAGAAGCCGTTGCCGTAGGTGTGGTCGCCGTGGTGGTGGGTGTTGACCAGGAAGCGCGGAGCGGGGACGCCGGTCGCGTCGAGCGCGGCGCCCAGTGCGCGGGTCCGGCGCTCCGTCGCGGCGGTGTCCACCAGCAGGGTGGTCTTCCCGTCGCTCACGAACCCGGAGTTGTTGAGACACCATCCGCCGTCCGGCTGCACATACGCGTACACGTCGCTCGCCAGCTCGACGGTGTACGGCTCTCCTGCGGTCATGGTGATCCCTTTCATCAGCCCGAACCGTCGCCAACCGGTGCTCAGAGCCTGCCGGCCGGCGACGACCCACCGAAAGGCGATCCACCGAGATCCGGGTGCGGGAAAGGCTCCGCCTGCCGGTGCGTCCGCCGGTCAGAACACCAGGGCCGCACCGCACACCGCGAGGGCGACCGTGCACAGCGCGGCCGCGACGGCGGCGCGTGGCGCGAGAGCAGCGGGTCGGAGCCCCGCCAGGGCGCCGATTCGGCGGTGGGCGAGCCCCAGGAGCCCCAGCCACAGCGCCGCGCACAGGGCGGCCGCCACCACACCGGGCGCCGTCGCGCCGCCGTGCAGCGCGGACTTGACGGCGAGCACGGCGATCACGGCGCCGGTCAGGGTCGTGCGCCGCCAGGCCAGCCGGGTGCGCTCCGGCTGGAGCCCGGGATCCCGCTCGGCGGCCTCCCGGAGCGGGCTCACCCCTCCCACCCGAGCAGGACGACGGCCACCATGGCGATCGCGACGACGGCGACCACGACGCCCAGCGCGGCCGGGAAACGCGACACCGGCAGATCCTCGCCGCGCCGCATCGCCCGTTCGCAGCGCACCCAGTGGTTCACCGCGCGGAGCGCGCACAGCACCCCGGCGCCGAGCAGGGCGAGCGCGAGTCCCACGCGCCACCCCCACCGCAGGTCCGGCAGGAACTGGTCCACCGCGAAGCCACCGCCGATGAGGGCCAGCGCGGTGCGCAGCCACGCCAGGAACGTCCGCTCGTTCGCCAGCGAGAACCGGTAGTCCGGCGTCCCGCCCTCATGCCGGATCTCCTCCGGCGCGAACCAGAGCCGGACGTTCCGCATGAACTCGATCACTCCAGGGACCCTACCCGTCGCCCCCGTAGCCCCCGGTCCCCGCCCCTGCGGCCCCCCGTGCCCGCAGCCGCTCCCACGCGGCCAGCCCGTCCGGCACCCACTCCCACTCGCCCAGCCGCCGCTCGACCTCGGCCTCCGTCAGAAAGCCGTACCAGTCGACCTCCTCTGCCTGCGGGTTCACCGGCAGTGTGCAGCGCACCTCGTACACGGCCGACCACCAGGTCCCGCCGTCCCCGTCGTCGTACAGGAACTTGAACAGCGGTACCGGCCGGGGCAGCCCGGAGACCCCCAGCTCCTCCTCCGCCTCGCGCAGGGCGGCCTCGTCGTAGGACTCGCCCGCGCCGACCACCCCGCCCACGAACATGTCGTACAGGGAGGGGAAGACCAGCTTGGTGGCCGTCCGGCGATGGACGAAGATCCGTCCCTCGGCGTCCCGGGCCCGCACGAACACCGCCCGGTGCCGCATCCCGCGCGCGTACACCTCCCCGCGCGGGGCCTGTCCGATGACCTGGTCGTTCTCGTCCACGATGTCGAGGATCTCGTCGGCGGCACTCATGCCCTCATCCAACCAGGCGGGCCCCCGCCCCCGGGCAGGGGCGGCCCCGCGCGGTCAGCTCCGCTGGAGCTCGGGCACCCGTGCGCCGCCGGAGTGGTTGCACGGCATCGCCGGATGCATCCCGAGCAGCACGACGCCGACGACGATGCCGACGAGCCCGGCCGCCTCCCAGGCGAGCGCCCCCGCGTCGGCGCGCAGCCGGTCCCCGAGGAAGCCCACCCCGCACGCGATCCCCGCGAGCGGCTGCGCGGCGGTCAGCGCGGGCAGCGACATCCGCAGCGGCGCCGCCTCGAAGGCGCTCTGCACCAGCAGCAGCCCGGTCACCCCGAGCAGCAGCACCCCGTACGGCTCCCAGGTGGTGAGCAGCCCGCTCCAGCCGTGCTCGGCGAACACCTGGCCGCTGACCCGGGTGAGCGCGTCCTGGACGCCGTACAGGAGCCCGGCGGCCACGCCGAGCAGGACCGGTGCGGCACTGAGCCGGGACCGCTTCGCGTACCCCGTCAGGAGCAGCGCGGTCCCCACCATGACGCCGATGATCAGCCACTGTCGCAGGGCCCCGCCGGGGGCCGCGCCGCCCTGCGGCTGCCCCGCCACGATGAACGCCGTCACCCCGCCCGCGAGCAGCGCGAGCCCCGCCCAGCCCTGGCGGCCCAGCGGCTGCCGGTTCCGGCGGCGGGAGAGGGCGAGCGCGAAGAGCAGATTGGTCGCGAGGAGGGGTTCCACCAGCGTGAGCTCTCCCTGACCGAGCGCGACGGCGCCCAGCGCCATACCGCAGACCATCAGCCCGATCCCGCCGAGCCAGCGGGGCACGCGGACCAGGTCGAGGAGCAGTCGGGGGGAGAGGAAGTCGCCGATCGGCGCGTGCGCGGCGGCCTGCTGCTGGAGCACGAAGCCGAAGCCCAGACAGCAGGCGGCGCAGATGGAGAGGAGGAGAACGAGAACCGACACGCGGAATACCTAGGGTCGTCGGACGGGCCGCCGCGGCCGTCCCACCGGATGAGCCGCTCGGATTCCCGCGGAGGGTGGTTTGTACCTCTACGGGTGGCCCGATACGTATTGTGACGACTTTAGCCTCCGCGCCGTGGGCTGTCCGTAAGGGGAGACACATCCGGGCAGTTGACTAGGTCACGTCTTCTGCCGAAGGATCAGTCCCCAGAGCTGCTGACCGGCCAGTAACAAGCGCCGGCCCGCGGCCGGCCCGGCACGCCCGCCTCCGCTTGAGCGCCCCGTTCCCGAGAGGACGTCCTCCATGTCGTACGACGCAGATGTGATCGTGATCGGGGCGGGCCTCGCCGGGCTCGCGGCGACCGCGGAGCTCGTCGACGCGGGTCGCAAGGTGATCCTCCTCGACCAGGAGCCGGAGCAGTCGATCGGCGGGCAGGCCCACTGGTCCTTCGGCGGTCTCTTCCTCGTCGACTCGCCCGAGCAGCGCCGTCTGCGGATCAGGGACAGTCACGCCCTGGCCCTCCAGGACTGGATGGGCACGGCCGGCTTCGACCGCGAGGAGGACCACTGGCCACGCAGGTGGGCGGAGGCGTACGTCGACTTCGCGGCCGGCGAGAAGCGCGCCTGGCTCCACCGGCAGGGCGTCCGCTTCTTCCCCGTGGTCGGCTGGGCCGAGCGCGGCGGCTACGACGCGAACGGACACGGCAACTCCGTCCCCCGCTTCCACATCACCTGGGGGACCGGCCCCGGCCTCGTGGCGCCCTTCGAGCGGCGGGTCCGGGAGGGCGTGGCGCGGGGGCTGGTGCAGCTGAGGTTCCGGCACCGCGTCACCGGCCTCGCGCGCAGCGCGGGCGCCGTGGACACCGTCAGCGGCGAGATCCTCGAACCGTCCGCGATCGAGCGCGGGCAGCCCAGCAACCGGACCGTCACCGGTGCCTTCGAGTTCAGGGCCCAGGCCGTGATCGTCACCTCCGGCGGCATCGGCGGCAACCACGACCTCGTCCGCGCCAACTGGCCCAAGCGCCTCGGCAACCCCCCGGAGAAGATGATCTCCGGTGTGCCCGCGCACGTCGACGGCAGAATGCTGGGCATCGCCGAGGAGGCGGGCGCCCGCCTGATCAACCGCGACCGCATGTGGCACTACACCGAGGGCATCCAGAACTGGAACCCCATCTGGGACAACCACGGCATCCGCGTCCTGCCCGGCCCTTCGTCACTGTGGCTGGACGCACGCGGCAAGCGCCTGCCGGTGCCGCTGTTCCCCGGCTTCGACACCCTCGGCACGCTCGAGCACATCATGAAGACCGGGTACGACTACACCTGGTTCGTGCTCGACCAGAAGATCATCGGCAAGGAGTTCGCGCTCTCCGGCTCCGAGCAGAACCCCGACCTCACCGGCAAGTCGATCAAGGACGTCTTCGTCCGGGCCCGCGCGGACGTGCCCGGCCCGGTCAAGGCATTCATGGACAACGGCGTCGACTTCGTCGTGGAGAAGGACCTCGGCTCCCTGGTCCGCGGCATGAACGCACTCACCAAGGACCCCCTGATCGACGAGGCGGAGCTGCGCCGCGAGATCGTGGCCCGCGACCGCGAGATCGCCAACCCGTTCACCAAGGACCTCCAGGTCATGGCGATCCGCGGCGCCCGCAACTATCTGGGCGACAAGCTGATCCGCACCGCGACCCCGCACCGCATCCTCGACCCCAAGGCGGGCCCCCTCATCGCCGTCCGCCTCAACATCCTCACCCGCAAGACCCTCGGCGGCCTGGAGACGGACCTGTCGTCCCGCGTCCTCACCGAGGGCGGCGACCCCCTGGAGGGCGTGTACGCGGCGGGCGAGGCCGCCGGCTTCGGCGGCGGCGGCGTCCACGGCTACCGCTCCCTGGAGGGAACCTTCCTCGGCGGCTGCCTCTTCTCGGGCCGCACCGCGGGCCGGGCGGCGGCGAAGGCGACGGCCTGAGGCCCCGACGGGGGTATTCCGGAGGTCCCGCACGGCACCCGCACACCGCGCCGGCCTCGCGGGAGGCCGCCCGGCGGAAGTGACGGAATTCTGACGAACATCCGCCGTCCCTGGCACGACCGGGCCGGCGGATGGTCGAATCAAAGGGTGAACCCTGAACATCCCGAGGCGCGGGAAGCGCCGACGGAGCACCCCGAAGAGCGCGAGGGCCACGACGGCCGGGACCCGGACCAGGGCAAGCCCATCGGCCGCCGTATCGTCCTCGGCACCCTCGGCCTGGGCGCCCTGGGCGTGGTCTCCGCGCCCGTCCTCCAGCGCGGCCTGGAGGCGTTCCTCGGCGAGGCGGCCCGGAAGGACCCCACCGGCCTGACCGGTCTGCTCCCCAACGGCGGAGGCTTCCGCTACTACTCGGTGACGGCGTCCGTCCCGCGCAAGAACGCGAAGGACTATCGCCTCACCGTCGACGGCCTGGTCGACCGGCCCGCCACCTACACCCTCGCCGATCTGCGGGCGCTCCCGCAGACCCGGATGGTGAAGGACGTCCAGTGCGTGACCGGCTGGCGGGTCCCGGACACCCCCTTCGAAGGCGTACGGCTCTCCGAGCTGCTGGACGCGGCCGGGGTGCGCTCCTCGGCCGGCGCGGTCCGCTTCACCTGCTTCGACGGGGCGTACAGCGAGAGCCTCACCCTGGAGCAGGCCCGCCGCGCGGACGTCCTCGTGGCCCTGCGCATGCAGGACGAGGACATCAGCCACAACCACGGCGGCCCCGTGCGCCTCTACGTCGCCCCGATGTACTTCTACAAGTCCGCCAAGTGGCTCTCCGGCATCGAGGTCACCGAGGACGTCGAGCCCGGCTACTGGGAGAAGCGGGGCTACGACATCGACGCGTGGGTGGGCCGGTCGAACGGGCGGGACGATGAACCGACGACTTGAGACACCGCCCGCCGAGGCCGAGGCCGAGGCGCCCGCGCGCGTCCGGCGCTTCACCCCCGCCGAGCGCTGGATCCACCGCACCACGGCCGCGCTGATGGGGCTCTGTGTGGCGACGGCGGCCTGCCTCTACCTGCCCGCCCTCGCCGAACTGGTGGGCCGCCGGGCCCTGGTGGTGACCGTGCACCAGTGGGCGGGCCTGCTCCTGCCCCTCCCGGTTCTCGCGGGTCTGGCCTCCCGCGCGTTCCGCGCCGACCTGGGCCGGCTGAACCGCTGGGGGCCGCACGACCGCGTCTGGCTGCGCGCCGTGCGCCGCCGTGTCCCCGGCCCCCGCCCCGCCGCCAAGTTCAACGCCGGGCAGAAGGTCTACGCCGCCTGGATCGCCGGCGCCACGCTCGTCATGCTCGCCACCGGTCTGATCATGTGGTTCACCCATCTCACCCCCCTGGCGTGGCGCACCGGCGCGACCTTCGTCCACGACTGGCTGGCCCTCACCATCGGCATCGTCCTCGCCGGCCACATCGGCATGGCCCTGGGCGACCCGGAGGCCCGCCGGGGTCTCCGCACGGGCCTGGTCACCAAGGAGTGGGCGGACCGGGAGCACCCGCTGTGGCGGCCGTAGGGCCGCCCCCTGGCCGGGCGCCGGCCTCCGGACGGGCGCCGGCCCACAGCCGGACGCCCCCCGGACAGCCCGCCTAGATCACCAGCGACAGCAGCAGCACGATCGCCCCCGCCACCACCGAGATGATCGTCTCCATGACCGACCAGCTCTTGATGGTCTGGCCGACGGTCATGCCGAAGTACTCCTTGACCATCCAGAAGCCGGCGTCGTTGACATGGCTGAAGAACAGGGAGCCGGCACCGATGGCGAGGACGAGCAGCGCGGTGTGCGTCGTCGACATGTCGGCGGCCAGCGGTGCCACGAGTCCTGCCGCGGAGATGGTGGCGACGGTCGCCGAGCCCGTCGCGAGCCGGATGCACACCGCGATGAGCCAGGCCAGGACGAGCGCGGGGATGGACCAGTCCTCGGAGATCTCCAGGACCATCTGCCCGACTCCGGAGTCGATCAGCGTCTGCTTGAAGCCGCCGCCGGCCCCGACGATCAGCAGGATGCCCGCGATCGGCGCGAGGGACGTCTCCACGGTCGACGACAGCCGCTCCTTGGTGAACCCGGCCGCCCGCCCCAGCGTGAACATGCCCACGATCACCGACGCGAGCAGCGCGATCAGCGGCGAGCCGACGACGTCGAAGACCCGCTGCACCATCCGCTCGGGGTCGTCGACCACGATGTCCACCAGCGCCTTGGCCAGCATGAGCACCACGGGCAGCAGCATCGTCGCGACGGTCGCACCGAACCCGGGCCGCTTCTCCAGCTCCTCGGACGCCCGCGCGGGGATCATGCGCTCGGGCACCGGGACGTCCACCCAACGCGCCGCGTACCTCGAGAACAGCGGCCCGGCGACGATCACGGTCGGCACGGCGACGAGCAGTCCCAGCGCCAGCGTGACCCCCAGGTCGGCCTTCACCGCGTCGATCGCCACCAGCGGCCCGGGGTGCGGCGGGATCAGCCCGTGCATGACGGACAGACCGGCGAGGGCCGGGATGCCGATCCGCATCAGCGAGTAGTTGCCCCGCTTGGCGACCATCAGCACCACCGGGATCAGCAGCACGATCCCGACCTCGAAGAACAGCGGCAGCCCGATCACGGAGGCGATCAGCACCATCGCCCACGGCATCGCCCGCCCGCCGGCCTTCGCGAGGATCGTGTCGACGATCTGGTCGGCGCCCCCGGAGTCGGCGAGCAGCTTGCCGAGGATCGCGCCCAGCGCGATGAGCACCCCCACCCCGGCCACGGTCGTCCCGAGTCCGGTGGTGAAGCTGACGATCGCCCTGTCCAGCGGTGCCCCGGCGAACGCGCCGAGCGCGAGCGAACCGATGGTCAGGGCCAGGAAGGCGTGCACCTTGAACCTGGTGATGAGCAGGACGATGACGGCGATGCCTGTCAGGACGGCGATGCCGAGCTGAGCGTGGCCCGCCGAGGTGATCGGCTGGATGGGGTCCGCTGCCAGCATCTCGACGCTGAGTCCGGTCACGGTGATTCCTTGAAGGGAGGGGAAGGGGGAGCGGACAGGGGAGGAGGAGGGGAAGGGGGAAAGGGAAAGCGAAGAGGGGAGGGGGAGGGGAAGGGGGAAAGGGGAAGCGAAGAGGGCAGGGGGAGGGGGAGGGGGAGACGAAAGGCAGAGGGGCAGAGGGAGGTGGAGGCCGGGGAAGGGCTACGACACCCGGCCGAGCCCCTCCAGCGCGGCGACCGCCCGCTCGCTGATCTCCTCGGGGCCGCCCGAGACATCGACCTCGACCCCCGCCTCGTCCGCCCCCAGCGGCTGCAGCGTGGCGAACTGCGAATCGAGCAGCGCGGTCGGCATGAAGTGCCCCCGCCGGTGCGCCATACGGTCCTCGATCAGCGCCCGGTCACCCGCGAGGTGCACGAAGACCAGTCCGGGCGCGGCGGACCGCAGCCGGTCCCGGTAGGCGCGCTTCAGCGCCGAGCAGCTGACCACACCGCCGAGCCCGGCCCGGCCGCGCGCCCAGCGGCCGATGGCGTCCAGCCACGGCCACCGGTCCGCGTCCTCCAGCGGTGTCCCGGCCGACATTTTCGCGATGTTGGCCTCGGGGTGGAAGTCGTCGCCCTCGGCGTACGGAACGCCGAGCCGGTTCGCGAGCAGGGGACCGATAGTCGTCTTGCCGGTCCCCGCCACGCCCATCACCACGACGACGGGAGCGGTACGCATCGCAACCTCGCTGTCCTCGTCGACTTCTGGGACGCCATTCGACGTCGACGACACTGAAGCCCATTAGGTATGACTAATTCAAGACCTCGTCAAAATAAACCTGACTTTTCTCGGTCCCGCACTCCTCGTACCCTGATCCCCATGACCACACCGGGCCGGGGACTGCACGGCCGAGTACTGGACACGCTCGGCCCGGCGATCACGGCGGGCGAGTACCCGCCCGGCAGCGTCCTGCGCACGGACGAACTCGCCCAGCGGTTCGAGGTGTCGCGGTCCGTGATGCGCGAGGCGGTGCGCGTGCTGGAGTCGATGCACCTGGTCGAGTCCCGCCGCCGCGTGGGCGTCATCGTCCGCCCGTCCGCCGCGTGGAACGTCTACGACCCGCAGGTCATCCGCTGGCGCCTCGCGGGCGCAGACCGCCCCCGCCAGCTGCGCTCGCTGACCGTCCTGCGCTCGGCGGTCGAACCGGTCGCGGCGGGGCTGGCCGCCACCCACGCCACCGCCGAGCAGTGCGCCGCGCTCACCGAGTGCGCGATCGGCATGGTCGCCAACTCACGCGGCCACAGACTGGAGGGCTACCTCTACCACGACGTCGCCTTCCACCGGCTGATCCTCAACGCCTCCGGCAACGAGATGTTCGCCCGCCTCGGCGATGTCGTCGAGGAGGTCCTCGCGGGCCGCACCCATCACGAGGTCATGTTCCACGACCCGGACCCGGCCGCCGTCACCCTCCACGTCCACGTCGCCGAGGCCATCCGGGAGGGCGACGCCACCCGCGCCGAACGACTCACGCGGGAGATCACCGAGGGCGCCCTGAAGGAACTCGACATCCTGGCCCCCAACGGCCGCCCCGCGGACTCCGGTTGACCCAGGGTCGGTTCTAATCCAGGAACTCCCCGTCCACGTACACCCACGCCCCCTCCACCCGCTCGAAGCGGCTGCGTTCATGGAGGGAGCCGCCCCGGTACGAGGCGCGGAAGGTGACCGTGCCGGTGGTGTGGAAGGCCGAACCGTCACTCGTGCCGAGGATCTCCAGGCCCGTCCAGCGCATGCCCGGGTCGAAGCCGACGTGTGCCGGACGCGTGCGCGGGTGCCAGGTCCGCAGGAGGTACGCCTCGTCCCGGACGACGAACGCGCTGTACCGGGACCGCATCAGGGCCTCGGCGGTCGGCGCCCCGGCGGGCCCGGCGTGGAAACGGCCGCAGCAGCCCTCGTACGTCCCCGGAAGCCCGCACGGGCAGGGGCGAGCGGCGTTCGACGACACCCCGCCTGCCGGCCGGGGACTGCCGGCCGACCGGGACGAGGTCTTCGAACGGGCCTTGGAGCTGCGACGCGACGACATGACCGCCATTGTGCCGGGCCTACGCGGAGCCCGCGTTCGTCGGCGGGTACGGCGGCCGCGCCGGCACCGCGCCACCCGCCGGCGCCGCCTGCGGCAGCGGCGGCAGCGCCGGCTCGTACAGCCACGCCGAGAACAGATCGTCCAGCGGCCCCTCCGCGTACCGGCCGGCGTGCGCGGTGAACGACGCCGTCGTCACCGCACCGCCCCGGTGCACGGCCGCCCAGCCCCGCAGCATCCGGAAGAACGCCGCGTCACCGAGGGCGCAGCGCACCGCGTGCACGGTCAGACCGCCGCGTTCGTAGAGCCGGTCGTCGAACATCAGCTTGCGGCCCGGGTCCGCCAGCCGCAGATCCTGGGGGAGCGCCGCCAGCTTCCGGTGCGCGACGGCCGCCAGCTGCCCCGCCGTACGCCCGCCGGAGCGCTCCGACCACAGCCACTCCGCGTACTTGGCGAACCCCTCGTTCAGCCAGATGTGCCGCCAGTCCGCGATGGACACGCTGTTGCCGAACCACTGGTGGGCCAGCTCGTGCGCCACCAGCCGCTCCGAACCCCGCGCCCCGTCCACATGGTTGGCGCCGAACAGCGACAACCCCTGCGCCTCCACCGGGACATCGAGCTCCTCCTCGGTCACCACCACCGCGTACTCACCGAACGGATACGGCCCGAAGAGCTCCTCGAACAGCTCCATCATGGCGGGCTGCCGCGCGAAGTCCCGCGAGAATCCGGTGAGCATGTGCGCCGGGATGTGCCCGTGCTGCGGCACCCCGCCCGGCCCCGGATCACCCAGCAGCACCGTCTGGTACTTCCCGATCGACAGACCGACGAGATAGCTCGACGTCGGCGCCGACTGCTCGTACACCCACGTCGTCGTGGACGCCTTCGTCGTCCGCGTCAGCAGCCGCCCACCCGCGACCACCTGGTACGCCGAGGGCGTGGTGATCGAGATCTGGTACGACGCCTTGTCCGCCGGCCGGTCGTTGCACGGGTACCACGACGGCGCCCCCACCGGCTGGCTCGCCACCAGCGCCCCGTCCGCCAGCTCCTCCCAACCGAGCCCGCCCCACGGGCTGTTCACCGGCTTCGGATTCCCCGACCACTGCACCTCGACCGTGAACGCGGCCCCCGCCCGGATCGGCTTGGCGGGCCGGATACGCAGCCTGCCGCCCCGGTGCGTGTAGTGCGGAGCCTTCCCGTCGACCCGGACCCGGCCGATCTTGAAGTCGGCCAGGTTCAGCTGGAACTCGGTGAGCGCCGCACGGCCCGCTATGGCGTTCAGACGGGCGGTCCCGGACAGCCGGTTCGGCCCGGGACGGTAGTCCACACCCAGCTCGTACCGGTGCACCCGGTAGCGGGCGTCACCGTTCGCCGGGAAGTACGGGTCCGGACCCATCGCCTGCTGAACCGCCACTGCCGCTTCTGCTCCCCGCTCCGCTGTCGTACGACGTCCATCGTCCCCCGGCGTCGCGGACGCGGCACTCAGGGCCGCCACACCTCGATCGGGTTGCCCAGCCACCGGGTGTCGTCCGGGACGGACTCCGCGGCCATGACCAGCGACGCCGGACCCAGCGTGGTGCGGGCCCCGACCACACTGCCGGGCAGGACGATCCCGCCCGGGCCCAGGGTGGCGCCCTCACGGAGTTCCACAGTATCCGTCCGCAAGATCCGGTCGTGGAAGAGGTGGGTCTGCAGCACGCATCCCCGGTTCACCGTGGCACCGTCGCCGAGCGTCACCAGATCGGCCTCGGGCAGCCAGTAGCTCTCCACCCACACCCCCCGGCCGATCCGCGCCCCGAGCCCCCGCAGCCACACGTTCATCAGCGGCGTACCGGGCACCGACCCCGCCAGCCAGGGCACGGCCACCACCTCCACGAAGGTGTCCGCCAGCTCGTTGCGCCACACGAACCCGCTCCACAGCGGATGCTCACCGCCGCGGTGCCGCCCCACGAGCAGCCACTTCGCCACGACCGACAGCACACACCCCACCGCGCCCGCAGCCAGCAGCACCGGCCCGCCGAGCAGCCACGCCCAGCCGCCCAGCGCGCTCAGCACGGCCACGGTCAGCAACGCCAGCCCCGCCGAGCAGAACACCGGCACGATCCGGCACAGCTCCACCAGGGCCCGCGCCCACAGCAGCCGCGCCGGCGGCTCGTACGTCCGGCTCCGGTCACCGCCGGCCGCCGCCCTCGGCAGCCTCATCGGCGGCAGCCCCAGGTACGAGCCGCCCTTCTTGGCCTTCTTCGGCGTCGCCGACAGCACCCCGACCAGCCCGCCGTCCGGCACGGAACGCCCCGGCGCGGTCATCCCGGAGTTCCCGAGGAACGCCCGCCGCCCGATCTCCGCCCGCCCGATCCGCATCCAGCCGCCGCCCAGCTCGTACGGCGCGGTCAGCGTGTCGTCCGCGAGGAACGCCCCGTCCCCGACCGTCGTCAGACTCGGCAGCGCGAGGACCGTGGACACCTCGGCGCCCTTGCCGATCCGCATCCCGAGCAGCCGCAGCCACACCGGGGTCACCAGCCCCGCGTACAGCGGGAACAGCGTCTCCCGCGACCGGTCCATCAGCTGCGTCACCGTCCACGCCTGCCAGCCGACCCGGCTGTGCGTCGGATGCGTGCCCTCCCGCAGCCGCAGGCTCAGCAGCCGCACGGCCACGAGCAGCAGCAGCGCGTACGCCGCCCCGAACGCCAGCGTCGCGGGCACCAGGCCCACCGCGGCGCCCCGCACCGCGGAACCCAGCCCGGCACCCGGCGCCACGAACAGCGCCAGCACGGCCAGCGCGGCGACACCGGCGAGCAGCGGCAACGCGGTCAGCCCGACACCGGTCGCCCCGTACGCGGCCCGCCAGAACAGGCCCCGCTGCGGCCGCTCCTTGGGCCAGTTCCGCTTCGCCTTGCCCAGCTTGACCGCCGGAGCCCCGGCCCAGCGCTGCCCGGTGGGGATCTGCCCGACCACCGCCGACCCCGGAGCCACCTCGGCCCGCTTGCCGACCCGTGCTCCCGGCAGCAGCATGCTCCGCGTCCCGACCACCGCGCCGGCGCCCACCTTCACGGCCCCGATCTCCAGCCGGTCCCCGTCCAGCCAGTACCCGGAGAGGTCCACCTCCGACTCCACGGCCGCACCCCGCCCGAGCTTCAGCAGTCCGGTCACCGGCGGCAGCGTGTGCAGATCGACATCGGCCCCGACCCTGGCGCCCAGCGCCCGCGCGTACCGTTCCAGCCACACCCCGGTCAGCGACGTCGCCCCGCTGAACTCGGCCAGCCGCTCGGCGGCCCAGAGCCGCAGATGCACGCTCCCGCCGCGCGCGTACCGCCCCGGCCGGACCCCGCGCAGCAGCAGGCGAGCCCCGCCCGCCGCCACCGCGAGCCGCCCCGGCGGAGTGAAGAACACCAGCACCCCCACCACCACGGCCCACCAGGGCGCCGTCGGCAGCCAGGCGTACGCCCCGAGCAGATTCCCCAGCGCGGCCAGCGGAACGACCCACCGCAGTCCGAGCAGCGTGAACAGCGGCACGAGCAGCAGCAGCTGCACGGCCCGCGCCCGCACCGGCACCGCCACCACGGCCCGCCCCGCACCGTCCTCCTGCGCCGACTCCTCCAGACACCGGGCCAGTTTCCGCAGCGTCGGCCGCTGATAGACATCCAGCACGGCCACGCTCGGATACCTGCTCCGCAGCCGCGTCGTCAGCTGCGCGGCGGCCAGGCTGCCGCCGCCGATCGCGAAGAAGTCGTCGTCGGCGCCGCCCACCGGCACACCCAGCACCGCGGCCCACTGCTCGGCGAGCCACGCCTCGGTTCCGTACAGCCGCTCGGCCGGCCCGCCGGTCTCCACCCCCGGCAGCGGCCACGGCAGCGCGTCCCGGTCGACCTTCCCCGACGTCCGCGTGGGCAGCTCGTCGACCGGCGCCAGCAGCGGCACCAGCGCGGCGGGCAGCTCCGCCCGCAGCCGCTCCACGGCCGCCGCCCGGTCCCACCCGTCCTGGGTGACCACATACCCGACCAGCAGCTGGTTCCCGCTCCGCGCGGTCCGTACGGCGGCCGCGGCGCCCGCTACACCGGGCAGCCCCTGCAACGCGGCATCCACCTCACCCAGCTCGATCCGCCGCCCGCCGAGCTTGATCTGCTCGTCCGCCCGCCCGAGGAAGACCAGCCCCTCCGGCTCGGCCCGCACCAGGTCACCGCTGCGGTAGGCCCGCTCCCAGCCGAGCGACTCCAGCGGCGCGTACTTCTCCGCGTCCTTCCCGGCGTCCAGATACCGCGCGAGCCCCACCCCGCCGATCACCAGCTGGCCGCTGCCGCCCATCGGCACCGGCTCCCCGGCCTCGTCGACCACGGCCAGCTCCCAGCCGTCCAGCGGCAGCCCGATCCGGACCGGCTCCGCACCACTCATCAGCGAGGCACACGCCACGACGGTCGCCTCGGTCGGCCCGTAGGTGTTCCAGACCTCGCGCCCCTCCGTCACCAGCCGCTGCGCCAGCTCCGGCGGACAGGCCTCACCGCCGAAGATCAGCAGCCGTACGTCGTTGAGCGTCTCCGGCTCCCACAGCGCCGCGAGCGTCGGCACCGTCGACACCACGGTGATCTCCTGCTCGACCAGCCACGGCCCCAGATCGGCACCACTCCTGACCTGCGCACGCGGCACCGGCACCAGACAGGCCCCGTACCGCCAGGCCAGCCACATCTCCTCGCACGACGCGTCGAAGGCCACGGAGAGCCCGGCCATCACCCGGTCCCCGGGCCCGATGGGCTCCTCGGCGAGGAACAACTCCGCCTCGGCGTCCACGAAGGCGGCGGCGCTGCGATGGCTCACCGCCACGCCCTTGGGCTTCCCGGTCGACCCCGAGGTGAAGATGATCCACGCGTCATGCCCGGCCCCGGGCCGCGCGGCGGGGGAGTCGGACACCCCGTGGACGGTCAGCTCGTGCCCGGCCCCGATGACGGCCCGCACCCCGGCCTCCCCGAACACCAGCTCGGCCCGTTCCTCGGGATCCTCGGCGTCCACCGGGACGTAGGCGGCCCCAGCCGCCAGCACCGCGAGAATCGCCACGTACAGGTCGTTGGTGCCCGACGGCACCCGCACCCCGACCCGATCCCCGAGCCCGACCCCCGCCGCGCCCAGCCTCCGCCTCAGCCGCTCCACCTCGATCGCCAGCTCGCGGTAGGTGAGCCGGCGCCTGCCGTCGTCCAGCGCGGGCTCCTCCGGACACGACCGCACGGACGCCTCGAAGATGTCGACGAGTGTGCGGGGAGAGGCGGCGGGCCCCGCGGAGAAGACGGCCGGCCCGTCGAGTCCCTCAGCCGGTTTCCCCTCCAGCAGGGTCAGCCCGGGACTCTCGTACACGGCGGCCATCGGATCCTCGCCTCTCGCACCCGGACGATCCGGGGGCACCGGCGGGCCCGCAGGTCTGCCTGGGGATGTTTCCGTCCCGGCGCCGAACAAGCCCCATACTGTAGTGCTCAAGTGACTACGGCCTGTCGTATCGACCAAGAGGGCGCATCCGCAGAGCAACCCGGAAGCACCGGGCCCTCCGCCCTGAGCTGGGGTTTTCCGGGCGGGACGAGACCTCTCCCACATTTCGCCGCACAGCACGCACAAAGGCCGCGACCTGATGGTCGCGGCCTTCGCCACTGTGTGTCCGAGGGGGGACTTGAACCCCCACGCCCGATAAAGGGCACTAGCACCTCAAGCTAGCGCGTCTGCCATTCCGCCACCCGGACAAGGTGTCTGTCGTGCGGGGTGTCCCCCGCGGCGACAGAGGAAACATTACCAGGCTTTCGGAGGCCCTCGATCACACCCCGTTCCCCGGGCGGCCGGGCGTGAACGGCCCTGTGACGGGCCGGTCCCGGTCTTGGGGCGGGAGCCCCGCAGGAGGAGGATGAGGAGGAACCACCAGCAGCGACAGCGGGAGGAAGCAGCGTGAGCGAGACGGACACGGCCAGGCGCGTGACCGGCGAGGACGAGGTCGTGGACCTCTGCCGCGAGCTGATCCAGATCGACACCAGCAACTTCGGCGACCACTCGGGCCCGGGTGAGCGCAAGGCCGCCGAGTACGTCGCGGAGAAGCTCGCCGAGGTGGGTCTCGAACCGCAGATCTTCGAGTCGCACCCGGGTCGTGCCTCGACGGTGGCCCGCATCGAGGGCGAGGACCCGTCCCGGCCCGCCCTGCTCATCCACGGCCACACCGACGTCGTGCCGGCCAACGCGGCCGACTGGACCCACCACCCCTTCTCGGGCGAGGTCGCGGACGGGTGCGTGTGGGGCCGGGGCGCGGTCGACATGAAGGACATGGACGCGATGACCCTCGCGGTCGTACGGGACCGGCTGCGCAGCGGCCGCAAACCCCCGCGCGACATCGTCCTCGCCTTCCTCGCCGACGAGGAGGCCGGCGGCACCTACGGCGCCAAGCATTTGGTCAAGAACCACCCCGACCTCTTCGAAGGCGTCACCGAGGCGATCAGCGAGGTCGGCGGTTTCTCCTTCACCGTCAACGAGCAGCGGCGGCTCTATCTGATCCAGACGGCCGAGAAGGGCATGCACTGGATGAAGCTGACCGTGGCCGGCACGGCCGGGCACGGCTCGATGATCCACCGCGACAACGCCATCACCGAGCTGTCCGAGGCCGTGGCCCGCCTCGGCCGCCACACGTTCCCGGTACGGGTCACCAAGACCACCCGCGCCTTCCTCGACGAACTCGGCGACGCGCTGGGCACCGAACTCGACCCGGAGAACATGGAGGGCACCCTCGCCAGGCTCGGCGGCATCGCCAAGCTCATCGGCGCCACCCTCAGCAACACCGCCAACCCCACCCAGCTCGGCGCCGGCTACAAGGTCAACGTCATTCCCGGCGAGGCCACCGCGCATGTCGACGGACGGTTCCTGCCCGGCTTCGAGGAGGAGTTCCTCGCCGACCTCGACAAGATCCTCGGACCCAGGGTCCGGCGTGAGGACGTCCACTCCGACAAGGCCCTGGAGACCACCTTCGACGGGGCGCTCGTGGACGCCATGCAGTCCGCGCTGCTCGCCGAGGACCCGGCCGCGAAGGCGGTCCCCTACATGCTCTCCGGCGGTACCGACGCCAAGTCCTTCGACGACCTCGGCATCCGCGGCTTCGGCTTCGCGCCGCTGAAGCTGCCGCCGGAGCTGGACTTCGCGGGAATGTTCCACGGCGTCGACGAACGGGTGCCGGTGGAGGGTCTGAAGTTCGGTGTGCGCGTGCTCGACCGTTTCATCGACGCGTCCTGAACCCCGTGCCGGCCGCTGACAGGACCTGAACGGGCCTTTTTTCGCACGAATTACGCGCTGAATACGACGCTTGCTTTTATTCGTCAGCGCGTACGAAGAACGACCGGGACGGGTGAATCGGACCATACGCTCGTAGCCCCGAACATCCCTCCTCGTTACAGGTGGTGCGACTCGCTAGTCGGGGTCGCTTTGCCAACAAGGAGGAACAATGATCAAGAAGGTCGTCGCTGCTGCGGCTGCCACCGGTGGTCTGGTGCTCGCGGGTGCGGGTATGGCTGTCGCCGACGCCGGTGCCCAGGGTCAGGCCTTGAACTCCCCGGGTGTCGCGTCCGGCAACGTCGTCCAGGCGCCCGTCCACGTTCCGGTGAATGTGTGCGGCAACACGATCAGCGTGATCGGGCTGCTGAACCCTGCCTTCGGCAACTCCTGCATCAACCAGTGACGTTGTGCCTCACCCGGTGAGGGTCCGATAAACGTCGGCCCCGGAGTGCGCACCATGCACTCCGGGGTCGATAAGTCTCTGGACATGCTGAGAAAATCAGAACTTAAGGCTAAGGCAGGTAAATCAGCAATGCGACAGGTCACCCGCAAGCGCCTGATGACGATTGCGGCCGCGTCCGGCGTCCTCGCCGCGGCCAGTGGTTACGCGCACGCCGACTCCGGCGCCCAGGGCTCCGCGACCAACTCGCCCGGCGTCCTCTCCGGCAACAACGTCCAGGCGCCCGTCGAGGCAGAGGTCGACGCCTGCGGCAACACCGTCAGCGTCGTCGGACTGCTCAACTCCGCGTCCGGCAACGATTGCTCCAACGCCGGCGGCGGTGCTGGCGCGGCCCAGGCCGGGGGTTCCGAGGCGCAGGGTCAGGCCGGTGGCTCGCCTGGCGTGCTGTCCGGCAACAACGTGCAGGCTCCGGTGCATGTCCCGGTGGACGTGTGCGGCAACAGCGTCAGCGTGGTCGGTGTCGGCAACGGGGGCACGGACAACGACTGTTCCAACGCCGGCGGCGGTGGTGGCGCGGCCCAGGCGGGGGGTTCCGAGGCGCAGGGTCAGGCCGGTGGCTCGCCTGGCGTGCTGTCCGGCAACAACGTGCAGGCTCCGGTGCATGTCCCGGTGGACGTGTGCGGCAACAGCGTCAGCGTGGTCGGTGTCGGCAACGGGGGCACGGACAACGACTGTTCCAACGCCGGTGGCGGTGGTGGCGCGGCCCAGGCGGGGGGTTCCGAGGCGCAGGGTCAGGCCGGTGGCTCGCCTGGCGTGCTGTCCGGCAACAACGTGCAGGCTCCGGTGCATGTCCCGGTGGACGTGTGCGGCAACAGCGTCA
>NZ_JBWKAJ010000011.1:0-127611 GCF_056437585.1 Streptomyces sp. NPDC042364 | reverse complement strand
AGCAACGACTGTTCCAACGGTGGTGGTGGCGAGGCGGGCTCGTCCACTGGCGGCGGTTCCCAGTCGGGCGGTGAGACCGCCGGCTCGCCGGGTATCGGCTCCGGCAACAACGTGCAGGCTCCGGTGCATGTCCCGGTGGACGTGTGTGGCAACGGCGTCAGCGTGATCGGTCTCGGTAACGGGGGCGTGACCAACGACTGTTCCAACGGTGGTGGTGGCGAGGCGGGCTCGTCCACTGGCGGCGGTTCCCAGTCGGGCGGTGAGACCGCCGGCTCGCCGGGTATCGGCTCCGGGAACAGCGTGCAGGTTCCCGTGTACACCCCGGTGGACGTGTGCGGCAACGGCGTCAGCGTGATCGGTGTCGGCAATGGGGGCGTGACCAACGACTGTTCCAACGGTGGTGGTGGCGAGGCGGGCTCGTCCACTGGCGGCGGTTCCCAGTCGGGCGGTGAGACCGCCGGCTCGCCGGGTATCGGCTCCGGCAACAGCGTGCAGGTTCCCGTGTACACCCCGGTCGACGTGTGCGGCAACAACGTCAGCGTGATCGGTCTCGGCAACGGGATGACGGGCAGCGACTGCGGCGGCGGAGGTACGCAGGAGACCCCTGGTGGCCCCCAGCAGCCGGGGCAGCCGGGCCAGCCGGGCCAGCCGGGCCAGCCGGGGCAGCCGGGGCAGCCGGGGCAGCCGGGCCAGCCGGGCCAGCCGGGGCAGCCGGGGCAGCCGGGCCAGCCGGGTGAGCCGGGCCAGCCGGGTGAGCCGGGGCTGCCGGGTGAGCAGGGCCAGCCGGGTGAGCAGGGGCTGCCGGGTGAGCAGGGCCAGCCGGGTGAGCAGGGGCTGCCGGGTGAGCCCCGCGGCCCGGAGGGCCCCGGTAGTGGCACCAACACGCCGGGCACCCAGACCCTCGACCAGCCCGAGGCCGTCGGGGAACTCGCCCAGACCGGTGCCGAGGTACCGCTCGGCCTGGCTCTGTCGTTGGGCGCGGGCACGCTCCTCGGGGGCGCCCTGATCTACCGCAAGGCACGCGCCGCCGCGCTGTAACCGGCTCCGCGCACAGAAAACGGAGCGGGCCCCGTACCAGCGGGGCCCGCTCCGTCTCGTTCTGCTCACATCACCACGTGGCCCGCACCTGGCGGATGATCCGTCGGCGCAACCGCACCCTGCGGCTGCCATCGCGCAGCAGACTCAGTCGGTCCAACTCCCAGTGTCCGTACTCGGCATGGTCCGTCAGCAGGCGTGTCGCGTCCTTGCGGGAGACCCCGCGAGGTACGTACACGTCGACAAATTCGTATTCCGGCATCGGTATCTATTGTGCGGGCTGGGGCCCGGTACGGATAGCGTCTGCACTATGTCTGATGCTGCGCAGCCCACCGCTGCCGAGGTACGCGCCGCCGCCGAGGCGGTCAAGACCGCGCTCGACCGCCACCTGGCCGCGGTCGAACGCCGGTCGGGTGAGGACGACCCGGCCGTCTACGAGGCGTTCAACGAGCTGGCCGCGGCCGCCGAGGAGTACGACGAACTGCTCTACGACCGCTACGACGAGGTCACTCCCTTCGAGATCCCCGGCACCGAGGACATGCCGCCGTACACCGGCCCGAAGGAGCCGGGCGCGCTGAGCGTGCTGATCCGCCGGGACTACACGGTGGCGGAGCCACAGCGGTTGCTGGCCCAGGCGCAGCGGGTGGAGGCGGCCGACGAGCCGTCCGTCGCAGCCGCCGGCGAGGACGAGGCGTCGGCCACCGTCCACGGCGCCCTGGGCATCCTGTTCGGTGAGTTCGAACCGGACGAGATCGCCTCCCGGCACAAGGAGTTCGGCCTGGAGGAGGGCGACTCCACGCTCTGGGTCACCGCCGGGGACGACACGGCCTACCCCGGCGAATGGCTGGAAGCCCCGTTCGAGAGCGTCGACCCACAGCGGCTCGTCTGCCGCTTCGACGTCAGCGCGGTCTTCGACGATGACGAGGACGATGCGGATCTCGAGGACGAGATCGACTCGGAAACGGACCCGGACGAGGACGACGAGGCATAACCGGGGGCACCCGTGCCGCTGGGGCGGCACGGGTGGGCGCAGCCGCACCCGGCCGGATCCACCCCTCCGAGCGGTCAGCGCTCTCAGCCGGCCGGGGGCACCTGGGACTTCAACAGGGCCGGCAGCCGTGTCGTACGCGGCTTCGCCGGGACCTCGGCGACCGCCCGGGGCAGCGCCTGCTCCACACCGTGGACGACGGACAGATGCCGCTCGGCCCGCCCGAAGGCGGTGTAGACCCAGGGGCGACTGAGCGCCGCCCCCGCGTCCCCCGGCAGCACCACCACCGCGGCCGGCCAGCGGTGCCCCACCGCCTGGTGCGCGGTGAGCGCCCATCCGTGCCGTACGGCCGTGTCGACCCGCTCCTTCGGTACGACGACGGCGGCCCCCGCGCACTCCAGGTGCAGCCCCTCCGCGTCGGCCTTGACGACGCGGCCCGGCGTCGTACGGCCCGGCACGGGGGAGTGGACCACACGGTCGCCGGGGTCGAACCCGCCGAAACGGCCCGGACCCGGGTTCAGCCGTTCCTTCAGGGCCGCGTTCAGCGCACGCGTCCCCGCCGCACCCCCATGCCCGGGGGTGATCACCTGCACCTGCTCGGCTGGAATGCCGAAGGCCCTCGGCACGGAGTCCACGACGAGCTGCACCGTCCGGTGCACCGCCTCCCCGGCGTCCCGCACCGGCACGATCACGACCTCCTTGCCGGGCGCGTCCACCTGGTTGAGCTCACCGATCCCGATCCCGGAGACCAGCTCACCGATCGGGCCCGGGTTCGGGGTCCGCGAGGCGATCTGCGGGCAGGCCCGGGCGGTGAGAAGGTCCGCGAACACCCGCCCCGGTCCGGCGGACCACAGCACCCCCGGATCGCCGCTGAGCACCAGCCGGGCCCCGTCGGGCAGCGACTCCACCAGGAGAGCGGCGGTCTCCACATCGAGCTGCGGAGCGTCCAGCACCAGCAGCAGATCGAGGTCCAGCGCGCCCTCGGCGTCCCTGCCGGGCCCCTCGGCACCGGCCAGCAGCCCGCCCACGGTGACCACGGCGGAACCACCGGTGCCGGCGGTGCCGGAAGCCCCGCCCTCCTCGGTGGACGTCCCGGCCGGGGCGTTCGCGCCGGCGGCCGCGACGAGCGCGGCGAACCGCTGCCTCCCGTCCGTGCTGTGCGTCGCCGCGTACGCCCGGAGCCCGAGAGCCCGGGCGGTGGAGATCAGTGCGGCGGGTTCCGCACCGGCGGCCTCGCCGCCGGTGTGCAGGACGAGCCCGTGCCCGGCGACCGCGCGGATCAGCTCGGCGGCGGAACGCGGCGCCGCCGCGGCCGCGGACGCCCAGTCCGCGGCGTCGTCCTTGGGCAGGGAGTTCACCACACGGGCCAGACCGTCGGCGAGGCTCTCCTCGGCGAGGGCGTAACGCTCCAGGCCGACCAGGACACGCACCGGGCGCTCCTGCTCCGCCTCGTCGTCCTCTGCCTCGGCGGCCGCCGGGACGGGCGGGGCGTCGTCCAGCGCGTCCTGGAAGATCAGGGCCTCGCCCTCGGCGACGGCGCTCTGCACGGCCTCGTCCGGATCCGGCACCGCGCGCCGGGCCAGTGCGGCGGTGAGCGCCGGGACCTCCAGCGCGGTGTGCCCGGCGACGGCGGCCTGCTCCAACAGCCATACGGTGAGAGCCCGGCCGCGTCGCTCGTCGTCGGGGCCGCACTCCGGGCCGAGCAGCGCACGCGCGAACCCGTCGGCCTGCTCGGGCCGTACCCCGGGGACCCGCAGCAACTGCCAGGGGTCCTCGCGCAGTCGGGCGCCGGCGCCCTCTCCGAGCACCTCGGCGACCTGCGGTGCCAGCGCCTCCGGAGCGCCGCCCCCGGCCAGCACCGCACGCACGGCGCCGACGGTCTCGCCGGACGGAGCCGCGGCGACCGGGGCGGCCGCCGGCTGCGGGCGTCGCACCGGCTCCGGAGCGGGCCGCCGAGGCGCGGGCTCCGGTTCCGCGAAGACGGTGGCCGAGGGCTTCTGCCCGCCCTCCACGGCCCGTACGGCCGCCAGCAGGTCGGCCGCCGTGCCGCTGAGCTTGGTGCCCGCCGCGATCGGCCCCTGCTTCTCAGCCTTCCGGCGCTCGATCCGCTCCCGCTCCAGCCGCTGAGCCGCCAACTCGGCCTGCGCCTCGGACAGGTCGGCGGTGCCGTCGGCCGTCTCCGTCGTCTCCGTGCCGGCCCCCTCGTCCTCCGCGGCCCCCTCGTCCTCCGCCTCGGCGCGTGCCGTCCCCTGGTCGTCGGGTGTGCCCTCGGCCTGCGGGGTCCCGGCGTCGGGGGTTCCGTCGGCCCGGCCCCCCGGCTCGTCCGGCTCCGTGGTCGCGGGCTCCGTGCTCACAGCGTGCTCCAGTCGTGATCGGGATAGCGGTGCACGGGCGCCGACACGTCGTCGAGCGCCCGGCAGATCTCGTCAGGAAGACTAAGGGTCTCCACTGACAACGCCGCCGTGAGCTGGAGCGCGTTGCGGGCGCCGACGATGGGCGCGGCGACGCCCGGCCGGTCCCGCACCCATGCGAGGGCGACCTGGAGCGGCGTCACGGCGAGCCCGTCCGCGGCGGTCTGCACCGCGTCCACGATGCTGGTCGCCGTCTCGTCGAGGTACGGCGCGACGAACCGCGCCATGTGCTCCGAACCGCCGCGCGAGTCCGGCGGTGTGGCGTTGCGGTACTTCCCGGTCAGCACCCCGCGGCCCAGCGGGGAGGAGGGGAGCAGTCCGACGCCGAGGTCCAGCGCGGCCGGCAGCACCTCGCGCTCTACGCCGCGCTGGAGCAGGGAGTACTCCATCTGCGTACTGGCCAGCCGGGTGCGTGTCCCCGGCGCGGCGAGCTGCCAGGTCGCCGCCTTCGCGAGCTGCCAGCCGCAGAAGTTGGAGACGCCGGCGTAGCGGGCGCGGCCGCTGCTGACGGCCAGGTCGAGGGCGTGGAGCGTCTCCTCCAGCGGCGTCTGCGGGTCGAAGGCGTGGATGTGCCAGAGGTCGACGTAGTCGGTGCCGAGGCGGGCCAGGGAGGCGTCCAGGGCGGCGAGCAGATGGCCGCGGGAACCGTCGAAGCGGCGGTCGAGGTCGGGGACGCTGCCGGCCTTCGTGGAGATGACCAGGTCACGGCGGGGCACGAGCCCGTCCATCAGCTGTCCGAGCAGATACTCGGCCTCGCCGTCGCCGTACACGTCCGCCGTGTCGACGAGGGTGCCGCCCGCCTCCCAGAACACCTTCAACATGTCCGCGGCGTCATGCTCGTCCGTGTCGCGGCCCCACGTCAGGGTGCCGAGCCCGATCCGGGACACGCGCAGGCCGGTGCGGCCGAGATGCCTCTGCTCCATGGACGCCGACATTACTGTCCGGAGTTCGCCGTGTGGCGGCCTGTGGACAACCGATTTCCTCCCGCTCCTCCTCGGGGACCGCGCCCCTGGCCGCCCGCACCCGCCGAGGAACCCCCGCCCCGGGGGCCCACGCGGGGAACCGGACGGTATGGTCGGCCGGACAAGGGACGTTACTGATCGGTATGGGGAAGGCTGGTCTACATGGAGCTCGGGATCAACCTCGGCTACTGGGGCGCCGGAATGGACGGGGACAACCTGGCCGTGGCCCAGGAGGCCGACCGCCTCGGCTACGCGGTGTGCTGGGCGGCGGAGGCGTACGGCTCGGACGCCGCGACCGTGCTCAGCTGGGTCGCCGCCAAGACCGAACGCATCGACGTGGGCTCGGCCATCTTCCAGATCCCGGCCCGCCAGCCGGCGATGACCGCGATGACCGCCGCGACGCTGGACTCGCTCTCCGGCGGCCGGTTCCGCCTCGGCCTCGGGGTGTCCGGCCCGCAGGTCTCCGAGGGCTGGTACGGCGTGAAGTTCGACAAGCCGCTCGCCCGCACCCGCGAGTACGTCGAGATCGTGCGCAAGGCGATGACCCGTGAGCGTCTGTCGCACGAGGGCGAGCACTGGACGCTGCCGCTGCCCGGCGGCCCGGGCAAGCCGCTCAAGCTCACCGTGCACCCCACCCGCGAGCACATCCCGCTGTACATCGCGGCGATCGGCCCGAAGAACCTGGAGCAGACCGGTGAGATCGCAGACGGCGCGCTGCTGATCTTCCCGGCGGCCGCGCACCTGGAGGACACGGCCGTCAAGTACGTGCGCGCGGGACGCGAGAAGGCCGGCAAGACCCTCGACGGCTTCGACGTGTGCCCGACGCTGCCGATCGCCGTCGGCGACGACAAGGACGTGACGACGCTCGCCGACACCTTCCGCCCGTACACCGCGCTGTACGTCGGCGGCATGGGCAGCCGCAAGCAGAACTTCTACAACCAGCTCGCCCAGCGCATGGGTTACGAGAAGGAGGCCGCCGAGATCCAGGACAAGTACCTGGGCGGCGACAAGGCCGGTGCCGCGGCCGCCATCCCGCACGAGCTGATCGACCAGACGACGCTGCTCGGCTCCGTGGAGCGCATCGCCGACCGGATGCGGGCCTACGCGGAGGCCGGTGTCACCACCCTCACCCTGGCGCCCGCCGGCTTCACGCTGGACGAGCGGATCGCCTCGCTGCGGGCCGGCACCGAGGCCCTGGAGCGGGCCGGGCTCGCGTAACGGGGGGCGGCCCGCGGTCACCGCGGACCCGGAGAAGTACTACGGCCGTGGTGGGGGCTCGGGGGTCTTCCCCGCCACGGCCGTCACGGGGGACAACGCGGCATCGGCCCCCTCGGTTACGCGTCTTCGCGGCCCTGTCGTCCTTCGTTTGGCGGATTTGTCCGACACAGCTGTTGCCTGGCTCCTGGTACCCCATTTGACTCGATTTTCAGGGTCCTGCAGAGAGGTGCCTCAGATGCTTTCGGCCAAGAGTCTGTTCCAGGAGATCATCGACGACGACGAGTCGTTCCGGCTGTTCTGCTCCATCGCCGCCAGCGGCGAGTCGCAGGGCGGCTGGGAGAACGCGCGCATCGCCGCGCTCGTCCCGGCGGGCGAGCGCGCGCTCGCCCCCAGGATCACCCGCCATGGCGCGGACGAGGACAAGCACGGACGGATCTTCAACGCCCTCATGAGAAAGCGCGGCCTCGAACCCGTGGAGGTCCCTCCGGAGACCGACTACACGATGCTCCTGGAGCGCAACGGCATCGGTCTGGCGCACGAGAAACTGCAGTCCGACCAGGCCCTCACGGTGCGGGACATCATCGTCTACCTGTCGCACAGCCGCGTCACCGAACAGCGCGCCTCCGAACAGATGGTGATGCTCCGCAAGCACTTCGCCGACCACCCGGAGATCGGCAAGGCCGTCCGGATGATCTCCGACGACGAGGACAACCACCTCGCGTACACCCACGAGGAACTCCTGCGCTTCGCCGCCGCCGGACACGGCCGGCTCATCCAGCGGACGCTGCGCGAGTGCGCCCTCGCCGAGATCGCCGTCTACCGGGACGTCAGCCTCGCCGTCATGGCCCACATGGGGCGCGTCCTCGGCTGGCCGAAGGCCAAGTCCGTCCTGCTCGCGGCGGGCATCCGCGCGGTGTACGCCTATGAGCGGGCGTTCGGCTGGCGCCGCATGGTCACCCTGGAGATGCCGGAGCGCCGAGACGCGCTCGGCGGACCGGCGACCACGGCGGCCGAGTTCGCCTGAGACCCCCGAGCCCGGACAGCCGCACGCGCGGGTGCAGCAAGCCCGGCGCTCCCCGCGCGCGCAGGCACGATCACGCCCGCGCGCGGACGGCGCGAAGTCGCGGGCGGCCGGTCCGTCACAGCCACCCGCGCTGCTTGAAGAGCCGGTACACCAGTACCTCCAGCAGGGCCATCAGCGCGATCAGCGCCGGATACGACCACACCCAGCGCAGCTCGGGCATGTGCTCGAAGTTCATGCCGTAGACGCCGGCCAACATCGTCGGGATGGCCGCCATGGCCGCCCAGGCGGAGATCTTCCGCATGTCGTCGTTCTGCCGGACGCTCATCTGCGCGAGGTGCGCCGAGAGGATGTCGGACACCAGCCGGTCCAGGCTCTCGACGGACTCGTTGACCCGGGTGAGATGGTCGCTGACGTCACGGAAGAACGGCCGGGCCCTCTCGTCCACGAAGGGCAGCACGGCGCTGTGGGCGCCCTGCCCGGAGAGCCGGGTGAGGGGCGCGGCGAGCGGGCCCGTCGCACGGCGGAACTCCAGCACCTGACGCTTGAAGGTGTAGATCCGCGACGCGGTGTTCCGCGAGCCTCCGACGTCCGGGGAGAAGACCTCCGCCTCCAGTTCCTCCAGGTCCGTCTGCAGTTCCGTCGCCACCTCCAGGTAGTGGTCGACCGTGGCGTCCGTGATCGCGTACAGCACCGATGTGGGTCCTTCGCCCAGCAGCTCCGGCTCCTGCTCCAGACGGCGTCGTACGACGTTCAGGGGCGAGCCCTCGCCGTGGCGGACGGTCACCACGAAGGCGTCGCCGAGGAAGACCATGATCTCGTCCGAGCTCACCGTGTCCCCGGCCGGCTCGTACACGACCGGCTTGAGCACCATGAACAGCGAGTCCTCGTACACCTCCAGCTTGGGCCGCTGGTGGGCCTTCAAGGCATCCTCGACGGCCAGCGGATGCAGCGCGAACTCCTCGGTGACGAGGGCGAACTCCTTCTCCGTCGGCTCGTGCAGGCCGATCCACACGAAGCCGCCCGAGGCGCGGGCGTCGGCCAGGGCGTCGGAGAGGTCGTCGGGCCCCTCGGTGCGGTGGCCGTCGCGATAGACGGCGCAGTCGACGATCACGGGGAGTTCCTTTCTCGACGGAGGCCGCTGGACGGGCGTCTAGGCTGGGCCGCATGCCCACGTTGATCCTTGTCCGGCACGGCCGGTCCACCGCCAACACCGATGGGGTGCTCGCCGGGTGGACCCCCGGCGTCGCTCTCGACGAGCGCGGCACCGCGCAGGCCGCGGCGCTGCCGGGCCGGCTCGCCGGGCTGCCGATCTCCGAGGTCGTCACCAGCCCTCTCCAGCGCTGCCAGGAGACCGTGCGCCCGCTCCTGGACGCCCGGCCCGAGCTCAGCCCGCACACCGACGACCGCATCGGCGAGTGCCACTACGGCGACTGGTCCGGCCGCAAACTCGCCGAACTCGCCGACGAGCCGCTCATGCAGGTCGTCCAGGCGCATCCGACGGCCGTCCAGTTCCCCGGCGGTGAGTCGATGCGGGAGATGCAGCACCGGGCCGCGGAGGCGGTACGGGAGTGGAACGCGCGCGTGGAGCGCGACCACGGAGAGGACGCCGTGTATCTGATGTGCTCGCACGGCGACATCATCAAGTCGCTCGTCGCGGACGCACTCGGACTTCATCTGGACCTCTTCCAGCGGATTTCTGTCGAACCGTGTTCCATCACCGCGATCCGTTACACCCGACTGCGGCCGTTTCTCGTCCGCCTCGGCGACACCGGGGACTTCGCGTCCCTGGCGCCGCGCGAGGAACCCCGGGGCGGCGACGCCACCGTCGGGGGCGGCGCGGGAGCACCGTGATCGTCAACCGCAGTAGGGTGAAGCGGTCGCGACGGCGCTGAACCCGTCAGCAGCCGGAGCGACCGGTCCCGACGTCGATTCCAATGGAGACAGGACGTGTCCCGTCAGGTGTTCCTCTACGACCCCCCGGACCGCTTCGTGGCCGGTACGGTCGGGCTGCCCGGGCGCCGGACCTTCTTCCTGCAGGCCTCCTCAGGGCAGCGGGTCACCAGCGTGTCCCTGGAGAAGACCCAGGTCGCCGCGCTCGCGGAGCGCATGGACGAGCTGCTCGACGAGGTCGTGCGGCGCAGCGGCGGCAGCGCCGCGGTCCCGGCCGTCGCCCCCACCGAGGTCTCGGACACGGCGCCGCTGGAGACCCCCATCGAGGAGGAGTTCCGCGTCGGCACCATGGCCCTGGCCTGGGACGGCGACGAACAGCGCATGATCGTCGAGGCCCAGGCCCTCGTCGAGCTGGACGCCGACTCCGAGGAGGACCTCGCCGAGGCGGAGGAGCGGCTGCTCCAGGACGAGGAGAACGGCCCGCCCATGCTCCGCGTCCGCCTCACCGGCGCGCAGGCCAGGGCCTTCGCCAAGCGCGCCCTCGACGTCGTCAACGCGGGACGGCCGCCGTGCCCGCTGTGCAGTCTTCCGCTCGACCCGGAGGGACACGTATGTCCGCGCCAGAACGGATACCGCCGCGGGGAGTGACCTCCGACGGGCGGATCTCGGACGCCGAACTGCTGACCGAGGGCGAACTGACCGTACGCGGCCAGGTGCGTGAGGCGTCCAACGCGGTCCTGTACTGCTCGGTCTCGTACGAGGGACGCGAGGCCGCCTGCGTCTACAAGCCCGTCGCCGGGGAGCGCCCGCTGTGGGACTTCCCCGACGGGACGCTCGCGCAGCGCGAGGTCGCCGCGTACGAGGTGTCCGAGGCGACCGGGTGGGGGCTCGTACCGCCCACGGTGCTGCGCGACGGGCCGTACG
The DNA here is from genome assembly GCF_056437585.1 of Streptomyces sp. NPDC042364. Classification (NCBI taxonomy): domain Bacteria; kingdom Bacillati; phylum Actinomycetota; class Actinomycetes; order Kitasatosporales; family Streptomycetaceae; genus Streptomyces; species Streptomyces sp. NPDC042364. The sequence continues at coordinate 117,159 of NZ_JBWKAJ010000011.1, read as the reverse complement.
GAGAGGGCATGTGCCAGCTGTGGATCGAGGGGGTGCCCGGGTCCGAGCTGCTCGCCCTGGTGGACGGTGAGGAGGCGGGCGAGGGCTGGAAGGCCGTCGGCTTCGCCGAGGTCGGCGACGGCGAGACCGCGCTCCTCGTGCATGCCGACGACCGGCGGCTGCGCCGGCTCGCCGTCCTCGACGCCGTCATCAACAACGCCGACCGCAAGGGCGGCCATCTCCTCCCGGCCGCCGGGGGCCGCCTCTACGGCATCGACCACGGTGTGACCTTCAACGCCGAGAACAAGTTGCGGACCCTGCTGTGGGGATGGGCGGGGGAGCCCCTCACGGACGAGGCCGTCGACGTGCTGAAGCGGTTGCGGGACGTGTTGGGCGACGGCGGGGAACTGGCCGCGAAGCTGTCGCGCCTGATCACGGCCGCCGAACTGGACGCCGCCAGGGAGCGGGTCGCCACCCTGCTGAGGACCGGACGCCACCCGGAACCGAGCGGGGAATGGCCGGCGATCCCTTGGCCGCCGGTGTGAAGCGGTGCGGCAGGGCCGGCCGGCCCGACGGCGACCGCCCCGGGGGGCTTCAGGGGCGCGGGGAACTGCGCGATCAGCCCCCACCACCCGCAGTCGCCGTGCGTCGTGTACTCCCCAACCGCTGGGCGCCCCCGGCTTAACCCCGGAGGGATCGGGTTAGGCTCGTGGCATGTATGCCTGGCCCGCTTCTGAGGTCCCCGTCCTGCCCGGCAAGGGCCGCGACCTGAGGATCCACGACACCGCGACCGGCGGTCTGGTCACCCTTGACCCCGGTCCCGTCGCCCGTATCTACGTCTGCGGTATCACCCCGTACGACGCGACCCACCTGGGTCACGCGGCGACCTACAACGCGTTCGACCTCGTTCAGCGCGTGTGGCTCGACACCAAGCGGCAGGTTCACTACGTCCAGAACGTCACCGACGTCGACGATCCGCTGCTGGAGCGGGCCGAGCGCGACGGCATCGACTGGGTGGCTCTCGCCGAGAAGGAGACCGCCCTCTTCCGTGAGGACATGACCGCCCTGCGGATGCTGCCGCCGCGGGACTACATCGGCGCCGTCGAGGCCATCCCCGGCATCGTGCCGCTCGTCGAGCGGCTCCGCGACGCCGGCGCCGCGTACGAACTCGAGGGCGACATCTACTTCTCCGTCGAGTCCGACCCCGACTTCGGCAAGGTCTCCGGCCTCGACGCCGCCGCGATGCGGCTGCTGTCCGCCGAGCGCGGTGGCGACCCGGACCGGCCCGGGAAGAAGAACCCGCTCGACCCGATGCTGTGGATGGCCGCGCGTGAGGGCGAGCCCAGCTGGGACGGCGGCTCCCTCGGACGGGGCCGGCCCGGCTGGCACATCGAGTGCGTCGCCATCGCCCTCGACCACCTCGGCATGGGCTTCGACGTGCAGGGCGGCGGTTCCGACCTCGCCTTCCCGCACCACGAGATGGGCGCCTCGCACGCCCAGGTGCTGACCGGCGAGTTCCCCATGGCCAAGGCGTACGTCCACGCCGGCATGGTCGCGCTGCACGGCGAGAAGATGTCGAAGTCCAAGGGCAACCTCGTCTTCGTCTCCCGGCTGCGCCGGGACGGGGTCGACCCGGCAGCCATACGGCTCGCGCTGCTCGCCCACCACTACCGGGCCGACTGGGAGTGGACCGACCAGGTCCTCCAGGACGCCGTCGCCCGGCTGGGCCGGTGGCGCGCCGCCGTCTCCCGGCCCGACGGGCCGCCCGCCGAGGCGCTCGTCGAGGAGATCCGCGAGGCCCTCGCAGACGACCTCGACGCCCCGGCCGCGCTCGCGGCGGTCGACCGCTGGGCCGCGCTGCAGCAGGAGCAGGGCGGTACGGACGAAGGGGCACCCGGTGTCGTCTCACGCGCCGTGGACGCCCTCCTCGGTGTGGCCCTGTGAAGTAACGACTCTGCCCAGGTGGCACGGGTGTGATCCGCCGTCACATGTCCCCTGAGGCACCGCGAAGCCGACGCGGAGGGCGCCTTCTCCGGACGGAGGGGGCGCCCCTGCGCGCCCCCGGAGCTCCGAGGGACGCTGTCACAGGCCTGCCGAGGCCCTGTCGGACGGTTGTCGACGGCTGCGGGGACCGGGCGGCATGTGATGGGGTGACAGACGACAGTTGAAGCCGGACCGGCCGGCTGCCGGTCCCTTCGTGGAAGGGACACACAGTGGCATCCCCGCACTTCTCCTCCCCCTCCTCCGAGCGCCCCGTCAGCCGGCGACTCGTTCCAGCCGGCGCTCCACGCCCTGCCGCTCGGCCGCCGCGGTGAACCGCCGGACGTGGCCGACGTCGTGACGATCACACTGGGCGGCGACGGGACCCGGACGCCCGGTGAGACGGTCAACGCCAACGGCATCACCCGTACCCCCGACGGCAAGGCCCTCCTCGTCGTCCAGAGAACGCCGCCGATGTGTTCAAGCTCGCGGCGGACGGCCGCTCCGGCACCTTCGAGGGCCGCCTCACGCACCGGACTTCGACGTCCCGACGACCGTCGCCGCCCACCGGAACCGCCTGTCCCTGCCCAACGCCCGCTTCACCACGACCCCGAGCCGGACACGACGTACACGATCGTCGCGGTGGAACGCTGACGGCCGGCCGCCGGGCCACCGCGGTGCGGTGGCACCCCGCGTATCCCCGTATCCCCGTCCAGAGCGCGGGGATACGCGGAACTCCTTACGGACGGGGGCCGATCAGTCCTCCGACGACTCCTCGTCGTCGCCGCCCGGCCGCTGGGGCTTCTGCGGTCGCGTCCGGCCACCGGGGTTGTCCTTCGGGTTCCACGCACCGGGCCCGGTGTCGCCCCCGTCGGCCGTGGCGTGTCCACCGGCCGAACCGGTGGGGCCGCCGTCGCGGCGCCGCAGATACCGCTCGAACTCGCGGGCGATCGCCTCACCCGACGCCTCGGGCAGCTCCGCCGTGTCCCGGGCCTCTTCCAGCGTCTGCACGTACTCCGCGACCTCGCTGTCCTCGGCGGCCAGCTGGTCCACGCCCACCTGCCAGGCGCGCGCGTCCTCGGGCAGCTCGCCCAGCGGGATGCGCACGTCGATCAGGTCCTCCAGACGGTTGAGGAGGGCCAGTGTCGCCTTCGGGTTCGGCGGTTGCGACACGTAGTGCGGCACCGCGGCCCACAGCGAGACCGCCGGGACGCCGGCGTGCGTGCACGCCTCCTGGAGGATGCCGACGATGCCCGTGGGGCCCTCGTACTTGGTCTCCTCCAGGTCCATCCGCCGCGCGAGATCAGGGTCCGACGTGACCCCGCTGACCGGAACCGGACGCGTGTGCGGGGTGTCGCCGAGCAGAGCGCCCAGGATCACCACCAGCTCCACACCCAGTTCGTGGGCGAAGCCCAGCAGCTCGTTGCAGAACGAGCGCCACCGCATCGACGGCTCGATGCCTCGGACCAGCACGAGATCGCGGGGCTTCTCACCGCCGACCCGCACCACCGACAACCTTGTCGTCGGCCAGGTGATCTTGCGTACGCCGCCGTCCAGCCACACCGTGGGGCGGTTCACCTGGAAGTCGTAGTAGTCCTCGGCGTCCAGCGCCGCGAACACCTCGCCCTTCCATTCCCGGTCCAGGTGCGCGACCGCGGCGGAGGCGGCGTCGCCGGCGTCGTTCCAGCCTTCGAACGCGGCCACCATGACTGGGTCGATCAGCTCGGGAACCCCCTCCAGCTCGATCACCCAGCGCCTCCTTCCGAACGTGCCCTCGCGTACGCCCCAACCTTACGGCGTGCCCAGGGGGCCTTCGCAGCCCCCTTGCACGGGGGAGTGAACGGATCAATGCCCCGTTCGCGCGGTGGAAACACTCGTGGCCGCCCGAGTGCGAGTGATCACCGCCTCACAGCGACGACCGCAGCCACTGCTCGACGCTCGCGATGTGGACCGTCGCCCAGGAGCGCGCGGCCTCGGCGTCGCGGTCGCGCAGGGCGGCGAGGATGGCGCGGTGCTCGTGGAGGGTGCGGCTGACGGCGTCCTCCTGGGTGAGACCGCGCCAGACGCGGGCGCGGGTGGTGGGGCCGGACAGGCCGTCCAGGAGGGAGCAGAGAACCGAGTTCCCGGAGCTCTGCACGATGCCCTTGTGGAACTCCAGGTCGCAGGCGACCAGTTCCTCCACGGACGGCTCGTCGCCCAGTTTGTCCAACTGGGCTCCCAACGCGTCCAGTTGCTGCTCACTGATCCGCAGGGCGGCCATCGCCGTGGCCGCCGGCTCCAGGATGCGGCGCACGGCGAGGAACTCCAGAACCGTGTCGTCGCGATGGAAGTCGACGACGAAACTCAGTGCCTCCAGCAGGAGCTGGGGGTCGAGGCTCGTCACGTACGTGCCGTCACCCTGCCGTACGTCCAGGATGCGGATCAGCGACAGGGCGCGTACCGCCTCGCGCAGGGAGTTCCGGGACAGCCCCAGGTCGGCGGCGAGCTCGCTCTCCTTGGGCAGGCGGTCGCCCGGGCGCAGCGCGCCGGAGACGATCATGTCCTTGATCTTCTCGATCGCCTCGTCGGTGACTGCCATGGCGTCCACCCTCCCTGTCGTTCCCTGCCCGCTCAGACATCCGATGTCTCAGGTCATTATGGGCCCACGACCCGGGGAAGGTTCCCCGGTCGACGGCGCCCCGGTTCAGGGCGCCCCACCGAAGGGCCTCCCGAACCGCGGTTCCCTCGATTCTTCCAGGTCGCGTACGGTGACGTGCCCCCTCCGCCCACCCCCGCCCGAGCTCCCGGCCCTCGGCCGTGTCCGACACCGGCCTAGGGTGATCACACGATCCGGAGTGCGGGAGGCACGGGGGTGGGGATGCGGATCCGAGCGGCGCGCACCGACGAGGCGGAGGCCCTGACCGAGCTGGTCCTGCGCTCGAAGGCCCACTGGGGCTACGACAGGGACTTCCTGGAGGCGTGCCGGGCGGAACTCACCATCCATCCGGACGACATCCACCGCCGCCGCGTCGTCGTCGCCGAGGACACCGACGGCCGAGTCGTGGGTGTGGCCGCCCTGGAGGGCACGGGTCCCGAGGGCAGCCTCGGCCTGTGCTTCGTCGAGCCCGCCGCCATCGGCCGGGGCGTGGGCCGCGCCCTGTACTTCCATGTGACGGGCGCCGCCCGCGCACTCGGCTTCACCCGGCTCACCATCGAGTCGGACCCGAACGCCGAACCGTTCTACCGCCGGCTGGGCGCCCGCCCCGTCGGCCGCACGCCCTCGGGCTCCCGAGCCGGTCGTGACCTCCCGCTCCTCGAGGTGCGTTTCCCGCCCCGGACCGAATGCTGGGCCCAGGTCTGGACGGGCGGACGCCGCGCGGTCCACCTCGGCAATGTCGCCGGGTTCCAGGCCCAGTTCGGCCCGGTCTCCACGCAGGCCGCGCACTACTCCTGCCTGGCCGCCTTCCTCTCGCCGCACCCGGCCGTCCTGATCCTGCCCGCGGCGGTCCCGCCCGACTGGATCGACCTGGCCGGCCGTGGGCTGGACTGGGGCGCCGTCGAGGTCTACGACGGCCTGACGGAACCCGGCCCGGCGAACGGCCGGGCGGCACACGCTGCCCGGCCGGTTCCGCCGGCCGAGGACGACGCCCTGACCCGGGCCGTCCTGTCCCGCCCGGCCCTCCTCCGGCGGCTGGACTCCCTCGACCTGCCCCTCCTGCCCTGGGGCCGCACCCCCGCCGTCGCCGAGCTGACCGGCGAACCCCTGCGCCCCGAGGCCCTGCGGTACGAGTCCAAGCGGGCCTCCCACGAGCTGTTCACCCGTCTCGCCCCCGCCCACCCGGAGATCCGGGTGCCCGAGCAGTGGCAGCCGGCCACCCGGCGGGAGGCGGCACGCCTGCTCCGGGCGCGGGGCCGCGCGGGCCTGGCGACGGTGGTCAAGACCGAGCACGGCGCCGGGGGCTCAGGCACCCGGGTGATACGGGACCACGGCCTGCGAAGACCTCCGCTGCCCCGGGGGCCCGTCCTTCTGGAGGAGTTCGTCACCGGGGAGACCGAACCCCGGGACCTGACCTTCGACGGACTGGTCGACGCGGACGGCCGGGTGCACGTGGTGGGCGTCGCCGTCATGGACGTCCTGGGCACCGCCTACCAGGGCGCCACCGTGGGCCCCGGTGCCGTGCCGTCACCGCTTGCCGAGGCCGTGACGCGGTTCGGCGAAGCCGTGGGGGAGCGGATCGCGGCGAGCGGCCACCGGGGCTGGTTCGACGTCGACTTCGTCACCGGCTCCGACGGCCGCCCGGCCCCCACCGAGATCAACCTCCGCATGACCGGCCCCTCCGTCGCCTTCATGGTCAAGGCCCGGCTGGACGACATCCGAGGGGGCGACCACCTCGTCCGCAGCGTCGACCACGTACCGCTCGGCGCCCGGCTGCCAGGCCCCGCCCTGTCCGCCTTCCTGCGCGAGACGACCGCCCGCTGCGCCGGGATCGACGCCGTCCTGCTGCCCTCGATCCCGACCGCGGCCTTCGCACCGGCCCCCTACCTGGGCGTCGTCCTCGCCGCGCACACCCGTGAACGCCTCGACGCCGCCGAGGCCCTGGTGCGCGCGGCGGCCCGTGACACCGGCCGGATGTTCACGGCCCAGGGGCGATCTCCGCGGGCGCCGGGCGCCGGGTGACGTACACCGCCACCACCGCCGCCGCGATCATCAGCGGCACATTGAAGGCGTACACCAGCGCCGCCTGCCGCTCCCAGTCGTTCTTCGCCGCGAGCCGGTAGAAGTTGTCCTGCGGCCACCAGGAGACCAGCAGCCACACCACGGCCAGATGGGCCGCCGTCGTCAGTCCGCCCGAGCGGCCCTGGCGGCGCATCAGCGGGCGCCCCGCGACCAGGAAGGCGAGGCCCGTGCCGAACGCCAGCAGCTCGGCGGCGTACAGCCCTCTGAAGAGCCACGACCACGGCGTGGGCACATATGTGAGGTCCGTGGAGCCCGGCCAGAGCACATCGGTGAGGACCGCTGCCGACGGAAGGACCACGACGAGCACCGCGCAGCCCACCCCGTAGAGGAACCCGGCCGGACCCATGGCCGCATCACCGCCCTTGCCGCTCACCGGCGCGGCCGTCCCGTGCCGCGCGGGCAGCGGCAGCAGCCGGCGGTCGATCCTCCCGGCCCGGTCACGGGGCAGCGCACCCAGGGTCACCACGGCCGCCGGGATCTCCTGCTCCGGCACCGCATCCCGCAGATGAGCGCGGATCGCGTCGGCGCCCGGAGCGGCCGCGGGGGAGGCCGGGACGACGTAGGCGACGAGCCGGTCCTCGTCCACGGCGGCGATCACCGACTCCCGTATCCCGGGATGCGCGGCCAGCGCGGCCTCGGCCCGGTAGGGGTCGACGGTACGGCCGCGGACGCGGACCCGGTGCGCCGGCCGGCCGCCGAACTCCAGCAGACCGTCCTCCCGCAGCGTCCCCGCGTCACCGGTGGGCAGGGCGTCGGAACCGTCCGAGCCGTCCGGGGGCGTCAGCCGGATCTCGCCGTCGCGGACCTCGGCCCGGCAGCCGGGGAACGGGCGGCCGAGCAGGCTGACCCGACCCGGCTCGGCGACCGGATCGCCGAGCTGGTCCGTCTCGAACCAGGTGCCGCAGCCCGCCACCTCCACGGTCCCGTAGACGTTGAGCAGCCGCGCCCCCGGCGCCAGCCGTCCCTGGAGCCTCACCTGCTCGTCGAGGGCGAGCCGTTCCCCGCCGACCGCCACCAGCCGCAGTCCCGCGGGCGGCGCGGCCTTGTCGAGCAGCAGCCGGGCCGAGTACGGGTCGGTGTCCAGCACCGTGACGTCCTCGGCGAAGGGGCGCCCCCACAAGGCGGGCCCGATCTCGTCCTCCGGCAGCACCAGCGTGCCCCCGGAGCACAGGGCCCGGATCCAGCCGTAGGCGAAGGCGGCGGTGTCGGTCGGCGCGGTCACCAGATGGACGTCGGAGGACCGGAGCCCGAACGTCTCGGACCAGGCCCGGTACGCGTCGTGCAGCCGCTGGTGGCCGACTTCCACCGCCCGCCGCTCGCCCGTGGTGCCCGCGGAGAACAGCACCGCGGCCGTGACCCCGCAGGGCGCGGCGGCGGGCTCGGGGGAATGGGCGTCGATCAGGGCCGCGTCGGTGTCGAGACAGACGACGGTACGGCCGGTGCCGTCGTCCACGGCGGGCCCGTAGCGCGCGTACGTCAGGACCGTGCGCGCCCCGGCCTGCTCCAGCGCCCGGCCGATGTCCCCCGTCGGCTGCCGCGGGCCGATCACGGCGAAGGCGCCCCCCGCCTTGAGCACGCCGAGTACGGCGATCAGCAGGTCCGGCAGCCGGGAGGCGCACACCGCGACGGTCTCGCCGGTGCCGAGCCCCGAGTCCAGCAGATGCCGGGCCAGGCGGTTGGCCCGGCCCTCCAGCTCCCCGTACGTCAGCCGGGTCGCCGCGGTGACCACCGCGGGCCGGTCGGGAGTCTCACGCGACCACGCCTCGAACAACCGATGGAGTTCGTTTGCCCCGTTCATGACCATTGATCATGGCAGAGGGAGAGCCGGCCGGGAAGAAGATCCGACCGGGCTACGCCCCGGACATACCGAGGGGGCGGCTCCACCGCCGTGGTGGAGCCGCCCCCTCGTGGTCCGGCCCCGGAGCGGAAGGGGCCGTTTCCCGGCCGGTCCGGCCCCGGTCAGGGGAGAGGGCCGGAGCGGCAGGCGGGTCTACTTCTCGTCGAGCAGGTCCTGGACCTTGGCGCGGACCTCGTCCGTCGCCAGACCCCGGATCGTCAGCGTCGTACGGCGGCGCAGCACGTCGTCGGCCGTCTCGGCCCACTCGGTGTCACGGGCGTACACGACCTGCGCCCAGATCTCCGGCGCGTCGGGGTGGACCCGCTCGGCCAGCTCGGGGTTCTCGTTGGCGAGCCGGGCGATGTCGAAGGCCAGCGAACCGTAGTGCGTGGCCAGGTGCCGCGCGGTGTCGGCGCCCATGCGGGGGCCCGGCGCCGGACGGTCGGTCAGCAGCCGGTGCGCGACCGCCCGCGGGTTGGCGATGCCCGGCAGCGGCAGCTTCCTCGGCAGCGTGGACACCGGCTCGAAGTCCTCGCCGAGCGGGTGGCCCGGCAGGGTCTCCAGCTTCTTCATGATGGTGCGGCCGATGTGCCGGAACGTCGTCCACTTGCCGCCCGCGATGGACAGCATGCCGCCCCGGCCCTCGGTCACGACCGTCTCCCGCTTGGCCTTGGCGGTGTCGCCGGGGCCACCCGGCAGCACCCGCAGGCCCGCGAAGGCGTAGGTGATCAGATCGCGGTCGAGCTGCTGGTCCCGGACGGAGAACGCGGCCTCGTCCAGGATCTGGGCTATGTCCTTGTCGTTGACGGCGACGTCCGCCGGGTCGCCCTCGTACATCTCGTCCGTGGTGCCCAGCAGGAGCATGTCCTCCCAGGGCAGGGCGAACGTGATGCGGTACTTGTCGATCGGGGTGGCGAGCGCGGCCTTCCACGGGGAGGTCCGCTTCAGCACCAGGTGCGCGCCCTTGGACAGCCGGATCGACGGAGCCGCGTTCGGGTCCTCCATCCGGCGCAGGTGGTCGACCCACGGGCCGGTCGCGTTCAGCACCAGCCGGGCGCTCACGCCGAACTCGTCCCCGGAGAGCCGGTCGCGCAGCTCGGCACCGGTCACCCGGCCCTTGGTGAAGCGCAGCCCGGTGACCTCGGCGTGGTTCAGCACCACCGCGCCGGACTCGACGGCCGCGCGGACCGTCATCAGCGCCATCCGGGAGTCGTTCATCTGCCCGTCGCCGTACACGGCCACGGCCTTCAGGTTCTCGGTGCGCAGTTCGGGCACGTCCTGCGCGGCCTTCGCCGGCGACAGCAGATGGCCGACGCCGTCACCGAAGGCCGACAGCGCGGAGTAGGCGAAGACGCCCGCCCCGAGCTTCGCCGCGCCGTGCGGCCCGCCCTTGTACACGGGGAGGTAGAACGTGAGCGGGTTCGCCAGGTGGGGGGCCACCTGGCGGGAGACCGCACGGCGCTCGAAGTGGTTCTCCGCCACCAGCTTCACCGCGCCGGTCTGCAGATAGCGCAGACCGCCGTGGAGCAGCTTCGAGGAGGCGGAGGAGGTGGCGCCGGCGAAGTCGCCGGCGTCGACCAGCGCCACCCTGAGCCCGGACTGCGCGGCGTGCCAGGCGGTGGAGATGCCCAGGATGCCGCCGCCGATCACGAGGAGGTCGTACGACGCCTTGGAGAGCTGCTCCCGGGTCTCGGCGCGGCTCGGGTTCGAGCCGGACGCCGGGCGCGTCCCCAGGGCAGGCAGGGCTTGCAGGGTGGACTGACTGGTCATGTCGGGTTCTTACTCCTCATCAGAGCCGGTACCGGAGCCTTCGGGGCCCCTGCTCAGCTCTCGTCCTCGAGCCAGCCCATGGTCCGCTCGACGGCCTTGAGCCAGCTCTTGTACTCACGGTCGCGGGTCTCCGCGTCCATACGGGGGGTCCACTCGGCGGCCCGGCGCCAGTTGGCGCGCAGGTCGTCGGTGCTGGTCCAGAAGCCGACGGCGAGACCGGCGGCGTAGGCGGCGCCGAGGCAGGTCGTCTCGGCGACCATCGGACGGACCACGGGGGCGTCCAGGAAGTCCGAGAGCGTCTGCATCAGCAGGTTGTTGGAGGTCATGCCGCCGTCGACCTTGAGGGCCGTCAGCTCCACGCCCGAGTCCTTGGTCATGGCGTCCGTGATCTCACGGGTCTGCCAGGCGGTGGCCTCCAGGACGGCACGGGCGAGGTGCGCCTTGGTGACGTACCGGGTGAGGCCGGCGATCACACCGCGGGCGTCGGAGCGCCAGTACGGGGCGAACAGGCCGGAGAAGGCCGGCACGAAGTACGCGCCGCCGTTGTCCTCGACCGAGAGCGCGAGGGTCTCGATCTCGGCGGCCGTGGAGATGAGCCCCATCTGGTCGCGCATCCACTGCACCAGCGAACCGGTGACGGCGATCGAGCCCTCCAGCGCGTACACCGGGGCCTGGTCGCCGATGCGGTAGCCGACGGTGGTCAGCAGACCCGAGTACGAGTTGATGATCTTCTCGCCGGTGTTCATCAGCATGAACGTGCCGGTGCCGTAGGTGGACTTGGCCTCGCCCTCGGCGAAGCAGGTCTGGCCGAACAGGGCCGCCTGCTGGTCGCCGAGCGCCGAGGCGACCGGGATGCCGCCGAGCAGGTCGCCCAGCTTGCCGCCGGTGACCTCGCCGTAGACCTCGGCGGAGGAGCGGATCTCCGGGAGCATCGACAGCGGCACGCCGATGGACTCGGCGATCTTCTCGTCCCACTCCAGGGTGTGGAGGTTCATCAGCATGGTGCGGGAGGCGTTGGTGACGTCGGTGTAGTGCTTGCCGCCGTTGACACCACCGGTCAGGTTCCAGATGACCCAGGTGTCCATGGTGCCGAAGAGGATGTCGCCGGCCTCGGCGCGCTCGCGCAGACCCTCGACGTTGTCCAGCAGCCAGCGGGCCTTCGGCCCGGCGAAGTACGAGGCCAGCGGCAGACCGGTCTCCCGGCGGAAACGGTCCTGCCCGACGTTGCGGCCGAGCTCCTTGCAGAGGGCGTCGGTGCGGGTGTCCTGCCAGACGATGGCGTTGTGGACGGGCTCACCGGTGTTCTTGTCCCAGAGCAGCGTGGTCTCGCGCTGGTTGGTGATGCCGATGGCCTTGATGTCGTCACGGGTGATGCCGGCCTTCTGGATGGCTCCGGCGACGACTTCCTGGACGTTGGTCCAGATCTCGTTGGCGTTGTGCTCGACCCAGCCCGGCTTCGGGAAGATCTGCTCGTGCTCCTTCTGGTCGACGGAGACGATACGGCCGTCCCGGTCGAAGACGATGCAGCGGCTGGAGGTGGTGCCCTGGTCGATGGCGGCGATGAAGGGGCCGGCGGTGTGGGCGTCGGTCACGGTGTGCTCCTGGAAGTCAACTGGTCGAAGGCGGTACGTACGGCGCGTGCCGGGCGTCGGGCGACACCTGCGGCCCGCTCGTAGGTGGTGCTCTTAGGCGAAGGCGACGTTGTAGATGCCTGCGGCGACGGCGGCGCCGATCAGCGGACCGACCACCGGGACCCAGGCGTAGCTCCAGTCGGAGCCGCCCTTGTTGGGCAGGGGCAGCAGGGCGTGCACGATACGCGGGCCGAGGTCACGGGCCGGGTTGATCGCGTAACCGGTCGGACCGCCGAGGGACAGACCGATCGAGACGACGACGAGCGAGGTGATGAGGGCGCCGAGGGTGCCGAGGCCCTTGCCGCTGTCGTTGAGGCCCTGGGTGAGGACCGCGAGGACCAGCACGATGGTGCCGATGACCTCGGTGGCGACGTTCTGTACCGCGTTCCGGATCTCGGGGCCGGTGGAGAAGATGCCGAGCACGGGGCCGGCAGCGGTCTCGCGGGCCTCGACGGCCTTGGCCTTGGTGGTCTCGGCGTCCGAACCGCCGACGATCTCCCTGTCGGTGAGGTGGGCGTGGAACTGGCCGTAGTAGGCGACCCAGACCAGAGCGGCACCGATCATCGCGCCGAGCAGCTGCCCGCCCCAGTAGGTGGGGACCTGGCTCCACTCGATGCCGTCGTCCTTCAGGGCGAGCGCGAGGGTCACGGCCGGGTTCAGGTGGGCGCCGGAGAGCGGCGCGGAGGTGTAGACGGCCGTCAGAACGGCAAAACCCCACCCGAAGGTGATGGCGAGCCAACCGGCGTTACGGGCCTTGGAGGCCTTCAGCGTCACGGCGGCGCAGACGCCGCCGCCGAGCAGGATGAGTATGGCGGTACCGATGGTCTCGCCGATGAAGATGTCGGAGCTGGACACCCGCGACTCCTTTGTCCTTCGTCCAGGGGAAGGCGGACCCCGGGTCCCATTCCGGGGGTCCGCGCCCTCGGGGGTGAGAGCTGTGCCGGCCCTTGGCGTTGTCACACTCTAGCGCTTATTGCCGGTAGGTGTTCGACAATGCCGACCGATGGACGGGAGTCTTGCTGTGGCGTGAGTGCCTCGTCAAGGGTCCTGTTGTCGAAAATCCGATCGTTACTGATCGAACCGCCTTGTCGATCTCGCGTGGGCTGCTATGGGCGCGCACTCGGAGCATCGCGCCTGCGTACGGCGAGGGCCGGGACACTCTCGGTGTCCCGGCCCTCGAAGGATCGGCGGAGGCCGCACGTACTGATGTGTCGGCCTCGCGGCGGTCAGAAGCGGGCGGCGCCCAGGTCGCGCGAGACGGCGCGCGCGCAGTCCCGCACCGCCGCGATCAGCTCGGGACGCAGTTCGCCGTCCCGGCGAAGCCGCTCCACCGCGCCCGTGATGCCGACCGCGCCGACGGGCATGCGCCGGCGGTCGTGGATGGGGGCCGCGATCGAGGCGACGCCCTCCCAGGTCTCCTCCACGTCCGCCGCGTACCCGCGGGCCCTGGTGAGGTCCAGGACGTCCTCGAAGTCGTCCAGCTCGCACACGGTCCGCTCCGTGAACGCCTTGCGGTCGGTCTCCAGGACCTCGCTGTGGGCCACGGGGTCATAGGCCGCGAGGACCTTGCCGAGGGCCGTGGAGTGCAGCGGCTGCATCGCCCCTATCTCCAGCACCTGCCGGCTGTCGTCGGGCCGGAAGACATGGTGCACGATCAGGACGCCCCGCTGGTGCAGCACCCCCAGGTGGACGCTCTCGCCGCTGGAGCGGGCCAGGTCGTCCGTCCAGACCAGGGCCCGTGCCCGCAGTTCGTGGACGTCGAGATAGGTGGTCCCCAGACGAAGCAGCTCGGCGCCCAGCTGATACCGGCCCGAGGCGTCGTCCTGCTCGACGAAACCCTCCTGCTGGAGGGTGCGCAGTATCCCGTGGGCGGTGCCTTTGGCGAGGCCCAGCGACGAGGCGATGTCCGACAGGCCGAGTCGTCGCTCGCCACCCGCGAGCAACCGCAGCATCGCGGCCGCCCGTTCGAGCGACTGGATGTTCCGTGCCATCGCCGTCCTGCCTCCGTCCCCTTCGACCGCCGCCCGCACATGAACTTCCAACGTTCGGCAATGTCGAACACTACCGGTCGTTGCCGACCTCTCGCCAATGGCCGTCAAAACCTTTTCGGCCAGACGGGCCGAGCGGCGCCCCTTCGGTGCCGGTCCGCTGTCGTTCCGGTGTGCGTCCATGGGGCCCGGTGCCCGGGCGGTGTGCGTCGTTCGTCCGTCGTGGGAGTAAACCGCACTCGACCGCTCACGCCACGCCGGTCCGTCCCGTGGAACGCCCCTGACCATCCCCGGCGCTCCGGGCTACTCTGACGGCGTGCGTCTTCCGTGGGAAGGCGCAAAGCCGACAGCCGTCGCATTCCAGGGAGCACCTTCATGGCCTCGTCGCCGAATCCGTCCCCTTCGTCCGCAGCCGCAGCCGCAGGTCGGGCCCGTTCCGACGCCCTGCGCGAGGCCTTCGCCACCCGCGTCGTCGTCGCCGACGGCGCGATGGGCACGATGCTCCAGGCCCAGGAACCCACCCTGGACGACTTCCAGCAGCTGGAGGGCTGCAACGAAGTCCTGAACGTCACCCGCCCCGACATCGTCCGCTCGGTCCATACCGCCTACTTCGAAGCCGGCGTCGACTGCGTCGAGACCAACACGTTCGGCGCGAACCTCACCGCCCTCGGCGAGTACGACATCCCCGAGCGTGTCGCCGAGCTGTCCGAGGCCGGCGCCCGCATCGCCCGGGAGACCGCCGACGAGTTCGCCGCACGCGACGGCCGGCAGCGCTGGGTCCTCGGCTCGATCGGCCCCGGCACCAAGCTGCCCACCCTCGGCCACACCACCTTCACCGCCATCCGCGACGCCTACCAGCAGAACGCCGAGGGACTCCTCGCCGGCGGCGCCGACGCCCTGCTGGTGGAGACCACCCAGGACCTGCTCCAGACGAAGGCCTCCGTCCTCGCCGCCCGCCGGGCCATGGACACCGCCGGCTACGACGTCCCGCTGATCGTGTCGGTCACCGTCGAGACCACAGGCACCATGCTTCTCGGCTCCGAGATCGGTGCCGCGCTGACCGCGCTGGAGCCGCTGGGCATCGACATGATCGGCCTGAACTGCGCCACCGGCCCCGCCGAGATGAGCGAACACCTGCGCTATCTGTCGCGGCACTCCCGCGTCCGGCTCTCCTGTATGCCGAACGCCGGCCTGCCCGTGCTCACCAAGGACGGCGCCCACTACCCGCTGACCGCCCCCGAACTGGCCACCGCCCAGGAGAACTTCGTCCGCGAGTACGGCCTCTCCCTGATCGGCGGCTGCTGCGGCACCACCCCCGAGCACCTGCGCCAGGTCGTCGAACGCGTCCGCGACCTCACTCCGCCCGAGCGCCGGCCCCGCCCCGAGCCCGGCGCCGCCTCCCTCTACCAGACTGTCCCGTTCCGCCAGGACACCTCGTACCTGGCCATCGGTGAGCGCACCAACGCCAACGGCTCGAAGAAGTTCCGCGAGGCCATGCTGGAGGGACGCTGGGACGACTGCGTGGAGATGGCCCGCGACCAGATCCGCGAGGGCGCCCACATGCTCGACCTGTGCGTCGACTACGTGGGCCGCGACGGCGTCGCCGACATGGCCGAACTCGCCGGCCGCTTCGCCACCGCCTCCACCCTGCCCATCGTCCTCGACTCCACCGAGGTCGACGTCATCCAGGCAGGGCTGGAGAAGCTCGGCGGCCGCGCGGTCATCAACTCCGTCAACTACGAGGACGGCGACGGCCCCGAGTCGCGCTTCGCGAAGGTCACCCGTCTCGCCCAGGAGCACGGCGCCGCCCTGATCGCCCTGACCATCGACGAGGAGGGCCAGGCCCGCACCCCGGAGAAGAAGGTCGAGATCGCCGAACGGCTGATCGACGACCTGACCGGCAACTGGGGCATCCACGAGTCGGACATCCTCATCGACACCCTGACCTTCACCATCTGCACCGGTCAGGAGGAGTCCCGCAAGGACGGCATCGCCACCATCGAGGCGATCCGCGAACTCAAGCGCCGCCACCCGGACGTCCAGACCACCCTCGGGCTGTCCAACATCTCCTTCGGCCTCAACCCGGCCGCCCGCATCCTCCTCAACTCCGTCTTCCTCGACGAATGCGTCAAGGCCGGCCTCGACTCGGCGATCGTGCACGCCAGCAAGATCCTGCCGATCGCCCGCTTCGACGAGGAGCAGGTGCAGACGGCCCTCGACCTCATCTACGACCGCCGCGGCGAGGGCTACGACCCGCTGCAGAAGCTGATGGCCCTGTTCGAGGGCGCCACCGCCAAGTCCCTGAAGGCGGGCAAGGCCGAGGAGCTGGCCGCCCTGCCCCTGGAGGAGCGCCTCAAGCGCCGCATCATCGACGGCGAGCGCAACGGCCTGGAGGCCGACCTCGACGAGGCCCTCCTGACCCGCCCGGCCCTCGACATCGTCAACGACACCCTCCTCGACGGCATGAAGGTCGTCGGTGAACTCTTCGGCTCCGGCCAGATGCAGCTGCCGTTCGTCCTCCAGTCCGCCGAGGTCATGAAGGCCGCCGTCGCCCACCTCGAACCCCACATGGAGAAGTCCGACGCCGAGGGCAAGGGCACCATCGTCCTCGCCACCGTCCGCGGCGACGTCCACGACATCGGCAAGAACCTCGTCGACATCATCCTGTCCAACAACGGCTACAACGTCGTCAACCTCGGCATCAAGCAGCCGGTCTCCGCGATCCTCGACGCCGCCGAGGAGCACCGGGCCGACGTCATCGGCATGTCCGGGCTCCTGGTCAAGTCCACGGTGATCATGAAGGAGAACCTGGAGGAGCTGAACCAGCGCGGCCTCGCCGCGAACTACCCCGTCATCCTCGGCGGCGCCGCCCTCACCCGCGCCTATGTCGAGCAGGACCTGCACGAGATCTACGAGGGCGAGGTCCGCTACGCCCGCGACGCGTTCGAGGGCCTGCGCCTGATGGACGCCCTCATCGGCGTCAAGCGCGGCGTGCCCGGCGCCAAGCTGCCCGAACTGAAGCAGCGCCGGGTCCGCGCCGCCACCGCCACGGTCGTCGAGGAGCGCCCCGAGGAAGGCCACGTCCGCTCCGACGTCGCCACCGACAACCCCGTGCCCACCCCGCCGTTCTGGGGCACCCGCGTCAGCAAGGGCATCCAGCTCAAGGAGTACGCGACCTGGCTGGACGAGGGCGCCCTGTTCAAGGGCCAGTGGGGACTCAAGCAGGCCCGCACCGGCGAGGGCCCCAGCTACGAGGAGCTCGTGGAGACCGAGGGCCGGCCCCGGCTGCGCGGCCTGCTGGACCGCCTCCAGACCGACAACCTCCTCGAAGCGGCCGTCGTCCACGGCTACTTCCCCTGTGTCTCCAAGGACGACGACCTCATCATCCTCGACGACGCCGGCAACGAGCGCACCCGCTTCTCCTTCCCCCGCCAGCGCCGCGGCCGCCGTCTGTGCCTCGCCGACTTCTTCCGCCCGGAGGAGTCCGGCGAGACCGATGTCATCGGCCTCCAGGTCGTCACCGTCGGCTCCCGCATCGGCGAGGAGACCGCCAAGCTCTTCGAGTCCAACGCCTATCGCGACTACCTCGAACTCCACGGTCTGTCCGTGCAGCTGGCTGAGGCGCTCGCCGAGTACTGGCACGCCCGGGTACGCGCCGAGCTCGGCTTCGCCGCGGAGGACCCGACGGCCATCGAGGACATGTTCGACCTCAAGTACCGGGGCGCCCGCTTCTCCCTGGGCTATGGCGCCTGCCCGAACCTGGAGGACCGCGCCAAGATCGCCCAGCTCCTCGAGCCCGAGCGCATCGGCGTCCAGCTCTCGGAGGAGTTCCAGCTCCACCCCGAGCAGTCCACCGACGCGATCGTGATCCACCACCCCGAGGCGAAGTACTTCAACGCGCGATAGCCCGGCCCGAGCCGGGCGACAGCCCCGCGTACGCCGCCGCCCCACAGCCCCGCCCCGAGTACCGCGCCCGACCCCGGCCCGGTACCGGCGAAAGGCGCTTCGCCGCGCGGCGTCGTACACTGGTCGGTCCACCGCAGGCCGGTTCCCCACCCGGGAACCGGCCTGCTCGTCCCACAAGGAGGTGCGCCGGATGACCACGACGATCCCCGCGCTAGGAACCCGGACGGCCGAAGGCTCAGCCCTGCAGGCCGTGCTCCTGGACATGGACGGAACCCTGGTGGACACCGAGGGTTTCTGGTGGGACGTGGAGGTGGAGGTCTTCCGGACCCTCGGCCACACCCTCGACGAGTCCTGGCGCCATGTCGTGGTCGGCGGTCCCATGAGCCGCAGCGCGGGCTTCCTCATCGAGGCCACCGGCGCCGACATCACCCTCGCCGAACTGTCCGTGCTGCTCAACGACGGCTTCGAGGCCCGGATCGGTCGCGCCCTGCCGCTGATGCCGGGTGCGGCGAGACTCCTCGCCGAACTCGCCGCGCACCGCGTCCCCACCGCCCTGGTCTCCGCCTCCCACCGGCGCATCATCGACCGCGTGCTGGCCTCCCTCGGCCCCCAGCACTTCGCCCTGACCGTCGCCGGTGACGAGGTGGAGCGCACCAAACCGTTCCCCGACCCGTACCTCCTGGCCGCCGCGGGACTCGGTGCCGACCCGGTCCGGTGCGCGGTCGTCGAGGACACCGCGACCGGTGTGGCGGCCGCGGAGGCGGCGGGCTGCCATGTGGTCGCCGTGCCCTCCGTGGCCCCCATCACCCCCGCCGCCCGGCGCACCGTCGTGACCTCGCTGGAAGAGGTCGACCTGCCATTCCTGCACGGTCTGATGACCGGCTGACGACGGACATAAGCCCGCCCGTGCACCCAGCGTGAACAATTGAAAGCGCAATAAAGGGCAAGATCATTCACGGTCCCGGGGCGGGCCGGAATTCAGCCCCGCACAAACCGAATTCCCGTCACCGGGAAGCCTCTTCGGCCTGTGACGTTGAACACTCGGACCCGGCCCGGGCGGCCGGGTCCCGCCCGTCCAAACCCCGCTTACAGGGGCGTTTGGCGCGCCCATGTGTCCCGATTCATGAAGGGTGCCCCAAACATTCCCCCCGCGCCCTCATCCGTGCGTCCACACCCGGTTCCGCAGCGTGAGGGGAGCTCAACTCCGGCGCACGCGGGCCCCTTACACGAGGCGGGCTAATCTCGACGCGGAAACATCGCCGTACCCCCCCGAGGCGCGCCCGCACCACCCCGCAGGCACGCGTCCCGGAATTGAGCTCTGGAGAAACTCGAGCATGAACCGCAAGACCCTGGTGCTGCCGGCCGTCATCGGCCTGCTCGCCCCGGTGATCGCCGCCTGCGGCGCCACCGACGGCGCGAGCAGCGACGGCGACGCGATCGTCGTCGGCACCACCGACCGGTTCACCGCCTCGAAGCAGGGCCCGGCCCCGATCGACCCGGCCTACGCGTACGACGTCGGCACCTGGAACATCCTCCGCCAGACCGTGCAGACCCTCCTCGTCCAGCCCAGCGGCGACGGCGAACCGGAGCCCGAGGCCGCCTCCAGGTGCGGCTTCACCGACACCGGCAGCGAGCGCTACGTCTGCACCCTGCGCGACGGCCTCAAGTTCTCCGACGGCAGCCCGATCACCGCCGACGACGTCAAGTTCTCCATCGACCGCGCCCGCTCCATCAAGGCCGACAGCGGTGTCTTCGCCCTGCTGTCCACCATCGACCTCGTCGAGACCAAGGGCGACAAGCAGGTCATCTTCCACCTCAACGGCCCCGACGCCACCCTCCCGTACAAGCTGTCCACCCCCGTCGCCGGCATCGTCAACCCCGCCGACTACGCCAAGGACAGGCTCCGCGACGGCTTCGAGGTCGACGGCTCCGGCCCCTACACCCTGGACGCCGAGGTCGAGAACAACGAGCTCGTCAAGGCCGTCTTCACCAAGAACCCCCACTACAGGGGGCACTTGGACCCGAAGAGCGACCAGATCGAACTGCGGTCGTTCGCCGACGCCGACGCCATGGGCACCGCCTTCGAGGACGGCGACATCGACCTGATGACCCGGACCATGACACCGGCCCAGATCGACAAGTACTCCAAGTCCGAGGACAACGACATCGACCTCGTCGAGTCCCCCGGCCTGGAGATCCGCTACCTCGCCTTCAACACCGACGCCGCCCCGGTCAAGAGCACCGCCGTCCGCCGGGCCATCGCCCAGATCATCGACCGCGGCGCACTCGTCTCCAAGGTCTACGGCAGCCAGTCCGAGCCCCTCTTCTCGATCGTCCCGGCAGGCATCACCGGCCACTCCAACTCGTTCTTCAACAAGTACGGCGACCCCAGCGCCTCCAAGGCCGCCTCGATCCTGGAGCGGGCCGGCATCACCACCCCGGTCAAGCTGACCCTGCACTACACGACCGACCACTACGGCGCCGCCACCAAGAACGAGTTCGAGGTCCTGAAGAAGCAGCTCGACGGCAGCGGCCTGTTCGACGTCACCCTCAAGGGCGCGCCCTGGTCCACGTTCCGCCCCGCCGAACAGCAGGGCGAGTACGCCGTATACGGCATGGGCTGGTTCCCCGACTTCCCGGACGCCGACAACTACCTCGCGCCCTTCCTCGACACGGACAACTTCCTCAACTCGCCGTACGACAACAGCGAGATCCGCAGCAAGCTGATCCCCGAGTCCCGCCGCCAGGCCGACCGGCTGACCGCCTCCGAGAGCCTCACCGGCATCCAGGACATCGTCGCCGACGACGTGCCCATCATCCCGCTGTGGCAGGGCAACCAGTACGTCGCCGCCCGCGACGACGTCACCGGCGCCGAGTACGCCGTCAACTCCGCCTCCACGCTGCAACTCTGGCAGCTCGGCCGAGGCATCGGCGACTGACCGTCACTCCTCACCCCCGCGCGCCGGAACCCGGGGGAGCCCGGCGCGTTCAGACACCCGACGACGACACAAGGCACTCACACGTGAACATGCGCACCCAGTGGTCCGTCCTGACCATCGCGACAGGGCTGGCCGCCGGCCTGCTGACCGGCTGCGGCTCCGAAACCGGCGGAACCGGGGACTCCGGCTCCAACGTGGTGCTGGGGATGTCCGACGACGTCCTGGCCACCGACCCCGCCTCCGGCTACGACCCGGGGTCCTGGCTCCTCTTCAACAACGTCTTCCAGTCCCTGCTGAGCTTCCCCAACGGCGCCACCGAACCGGAGCCGGACCTCGCCGAGGAATGCTCCTTCGTCGGCTCCAGGACCACGGTCTACGAGTGCACCCTGAAGAAGGGCCTGAAGTTCAGCAACGGTGAGGCCCTCACCGCGAAGGACGTCAAGTTCTCCTTCGACCGCATGCTGAAGATCGACGACGACGCCGGCCCGGCGATCATGTTCCCCATGCTCGACAACGTCGAGACGCCGAACGACACCACCGTCCGCTTCAACCTCAAGTACGCCGACGCCACGTTCCCCAGCAAGATCGCCTCCGGCGCCGGCGCCATCGTCGACGAGAGCTCCTACGACGCCGACGGCCTCCGCAAGGACGGCGAAGCCGTCGGCTCCGGCCCCTACAAGCTGGAGTCCTTCGGCGAGGACGAGGCCGTCTTCGCCGTCAACGACAACTACAAGGGCTCCGCCGACGTCGAGAACGAGGGCATCACCCTCAAGTTCTTCCACGGCGACCAGGACGCCCTGAAGAAGGCCCTCCTGGAGGGCGAGGTCGACGTCGCCTTCCGCGGCCTCAGCGCCGGAGCCATCTCCGACATCGAGACCGACACCTCCACCGCCAGCGGCGTCGAACTCGTCGACGGCACCGGAGCCGAGGTCCAGCACCTGGTCTTCAACATGAACGACCCCGTCACCGGCAAGATCGGCGTCCGCCGCGCCATCGCCCACCTCCTCGACCGCGAGGCCCTCGTCGGCGAGGTCTACCAGGGCACCGCCACCCCGCTGTACTCGATCATCCCGGCCGGCATCACCGGCCACAACACCGCCTTCTTCGACACCTACGGCGCCCGCCCCTCCAAGGCCAAGGCGGAGGCCGCCCTGCGCGCCGACGGCATCACCGACAAGGTCGAACTCACCCTCTGGTCCACGCCGTCCCGCTACGGCCCCTCCACCGACCAGGAGCTGGAGGCCATCGCCAAGCAGCTCAACGACAGCGGCCTGTTCGACGCCAAGGTGAAGTCCGTCGAGTTCGCCCAGTACGAGAAGGACATCGCCGCCGGCAAGTACGGCCTCTACGTCAAGGGCTGGGTCCCCGACTACCCGGACCCCGACAACTTCACCAGCCCCTTCTTCGGCAAGGGCAACGTCCTCGACAACAACTACACCAACAAGACCATCACCGGTGAGCTCCTGCCGAGCACCGCCGCCGAGAGCGACCGCTCCGCCACCGAGCAGGAATACGCAGAGCTGCAGAACATCGTCGCCGAAGAGGTCCCCCTCATCCCGGTCTGGCAGGCCAAGCAGTACGCCGTCATCCGCGACAACGTCTACGGCCTCGAGTACTGCCTCGACGCGTCCACCGTGTTCCGCTTCTGGGAGATCAGCAAGGGCTGACGACCACCCCGGTCACACCCGAGGGCGCCCTCTTCACCGTGAAGAGGGCGCCCTCGGCGCGTTCCTGACGCGGCTTCGGCTACTGGGGCCCGGGGCGCACCAGCCCGCTCTCGTACGCGTACACCGCCGCCTGGACCCGGTCCCGCAGCCCCAACTTGGTGAGCACATGCCCCACATGCGTCTTCACCGTGGTCTCACTGACGAAGAGATCGGCGGCGATCTCCGCGTTCGACAGTCCCCGCGCCACCAGCTTCAGCACCTCGACCTCACGGTCGGTCAGCGTGTGCAGCGTGTCCGGCACCGGCTCGTCCCCCGACGGCAGATGCTCCGCGTACTTGTCCAGGAGCCGGCGCGTGATGCTCGGCGCCAGCATCGCCTCACCCCCCGCGACCACCCGGATCGCCTGCACCAGCTCATTGGCCGGCGCGTCCTTCAACAGGAATCCGCTGGCCCCCGCGCGCAACGCCTCCACCACGTACTCGTCCAGATCGAACGTGGTCAGCACCAGCACCTTCGCCGGACCGTCCCGCCCGGGACCGGTGATCTGACGGGTCGCCTCCACCCCGTCCATCCGGGGCATACGAATGTCCATCAGAACCACATCGGGCTGCAACGCCCGCACCTGGTCGAGCGCCTGCAGGCCGTCTCCGGCCTCCCCGACGACCGCGAGGTCCTGCTCCGCCTCCAGAATCATCCGGAAGCCGGTACGCAGCAGCGGCTGGTCGTCGACCAGTAGGACGCGGATGGCCACGAAAATCTCCTTCGCTAGTCCGCGCCCATTCTGCCCTGCGCCCGGGCGGGAGACTCCGGCGACCTCACCTGCAAGGGATACGGCGGGGGAGTACCACCGAATTCCGGACACACCGCCTGGTGGTCGCACCAGCCGCACAGCTTCGTCGGCCGGGGCCGCCACTCACCGGTCTCCGTGGCCTGCCGGATCGCCTCCCAGAGCGCGAGCAGCTTGCGCTCCACCCGCTCCAGATCAGCCATCACCGGGTCGTACGTCAGCACATCACCACTGCCCAGGTAGACCAGCTGCAGCCGGCGCGGCACCACCCGCTTCAGCCGCCACACCACCAGCGCGTAGAACTTCATCTGGAAAAGCGCGCCCTCCGCGTACTCGGGCCGCGGCGCCTTCCCCGTCTTGTAGTCGACGATCCGCACCTCACCTGTCGGCGCCACGTCCACCCGGTCGATGATCCCGCGCAGCCTGAGCCCCGAATCCAGCTCCGCCTCCACGAACAACTCCCGCTCGACCGGCTCCAACCGGGTCGGGTCCTCCAGCGTGAACCAGCGCTCCACCAGCCGCTCGGCCTCCGCCAGCCACCCCGCAAGCCGCTCGCCCTCCGGGTCGTCCGCGAACAGCTCCACGACCTCCGGCTTCGTCTCCCGCAGCCGGTCCCACTGCCCCGGCACCAACGACTTGGCCCTCGGCGCGGTCCGCTCCGCCGCCGGCGCGTCGAACAGCCGCTCGAGCACCGCGTGCACCAGGGTGCCGCGCGTCGCCGCCTCACTCGGCTTCTCCGGCAGCCGGTCGATCACCCGGAACCGGTACAGCAGCGGACACTGCATGAAGTCACTGGCCCGCGAGGGCGACAACGAGGCCGGGGGCGCCGCCTCCCGCACGGGGCGCCCGCCGCCTTCGCCGCCGGAGGGGTCCGTACCGGTGCCGTCGGTGCTGGTTTCCATGACCACAGACCATAGGGCCCGCCACTGACAGTGACCGCCAGGGGCCCCCGACGGCGGACGCCGAGCGCCCCGCACGCCCCGGTCCACGACGAGGCCCGTGTGCCTCGTGCGACGCGGGGAAAACTGGGGGGTGCCGGGGCGGAACCCATGACGGGGACCGCATAGCATCGACCACAGACCCTTCCGCCCCTGGACAACGGCGCGGAAGACGCTTCGAACGAGGGGACATCGTGGAGACGAGCGGCGGGAGCGGGCAGCCGCGGTCCGGTAACGACGAGGCGAGCGAGCACACGGACGGCGACGTGACCCATACCGTCGGCACCGCCCCCAGCGCCCCCACCGCCCCTGCCGAGCCGACGATCGCCGGGGGCAGCGGTGCCCGTCGCGACCCGCAGGCCACGGAGGGCACCGGGAAGCAGAAGGCCGCGTCCCCCGAGACCGCCGAGGCCCCGAACGCCACCGGCGGAGCGGGAGCCCCGAACGCCACTGCGGCCACCGAGCAGCCGAAGACCGCCGGAGGCACCGGCGAGGTCGGCGAGCCGAACGGTTCCGAGGAGCCCGAGAACACGAGGCGCTCCGCGGACGCCGAGAGCACGGGCCGATCCGCGGACGGAGAGGACACGGGCCGATCCGCGGACGGAGAGCGCGCCGGGCAGCCGGACGCCTCCGAGAACCCCCAGCCGTCCGGCGGCGCGCGGCCCCCCGAGGACACGCAGCGGCCCGCGGGCTCGGACACCCCCCCGCCCGAAGCTCCCCGGGCGGCACCGGAGGCACACCTCGCCGAGGAGCCCCGCCCGGCTGACGGCCCCCCACGACCCGACGCCGCCCAGCCACCCGCCGACGCCCACCCGGCGGAACCGTCCGAGCCCAGCCGGCGAGCCACGGGAACCCGACCGCCGGAAACGCCGCACACGCCCGACAGCCCCCATCCCTCGGCCGACCCCACCCCCCTGCGCAAGGAACCGCCGGCCGGCTCCGACGACACGGCCGGCACCGCGCGGCCCCATGCCCACGGCGGCGGACCAAAGCCCCCCGAGCGGCCCAAGGAGCCCGGGGGCGGCATCCTCATGGGGCGCCCCTTCGGCGTACCCGTCTACGTGGCACCCAGCTGGTTCCTCGTCGCCGCCCTCATCACCTGGGTCTTCGGCGGCCAACTCGACCGCGTCCTGCCCGAACTCGGGGGCCTGCGCTACCTCGTCTCCCTCTTCTTCGCGGTCGCCTTCTACGCCTCCGTCCTCGTCCACGAACTCGCCCACACCGTCGCCGCCCTCCGCTTCAAACTCCCCGTGCGACGCATCCAGCTCCAGTTCTTCGGGGGTGTCTCCGAGATCGAGAAGGAGTCCGAGACGCCCGGCCGTGAATTCGTCCTCGCCTTCGTCGGCCCCCTCCTCTCCCTGATCCTCGCCGGCGTGTTCTACCTGGCCCTGCTCGTCGTCGAACCCGGCACCGTCCCCGGAGTCCTGCTGGCCGGCCTGATGATCTCCAACCTCATCGTCGCCGCCTTCAACCTCCTCCCCGGCCTGCCCCTCGACGGCGGCCGCATGCTCCGCGCCGTCGTCTGGAAGATCACCGGCAAGCCCATGAGCGGCACCATCGCCGCCGCCTGGGTCGGCCGCGCCCTCGCCCTCTCCGTCCTCATCGGACTGCCCTGGCTCACCCAGTCCGGGCTCCTCGGCGCCGACGCCGCGGACAGCGTCGGCATGGACACCGTCCTCGACGCCCTGCTCGCCGCGATCCTCGCCGCCATCATCTGGACCGGCGCCGGCAACAGCCTCCGCATGGCCCGCCTGCGCGAACACCTGCCCGAACTACGCGCCCGCGCCCTCACCCGCCGCGCCGTCCCCGTCCAGAGCGACACCCCCCTCTCCGAAGCCCTCCGCCGCGCCAACGACGCCGGCGCCCGCGCCCTCGTCGTCGTCGACGCCGAAGGCGAACCGCTCTCCCTCGTCCGCGAGGCCGCCATCGTCGGCGTCCCCGAACACCGCCGCCCCTGGGTCGCCGTCAGCGGCCTCGCCCAGGACCTCACGGACGGCATGCGCGTCTCCGCGGAACTCGCCGGAGAAGACCTCCTCGACGCCCTCCGCACCACCCCCGCCACCGAATACCTCGTCGTCGAGGAGACCGGCGAGATCTACGGCGTCCTCTCCGCCGCCGACGTGGAACGCGCCTTCGTCAAGGCCATGGCCAGGCCCTCCTGACCCGCCCAGCCCCCCACCACCCGGGAAAGCCGTGGTCTCCGGCCCCTCCGGGGACCGGTAGGCTGGTCACATGTCCGAACCGACCGGTGCCGCCCGCCGCCGCGGGCCCTTCAAGGTCGGGGACCAGGTTCAGCTGACCGACCCCAAGGGCCGCCACTACACGTTCACGCTCGAAGAGGGAAAGAACTTCCACACCCACAAGGGTTCCTTCCCCCACGACGAGCTGATCGGCGCACCCGAGGGCAGCGTTGTCCGCACCACGGGGAACGTCGCCTACCTGGCGCTGCGCCCCCTGCTCCCCGACTACGTCCTGTCCATGCCCCGCGGTGCCGCCGTGGTCTACCCCAAGGACGCGGGGCAGATCCTCGCCTTCGCCGACATCTTCCCCGGCGCACGCGTCGTCGAAGCCGGCGTCGGCTCCGGATCGCTCAGCAGCTTCCTGCTCCGCGCCATCGGCGACCAGGGCATGCTGCACTCGTACGAGCGCCGCGCGGACTTCGCCGAGATCGCCCAGCAGAACGTGGAGCGCTACTTCGGCGGCCCCCACCCCGCGTGGCAGCTCACCGTCGGCGACCTCCAGGACAACCTGTCCGACACCGACGTCGACCGCGTCATCCTCGACATGCTCGCCCCCTGGGAATGCCTTGAGGCCGTCTCCAAGGCACTCGTCCCCGGCGGCATCCTCTGCTGCTACGTCGCCACCACCACCCAGCTCGCCAGGACCGTCGAGTCCATCCGCGAGATCGGCTCCTTCAACGAGCCGACCGCCTGGGAGACGATGATCCGCAACTGGCACATCGAGGGCCTCGCCGTCCGCCCGGACCACCGCATGATCGGCCACACCGGCTTCCTGCTCACCGCCCGCCGCCTCGCCGACGGCGTCGAGCCCCCCATGCGCCGCCGCCGCCCCGCCAAGGGCGCCTACGGCGAGGACTACGCCGGCCCCAACGCCGACGGCGGCACCGCCCGCTGACCCGGCGCAGCGAACCCACCCTCGACGTGGCCGAGTTCCCCGCAGCACCCGGGAACTCGGCCACGCCGCTCTCGCGTTGACGCGCCGGCAGAAGACTCCGGGAACCCCCACCCCGCCGTTCCACCCCGCTGTGACATGTGGCACCATGCGGGTCACCCCAACCGCCACAGCCCTCTCAGGAGACGCTCCTAGTGCAGCAATCCGCGGTCCCGGAACTGGCGCACACGCACACCCGCCCGATCCACTGGCTCGCCACGGCCACCGCCCTCGCCGGAGTCGTGGCCCTGTCGTCGGCCCTCCAACCCGACGCGGCGAGAGCCGCCCAGTCCGGCCCGGGGCCCAAGCCCGCTCCGGCCGTGGTCGCCGCCCCCGATCCCGCCGACGCCGACCTCCCCCTCGACTGCGGACCCGTGGACGTCGTCATCAAGAAGCAGGCATCCGGGGACCTCGACGGAGACGGCCGCCCCGAAAGCGTCGCCGTCGTCCACTGCGACGCCAGCATGGGCACCCCGCCCGACGCCGTCTACGTCCTCACCCGCTCCACCGACGCCGCACGCCCTCGCGTCGTCGCCACCCTCGTCGCCCCCAAGGACCGCAACACCGTCTCCGACTTCGCCGTCCGTGACGGCGTCGTCACGGCCACCCTGCACGGCTACTCCTCCCGCAAGGTGCCCAATTGCTGTCCCGACGTCGCCGACGACGTCGAATGGCGGTGGAGGAACGGGGCGTTCGTGCGCTCGGCACCCGCAGGCACCCAAAGCGTGTGACACCCCGCCCAACGAGACGTGATCACCCGGCCGACCCGGTGTGAGAAACCAGACACGGCATGGCGCGCAGTGGCCGCCCGGTCACTCCGCGTCCGGGCCGTAGACCTCGACCCCGTCCGAAACCCGACGCACGTGGATGCACTCACCCGGACACTCCTTCACCGAGTCCACCACGTCCGTCAGAAGCGGCAGCGGAACCCGCGTCGTCGCCCCCGGAGCCTGCAGCAACTCGTCGTCCCCGCTCTTCACATACGCCAGCCCGTCGATGTCCAACTCGAACACCTCGGGCGCGTACTGCGCACAAATACCGTCACCGGTGCACAGGTCCTGGTCGATCCAGACCTCGAGCGCCTCGCCCACGGTCCCGGACTCCTGCCGCACGGTCATCTCTCCTGCCATTCCTCTCGCCCAGCCGGTCGGGAACCATGCAGGCCCTGACGGGTGTTGAACACTTCGACCCTACCCGGACCGGCTTCCCAACCATGTTCAGTGGGTATTCCCCTGGCGTGAGGGAGAGCGCAAGGGTGAAGATCGGACACACCCCGACCGTCTTTGTGATCTAGGGGTTTCAATCGACACCCACCCAGGTAGGGTCTGGAAGCGTCCAGCTCCCCTTGGAGGAGGTGAGGACCGTGGCAGCCCACGACGACGACATGAACCGCGGCATCCGCCCGGGACGAGGGTCCGACGACCCGGCCGGGCAGATTGCCTACCTTGAGCAGGAGATCGCCGTCCTGCGACGCAAGCTCGCCGACTCTCCGCGACACACGAGGATTCTCGAAGAGCGGATCGTCGAGCTGCAGACAAACCTGGCCGGCGTGTCCGCGCAGAACGAGCGGCTCGCCAACACACTCCGTGAGGCCCGCGACCAGATCGTGGCCCTCAAGGAGGAGGTCGACCGGCTCGCACAGCCCCCGGCCGGCTTCGGTGTCTTCCTCACGGCGAACGAGGACGGCACGGCCGACATCTTCACCGGAGGCCGAAAGCTCCGCGTGAACGTCAGCCCGAGCGTCGACCTGGAAGAGCTCCGGCGCGGCCAGGAAGTCATGCTCAACGAGGCGCTCAACGTGGTCGAGGCCATGGAGTTCGAGCGCGTCGGGGACATCGTCACCCTCAAGGAGATCCTCGAGGACGGCGAGCGCGCCCTGGTGCTCGGGCACACCGACGAGGAACGGGTGGTACGGCTCGCCGAGCCGCTGCTGGACGTCACCATCCGCCCCGGCGACGCCCTGCTGCTCGAACCCCGCTCCGGCTACGTCTACGAGGTCGTCCCCAAGAGCGAGGTCGAGGAACTCGTCCTCGAAGAGGTCCCGGACATCGGCTACGAGCAGATCGGTGGCCTCGGCAACCAGATCGAGGCCATCCGCGACGCGGTCGAGCTCCCGTACCTCTACCCGGACCTCTTCAAGGAGCACGAGCTGAGGCCGCCCAAGGGCGTCCTCCTCTACGGCCCCCCCGGATGCGGCAAGACGCTCATCGCCAAGGCCGTGGCCAACTCACTGGCCAAGAAGGTCGCCGAAGTGACCGGCCAGGCCGCCGGCAAGAGCTTCTTCCTCAACATCAAGGGACCCGAGCTCCTCAACAAGTACGTCGGCGAGACCGAGCGGCAGATCCGCCTCGTCTTCCAGCGCGCCAGGGAAAAGGCCAGCGAGGGCACACCCGTCATCGTCTTCTTCGACGAAATGGAATCCCTCTTCCGCACCCGCGGCTCCGGTGTCAGCTCGGACGTGGAGAACACCATCGTCCCCCAGCTGCTCGCCGAGATCGACGGCGTGGAAGGCCTGCAGAACGTGGTCGTCATCGGCGCCTCCAACCGCGAGGACATGATCGACCCCGCCATCCTGCGCCCCGGCCGACTCGACGTGAAGATCAAGATCGAGCGTCCCGACGCCGAGGCCGCCAAGGACATCTTCGGCAAGTACCTCACCGAGCGCCTCCCGCTGCACTCCGACGACCTCGGCGAGCACGGCGGCAGCAAGGCCACCACCGTCCAGAGCATGATCCAGACGGCAGTGGAACACATGTACGCCGAATCCGAGGAGAACCGCTTCCTGGAAGTCACCTACGCCAACGGAGACAAGGAAGTCCTCTACTTCAAGGACTTCAACAGCGGCGCCATGATCGAGAACATCGTCGGCCGCGCCAAGAAGATGGCGATCAAGGACTTCCTCGAAAAGAACCAGAAGGGCCTCCGCGTCTCCCACCTCCTCCAGGCGTGCGTGGACGAGTTCAAGGAGAACGAGGACCTGCCCAACACCACCAACCCGGACGACTGGGCCCGAATCTCCGGAAAGAAGGGCGAACGGATCGTTTACATCCGTACCCTGATCACCGGAAAGCAGGGCGCCGACACCGGACGCTCCATCGACACGGTGGCGAACACCGGACAGTACCTGTAAAAGACAGGGCGGCTGCGGGTGCCCTCAGTGGGTACCCGCAGCCGACTGTTTTTCGGGTCACGGCTGGAGCAGTCAATGACGCAAATGATCTCCCCACCAGCGCGAAGCCGTTCTAGGCTCGTTCGTACCGCCGAGTCGCGCAGTGCGGGGACGGGCACCGCACACGCACCTGAGCGCCAGCGGTACTTGAGCAGCGTCCCCGACCGAGGACGCCGCCGGGCAAGGAGGGCCGCATGACCGTACGGCGAGTAATGGGCATCGAGACGGAGTACGGGATCTCCGTCCCCGGCCACCCCAACGCCAATGCCATGCTCACCTCGTCCCAGATCGTCAACGCCTACGCCGCGGCGATGCACCGGGCCCGCCGGGCCCGCTGGGACTTCGAGGAGGAGAACCCGCTGAGGGACGCGCGAGGCTTCGACCTCGCCCGTGAGGCCGCCGACTCCAGCCAGCTCACCGACGAGGACATCGGCCTGGCCAACGTCATCCTCACCAACGGCGCACGCCTCTACGTCGACCACGCACACCCCGAATACAGCGCCCCCGAGGTCACCAACCCGAGGGACGCCGTCCTCTGGGACAAGGCCGGCGAACGGATCATGGCCGAAGCCGCCGAACGGGCGGCCCAGCTCCCCGGCGCACAGCCGATCCACCTCTACAAGAACAACACCGACAACAAGGGCGCCTCCTACGGCACGCACGAGAACTACCTGATGAAGCGGGAAACCCCCTTCTCGGACATCGTGCGCCACCTCACGCCGTTCTTCGTCTCCCGCCAGGTCTTCGCCGGCGCCGGACGCGTCGGCATCGGCCAGGACGGCCACGAACACGGCTTCCAGCTCAGCCAGCGCGCCGACTACTTCGAAGTAGAGGTGGGCCTGGAGACGACCCTCAAGCGCCCCATCATCAACACCCGCGACGAGCCCCACGCGGACGCGGAGAAATACCGCCGCCTGCACGTGATCATCGGCGACGCGAACCTCTCGGAGATCTCCACCTACCTGAAACTGGGCACCACCGCCCTCGTCCTCTCCATGATCGAAGACGGCTTCATCGCCGTCGACCTCGCCGTCGACCAGCCCGTACGCACCCTCCACCAGGTCTCCCACGACCCGTCCCTGCGGCGCCTCATCACGCTTCGCAGCGGACGCACGCTGACCGCCGTACAACTCCAGATGGAGTACTTCGAGCTCTCGCGCAAATACGTGGAGGAGCGGTTCGGAGCGGACGCGGACGACCAGACCAAGGATGTCCTCAGCCGGTGGGAGGACACCCTCAACCGTCTGGAGAACGACCCCATGAGCCTGTCCGGAGAGCTCGACTGGGTCGCCAAGCGGGAACTCATGGAGGGCTACCGGCGCCGCGACGGCCTCGACTGGGACGCCGCCCGGCTTCACCTGGTCGACCTGCAGTACGCCGACGTACGGGCCGAGAAGGGCCTCTACAACCGTCTCGCGGCCCGCGGCAAGATGAAGCGCCTCCTCGACGAGACCGAGGTCGAGCGGGCCCGTACGAAGCCGCCGGAGGACACCCGCGCCTACTTCCGCGGCCGCTGCCTTGAGCAGTACGCCGACGACGTCGCGGCCGCCTCCTGGGACTCCGTGATCTTCGATCTTCCGGGCCGGGACTCGCTCCAGCGGGTTCCAACCCTCGAACCCCTTCGCGGAACGCGAAATCACGTCAAGGAGCTCCTGGACCGCTGCCGCACGGCGGAAGACCTGGTCAGGGTCCTGTCCGGCAACTGAGTCGGGCCTCAATCGTGATCAGCCGGGCAGGGTGGAAACACCGCCGGACGGGAATCATCGAGGTGGTCCCCGGAGGTTGTCGAAACAACGGGGCCAATGTCAGACCGGGCTTGTAGGGTCTGATCATGACCGATCGGCAGGAAAGCCGACCTGCCGACCATGTCGGGCGAACTGAGCGGGGTGAGGGTTATGGCGACCAAGGACACCGGCGGCGGACAGCAGAAGGCCACCCGTTCCACCGAAGAGGTCGAGGAGGCGCCCGAGGCGCAGGCTTCGGAGGACCTCAAGGAACGGCAGGAGAAGCTGAGCGACGACGTGGACTCGGTTCTCGACGAAATCGATGATGTGCTCGAAGAGAACGCCGAGGATTTCGTGAGGTCCTTCGTTCAGAAGGGTGGAGAGTAGTTTCACCTTTGATTCAAAGGTGAAACGGGGGTCGTTCGGTGGAGCAGCAGTCGGAGTCGCGGCGCTGTTCGCGGTGCAAGGGGTACTTACCGCGGGCGGCGTTCGCCAGTAACAAAGCCATGCCTGACGGCCTTCAGGCGTACTGCCGGGAGTGCTCGGCCGAGTACTACCGGCAGCGCCAGGAGGCCAAGGGTAAAAAGGTCCGGCCCAAGGTGCCGGTTCCTCGCGGGCACAAGCGGTGCCCCCAGTGCGAACAGGTCAAGCCGCATTCCGAATGGGAGCCGAACAGGTCCGCGTCGGATGGATGGGCGAGCTACTGCCGGAAGTGCCGTGCGGAGCGCAATCGGATCAGCTATTTCAAGCGCAAGTACGGCCTCACGCCAGCCGAGTTGGACGCCATGATCGCCGAGCAGCACGGGATCTGTTGTATCTGCCTCGCTGCTCCGGCCGAGCATGTGGATCACTGCCACGAGACGGGTAGGGTCCGAGGCGTACTGTGCTTCAGCTGCAACGCGGCGCTGGGGCAGTTCAAGGATCGGCCCGACGTCATGAGGCGGGCTGCGACATATGTGGAAGGAAACGCGTGGAAGCCAACACTCGTAGCACCGGGCGTCTACCAGCTGCCTTCCTGACGCCTGGGTCGTCGTCCTTCATGGACTTCCTGTCGGAGCACCAGCCGGAGCTGCTGCCCGGCAAGCGGCAGCTGCCGCCGACCCAGGGCGTGATCGAGGCCCCGCACGGCACGACGATCGTGGCCGTGACGTTCCCCGGCGGTGTGGTGCTCGCCGGTGACCGGCGGGCCACGATGGGGAACATGATCGCGCAGCGGGACATCGAGAAGGTGTTTCCTGCGGACGAGTACTCGGCGGTGGGTATCGCCGGTACGGCCGGTCTGGCCGTGGAGATGGTCAAGCTGTTCCAGCTGGAGCTGGAGCACTTCGAGAAGGTCGAAGGGGCGCAGCTCTCCCTGGAGGGCAAGGCGAACCGCCTGTCGACCATGATCCGTTCCAACCTCGGTATGGCCATGCAGGGTCTGGCCGTGGTCCCGCTGTTCGCGGGCTACGACGTGGACCGTGAGAAGGGCCGCATCTTCTCCTATGACGTGACGGGCGGCCGTTCCGAGGAGACCGGTTACGCGGCCACCGGTTCCGGTTCGATCTTCGCGCGCGGTGCCATGAAGAAGCTCTTCCGCGAGGATCTGACCGAGGAGCAGGCCACCACGCTGGTGGTGCAGGCTCTGTATGACGCGGCTGACGACGACTCGGCGACCGGTGGTCCCGATGTCGCCCGCCGGATCTACCCCATCGTCACCGTGATCACCGAGGACGGCTTCCGTCGGCTGACCGACGAGGAGTCCTCCGGGATCGCCCGCTCGATCCTGGAGCGGCGTCTGGAGCAGCCCGACGGTCCGCGGGCCGCGCTCCTCTAGCCGGTCCGGCGAGACGGCCCTCTTATCAAGGTGATCCAGTGACTTCGACAGAAAGGGACGGATAACCGGTGTCGACGCCGTTCTATGTATCCCCCCAGCAGGCCATGGCCGACCGGGCGGAGTACGCCCGCAAGGGCATCGCCCGTGGCCGCAGCCTGGTCGTGCTGCAGTATGCCGACGGCATCGTGTTCGTCGGCGAGAACCCGTCCCGTGCGCTGCACAAGTTCAGCGAGATCTATGACCGGATCGGTTTCGCGGCCGCCGGCAAGTACAACGAGTACGAGAACCTGCGGATCGGGGGTGTGCGCTACGCGGACCTGCGGGGTTACACCTACGACCGTGACGATGTGACCGCTCGCGGTCTCGCGAACGTCTACGCCCAGACGCTGGGCACGATCTTCTCCTCGGCGGCCGAGAAGCCGTACGAGGTGGAGCTGGTCGTGGCCGAGGTGGGGGAGACGCCCGAGGGTGATCAGATCTACCGGCTGCCGCACGACGGTTCGATCGTCGACGAGCACGGTTCGGTCGCGGTGGGTGGTAACGCCGAGCAGATCAGCAGCTATCTGGACCAGCGTCACCAGGACGGTATGTCGCTGGCGGAGGCGCTGAAGCTCGCGGTCCAGGCGCTGTCGCGGGATACCAACGGCACCGAGCGGGAGATCCCCGCCGAGCGCCTGGAGGTGGCGGTCCTCGACCGTACGCGGCCGCAGAAGCGCAAGTTCAAGCGCATCGTCGGCCGTCAGCTGGCCCGTCTGCTGGAGACGGACGGCGCGTCCACGGAGGCCGAGAGCTCCGAGGAGGAGTAGGTTCTCAGGTCAGCAGTAGTCCGCCCGTAGTGCGCCCCGGCCGACCATGGCCGGGGCGCGCGGCGTTGGAGAGTGGTCGCCGCTCACCCCGACGGCCTATTCAGGCCCCTGGCGCGCCGTGGAGCCCCGTACGACGAGTTCCACTGGAATGTCTCCCTCCTCGGGTGTGCGGCCTTCCAGGACCGCCAGGAGGGCCGCCATGCCGCGTTCTCCGAAGGTTTCCGCGTCGAGGCGGACGGTCGTGAGTTCGGGGTCGAGGGCGGTGGCGAGGCCGAGGTCGTCGACGCCGGTGACGGAGATGTCCTCGGGGACCCTGAGGCCGAGGCGCCGTAGTGCCTTGTAGGCGCCGGCGGCGAGTTTGTCGTCGTCGCAGACCAGTGCGGTGGGTCGGGGTCCCGGCTCGGTGAGGGCGGCTTCGGTGGCGGCCAGGGCGCCCTCGATGGAGATGGGCGCGGTGGCCGTCCGCAGGGTGGTGCCGGCGACCGCCGCGATCCGCGTGCTGAGTTCGTCCGCGCGTACCTCGAAGGTCCAGGAGGGGACGTCGGCGGCGAGGTGCAGGAAGTGGCGGTGGCCGAGTCCGAGCAGGTGCTCGGCGGCCTGTCGTGTCCCGTCCCGGATGTCGAGGTTGACGGTGACGGCTCCGTGGCTGCCCCGGGGGTCGCTGTCCAGCATCACCAGGGGTAGCTGGTCGCCGCGGATGGCGCTGAGGGCGTCGGCGGCCATGGAGGAGGCGATGACGCCGTCGAGGGCGGCCTGGGCGGAGGCGAAGGGGTCGCGGGCGGGGCCGACGCCTTCGGGGGAGGGGTAGAGGACGACGCCGAAGCCGTGCCGGGCGGCGACGCGGGCGGCGCCGGTGTAGACGCCGCCGAAGAACTCGGTGGTGAGGGCGGGGACGACGAGGAGGACGGTGCGGGTGCGGCCGAGGCGGAGGTTGCGGGCGGCGAGGTTGGGCCGGTAGCCGAGTTCGCGAGCGGCTTGGCGTACGCGTTCGGCGGTGGTCTCGGAGACGCGTCCGCGCCATTTGTCGCCGAGGACGAGGGAGACGGCGGCCTGGGAGACTCCGGCGGCCTGGGCGACGTCACGGCTCGTGGGCCGTGTACCTGCTCGTGCCACCGTGGGCGTGCTCCTTCGTGGGACGGGTGCGTATGGACTCGTGGTCAGCGCTCATGGTACGTATGGCAGCGGACGTTATACGTAACACTTCCTGTCGGCGCCGTGCGGACCGGCGGAGGTCGATGAGCCGACGAGAGTCTTCCGAGGGGCGGAACATGGCAGCCGGATACCTGGAGATCCTCAGGACGCGGCACGCCGCGCGTCTGCTGGCGGGCACGCTGGTGGGGCGTTTGCCGAACGCGACGGCCGCGATCGCGATCGTGCTGTTCGTGCGGGCGGAGGGCGGGACGTACAGCCTGGCGGGGGCGCTGGCCGCCGTGTACGGCGTGGCGAACGCGGTGGGGCAGCCGTTGCTGGGCCGGCTGGTGGATCTGTGCGGGCAGCCTCGGGTCCAGGTGCCGGCGGCGCTGGTGTCGGCCCTCGGTATGACCGTCTTCGCCCTCTCGGGTCTGGATCCGCTACCGGTCGCGTATCTCGCCATGGCGGTCGCGGGGCTGTTCACGCCTCCGCTGGAGGGCGGGCTGCGGGCGCTGTGGTCGTCGGTCCTCCGGCGGGAGGAGCAGGTGCACACGGCGTACGCGATGGACGCGGTGGCCCAGGAGGTCATGTTCACCGTGGGGCCGCTGCTGGTGACGCTGTGCGTGTCGCTGTGGTCCGCGGCGGCGGCCCTGGTCGTGCTCAGTGTCATCGGGGTGCTCGGTGCGCTGTGGGTGGTGGTCTCGCCGCCGTCGCGGGCCTGGCGCTCGGCGCCGCGGGAGGCGCACTGGCTGGGCGCGCTGCGTTCGCCGGGGATGCTGGCGCTGCTGGGCGCGTTCCTGTTCGTGGGCATCGCGCTGGGTTCGATCACCGTCGCGGCGGTGTCGTACGCGGACGGTCACGGCGGGGACGCGGTGTACGGCTGGCTGATGGCGGGCGTGGGGCTGGGCGCGCTGGTCGGTGGTACGGCGTACGGGGCGCGGCGGTGGAGCGGGCCGCCGGAGCGGCGGCTGCGGGTGCTGGTGGGGCTGCTGGCGGTCTGCTACGTGCCGCTGACGCTGATGCCGGGGCCGGTGGGGATGACGGGGCTGACGGTCCTCGCGGGGGTGTTCCTGGCGCCGGCGATCGCGTGCGGGTTCGTGCTGGTGGACGGGCATGCGCCGCGGGGGACGGTGACGGAGGCGTTCTCGTGGATCGTGACGACGTTCACTGTGGGCCAGTCGGCGGGTACGGCGGTGGCGGGGCCGGTCGTGGAGTGGGGCGGGACGCTGTGGGGCTTCGTGGTGCCGGGCGCCGCAGGTGCCGTGTCGCTGCTGGTTCTGCTGCTGACGGGACGGGTTCTGGCTGTTCCCTCGGGGGGTGCGGTCGTTGCGGTCTCATCGGAAAATGATCCAAACCGTGCTGCCGAACCCCGTTTCAGGTCGGTGGATCGGGCGTAATGTTCAGTCATGGACCGCCGCATTTTCGGGCTGGAGAACGAGTACGGCGTCACGTGCACGTTCAGGGGACAGCGCCGTCTGTCTCCTGACGAGGTGGCGCGGTACCTCTTCCGCCGTGTCGTGTCATGGGGCCGCAGCAGCAATGTGTTTCTGCGGAACGGGGCCCGCCTCTATCTCGACGTGGGCTCACATCCGGAATACGCGACACCCGAATGTGACAACGTGACCGAGCTGGTCACTCACGACAAGGCCGGCGAGCGCATTCTGGAAGGACTGCTGGTCGACGCCGAACGCCGCCTGCACGAGGAGGGAATCGCGGGCGACGTCTACCTCTTCAAGAACAACACCGACTCGGCGGGCAACTCATATGGTTGCCATGAGAACTATCTGGTGGCGCGGCACGGGGAGTTCTCCCGGCTCGCGGACATCCTCATTCCGTTCCTGGTCACGCGGCAGTTGCTGTGTGGCGCGGGCAAGGTGCTGCAGACTCCGCGTGGTGCCGTGTACTGCGTGAGTCAGCGTGCGGAGCACATCTGGGAGGGCGTCAGCTCGGCGACGACGCGTTCCCGGCCGATCATCAACACGCGCGACGAGCCGCACGCGGACGCGGAGCGGTACCGCCGGCTCCATGTGATCGTGGGCGACTCGAACATGTCCGAGACGACCATGCTGCTGAAGGTCGGTGCCACCGACCTGGTGCTGCGCATGATCGAGGCGGGCACGGTGATGCGCGACCTGACGCTGGAGAACCCGATCCGGGCGATCCGTGAGGTCAGCCATGACATCACGGGCCGGCGCAAGGTGCGGCTGGCCAGTGGCCGGGAGGCGTCCGCGCTGGAGGTGCAGCGCGAGTACTTCGAGAAGGCCGTGGACTTCTGCGAGCGGCGCGGTATCCGTACGGGCACCGTGGAGCAGGTCCTGGAGCTGTGGGGTCGCACGCTGGACGCGATCGAGGCGGAGGATCTGGACCGGATCGGTACCGAGATCGACTGGGTGATGAAGTACAAGCTCATCGAGCGGTACCGGGCCAAGCACAACATGACCATGTCGCATCCGCGGGTCGCGCAGATAGACCTCGCTTATCACGACATTCACCGTCGTCGTGGGTTGTACTACCTGCTGGAGAGGAAAGGTCAGGCCGCTCGGATCTGCAATGACCTGAAGATCTTCGAGGGGAAGTCGGTTCCGCCGCAGACGACTCGGGCGCGGCTGCGTGGTGACTTCATCCGGCGGGCGCAGGAACAGCGCCGGGATTTCACGGTCGACTGGGTGCATCTGAAGCTCAACGACCAGGCGCAGCGCACGGTGTTGTGCAAGGACCCGTTCCGTTCGGTGGACGACCGGGTGGAGAAGCTGATCGCCGGAATGTGACCGAATGCCGCTCGTCCGGTGCACAGGACGGTGCGGGATACCGATGCCCGGGGGTGTTCGTGCCTCCGGGCATCGGCGTTTTATCGCCGCCGCCGCGAGTGATACGGCTCGCGCCTGATCGGACCATCGTGTGTGACCGGGACGGGTGCGTGCCGGGGCGTCCTCCGGGCCACCGTCGTGTGAATTCCCGCGCCCTTCCGGTGTGACGTGGTGTCAGCCGTCGGCTGCCCGCCGTGTTTATGACCGGGCCCGGCGGCTTCGCTGCGATCTCCCCGACCGGGTACGACGCCGTCGGCTCGTAGACCGGTCCAGCCCCACACCCGAGTTCCTCCACCGGGAGACGGGCGGCGACACCGTCGTCGTCGCCACCTGTGCGCGCGGTGTCCACGACGGGGCCCGGCCGGACGCGGATTCCTGATCGGCGGTCGGCGGGACGTGCACCCGGTGGGCGTCGCCCGGGGCCGGTGTTTCCGGGCCAGGTGCGACGGCGTGTCGTGCTTGGAACCGTTCCTGGAGCGCGCAGGTCGTAGAGTGGCGGCCATTGTCCCCGCCCCCGACCCCAGTTGGACTGATGAACTACAACACGAAACGACGCGTGGCCGCACTGCTGGCCGTTCCCGCCCTGTTGTTCACCGCCGCGTGCGGATCGGACGACGACGGCAGCGCTGATGCGGCGGGAGGCGTCGCCGAGGTCAAGGGGAAGGTCGGGGCCGAGCCCGAGATCTCTGTGCCCAAGGACGGAGAGCCGTCCGAGAAGACCGTCGTGAAGACGGTCTCGGAGGGCAGCGGAAGCCCGATCAAGGCGTCGGACTTCGTCCGGCTGGACTGGACCGTCGAGAAGTGGGGCGACGGCAAGGCACTCAGCGGCACCTGGGCCGAGACCGGCGATGCCAAGGCCCGACGGCAGTCCGTCGAGCAGATCGGCAAACCGAGCCAGCAGTTGCCCGCGAAGGTCCTCGACTCCGTGAAGGGGAAGAAGCCCGGCAGCCGGATCCTGGTGCAGGGCACCGCGGGCGACCTGATCGGCCAGAACCTGAACACCGCCTCCGGGATCGCCGCGACGGACGTGCTGGTCTGGGTCGTCGACCCGGTCGGTGCCACCACCGTCGACGCCAAGGCCGAGGCCAAGGGCGAGCAGGAGGCCCCCGACGCGGGCATGCCCGAGGTCGACGCCCCGTCGGGCAAGGCGGCGACCATCACCATCCCCAAGGGCGCCAAGGCCCCCAAGGACCTCGAGCAGCAGGTGCTGATCAAGGGCAGCGGCGAGAAGGTCGAGGCCGGTCAGGGTCTCGTCGCCCAGTACACCGGGGTCAAGTGGGAGGACGGGAAGAAGTTCGACTCCTCCTGGGACCACGGTGGAGCCACCGCCTTCCAGATCGGCACCGGGTCGGTGGTGGCGGGCTGGGACCAGGGCCTCGTCGGCAAGAACGTGGGCGACCGGGTGCTGCTGGTGATCCCGCCCTCGCTCGGCTACGGCGCGAACCCCCAGAGCGAGCTGGCCAAGAACACGCTGGTCTTCGTGGTGGACATCCTTGGCGTCGTCTGACCGCATTCGTCTGTGAGACTGGTCCCGACGCAGGTCACGCAACAAGGAGTGATGAAGTGAGCATTGACAAGCCCGAGATCGACTTCCCCGGTGGCGAGCCCCCGAAGGACCTTGAGATCAAGGACATCTGGGAGGGCGACGGCGAGGTCGCGCAGGCGGGCCAGACCGTCACCGTGCACTACGTGGGCGTGGCGTTCAGCACCGGCGAGGAGTTCGACGCCAGCTGGAACCGCGGTACGCCGTTCCGTTTCCCGCTCGGTGGTGGCCGTGTCATCAAGGGCTGGGACCAGGGCGTGCAGGGCATGAAGGTCGGCGGCCGCCGCCAGCTGACCATCCCGGCGCACCTCGCCTACGGCAACCAGAGCCCCACCCCGGCGATCAAGCCCGGCGAGACGCTGATCTTCGTGGTGGACCTCCTCGGGGTCTGATCGCCGGACGACCGGAGCGGCCCGGTCCTGCGACCGGAGCCGACCACCTGGGGCCCATGCCTGTCCGGGCATGGGCCCTCGGCTTTTGCCGCGACGCTCGGTAGCGGTACGGTCGTGCCGCAGAAGCACCCATAGGGAAGGGCGTCGATGGCCATT
The DNA here is from genome assembly GCF_056437585.1 of Streptomyces sp. NPDC042364. Taxonomy (NCBI): domain Bacteria; kingdom Bacillati; phylum Actinomycetota; class Actinomycetes; order Kitasatosporales; family Streptomycetaceae; genus Streptomyces; species Streptomyces sp. NPDC042364. The sequence continues at coordinate 76,305 of NZ_JBWKAJ010000011.1, read as the reverse complement.
GCCAAGGCCGAGCGGTTGATGAACCTGGCGCTGTGTCTGCTGGGGACGCGCCGACCGCTCAGCAAGCGCGAACTGCGGGAGTCCATCGAGGCCTATCTGGAAGCCGGCTCCGACGACTCCTTCAACCGCATGTTCGAGCGCGACAAGGACGATCTGCGCGAACTCGGCCTGGTCATCGAGACGGTGGAGAACCTGGACGGCGAGATCGGCTACCAGGCCCGCCGTGACAGCAACAGCCTTCCGCCCATCACCCTCGACGCCGAGGAGGCCGCCGCCCTCGGGCTCGCCGCCAAGGTGTGGCAGCAGGCCCGGCTCGCCGGAGCCGCGAGCGGTGCCCTGCAGAAGCTGCGCGCGGCCGGTCTCCCCGAGGACGTCGACCCCTACGAGGCCCATGGGGCGCTGGAGCCGCGCATCCCGGTGCACGAGGCCGCCTTCGAACCGCTGATGCTGGCCTGCCGCGACCGCCGCCCGGTGGTGTTCGACTACCGCAAGGCCACCGCCGCCCGTCCCGAGCCCCGTCATGTGGAGCCATGGGCGCTGGAGTGCTGGCGCGGGCACTGGTACCTCGCCGGTTTCGACCGGGACCGGGGCGCGGAGCGGGTCTTCCGGCTCTCGCGGATCACCGGCAAGGTGCGCAGCCGGGGCGGTGCCTTCACCGCCGAGGTCCCGGACGTCGTCACGGTGCGGGAGACCGTCGCGAGCTGGGCGGGGGAGACCGCCGACCGCTCCGCGCTGATCCGGCTCCGCACGGGCGCCGGCTACCCGCTGCGGGCGAAGGCCACCGCCGTGCGGGAACTCGGCGACGGCTGGGACGAGTTGGAGATTCCGTACGGGCACGGTCTGGATGCCTGGCTGGTCGAGTTCGGGCCCGATGTGGTGGTCCTGGAGCCCGCCGAGCTGCGGGCCGACGTGGTGGACCGGCTGCGTGCCGTGGCCAAAGGCTGAGGGGACATAAGAAAGTGGTGGGAAAACCGGCCCGGCCGGCGAACGCCATCGACCAGACCCGGCGGATGCTCTCCCTGGTGACGTATCTGCGCGAGCGCCCCGGTGCCCGTATCGAGGACGTGGCCCGCGCCTTCGGGATCACCGAGGACGAGCTGGTGTCGGACCTCGATGTGCTGCCCATGTGCGGGACGAGCTTCCGTGGCGGTGACCTGCTCGACATCGACACCGACGGCGAGCGGATCTGGTGGCACAACCCGGCCGCGCTCGGGGCGGAGGCGGCCGAGCCGCTGAGGCTGGCCGCCGACGAGGCGACCGCGCTGCTCGTGGCCGCCCGCGCGGTGGCCACGCTGCCCGGGCTGCGCGAGAGCGACCGGCAGGCCCTGCTGCGCGCCACCGCCAAGGTGGAGACGGCGGCGGGCGAGGCGGCCGGGGCGAGTTCCCGGCTGTCGGTGACCTTCGAGTCGGAGGGCGGTGTCTTCGCGGACGTCGACCGGGCCATCTCGGAGCGCCGCCGACTGTGGATCCGCTACTACTCGCCGGCCCGCGACGAGGTCACCGAGCGGGAGATCGACCCGATTCGCCTGGTCAGCGTGGGCCACACCTATGTCGAGGCGTGGTGCCGTCGCTCGGAGGCGCGCCGGACGTTCCGGCTCGACCGGGTCGCCGAGATCAAGATCCTCGACGAGCCGTCCGCGCCGCCCGAGATCGAGCTGCGGGACCTGTCGGAGGCGCTGGTGCAGCCCGCCGCCGAGGACCCGGAGGTCGTGGTCGAGGTCGGTCCCGGCGGGCGGTGGGTCGCCGAGTACTACCCGCACGACAGCGCCGAGGAGCTGCCCGACGGCGGGCTCCGCATCACCCTGCGCACCCCCGACCCCGCCTCGCTGCGGCGGCTCGCGCTGCGGCTCGGGCCCGACGGCCGGATCGTCTCGCCCCAGGACCTGGCCGACCGCGCCCGCCGGGCGGCCCGCGAGGCCCTGGCGGGCTACGACGAGGTCATACCGGAGTACGACGGGCCCGGCACCCCGCCCGGCGTGCTCCGGGAGGCTCGGGAGGGGCACCACGACAGGCAGGAGCGAGGGCTGTGAACGGCGGGTCGGCTGTGTCTGGTGTGAAGGGTGTGCAGGAGATGACCGCGGCGATCGCCTTCGCGGGGATGAAGCGGGTCGCCGACGTGGTGTTCAGGGCCGGATGCCCCGACTGCCGGGCCAGTGTCGAACTCGGTGCGAGCGCGCTGCGCCTGGCCATCGGCGCCACCAGCAAGACCACGTTCTACTCCTTCACCTGCCCGGAGTGCGGGGTCGCCGTCCGCAAACCGGCCGGGGAGCGCATCGTCGAGCTGCTGACCGGGGGCGGCGTGCGGACACTGCGGCTGCACCCGCCGGGCTAGGGTCGTCGCTATGTTCTGGCCGATGTTCGCTGTAGCTGTGGGTTTTCTGGGGCTCGCCGTGCTGGGGGTGCTCGCCGTCCGGGTCTTCGTCGAGGCCCGGCGGCTGGGCAGCCAGGTCGCCGAGTCGGCGCGGCGGATCAACCGGGCGGCGGAGGACCTGGAGCGGGCGGCGGCGAGCGCGGCCCGATCCGTGGACGCTCTGTGAGCCGGGCCGGCAAGTCCTGTGAGTTGTGAGCCGCAGGGGCTTCGGGCCACTTCCGCCCTGTCACCTTCTTACCGTGGGCAGGTACGCTCATGAGCGCGGCCCAGGGACGAGGCGAGGGCCGAGCACGGAGTACGCACAGGCATTGCCAGACGTTTACTCCCGAGGGTTACGATCGCACTGCTCGGATGTATGTCCGGCTGGACGGTCGGATCCCGCCCCCGACCACGCCGTGAGAAGGAGTCCAACATGATCGGCAACCTGAAGCCGCTTGAGATCATTCTGATCATCGCCGTCATTCTGCTGCTGTTCGGTGCCAAGAAGCTTCCTGAGATGGCTCGGTCGCTGGGCAAGTCGGCTCGCATCCTGAAGAGCGAGGCGAAGGCGATGAAGAAGGACGACGAGGCGGCCGGCTCTTCGGAGACCACTCAGGACCAGGCCGCACACCAGCCGGTCGCCCCGCGCACCATTCAGGCCGCCCCCGGCGACGTCTCCAGCTCCCGCCCTGTCACGGACCCGCAGCGCACGACTCAGAGCTGACCCGGTTCCCCTGAAGGCCCTTGGACGAGACGAGGATGTGGGTTGCTCAGGTCTCCCCGCAAGCAGGAGAAGGACGCCGAGGGGCGGATGCCTCTCGGAGAGCACCTGCGTGAGCTACGCAACCGGCTGCTGAAGTCGGTACTGGCCATCATCGTCGTCACGATCGTGGCGGCGTTCTTTCAGAAACAGATCTTCGAGTTCCTGATGCGGCCGATCCTCGAGTCGGTCGGTTGTGTCGACGGCGCCACGAGAATGCGCAACGGCGAGCCGTGCGCCTCGATGACCACGAACGGACTGCTTTCCCCGTTCACGATCGCGCTCAAGGTCGCTCTGATGACGGGCGTGTTGGCCGCCACGCCGGTCTGGCTCTACCAGCTGTGGGCCTTCATCGCGCCCGGACTGCACCAGCACGAGAAGCGCTACGCCCTCGCGTTCGTGGGCGCCGGTGTTCCCCTCTTCCTGGGTGGCGCGTATCTCGCGTACTCGATCCTGCCCCAGACGGCAGAGATCATGCTCAGCTTCACGCCGGACAACGCCCAGAACCTGCTGCCGCTCGACGACTATCTGGACTTGATCACGCGCATGGTGATCGTCTTCGGCCTGGCATTCGAGCTGCCCCTTCTGCTGGTGCTGCTGAACCTGACGAACGTGTTGAGCGGCAAGAAAATGCTCGGCTGGTGGCGGGGCATGATCATCGGCTTGACGGCCTTCGCCGCGATCGCCACGCCTGGTGGTGAGCCGATCTCCATGCTCCTGCTCGCGGGCCCTCTATGTGTGCTGTATTTCCTCGCCGTCCTCTTCTCCATGCTCAATGACATGCGGCGAAGGCGGAGCGACTCCGACGCGCAGCTCGGCGACGACGAGGCCTCGGAACTGGACCTCACCCCCGAGACCATCGGCGAGGTCGAGGCGGTCTCCAGCAGCCCGGCGCTGCCGGCCCAGGCGACCCCCGAGCGCGAGCGGATCAACGGTTACGACGACATCACCTGAGCCGAGGCGCGGTTCCCGACCACGACGAGCGGCCCACCGACGCGGTGGGCCGCTCGTGGTTGTCCCGGCGGCCATGGCCTGGATCGATCCGGATAATGATCGTCCCGTTGTCAGTGGCGCCCGGTACGCTCGAAAGCACGATGACAGAGGATCTCTCACCGGCCGAGCGGTACGCGGCAGCACGCAGGCGCGCTGCCGAGCAGGCCACCGCGCTCGCGTCCTTCCGCGAGATGTACGACTTCGGCCTCGACCCCTTCCAGATCGAGGCCTGCCAGGCACTCGAGGCGGGCAAGGGCGTCCTGGTGGCCGCCCCCACCGGCTCGGGCAAGACGATCGTCGGCGAGTTCGCCGTCCACCTCGCCCTGAAACAGGGCAAGAAGTGCTTCTACACGACACCCATCAAGGCCCTGTCGAACCAGAAGTACGCCGACCTCTGCCGCCGGTACGGCGCCGACAAGGTCGGGCTCCTCACCGGCGACAACAGCGTCAACTCCGACGCCCCCGTGGTCGTGATGACCACCGAGGTGCTGCGGAACATGCTGTACGCGGGCTCCCAGACCCTGCGCGGCCTCGGCCATGTGGTCATGGACGAGGTGCACTACCTCTCCGACCGCTTCCGCGGCGCCGTGTGGGAAGAGGTGATCATCCACCTCCCGGAGTCGGTCACCCTGGTCTCCCTCTCGGCGACCGTGTCGAACGCCGAGGAGTTCGGCGACTGGCTGGACACCGTGCGCGGCGACACCGAGGTGATCGTCTCCGAGCACCGGCCCGTGCCGCTGTTCCAGCACGTGCTCGCCGGCCGGCGGATGTACGACCTCTTCGAGGAGGGCGAGGGCCACAAGAAGGCCGTCAACCCCGACCTCACGCGGATGGCCCGCATGGAGGCCAGCCGCCCCTCCTTCCAGGACCGCAGACGAGGCCGCGCCATGCGCGAGGCCGACCGCGAGCGGGAGCGCCGCCAGCGTTCCCGGATCTGGATCCCGAGCCGGCCGGAAGTCATCGAACGCCTCGACTCCGAGGGCCTGTTGCCGGCCATCACCTTCATCTTCAGCCGCGCCGCCTGCGAGGCCGCCGTCCAGCAGTGCCTCCACGCGGGCCTGCGGCTGAACGACGACGACGCGCGGCTCAGGGTGCGCGCCCTCGTCGAGGAGCGCACGGCGTCGATCCCCCGTGAGGACCTCCACGTCCTCGGCTACTACGAGTGGCTGGAAGGTCTGGAGCGCGGCATAGCGGCCCACCACGCGGGCATGCTGCCGACGTTCAAGGAGGTCGTCGAGGAGCTCTTCGTACGCGGCCTGGTCAAGGCCGTGTTCGCCACCGAGACCCTCGCTCTCGGCATCAACATGCCCGCCCGCTCGGTGGTGCTGGAGAAGCTCGTCAAGTGGAACGGCGAGCAGCACGCCGACATCACCCCCGGCGAGTACACCCAGTTGACCGGCCGCGCCGGCCGCCGCGGCATCGACGTAGAGGGCCACGCGGTCGTGCTGTGGCAGCGCGGCATGAACCCCGACCACCTGGCCGGACTCGCGGGCACCCGCACCTATCCGCTGCGCTCCAGCTTCAAGCCGTCGTACAACATGGCGGTCAACCTGGTCGAGCAGTTCGGCCGGCACCGCTCACGGGAGTTGCTGGAGACGTCCTTCGCGCAGTTCCAGGCCGACAAGTCCGTCGTCGGCATCTCCCGGCAGGTGCAGCGCAACGAGGAGGGGCTCGCGGGCTACAAGGAGTCCATGACCTGCCACCTCGGGGACTTCGAGGAGTACGCCCGCCTCCGGCGCGATCTGAAGGACCGCGAGACCGAACTGGCCAAGCAGGGCGCCGCCCAGCGGCGCGCCGAGGCCGCCGTGGCCCTGGAGAAGCTCAAGCCGGGCGACGTCATCCACGTCCCCACCGGCAAGTACGCGGGGCTCGCGCTGGTGCTGGACCCCGGGCTGCCCGCCGGGCGGTCCAACGGGCACCGGGGCTTCGAGTACCACGACGGCCCGCGCCCGCTGGTGCTGACCGCCGAGCGGCAGGTCAAGCGGCTGGCGTCCATGGACTTCCCGGTGCCGGTCGAGGCACTGGAGCGGATGCGCATCCCGAAGTCCTTCAACCCCCGCTCGCCGCAGTCCCGCCGGGACCTGGCGTCCGCGCTGCGCACGAAGGCCGGGCACCTCGTGCCCGACCGGCACCGCAAGCGGCGGTCCGCCGCCGCAGACGACCGTGAGATCGCGCGGCTGCGCGCCGACCTGCGGGCCCACCCCTGCCATGGGTGCAGCGACCGTGAGGACCACGCCCGCTGGGCCGAGCGCTACCACCGGCTCAAGCGGGACACCGCGCAGCTGGAGCGGCGCATCGAGGGCCGGACCAACACGATCGCGCGTACCTTCGACCGGATCGTCGCGCTCCTGACCGAACTGGACTATCTGCGGGGCGACGAGGTCACCGAGCACGGCAAGCGGCTCGCGCGGCTCTACGGCGAGCTGGATCTGCTGGCCAGCGAGTGTCTGCGCGCCGGGGTCTGGGAGGGGCTCGGTCCTGCGGAGCTCGCCGCCTGCGTCTCCGCGCTGGTCTACGAGGCCCGGGTCGGGGACGACGCGCTGGCGCCGAAGCTGCCGTCCGGTGCCGCCAAGGCCGCGCTCGGCGAGATGGTGCGGATCTGGGGGCGGCTGGACGCGCTGGAGGAGGAGTTCCGGATCACCCAGAGCGAAGGGGTCGGGCAGCGCGAGCCGGACCTCGGCTTCGCCTGGGCCGCGTACATGTGGGCCTCCGGGAAGGGGCTCGACGAGGTGCTGCGGGAGGCGGACATGCCGGCCGGTGACTTCGTGCGGTGGTGCAAGCAGGTGATCGATGTGCTGGGGCAGATCTCGGCGGCCTCCCCTTCGGGGTCGACCGTGGGCAAGAGCGCCCGCAAGGCGGTCGACGGGCTGCTGAGGGGAGTTGTGGCGTACTCCTCGGTGGGGTGACGCCTGCGGGGGAGGGGTGCGGGGGGTTCGGCGGGCGCCGGCCGAGTGTGGCTGGTCGCGCAGTTCCCCGCGCCCCTGACGGCCCACTCCCGGTTCACCGCGCGCCCTCGGTTGCGCCGCGCGTCGGAGAAGGCCCCGCCGCCGTACTCGCTGCTGTCCGGGCCTGGGGCGTCCCGCGGGGCCCACGGCCGGCTGCGAAAGCCCGGCGCCCCTGAACCGCCGGCTCCGTCCGCCGCGTTTCCGTGTTCGCCGACGCCGCGACGGCCGTCGGCCTGCGCAGAGTCGGCGGATGAACCCGGCCGGCAGGGGACTTGGTCGCTCCTGACTCGCCCCCGGCTTCGCCGCGCTCCCTCGACCGAGGCTCCTCGCTCATGTCCTCGTACGCCTGTGCCCTGTCACATTGTGCGTTCGAGTGGTGTCTGAGCGTGTAAACGACCAGAGCCTACTCCTGTCGCGAGGGTGAGTTCAGGCGGTTGCTGAATATGACACAGCGATGATCCGGTCGGACTAAGCTCGCCCGCGGCGCACCGAGTTGAGATGTATTCGTGCGCTTGTTCCAAAAAATACCGAAGATCCAGTTTGAATCACGGATGAACCCCCAGCACGTCCCAGAAGTCCCAGCAAGTCCCCCGACCTTCAGCCGATTTGTCGTTAGAGGGCATACATGGTGAGTGTTCAATCGCCTCCCGGTGGCCGTGACCTCCCCCACGGGCGCGTACTACTGCTGCCGGCGATACTGATGGCCGCGGCGACCGGGACCACCGTCTCCCTGGTCACGGGTCCGGCCCGGCTCGCCGTCGGCTTGTCCGGAGCCGTCGCGACGCTGCTGCTGCTCGCGGTCGCGGTCGCGGCCGTGCGCGGCACCCGTCGCGCCATCCGCGAAGTGCGCGCCGAACACGAACGGCGGACCCTCTCCCTGGAGCAGCGGATCGCCGGCCACGACCAGGAGTTCACCCGGCTGGGCAAGGAGATCCTGCCCGCCGTGCTGTACCGGCTGCGCGGTGGAGAATCCCCCTCCGAGGTGATTCGTCACGTCATCGACGGTGACGCCGAGTGGCGCGAACTCCCGAAGTCGCAGCGTGACTTGCTGCGCGCGGTGCTCAACATCGTGGACCGCGAGGAAGCGATGCGCGACTCCTCCCAGCGCTCCTTCGTCAACATCGCCCGACGCGTCCAGGCGATCGTCCACCAGCAGAACAAGGAACTCCGGGAGATGGAGGAGGACCACGGGCGCAACCCCGAGGTCTTCGACGACCTGCTGCGCATCGATCACGGCACCGCGCTGATCGGCCGTCTCGCCGACTCCATCGCCGTCCTCGGCGGCGGCCGCCCCGGCCGCGTCTGGCCCAAGCCCGTCCCGCTGTACAGCTGCCTGCGCGGCGCGATGTCCCGCATCCTGGAGTACCGCCGCATCGAGCTGCACTCCATCGCCAAGGTCAACGTCAACGGCGTCTCCGTCGAACCCGTCATCCACGCCTGCGCCGAACTCCTCGACAACGCCACCCGCTACTCCCCGCCGCACACCAAGGTGCACGTCACCGCGGTCGAGGTGCAGACCGGCGTCGCCATCGAGATCGAGGACGGCGGCATCAGCCTCAGCGAGGAGGCGCGGGCCAAGGTGGAGGACATGCTGACGAAGGCGCAGCAGGGCATCGACCTGCAGGAACTCGGCGCCAGCCCACGTCTCGGTCTCGCCGTCGTCGGCCGTCTCTCCACGATGTACAACATGCAGATCTCGCTGCGGCAGTCCGCTTACGGCGGTGTTCGCGCCGTCGTCGTCGTACCCCGTGACATGCTCACCGACGAGCCCGCCCCCGGACTCGCCCACGGCATCGGCGCGGCCGCCGTACCCACGATGGACACCGGCGGCGTCGAGGGCCCCAACCGCAAGCCCAAGCGCCGCCGCCCGACGACCGGACCGCGGATCCCGAGTTCCGCGGAGGAGATGGGCCAGGGCATGGACGACGACGCACCCGTCGTCACCGAATGGACGGCGGGCGGCCTCCCGCAGCGCCGCAGCCGTATGAAGATCCCGCTCAGTCAGCGCTACGCCGAGGCCGCCGCCGCGGAGGCCGCCGCCGAGGCCGCCATGGCCGCCGCACCCGTCTGGGAGCCCGAGCCCGAACCGAAGAAGGAACTGCCGCCGCCCGGGATGTGGGTCGAGGCGTTCATGGCCGGACTCAAGCGCGACCCGGACCCCGGCGCCTTCTCCAGGAATCCGGACGATCCGGCTGACCCCGGGGCCACCGCTTCCACCGCGAACAACGAGCCGGCCCGCAACGAGGCCGACGACGAGGGGGACCTCAAGTGATCCAGCAGCGAGCCAATTTCGACTGGATGCTCAAGGATCTGGCCGACGGCGTACCGGGCATCCAGCAGATCGTCGTGCTCTCCGCCGACGGGCTGCGGATCGCCCGCCACGGCGGTGATCCCGACGCAGCCGACCGCGTCGCCGCCGCCTGCGCAGGACTGCAGAGCCTGGCCGGCGCCGTGGCCGCGGAGATCCCGCAGAGCGACGGCGAGATGCGCATGGTCATCATCGAGATCAACGGCGGCTACTTCTACCTCATGGCCGCCGGCTCCAACGCCTATCTCGCCGTGCTCGCCAACGAGATCGCCGAACCCGGGCTGATGAGCAACCGCATGCGCGACCTGGTCGACCGTATCGGCGCCCACCTCACCAGTCCGCCCCGGCGGAACGGGCAGACCGTATGACGCCTCCGCAACGCCGGCGTCGGCCCCCCACGTCGCAGCCCCCTCCCCCGCCTCCCGTGGAAGCGCCCACGGGAAGCGAGGGCGACCGTCCGCCCGAGCGGCTCTACATCCTGACCGGAGAGAACGGCGAACGGGCCCCGATCGACCTCGTCACGTTGATCGTGGCCCGCGCCGACCCACCGCCGTCCGCCCCACCGGAGCAGGCGGCCCTGCTCCGGATCTGTCAGGCCCCCCTGTCCGTGGCCGAGATCTCGGCCTATCTCAGACTGCCGATCAGCGTGGTGACCGTCCTGCTCACCGAGCTGCTGACGGCCGAACTGGTTCAGGCGCGCGCACCCGTCGTCCGGCAGGCGCGTGCCGACCGTTCCCTCCTCGAAGCGGTGATGCATGGACTTCAAAAGCTCTGACGCCATCACGGGTCCACGGACCGAGGACCACCTGCCGCACACCGCGCAGGCCGCGGCGAAGATCGTGATCGTGGGCGGTTTCGGAGTCGGCAAGACGACCATGGTGGGCTCCGTCAGCGAGATCAGGCCGCTGACGACCGAGGAGACCATGACCCAGGCCGGCATCGGGGTCGACGACAACTACGGCTCCAAGTCCAAGACCGCCACCACCGTGGCCATGGACTTCGGCCGCATCAGCATCACGGACCAGCTGGTGCTCTACCTGTTCGGCACGCCCGGCCAGGAGCGCTTCTGGTTCCTGTGGAACGGCCTGTTCGAGGGCGCCCTCGGCGCGGTCGTCCTGGTCGACACCCGCCGCCTGGAGGTCAGCTTCGACGTCATGGGCCGTCTGGAGGAACGCGGTGTCCCCTTCGTCGTCGCCATCAACGACTTCCCGGACGCGCCCCGCCACCCCATCGAGGAACTGCGCCAGGCACTCGACCTGCCCCCGGAGATCCCCATCGTCCGCTGCGACGCACGGCGCCGGGCCTCCAGCCGGGACGTCCTGATGACCCTCATGCGGTTCCTGCACTCCCTGACGATGACGGGTGCGTCGGCGTAGCCCCCGTACGTGTCCCCGGACCGGGAGCCGTGCCGTCCCGCACGACGTCCCCTCCCGGTCGCCCCAGCAACTCCCCAGACCCGGATCCACTTCCATTCGGAGCGATCACCGTGACGCCTGAAGCACACTCCCCGACCGGTACGGACGACCCCGAACTCGGGCCGCCCCCCGGCTGCCCCGCCCACGGCCTGGGACCCGGCGGACTGCGCCGGCTCTACGGCCCCGAGGCGGAGGACCTGGGAGCCGTGTACGAGAAACTGCGCGCCGAGCACGGCACGGTGGCCCCCGCGCTGCTCCACGACGACGTGCCGATCTGGGTGGTGCTCGGCCACAGCGAGAACATGCACATGGTGAGCACGCCCTCGCAGTACTGCAAGGACACCCGTCTGTGGCGGCCCATGCTGGCGGGGGAGATCAGGCCCGACCACCCGCTCATGCCGCACTTCGCCTGGCAGCCCATCTGCGCCCACGCCGAGGGCGACGAGCACCTGCGGCTGCGCGGCGCGGTCACCGGTGCCATGTCGACCATCGACCCCCGGGGCATCCGCCGCTACATCAACCGCGCCACCCAGCACCTCGTCAACAAGTTCTGCGAGGACGGCAGGGCCGATCTCGTCGGCCAGTTCGCCGAGCACCTGCCGATGGCGGTGCTGTGCGAGATCCTCGGCATGCCCGAGGAGTACGGCGACAAGCTGGTGCACGCCGCCCGTGACTGCCTCAAGGGCAGCGAGACCGCGCTCGTCAGCCACGCCTACGTCATGGACGTCCTCGGCAGGCTCGCCGTCCGCCGCCGCGCCCAGCCCGAGGAGGACTTCACCAGTCACCTCATCACGCACCCGGCGGCGCTCACCGTCGACGAGGTCAGGGAACACCTGCGCGTGGTGCTCCTCGCCGCCTACGAGGCCACCACCAACCTCCTCGCCAACGTGCTGCGCATGGTCCTCACCGACCCCGGCTTCCGCGCCCAGCTCAAGGGCGGCCAGATGACCGTGCCCGAGGCGGTCGAGCAGTCCCTGTGGGACGAGCCGCCGTTCAGCACCGTCTTCGCCTACTTCGCCAAGCAGGACACCGAGCTGGGCGGTCAGCGCATCCGCAAGGGCGACGGACTCCTCCTCGGTATCGCGCCGGGCAACGTCGATCCGCGGGTCCGGCCCGACCTCACGGCCAACATGCAGGGCAACCGCGCCCACCTGGCCTTCAGCGGCGGCCCCCACGAGTGCCCGGGCCAGGACATCGGCCGTGCCATCGCCGACGTCGGCGTCGACGCACTGCTGGCCCGGGTTCCGGACATCCAGCTCGCCTGTGAGGAGCACGAGCTGCGCTGGCACGAGTCCATCTCCAACCGGCACCTGGTGCAGCTGCCGGTACGGTTCGCGCCGAAGCCCCCGCAGGACGTCATCCCGGGGCCCGGCGCCGGGCCGCTGCCGCCGCAGCGCCGGGTCTCCGAAGGCGCCGCCGCACCGCAGCCCCGGCCCGCCGCCGCGGAACCCGCCGTCCCCGCGCCCGAGCCCACGACCGAGCCCACGACCGCGCCCGAACCCGCCCGCCGGCCCGGTGTGTTCCGGCGCATCCTGCGCTGGTGGCGGACCGGCTGACCCCGTCGTCGTACGTGCCTACTCCGCCCACGCGTCGTACGACGACCAGGCCCGCAATACCCGCGGGCTGACGAACCGGTGCTCCCGCCCCGTGACCGGATCGGTGAACTCCAGGCTCCGCGCCAGCAGTTGGAGCGGACGCCGGAAGTCACCGGCCGCCACGGGGCCGGTCACCACCGGATAGAGGGGATCGCCGAGGATCGGCACCCCCGACGCGCTCATGTGCACCCGCAGTTGATGGGTCTGCCCGGTACGCGGCGTCAGCCGGTAACGGGCGCGCCCCTCGCGGTGCTCCAGCAGTTCGATCCGGCTGACGGCATTGGGCTCGCCGTCGACCTCACGGGCGGTGAGGACCCCCCGCTCCTTGACGATCCGGCTGCGCACGGTCCGGGGCAGCGCCAGCCCGGGGTCGTACGGCGCCACCGCCTCGTACTCCTTCGCCACCCGCCTGTCCCGGAACAGCGACTGGTAGGCGCCGCGCTCCTCGGGCCGCACGGTGAACAGCACCACCCCGGCGGTCAGCCGGTCCAGCCGGTGGGCGGCGGTGAGCGCCGGGACACCGAGCCGCCGCCGCAGTCGGGCCAGGGCCGTCTCGGCGACATGGCTGCCGCGCGGGGTGGTGGCGAGGAAGTGCGGCTTGTCGGCCACCACCAGGTGTTCGTCGCGGTACAGGACGTCCACCTCGAACGGCACCCGTTCCTCGGCGGGCAGCTCCCGGTGGAACCACACGGACATGCCCGGCACGTAAGCCATGTCGCGATGCACCGGACGTCCGGCGACATCGACGATCAGACCCGCGTCGAGCATGCCGTCGATCACCCCGGGCCCGGCCGCGAGCCGTGACACGAGGTGATCCCGCACCGTCGCCCAGGCGTCCCCGGCGGGCAACCGCACCCGCACCGGATCCACCCCGTCGCGCTGCGGCAGGGGAGAGGGCGGGGACGGGGCACGGCGTCTCATCATGGTCAAGCATACGAGCGGCTCGGTGAGCCCCACCGGGGACCATTCTGAGCCACCGGGCCCCTCGGCCCCGCCACTCACGCCGGCCGAGCCGCGGTCGGCACCGTGCGGTCCGGAGGCCGGCGGTCAGGCGGGCAGGCTCGCGGCCTGCGCCGCGACCTCCTCCCGCACGCCCGCGTGCAGACGGGGGAAACGCTCCACGTCCTGCGTCTCACCGACGCAGGGCGACTCGGTGAGACGCATGCGATTCGCGGTGGCGAACGCCTCGTCGAGCCATTCGTCCGTCGGATTCTCACCGAACAGCCGGGTGAGTTCCCGCAGCATGGGCGGGGCGAGCGGGAATCTTTTCCCCCGGCGCCGCTCCTGGTAACGGTCCTGTAACTGCACGAAGAGGAATCCGCTGCGGCCGAAGTGAACCAGGGATTCCGGTGCCCCTGTGAAGACCAGGTCGTCGATGAGATCCAGGTAGATCGACCGGTAGCTCGCCTTCCGCGACTCCGATCGGCGGTCATTCGAAGTCGGCTGGTGATTGTCCACCGAGTAGACGCCGAGCGCGGACTTGCTCAGATCCATGGAGAGACAGTCGCAGATCGCGCTGTCCATGAGCCACGGGAAGGAAACCGGACCGGTCCCGCTGTTACGGACCACCATGATGGCGGTGCCATACGCATTTCCGGTATTCCCCCGGAATATGACACCGTCCCACATGTCCGGAGAGCCGTTCAGTGCCTCATGGAGTCCGACATGTGCCTCCCCGGGGCGGAAGTCCATCTTCTCCGCGTACTGGAGGACGGCCTGCCGGACCAGCGACAGCAGCGCGTGCACACCGTCGCGCCCCCAGCCGGCCGCGTCCATCTCGCGCGTCAGGTCGCCCACGGACCTGCCGTACATACGGAAGCGGCCCCTGACCAGGTCGAGCGGGGGAATGCAGATGTCGTCGATGATGGTGGCGAAGGCTATGTAGTGCAGACCCAGAGGGTCCGCGTCATAGTCCTCACCGCACCAGCAGGCCATCCACTGGACGGTGTCGCGGCATGCGCGGGACACCGTGTCGGCGGCCTGGGCGTCATGCTTCTTCGTCCAGTCGGAGTAGTGGGCCGGTATCGACCCCCGTCGCTCTCCGGCCGCGTCCCACCGCTTGAGCACCTCGTCCAGCAGCGGCCACACGTTCACCTCGTGGTGCTGGGGTTCGGGTCCCGCGTACCCTCCTTCTCCCATGACGCCGTACAGGTGCGCGGTCTGCTTGTTGTAACGCGACCGTGTGGTCTGCGGAACGGTGGTTTCCTGGCCGTTTCGCGGGTAATGAAGGAAGGTGCATGTCGTGTCATGCGGGCAGTCCGAACCGCACCAGAAGTCATGTGCGAGGTGCACCATTTCCTGAATTCCGCGGGTGCCTGACAGCTGTTCCAGTGCCTCGTGCGCCGTTCCCTTCCAGGCGAGCATGTCCGGGGTTACCGGCACGCTCTCCACGCCACTTGATGCCATAGCCCGAGCCTCCGCAAGAAGTTCCCACTTCTGGCTGCAACCGCAGCGTGCGCGCGACGCCGTTTTCCGTTGAAGAGCGTACGGCGAGCGTACGGCGGCAAACAAGGGGCGCATTTGACCGAAACATTGTCACGGGTGCTGTGCGGGGCGACGGGTGGTGTGCGGTGTTGATCGTGATTGTTCGCCGTGCGGGTGTGCAAAAAGAGGACCGGACTGCTCCGTTCAGCCCCTTGAGTCGGGACGGGCGCGAGGGCGGGGGCCGTGGCGGGGGCTCCCCGACGTCCGAGGTGCCGTCGGGGGAGTGCGGCGCGTCGATATCTCGTCATCTCGCCGGCTTTATGCTGAGCGGCCCCGACGAACCGATCCCACTCCGAGGAACCGCGAATGAACGACGCTTCGCCCGCCCGTCAACTCCTGCCCGGCGCGCCGGAGTCACCCGTGCTCCTGCATGTGCCGCACGGTTCACGGGCGATACCCGCGGCCGTCCGGGAGGGGATCGTCCTCGACGACGCCGCGCTGGAGCGGGAACTGGACCACATCACCGACGCGCACACGGACCGGATCGCCGAGCGGGCCGCCGCCCGCGCGGCCACGACGCCCTGGAGGTTCGTCAACCGGCTGTCACGGCTGGTCGTCGACCCCGAGCGGTTCCCGGACGAACGGGAGGAGATGCTGGCCGTGGGCATGGGTGCCGTGTACACGAGGACCACGCACCGGGAGGTGCTCCGTGCGGACGGACACGACGGACGGCCCCTCGTCGACGCCTACTTCCTGCCCTACGCCGCCGCCATGACCGACGCCGTGGCGCGGCGCCTCGAAGCCGCCGGGCGGGCCGTGGTCGTCGACGTCCACTCGTACCCGGCCGAGCGTCTCCCCTACGAACTCCATGGCGACGGCCCCCGCCCGCCGATCTGTCTGGGGAGCGATCCCTTCCACACCCCGCCGGACCTTCTCGCCCTCGCGGAGGAGGCGTTCGCCGAATTCGGCGGGACGGGCGTCAACAGTCCGTTCGGCGGTGCGTACGTACCGCTGGAGTACTACGGGAAGGACCCGCGGGTCGCCGCCCTGATGATCGAGATCCGCCGTGACGTCTACATGGCCGAACCGGGCGGCCCGGCCGGCCCCGGCCTGGAGGAACTCGCGGCTGCCCTGGCCCGGTTCGTCGACGCGGTGACGAACGCCTGAGCCCGGCCGAAATCCCGCTCCGCCGGACTCGGTGGCCGTCAGGGGCCGTCGTAGGGGTCGCGGCACGAGGGCGTCCCGGTGCGGTCGGCGGTCTGCTCGGGTGGAGGCCGGCGTGTCCCATGGAGGCGGTCGTGTCCGATGGGAGCCGTCGCGTCCGGCGCTCTGCTCAGGCGGAGGCCGCCGCACCGTCCTGTTCGGCCTCCACGCGCGCGTTCCACTCCTTCTTGGTGGCCTGCCAGCCGTCCTCGTCGTGACCGAGGCGCCAGTAACCGGAGACGGAGAGGTCCTCGCGCGGGATCTGGCGTTCCACGCGGAGCAGCCGGCGCAGTTCCTTCACGAAGCCCGCCTCGCCGTGGACGAAGGCGTGCGGCCGGCCCTGGGGGAACTCCAGCGCGCGTACGGCCTCGACGAGCAGCGAGCCGACGGGGCGGTCACCGCGGTGCAGCCAGACCACGTCCACGTCGGAGTCGATCTTCTGTTCCTCCTCGGGGCCGGCGACCTCGACGAACGCGTAGGCGCGGGCACCGTCGGGAAGAGCCTCCAGCGAGGCGCCGATCGCGGGCAGGGCGCTCTCGTCCCCGGCGAGCAGATGCCAGTCGGCGTCGGGGTTGGGTGCGTACGCGCCGCCCGGACCCAGGAGCCGGACCGCGTCGCCCGGCTGGGTGCGGGTGGCCCAGGGGCCGGCGAGGCCCTCGTCGCCGTGGAGCACGAAGTCGAGGGTCAGTTCGCGCAGTTCGGCATCCCAAGCGCGCACGGTGTACGTCCGGGTCACGGGCCACTGCTCCCGCGGCATCTCCGCGCGGATCCGCTCCAGGTCGAACGGCTCCGGGTACGTCACACCGTCGGGGCCGAAGAGGAGCTTCACGTAGTGGTCGGTGCTGCCGCGCGTGGCGAAGTCGGCGAGCCCGTCGCCGCCGAGGACGACGCGCTGCATGTGCGGGGTGAGCCGCTCGGTGCGGACGACTCGCGCGGAGTGGGGCTTGGGGGTCCTGCGTACCGGACGCTCTGCCATGACGGCCTCCTGAAGACCTAGTAAGGCTTACCTAAGTTATCATCTCCCCCGGCATTTCACCCCATGCTCGACCAGTACAGGAGAGCTTCGCGATGTGAGTCGCGCCTCAAGGCCCCCACCACCGCGGGGTCACCCCACCCCCGTCGTGTGCCCCGTCGGGACCTGTTCATGGCGAGGACCGGCTGTCACCCCTGAAGTGTCGTGAGCAGTCGCTGCAACGATCCTCCCAGGCCCCAGCGGGCGGCCAGGGCGGCCAGGGCGGCCGGATCCCGCGGCGCCTTCGGCAGGACGGTGTCGACGTCCGGCAGCGGTACGTCCGAGGCCACCCGTACCACCTTGGGCGCGACGGCCACGTACGCGCGCGCCCCGTCCAGCCGCTTGCGCTGTGACGGCGTGAGTCCCGCCGTCGGATCGTCGACCGCGGCCATGATCCCGGCCAGGTCGCCGAACTGCGCGAGCAGCTTCGCGGCCGTCTTCTCGCCGACGCCGGGGACGCCCGGCAGACCGTCGCTCGGGTCGCCGCGCAGCAGCGCCAGATCCGCGTACCCCCCGCCGGTCACCCCGTACTTCTCGCGCAGCACCGCCTCGTCGGTGAGCTGGAGCGTGCCCACCCCCTTGAGCGGGTACAGCACGCGGATGCCGCGCTCGTCGTCGACCAGCTGGTACAGGTCGCGGTCGCCGGTGACGATGTCCACCGGGTCCTTCGCCAGCGCCGTGAACGTGCCCATCACATCGTCCGCCTCGAACCCGGCGACGCCGACGCGCGCGATACCGAGCGCGTCCAGCACCTCCTCGATCACCGGCACCTGCGGCGACAGGGTGTCCGGCACCTCCTCCTCGTCCGGCCCGGCGTCGTGCTCCTCGGCCACGCGGTGCGCCTTGTAGGAGGGGATCAGGTCGACCCGCCACTGCGGCCGCCAGTCCGCGTCCATGCAGGCCACCAGATCGGTCGGCCGGTGGTCCTTCACCAGGCGGTCGATGAAGTCCAGCAGTCCGCGCACCGCGTTCACCGGGGTGCCGTCCGGGGCCTTCACCGACTCGGGCACCCCGAAGTAGGCCCGGAAGTACAGGGAGGCGGTGTCGAGAAGCATCAGGCGTCCAGTCACGCCCCGCATCATGCCGTACGGCGCCGACAGCGGTCCCCTGACGCAACCGCCACGCCCCCGGTGCGGGGCGGGTGAACGCGTCGCCCGCGAGGCGGCCCGGGGCTGCCGCCCCGACACCCGTGCCGAACGGGAGGCGCGGTCGCGTACTGGTGTACGGGAAGGATCCGGACAACCGCTTCGTGGTGCGCGGACGCACCGGGCGCGAACTCGTCGGCCGGCGCCGACACCCGTGCGCGACCCAGCGTCAACAACGGCCCGGCGGACCGCCCGGACCGGTGACCGAGCGTGTCGGAAGGATCACATCGCGCACCCGTCCCGGCGGCCGGTGCGGCTCTCTCACTGGCGTGAACTGTGAGCATGGCTCTTGCCGGGGTCACGGGGATGTGAGGGGCGCGTGAAACGGTTTGCCGAACATGCGTAGGGTGCAGAGAACTCATCAGGAGAACCGCACCGGATGAGTGCCGGGCCGTCGACCATCCGTACTCGGAGCCGTGGGCGCCCTCGACCCGACCCGCGAACGAAGTCCCCGGACGACGAGCGACGAGCGACGGAAGGAGCCGGAGCTATGGGCGACCACAAAGAGCAGCCCCTTCGGGTGGGCGCGGCCGTCCGGCGGCGGCGCCGGGCACTGGAGCTCACGCTCTCGGCCGTGGCCGAGCGCAGCGGCCTGTCGGTCCCCTTCCTCAGCCAGGTCGAGAACGAGCGGGCCCGCCCCAGCAAGCCCTCCCTGGAGCGCATCGCGGACGCCCTCGGCACCACGGCCGTCGAACTGCTCGCCGCGGCCGACCCGGCGTGCAGTGTCGACGTCGTGCGGGCCGAGGACGACCCGGTCACGCCCCCCGTCTCCAGCGCGCGCTCCCTGGTGCGTGGCCACCACCAGTTGCATGCCATGGAATTCACCGGCGACCACGACGAGGGCCGCGAGGTCCAGCACCGCAACGACGAGCTGATGTACGTCGTCGAAGGTGCCGTCGAGGTCGAGGCGGAGGGCCGCGCCCACCGGCTGGGCCGCGGCGACACGCTGTACATGTCCGGTGGTGTGCGGCACCGCTGGCGGGCCACCGTCCCGGACACCCGGGTCGTCGTGGTGGCGGTCGCCGATCACATCGAGGCGCTGGAGGACCGGCACCGGCGGGGGACATGACCATGAAGCGCGTCGTCTCCCTCGTCCCCTCCCTGACCGAGGCCGTCGCGGTGACGCTGCCCGGCGCCCTGGTCGGCGTGACCGACTGGTGCGACCACCCGGCTGACCTGGATGTCGTACGGATCGGCGGCACCAAGAACCCGAAGACCGACGTGATCCTGCGGCTCGCCCCCGATCTCGTCATCGCCAACGAGGAGGAGAACCGCGCCCCCGACCTGGCCGCTCTGCGGGAGGCCGGCGTCGAGGTCCTCGTCACCGAGGTGCGCGGCGTCCCCGAGGCCTTCACCGAACTGGACCGTGTCCTGCGTGCCTGCGGCGCCCGGTCGCGGCCCGGCTGGCTCGACGAGGCCGAGACGGCGTGGACCCGGCTGCCGGCCCCCGACCGCCGCGCCACCGCCGTGGTGCCCATCTGGCGGCGGCCCTGGATGGTGATCGGCCGGGACACCTTCGCCGGTGACGTCCTCGCCCGGCTCGGCGTGGACAACCTGTACGACGGGCACGCCGAGCGCTACCCGAAGGTGCCCGTCGAGGAACTGCGTGCCGCCGCCCCCGATGTCGTGGTCCTCCCCGACGAGCCGTACCGGTTCACCGCGGACGACGGCCCCGAGGCGTTCCCCGGGCTGCCCTGCGCGTTGCTGAGCGGCCGCCATCTCACCTGGTACGGGCCGTCGCTGGCGGAGGCGCCGCGGGTGCTCGGCGCGGCCCTGCGAGCAGCTCTCCGCTGACCAGCCCGCGCAGGGTGCCCGCGGCTGCCGCCGCCCAGGCCGCCAGCAGCAGCGCATGGAGCGCGACGGCCAGGACGTCGAAGGCGACGAGTCCCGTGTGCCGGGCCAGCCCCTCCGCGCCGGTCACGCAGGTGCCCACCGGAAAGGTGAACGCCCACCACGCCATCGAGAACCCCATGCCCCGCCGCCGCGCCCGGCCGGCCAGCGCCCCGGCCAGCGCGAGCCAGAGCAGCGCGAAGCCCATGACCGGCACCCCGTACAGGACGGCGAGGGCGGGCCCGTACGGTGCCGACGCCGTCAGGGCGGTGGGCGCGGCCTCGGCGAGGTTGACCGTCGCGGTGGTCGACTGGCCGAGCGGCCCGAGGACCAGGAACAGGCTCGGGGTCAGCGCGAGCGGCAGCGGTCCGGCCGTCACCAGCCGTGCGACGACCAGGGGCAGCGCGAGCAGCGTGGCCAGCAGACTCAGCCCGAACAGCCCGAGACAGCCGAACAGCAGCCCCTGACGGGCCTGGCCGGGTGGAAGGTACGGGACGAGGAGCGGGCCGAGAGCGGCGGACACCATCGGCGCGACCAGCGGGAGGAGCACCGCGGGGGTGACCCCGCCGGGCTCCACCCGGTGCCGCACGATCATGAGGTACGGCACGACGACCGCCGCGACGACCCCGATCAGCGTGCCGGCCCCGAAGAGCACGGCGTCCAGCGTGACGGCCGCCCGCACGCCGATCCAGTCCCGCCCGACGACCAGGGCGCCGCCGCCCACGGCGAGCAGCGCCATGGAGAGGCAGCCGTAGAACGGGGCCACGGCAGGATCGAGGAGATGGGCGCGGGCCTGGTCGCGGTGGTGGCGCCAGTGCAGGGCGCGGGCGGCCAGCACGGTGGCCAGGGCGACCAGGGCGAGGGCCCAGACCGCGGCGCAGACCGTCCGTACGCCGGGCAGGTCACCTGGGAGCCCGGTACCGGCGGTGGCCAGGATCGCCGTGCCCATGACCGGGGCGTACCACTGGGGGCCGAGGTGGCGGAGGGACACGGCTCGCAGGCCGGTGGTGAGGGTCGCGGGGGCGGTGGCGGCGGGAGCCGTGCCTGCCGGGTCGGCGGTGAGGAGGGCCTGGCCGGTGGGACGGGACGTCGGGGCCGGGTGGGCGGGGACGGGGCGGACTGGGGTGACCATGCGTCGAGCGTCCCGTCGGCGCGCGGGCCCCACCAGGGAGCTCGGGTGTATGGGGACATAAGCTGGCGTTATGAGTGAGCCGGCGGAGCCGCGGGGCGGGATGGCGCATCGGGTGCCCGATCTGGGGGCCCTCGAACTGCTGCTGGCCGTCGCCCGGCTCGGTTCGCTCGGGCGGGCGGCGCGTGAGCTGGGCATCACGCAGCCGGCCGCGAGCAGCCGGATCCGCTCGATGGAGCGCCAGCTCGGCGTGGCCCTGGTCGACCGGTCGCCGCGCGGCTCCCGGCTCACCGACGCCGGGGCGCTGGTCACCGACTGGGCCAGGCGGATCGTGGAGGCGGCCGAGGCCTTCGACGTGGGCGCGCAGGCGCTGCGGGACCGGCGGGACTCGCGGCTCCGGGTCGCCGCGAGCATGACCATCGCGGAGTATCTGCTGCCGGGGTGGCTGATCGCCCTGCGGGCCGAGCGCCCGGACACCGCGGTGTCGCTGCTCGCGGGCAACTCCACGATCGTCGCGGAGCGGCTGCTGGCCGATGAGGCGGACCTGGGGTTCGTGGAGGGGCCGACGGTGCCGGCCGGGCTCGACGCGGTCGTCATTGCGCACGACCATCTGATCGTGGTGACGGCTCCCGGGCATCCCTGGGCGCGCCGGCGCCGGCCGCTGGACGCGGCGGAGCTGGCCTCCACGCCGCTCATCCTGCGGGAGAAGGGGTCCGGGACGCGGCAGGTGCTGGAGTCGGCGCTGGGAGGGCTCGCCCGGCCGCTGATCGAGCTGTCGTCCACCACGGCGGTCAAGTCGTCCGCGCTCAGCGGTGCCGGTCCGGCCGTTCTGAGCGAGCTGGCGCTGGGGGAGGAGCTCTCCGCCCGTCGGCTCGTCCGCGTACCCGTCGACGGGGTTCGTCTCCGGCGTGCGCTCCGGGCGGTCTGGCCCATGGGCCACCGTCCGGCGGGGCCGGCGCGCGACCTCCTGGGGCTGACCC
The DNA here is from genome assembly GCF_056437585.1 of Streptomyces sp. NPDC042364. Lineage (NCBI taxonomy): Bacteria > Bacillati > Actinomycetota > Actinomycetes > Kitasatosporales > Streptomycetaceae > Streptomyces > Streptomyces sp. NPDC042364. The sequence continues at coordinate 54,216 of NZ_JBWKAJ010000011.1, read as the reverse complement.
GGGGCGGCACGCCGACGGGCGACTGAACGGTGATGCCCGGGGCACGGCCCGGGCATGTCGGGGGCGCGGGGAACCACGCGACCAGCCACAGCGGGCCTCCGGCCGACGACGGGGGCCGATCCACGGGGGGCGAAGGGGGGAGCCCCCGGGGCGGGCAGGGCAGCGGCGACGGGGACGGGGGACGGGGACGGACCACCCTCACCGGCGGCCGGGCGGCCCGGCGGCAGTCACGACGCCGCCAGGACGAACGCCCGCATCACCCCCAGGTCCTCGCCCATCTCGGGGTGCCACTGCACACCCAGGACCCAGGAGGGGGCGGGCAGCTCGACCGCCTCCACCGTCCCGTCGGCCGTGGCGTACGCCGACGCGACCAGCCCCTCGCCGAGCCGGTCCACGGCCTGGTGGTGGTACGTCGGCACATCCGCCTCCTCGGGCGCGATCTCCGCGTAACGGGTCCCCGGCACCGGCTTCACGGAGTGCCGGCCGAAGACCCCCGCCTCGCGCACATGCCCGTCGATGTGCTGGACGAGCGTGCCCCCGAGCGCCACGTTCAGCAGCTGCATCCCCCGGCAGATGCCGAGGAGCGGTGTCCCGGCCTCCAGCGCCGCACGGATCAGCGCCAGCTCCCAGGCGTCCCGCGCCGGCGCCGGCGGCCCCGTGCGCGGCGACCGCTCGGCACCGTAGCGGGCGGGGTCGACGTCCGGTCCGCCCGCGATCACCAGACCGTCCAGGCGCGCCACCGTCGCCGCCGCGTGCGCCGGATCGTCCGGCGGGAGCATCGCCGCGAGCCCGCCCGCCGCCTGCATGAGCCGGGGGTACCCGACCGGCAGCAGCGCGGCCTCCATCTCCCACACGCCCCAGCGCGCGCCGGACTCCAGATACGTACTCACACCGATCAGCGGCCTGGTCACGCGCGCTCCCTCATGCTCCCTTGTGCTCAATGGAGCACGTTCATACCTTTGCGGTGCCGGTGGTGGCAAGGCCCGCCCCCGGCCGCCGCCGCTCCGCCGTCACCGCGGCCCGTGCCGCCCTCCTCACGTCAGGAACCCCCGCAGCAGTGCCGCCGTCCCCGAGCAGTGCTCCCGCATGATCTCGCGCGCCCCGTCCGCGTCCCCGTCGAGTACCGCGTCGACGAGCGCGACATGCTGCCGCTGCGAGTGCTCCAGATTCCGTACGAGCAGCGGAATGCAGTCGAGGAGGTCGTTGACGCCGGCGCGTACGGCCGCGTACTGGGCGGTGAGGGAAGGGGAACCGCACAGCTCCGCGAGGGTGAGGTGGAACAGGGTGTCCAGGCGCCGGTACTCGGCGAGCGGTGCCTCATGGGTGCGGGACAGCGCATCCCGCAGTCGCGCCGCCTGCTCGTCGTCCAGTCCGTGCGTGGCGCACAGGCCCGCCGCGCCCACCTCCAGCACCTCCCGGAACCGCAGCACGTCCTCGATGTCGACCTCGGCGATCCTGCGGCGCAGCTCGTCCTCGCCGCCCGCGTCGGTGCGCGGCAGCACGAACGTGCCGCCGTACCGCCCGCGCCGCGCCTCCACCAGTCCCTGGTCCTGGAGCACCTTCAGTACTTCCCGCAGCGTCACCCGGCTGATGCCGAGCCGTTCCGCCAGCTCGCGCTCCGCGGGCAGCCGCTCCCCGCCGGGTACCAGGCCCAGCCGGACGACCTGGAGGATCTGCTCCAGCGCCTCCTCGAAGCCGTTGCCCGCCCGCACCGGCCGCAGCACCGGGGTCAGCCGGTCCTCCGGCCCGCCGTCAGGTTCCACCGACATGTGGCCGTGCCCCCTTCCCAAGCAATGGTTCTCGGCAATACCTTATGACTCCCGGTCCGGCGGATGAAGCGCGCGGTACGAAGCAGTACGAGCAGAAGTGCGCAGCGACCGAAGAAAGCCCAAGGAGGCCTCCCCGTGGCAGACCGCACACCCCCGCTCTCCGTCGAGGAACTGCACGCCCTCGTCGCCGGCGGCGAGATCGACACTGTCGTCCTGGCCTTCCCCGACATGCAAGGGCGACTGCAGGGCAAGCGGTTCGCCGCCCGGTTCTTCCTCGACGAGGTCCTCTCCCACGGCACCGAGGGCTGCAACTACCTGCTCGCCGTCGACACCGAGATGAACACCGTCGACGGCTACGCGATGTCCTCATGGGACCGGGGCTACGGCGACTTCGCCATGCACCCGGACCTGTCCACCCTGCGCCGGGTGCCCTGGAACGAGGGCACGGCCCTGCTGATCGCCGACCTCGCCTGGAGCGACGGCTCACCCGTCGTCGCCGCCCCCCGCCAGATCCTCCGCCGCCAGCTGGAGCGCCTCGCCGGACTGGGCTACACCGCCAACGTCGGCACGGAGCTCGAGTTCATCGTCTTCAAGGACACCTACGAACAGGCCTGGGACGCCGGCTACCAGGGCCTGACCCCGGCCAACCAGTACAACATCGACTACTCGGTCCTCGGCACCGGCCGTGTCGAGCCCCTCCTGAGGAGGATCCGCAACGAGATGGCGGGCGCCGGGCTGACCGTCGAGTCCGCCAAGGGCGAGTGCAACCCCGGCCAGCACGAGATCGCCTTCAAGTACGACGAGGCCCTGGTCACCTGCGACCAGCACGCCGTCTACAAGACCGGCGCCAAGGAGATCGCCTCCCAGGAGGGCGTCTCCCTCACCTTCATGGCCAAGTACAACGAGCGCGAGGGCAACTCCTGCCACATCCACCTGTCCCTCGCGGACGCCGACGGCACCAACGTGATGGCCGACGGCCACGGGATGTCCCAGGTCATGCGGCACTTCCTCGCCGGGCAGCTCGCGGCGCTCCGCGACTTCTCGCTGCTCTACGCGCCCAACATCAACTCCTACAAGCGGTTCCAGCCGGGCTCCTTCGCCCCCACCGCCGTCGCCTGGGGCCACGACAACCGGACCTGCGCCCTGCGGGTCGTCGGCCACGGCCGCTCGATGCGCTTCGAGAACCGGCTCCCCGGCGGCGACGTCAACCCGCACCTCGCCGTCGCCGGGCTCGTCGCGGCCGGGCTCCACGGCATCGAACAGAAGCTGGAACTGCCGGAGGTGTGCGAGGGCAACGCGTACACCGGCGACTACGCCCATGTGCCGACCACCCTGCGCGAGGCCGCAGAGCTGTGGGGCAACAGCCCCATCGCCAAGGCCGCCTTCGGCGACGAGGTCGTCGCCCACTACCTCAACATGGCGCGGGTCGAACTGGCCGCGTTCGACGCCGCCGTGACCGACTGGGAGCTGCGCCGCTCCTTCGAACGCCTGTGAACCGCCACCCGCTGAAAGGCCCTTACTTGTCCGGACAGTCCCCGCAGTACGAGCAGCAGCTCCAGGTGCTCAACCCCGCCACCGAGGAGGTCGTCGCCACCGTCCCCGCCGCCACCCCGGCGGACGTCGACGCGGCCGTCTCCCTGGCGACGAAGGCCCAGCGGGCGTGGGCCGCGCTGGCCCCCGCCGACCGCGCCAGGCTGCTGCGCCGGTTCGCCGTCACCGTGGACGAGCACCTGGAGGAGCTGGCCCGCCTGGAGGTCCGCGAGGCCGGACACACCATCGGCAACGCCCGCTGGGAGGCCGGCAACGTCCGGGACCTGCTCGACTACGCGGCCGGCGGCGTCGAACGGCTCACCGGACGGCAGATCCCCGTCCCCGGCGGCCTCGACGTCACCATCCTCGAACCCCTCGGCGTGGTCGGCGTGATCGCCCCCTGGAACTTCCCGATGCCCATCGCCGCCTGGGGCGTCGCCCCCGCGCTCGCGGCGGGCAACGCGGTGCTCCTCAAGCCGGCCGAGACGACCCCGCTCACCGCCCTCCGCCTCGCGGAGCTGGCACGCGAGGCAGGGCTCCCCGAGGGCCTGTTCCAGGTACTGCCAGGACACGGCCCCGTCGCGGGCAACGCCCTCGTCGAACACCCCGGCGTCGCGAAGATCGTCTTCACCGGGTCGACAGCCGTGGGCAAGCAGGTCCTGGCCAAGGGCTCGGCGCTCCTCAAGCGCGTCACCCTCGAACTCGGCGGCAAGAGCCCCAACATCGTCTTCGCCGACTCCGACCTCGAGGCCGCGGCGACCGCCGCCCCCATGTCGTTCCTCGACAACTCCGGCCAGGACTGCTGCGCCCGCACCCGCATCCTCGTCCAGCGCTCCGTCCACGACCGATTCCTCGAACTCCTCGCCCCCGGCATCGAGTCGGTCCGCGTCGGCGACCCGAACGACGAGGCCACCCAGATGGGCCCGCTGATCTCCGCCGCCCAGCTAGACCGCGTCCGCGCGTACGTCGACCCGGACGCGCCCGGCATCCGCGGCAAGGCCCCCGAGGGCCCCGGCTTCTGGTTCCCGCCGACCGTCCTCACCGGCGTCGAGCCGCACGCGCGCGTGGCCGCCGAGGAGGTCTTCGGCCCGGTCGCCGTCGTCCTCCCCTTCGACGACGAGGCCGACGCGATCCGCCTCGCCAACGACACCCCGTACGGCCTCTCCGGCTCCATCTGGACCCGGGACGTCGGCCGCGCCCTGCGCGTCTCCCAGGCCGTCCGCGCGGGCAACCTGTCCGTCAACTCCCACTCCAGCGTGCGCTACTGGACCCCCTTCGGCGGCTTCAAGCAGTCCGGCATCGGCCGGGAGCTCGGCCCGGACGCCCTGACCGCCTTCACCGAAACCAAGAACGTCTTCATCAGCACGGAGGGCCCCGCACAGTGACCCAGCCCCAGGACACCATCTGCCGCCGACTCGTCGGCCGTACCGCCGTCATCACCGGCGCCGGCAGCGGCATCGGCCTCGCCACCGCCCGCCGCCTCGCCTCCGAGGGCGCCCATGTCGTCTGCGGCGACGTGGACGAGGCACGCGGCAAGGCGGCCGCCGAGGAGGTCGGCGGGATCTTCGTGAAGGTCGACGTCACCGACGCCGAGCAGGTGGAGGCGCTGTTCAGCACCGCCCACGACACCTATGGCAGCGTCGACATCGCCTTCAACAACGCGGGTATCTCCCCGCCCGACGACGACTCCATCCTGGAGACCGGCCTGGAGGCCTGGAAGCGGGTCCAGGAGGTCAACCTCACCTCCGTCTACCTGTGCTGCAAGGCGGCCATCCCGTACATGCGGCGCCAGGGCAGGGGCTCCATCATCAACACCGCCTCATTCGTGGCCCGGATGGGCGCGGCGACCTCCCAGATCTCGTACACGGCCTCCAAGGGCGGCGTGCTCGCCATGTCCCGTGAGCTGGGCGTGCAGTTCGCGCGGGAGGGCATCCGCGTCAACGCCCTGTGCCCCGGCCCGGTCAACACCCCGCTGCTCCAGGAGCTGTTCGCCAAGGACCCGGAGCGGGCCGCGCGCCGCCTCGTGCACATCCCGCTCGGGCGGTTCGCGGAGGCCGAGGAGATCGCCGCCGCCGTGGCCTTCCTCGCGAGCGACGACTCGTCCTTCGTGAACGCCACCGACTTCCTGGTCGACGGCGGCATCTCGGGCGCCTACGTCACCCCGCTCTAGGCCAGGCCGTCCAGGACAGTCCGAACACCGGCCCCGTCGGTGTGATTAGAGTGCGGGGATGAGCAGTTCGCCGCCGCCCGGCTGGTACCGCGACCCGTCCTACCCGCTCACCGAACGCTGGTGGGACGGGTCCGCGTGGACCGACCACCGGCGTCAGCCGGTGCAGCCGCCCGTCCCGCCGCCGGTCCAGCCCCGGCCCCAGGGCCTCGGGCGCACCAAGGTGGTCGCGCTGGCCGTCACCGGGGCCGTACTGGCCGCCGGCGCCGTCATCGGGGGCGTCCTCGTCCTCGGCGGGGACGGCGGCGGGGGCCAGGAGACGCGAACGGCCCCCACCGCCCCCTCGCCGGGCGGCGGCAGCCCGTCCCCGACCGGCCCCTCCTCGTCCCCCTCCAAGTCCGCCGACGGCGCCGCCTCCGTCGTCGTGGACGACCTCAACGGCATCACCTTCCCGGTCCTCGACGGCTGGACCGAAGGCGAGGACGCCGACGAGGACGCCGTACTCGTCACCGACGGCACCTACGACTGCCCCGGTGACGACGGCCTGTGCCGCAGCGGCTGGGTCTACTCGCGCACCGTGACCCAGAGCGAGGAGACGTCCCCCAAGGTCCTCGCCGAGAAGGACATCGAGGACGCCGCGAACGACGCGTACGACCGCGACGACCTGGACCGGCGCCCGTACAACGGCATCACCGGCCACGAGGTCGTCGCCTCGGGCTCGGTCGCCGTCGCGGGCCGCGCCGGGTACTTCGTGCGCTGGCGCGTCACCACCGACGCCGGACCCGGCGGGTACGTCCAGTCCCTCGTCTTCCCGGCCGGCGTGGGCTCCGGGGCACCGGTCCTCGTCCGGTTCGCCGTCGACGCGGGCGACGACGGACCACCGGTCGGCGACATCGACCGGATCGTCAAGGGCATCCGAGCCGTGGGCGACGAGGAGACCGGCGGGGGAGTGGGCAGCAGCCTGGGCCCGCAGTGACGTCACGGACCCGGACACACCACCGCGTCCTACAGGAAGGTGTGGCCCTCACCCCGGTACGTCGGCACCGTCGCCGTCACCTCGTCGCCCTCCACCAGGTGCAGCACGTCGAACCGCTCGCACAGCTCCCCGGCCTTGGCGTGCCGGAACCACACCTTGTCACCGAGCAGCAGATCGTCCGCGGGGGCGCCGAGCAGCGGGGTCTGCACCTCGCCCGGCCCCTCCTGCGGGTCGTACTTCAGCCCCTCCGGCAGATACGGCACCGGCAGCCGGTCCGGTCCCGCGGCACCGGAGGCCGGGTACCCGCCACCGAGCACGGTGACGACGCCGACCCCGGGGCGCCGGACCACGGGCATGGCGAACAGTGCGGCCGGACGCCCGCTGAACGACGTGTAGTTGTCGAAGAGCCGGGGCACGTAGAGGCCGGACCCGGCGCCGATCTCGGTGACCGCGTCCTCCGCCGCCGTGTGCTGCACGCTGCCCGTGCCACCGCCGTTGACGAACTCCAGGTCCGGCGCCACCCGCCGTACGGCACGGACCACCTCGGCCCGGCGGGCGGCCAGTTCCTTCTTCGCCGTGGCCTGCATCAGCCGCACCGCACGCGAACGGAGGGGCCGCCCGGCCACCGAGTCGCCCACACCGGCGATATGACCCTCGTACGCCATGATCCCGACCAGCTTGAACCCCGGCCGCTCGGCCACGGCCCGCGCCACCTCGGCGACCTGCTCGGGGGAGTGCAGCGGCGAACGCCGCGCCCCGATCCGCACCCGGCCCCCCAGAAGCCTGAGCGAGGTGTCCAACTCCAGGCAGACGCGCACCACTTCGGTGCCTCCGCGCCGGGAGTCCTCGATCAGCCGGAGGTGGGCGGGGTCGTCGACCATCACGGTGACGGCGGCGGCGAGCTTGGGGTCGCTCGCCAGTTCAGCGAAGGCGTCGTGGTCGGCCGAGGGATAGGCGAGGAGGATGTCGTCGAACCCGGAACGGGCCAGCCACAGGGACTCGGCCAGAGTGAACGACATGATGCCCCGGAAGCCCTCGCGGGCCAGGACCCTCTCCAGCAGCGCCCGGCAGCGGACGGACTTGCTCGCGACGCGGATCGGCTTGCCGCCGGCCCTGCGGACGAGGTCGTCGGCGTTCGCGTCGAAGGCGTCGAGGTCGACGATCGCCAGAGGTGCGTCGAGATGAGCGGTGGCCCGGTCGTAGCGGGCCCGGTCGGCGGCGCGCGCAGTCATGAACGAAGCCTGCCAGACATGATTACCGCAGGGTAGGGGGACGTTCCGGGCTAAAGCCCCGGTGCCGCCGACTGGTTCCCGTTCGACCCCGGGCAACCCGTAGAGTGACGCGAGCGCAGGGGACGACCTCGACGGGGATGCCGATCCGCTGCCACGGGTATGGCTTGCGTGTGGTGCGACCACGGGTGCGGTCGGCCCGTGGTGCGGCGCATGCCCACGGGACCGGTCCCGTCGCATGCGTGCCGGTCGCCCCCCACGGGTGACCGGGACCCGGACGGCTCCGGGTCGGCCCGGGCACGAGGAAACGGGGGGTGCATGAGCACGGAAGCGCGTCGCGCCTCCATCCCCCCGCGTCCGCCGAGGCGCCCCTCGACGCCCCACGTCCCCGCACCGCCGAACACCCCACCCCAGAACACAGTGCCCCCCACCGACACCCCGCCGCCCCACCGCGACTCCGACCCCACCACCGACACCTCGCGCGGCGGACGTCCGCCCGGCGACGGCCCCTCCGGCACGCGGCCGACCACCGGTGCGGCGCCGGGGGCGCGTCCCTTCCTCGGGGGTGGCTCCGGCGCACGCCTCACGGGCGAAACCACCTCCGACGCCCGTGCACACATCGGGGGCTCGTCCACGACGCCCGGGACGGGCCGGGGATCGTTCGAAGCGCGCCGGGTCGCGGGGGGTGTGCCGGGGGCGCCTGCCTCTGCTTCCCTGTCATCCGCCGGGGGCGGCTCCGAGAGGACGCCCCCGGGGCCGCTCCCCTCGCCCGGCTCCTCGTCGGCTCCGCCGCCCCGCCCCGACTGGACGCCGTCGGCCGGGGAGACGCAGGCCGTGCCGCGGCGTCCCCAGCGGCCACCCGCCACGGGGGTGCCCGCGCGGCCCACCGCGCCGCCTCGCCCGTCCGGTGCGCCCTCCGCGGCGCAGGACGCGCCTCGGGACGGCCGGCGACCGGACGCGGGGGACGGGCAGCGTCCTGCGTACGGCTCCGACGCCGCCAAGACGACACGACCGCACCGGAGTTCCGGCGAGCGCGGCACCCCGATGTCCTCGCGTACGCAGGGCTCCGGCCCGGTGCCCGGTCGGCAGCCCTCCCAGGGCTCGGCAACGGACGGCGGCCCCGCACCGCGCCGTGCGGAACACCCGCGCTTCTCCGACTTCCGCAGGACCGCCCCGAAGAGCGGCGCCACCCCACCGCCCCCCGCGGCCTCGGCCCGCTTCCCCGACGCGCCGCCCTCCTCGGTGCCCCGCCCGGCCGGACGGCCCGAGGAGCCCGCGACGCCGCCCCGTCGCGTCGTACGCTCCACCACCTCGGAGCCACGCGCCCCCGAACCGCCCGCCGACACCATCCCACCCCGCCCGGCCGGCCGACCCGCCGCCGGCACCTCGTCCCGTGCCACGGGTCGGCACTCCGCCGGCACCTCGTCCCGTCCCACGGGAGAGCATCCCGGCGGCACTCCGCCCCGCCCCGCCGGTCAGCCGCCCGCCGGCCCGCTGCCCCGCCCGGCCGCCCAGCCCGCGGGCAGCAGCCCGTCCCGTATCCCCGGGCAGTCCTCCGGTGGTGTCCCGCCCCGGCCCGATGGCGCGCCCTCCGCCTCGGCGGTCCGTGGGTCCGTACCGGCGGGGGCCGGTGGTTCCGTGCCCCGGGGCGCGGAGGGCCCGCGCGGCCCCGTGTCCGAGGAGGACGGCGCCGGCGCCGGCAGGCGGTTGCGGCCCGGGGACCCCGGTCATCCCGGGGCGTGGCAGCCGCCGTCCGGCTCCTCCCGGCGGTCCGCCGACGCCATCGACGAGGCGCTCGGCGCCGCCTCCGGGCGGCCGTTCGTGACGTTCGCCGAGCCCGACACCTCGTCGTGGACCTCCTCCGAGCCGGACGACGTACGGCGCAGACCCCGCCCCACCGGCGCCCGGGCCGCGGCCGTGGCCGCCTGCGTGGTACTGGGCGTCGGACTCATCGGCGGTGCGGCGGCGGGCAGTTGGCTCACCGGCGACCCGGGTCCGGAGGGCACCCGCGTCGGCTTCGCTGCGGCCGGAGCCCTCTGGCACGGCGTACCCGTCGACGAACTGTTCCCGCCGACCGTGCGGGGAGAGGGCGCCGGCCCCGGCGGCACCGACCGCACCTGGACCCGGGTCGCCGTCGCCCCCGACAGCGGCTGCGCCGACGCCTTCGACCCGCTGCTGCGCAAGGCCCTCGCGCCCGTCGGCTGCCTGCGACTGCTGAGGGCCACCTACACCGACGCGACCCGCAGCAACGTCACCACCGTCGGCCTGATGTTCACCAAGGCCGACGCCACCGGCATGGCCACCCTCAAGAACCGCTTCGCGAGAGACGGCCTCGACCGGCGCACCGACCTGATGCCCCGCCCGTACGCCGCCCGGGACACCGTCGCCGCCGGTTTCGGCGACGAGCAGCGGGCCTCCTGGAGCATCTCCGTGCTCACCGACGTCCCCGTCGTCGTCTACGCGGTCTCCGGCTTCGCCGACGGCCGCACCATCACCGACCCGCAGCCCGCCGAGGACGCGATGCGGTCCGACGCCACCACCGCCCCCGCCCAGGCCGGCCTCGGCCACGAGGCACAGGGCCTCGCCGACCGCGTCGAACGCGGCCTCCGCAGAACCGCCGCGTCCGCCACGGAGCAGCCCTCATGACAGCCGACGGAACCCGGAGCATCCACGGAACCGGGAGCACGGAGAAGCCCCCGACCCGCGTGACGTCGTACCCCGAGGCGGGGAAGCCGCTCCCGACCGCGGCCGTCACCACGACCGGGGGCGCCCCCTCCGTATCGGCATCAGCGAGGACCCGCCGCCCCCGGCGCACCGCCCTCCTGTCCCTGCCCCTCGCCCTCTCCCTGGCCCTCCTGCCCACCGCCGCCCACGCCGACGGCATCCGGGACCAGCAGTGGGCGCTGGACGCCATGCGCACCGAGGAGGCGTGGCGGACGACCAAGGGGGAGGGGATCACCGTCGCGGTCCTCGACACGGGCGTGGACGACGAGCACCCCGACCTCGTGGGGAACGTCCTCCCCACGAGGGACCTGGTCGGCTTCGGGGCCAGGCGCGGCGACCGCTCCTGGGCCCGGCACGGCACCGCCATGGCCGGCATCATCGCCGGTCACGGCCACGGCCCGAACAACGGCGAAGGCGTCCTCGGCATCGCCCCCGAGGCGAGGATCCTGCCCGTCCGCGTCATCCTCGAAGACGGTGACTCCGCACGCTCCAAGGCCCGCAGCACCCGCGGCAACGCCCTCGCCGAGGGCATCCGCTGGGCCGCGGACCAGGGCGCCGACGTCATCAACCTCTCCCTCGGCGACGACTCCGAGTCCGCCCACCCCGAACCCTCCGAGGACGCCGCCGTCCAGTACGCCCTCAAGAAGGGCTCGGTCGTCGTGGCCTCCGCCGGCAACGGCGGCAAGAAGGGCGACCACGTCTCGTACCCGGCGGCCTACCCGGGCGTCATCGCGGTGACCGCCGTCGACGAGGACGGCGACCGCGCCCCCTTCTCCACCCGCCGCTGGTACGCCACCGTCAGCGCGCCCGGCGTCGACGTCGTCATCGCCGACCCCGACCGCAAGTACTACGAGGGCTGGGGCACCAGCGCCGCCGCCGCGTTCGTCTCCGGAGCCGCCGCCCTCGTCAAGGCGGCCCACCCCGGTCTGACGCCGGCCCAGGTGAAACGGCTCCTGGAGGACACCGCCCGGGACGCCCCCGTCGGCGGCCGCGACGACTCCCGCGGCTTCGGCTTCGTCGACCCGGCCGCCGCCATCAGGGAGGGCGGCAGGCTCAGGCCCGACGACCTCACGTCCGCGGCGTACGGCCGCAAGTACTTCGGCCCCGGCCCCGACCCGGTGAAGGAGGAGGACACCGCCTCCGGATGGGCGGCCCCCGCCGCCGGTGGCCTCGGCGTGGCCCTGCTCATCACCGGCGTCGTCATCTGGCGCGGCGACCGCCGCCGACCGGACGAGTTCCTGATCTGAGCGGACGGGTCACCCGCCCCCCGGTCCCCTCGGGGACCTCGCACCCCGCCACCGGTCCCTCTGGGGTGGTCGCCGCGCTATGAGGTGGTCGCCGAGTCCGCCGAAACGGCTTCCTCCGCGCCGTTCACGAACACCGACACCCCCGCCCTGGCCGCCGCCTCGACCAGCGCGATCCCCTTCGCCTTCGTCGTGTTGCCGTTCGACACCACCGCGACCAGGCAGTCCCGCCCGTCCACCGTGACCCGGCCGACACTGTTGATCACCCACAGCCCGGTGGCCGTACGCGGCAGCCACCCGTTCTTCAAGGCGAACCCCGAGTCCGGGGAACCGGCCGAACCACCGGCCACGGCCGCCGACACCCCCCAGTCCTGGCCCGCCGACACCTGTTCCATCAACCGCCGCACACAGGTCCGCGAGGCCGCGCTCAGCTCCGACTCGTCGTCGTCCCCGAACACCTGCCGCAGCAGGACGAGCTGGTCGGCGGCCGTGGTCCGCGTCAGGCCCCAGTACAGGCCGTCGCCGCCCTCGGTGTCCGTGAGGCCGAACCGCTCGTTCGCCGCGTCCAGCCCCGCCGCCCGGCCGATGGTGTTCCACAGCGCCGTCGCGGCCGCGTTGTCGCTGTCACGGATCATCGTGGCGGCGTACGCCTCCTCCTGCGCCGTGAGCCCCCGGTGCGCGTCCTGCGCCTGGAGCAGCAGCGCGGCCAGGATGTCCACCTTCACGATGCTCGCGGTCTCGAACCCGGCGTCCCCGTACACCGCGCTGTCCCCGGACTCCGCATCCAGCACGGCCACCGAGAAGGCCGCCCCGTCCTCGACCGGCACATCCGCCAGGGCCTTCGCGAGCAGTGCGTCGTGGTCCGCCCCCGGCGCCGCCACAGGTTCCACCGAGGCCTCCTCCGCGGCCGCGTCCGCACCCGGCGTGGTGGAAGCGGAGGCCGAGGGCGGTACCGACGATGACGCCGCCGACGATACGGCCGCGCCCCCGCCGTCCTGTGCCCGGGCCGTCACGTACAGGGCCCCGGCGGCGGCCGTACCGCACACGAGGACGGCGATGGCCGGCGCGGCGACGAGGAGGCGATGGCGCACCGCCGGGCGGGCACGGCGACGGGCTCTGCGAGGAGGCATGCCGCGATGGTCGCGGCCCGTGCTGTGCGATGGGTTAGGCGAGTGTGAGAACCACGTCAGGACACCCTGGGAAAACCGTGAGTGATGTGACGGTCGTGTTTCCGGCCCGGCGAACGCCCGGGAGACTTACCCCGATAGGGTCGACGACCGTGGCGAACAAGAACATTCCCGACCCCGGCTACTCCGACGACGACGGCTCGGCCGACCCCAGGCTGAGCGCCGCGCTCTCCGCGTGGGCCGAGGACCGCACCGCCGTGGGCCCCGTCCTCGAAGCGCTCAGGGGCGCCCGGCTGCTCGTCCCCGTCGTGGCCGTGCTCGGCGAGGTCGAGGAGGACGAGAACGGACTGCGCCGCGAGAAGACCAGCGACATGGCCGTTCCCACCCTGAAGGCCGGCGACCGCACCGCCCTGCCCGCCTTCACCTCCACCGACTCCCTCGCCCGCTGGGACCCCGCCGCCCGCCCCGTGGCCGTACCGACGCACCAGGCCCTCCAGGCCGTCGCGCACGAGAAGGCCGACACGCTCGTCCTGGACCTGGCCGGGCCCGTGCCGTTCGAGCTGACGGGGGCCGCGCTGCTCGCCCTCGCCGAGGGGCGTACGACGGCCGATCCGCTCGCCGACCCCGCGGTGATCGCGGCGGTTCGCGCCGCGGTCGCCGCCGAGCCCGCCGTGCTCCGCGCCCATCTCGGGCCCGGCCGGGCCGACGGCACCCTGGCCCTCGTGCTGGACCCCGCCGCCGTCCCCGCCGAGACCGCCCACGCGGTCGCCTCGCGGCTCGCCGCCGACGAAACACTCAGGGCCCGCCTGGTACGCGGCCTCGACCTGGCGCTCCTGCCGGCCGGGACGACGCCTCCGGGCGAGCCCCTGTATGTGAAGGGCCGGACGAGCCCCGGTGCGTGAGAGCCCCTGCAGGCAGGGGGCGGATCAGCCGTAGACCGGGCCGGTGTACTTCTCGCCGGGGCCCTGGCCCGGGTCGTCCGGCACGACCGACGCCTCGCGGAACGCCAGCTGCAGCGACTTCAGCCCGTCACGCAGCGGCGCCGCGTGGAACGAGCTGATCTCCGTCGTGGACGCGTCGAGCAGACCGGCGAGGGCGTGCACCAGCTTGCGGGCCTCGTCCAGGTCCTTGTACTTGTCGCCCTCCTCGGTCAGACCGAGCTTCACCGCGGCGGCGCTCATCAGGTTGACGGCGACCGTCACGATCACCTCGACCGCGGGGACCTCGGCGATGTCACGGGTCATCGAGTCGAAGTCGGGGGACTCAGGAGGGGTGTCACTCATGCCCCACACGATAGGCCCCGGTGGGCACGCTCCGACCTGCGGGAGCCCGCCGCGCCCCGATTGGCACCCCTGGTTTGAACCCGCTATGGTTAGGTCTACGACCGGCTGGACACCTATGTGCCCGGCCCGCAAGTGGAGGCTCCGAACTCCCACCTGACCATCCTCCGGGACGGCAGGTCACCGGTCAGACGGCCACCACCGTTCCGTACGGACGGTGGAGTCGTCCGAATCGCGCCCCGCGGCCACCGCGGCGGTGCTCCGGCAGTCATTGGAGCCCCGCCTGTGTCCCGTCCGGGGCATTTTTCATGGCTCCTGATGGTTGGTCTTTATGTCAACCAGACATGACGCGGCGGTCCGCCAGACCGTCGTGGGGTGCTACCGAGGAGGATCCATCAGCGCCGAGCCCCGCATCAACGACCGGATTCGCGTTCCCGAGGTGCGACTTGTCGGTCCCAGCGGCGAGCAGGTCGGAATTGTTCCGCTTGCCAAGGCCCTGGAGCTTGCGCAGGAGTACGACCTCGACCTGGTCGAGGTGGCCGCGAACGCACGTCCGCCGGTCTGCAAGCTCATGGACTACGGGAAGTTCAAGTACGAGTCGGCCATGAAGGCCCGTGAGGCGCGCAAGAACCAGGCGCACACGGTCATCAAGGAGATGAAGCTCCGGCCGAAGATCGACCCGCACGACTATGACACCAAGAAGGGTCACGTCGTCCGGTTCCTCAAGCAGGGCGACAAGGTCAAGATCACGATCATGTTCCGTGGTCGCGAGCAGTCCCGGCCCGAGCTGGGCTACCGACTGCTGCAGCGTCTCGCGGAGGACGTCCAGGACCTCGGGTTCGTCGAGTCGAACCCGAAGCAGGACGGCCGCAACATGATCATGGTCCTCGGTCCGCACAAGAAGAAGACCGAGGCGATGGCCGAGGCCCGTCAGGCGCAGGAAGCCCGGAAGGCGGAAGCGAAGGCCAACCCTGGCAAGTCGCAGAACGCCGCCGACGCCGAGGTGCCCGCTGAGGCGCCGGCCGAGGAGCCTGCCGAGGCGTAGTTCCCCGGACGTGAGTCCGGGGGAAGCCCCGGACGCGAGTCCGGGGTGTCAACCGATAGAAATGACGTTCCGTCGTGCCCGGTTTAACGACCGGGCACCGGAGCGCCACTGACGAGGAGAGAACGGCGCTATGCCGAAGAACAAGTCGCACAGCGGTGCCAGCAAGCGCTTCAAGGTCACCGGCTCCGGCAAGGTGCTCCGTGAGCGCGCCGGCAAGCGCCACCTGCTCGAGCACAAGTCGTCCCGCGTGACGCGTCGCCTCACCGGCAACGCCGAGATGGCCCCGGGCGACGCCGCGAAGATCAAGAAGCTTCTCGGCAAGTGACGAAGCGGCGCCTGATCGTCCGTCGATCACCTCGCGCCGTACGTCTGGACCGGGACCCAATCGATTTCGGGTCGTGTGACGACAACCACGGCCCCGCTACAAGGAGTTAACAAGTGGCACGCGTCAAGCGGGCAGTCAACGCCCACAAGAAGCGCCGGGCGATCCTCGAGCAGGCCTCCGGCTACCGCGGTCAGCGTTCGCGCCTCTACCGCAAGGCCAAGGAGCAGGTCACCCACTCGCTGGTCTACAACTACAACGACCGCAAGAAGCGCAAGGGCGACTTCCGTCAGCTGTGGATCCAGCGCATCAACGCCGCTGCCCGCGCCAACGGCATCACGTACAACCGCTTCATCCAGGGTCTGAAGGCCGCGAACGTCGAGGTCGACCGCAAGATCCTCGCCGAGCTGGCCGTCAACGACGCCACGGCGTTCGCCGCGCTGGTCGAGGTCGCGCAGAAGGCGCTGCCGGCGGACGTCAACGCGCCGAAGGCCGCGTGACGCTGCGCTGGCCTTGAGCCGGATGTCGATGTGAACCCCGGACCCGTGGGCCTTTCGAGGCTTGCGGGTCCGGGTGTTTGTTCCGCCTCATGGCTCGGGGGCCGCAGTCGCCGACGCACCCGAACCCCCGAGTCGCCAGGCGCCCCCTCCCAACCCGAAGGTGATCCATGTCCGCCGCCCCCGAGTTGATCTCCCCCCGTTCCGCCCGGGTCTCCGCCGCTCGGCGGCTCGCCAAACGGAACTTCCGGGGGAAGGACCGCCTGTTCCTCGCGGAGGGCCCGCAGGCGGTGCGGGAGGCGGCGGAGCACCGGGCACCGGCGGACGGCACGCCCACCCTCGTCGAACTGTTCGCCACGGTCGACGCCGCGGAGCGGTACGCCGACATCGTGGGGGAGGCCCGCGCCGCGGGCGCCCGCGTGCACCTCGCCGACGAGGCCGTCATCGCCGACATCTCCACGACGGTCACCCCGCAGGGCCTCGTCGGGATCTGCCGCTTCCTGGACACGCCGTTCGAGGAGATCCTCGCCGCCCGCCCCAGGCTCGTCGCCGTACTCGCGCACGTCCGCGACCCCGGCAACGCCGGCACCGTCCTGCGGTGCGCGGACGCCGCCGGCGCCGAGGCGGTCGTGCTGACCGACGCGTCCGTCGACCTCTACAACCCCAAGGCCGTCCGCGCCTCCGTCGGGTCGCTGTTCCATCTGCCCGTCGCCGTCGGGGTGCCCGTCGAGCGGGTCGTCGCGGGGCTCAAGGAAACCGGCGTACGCATCCTCGCCGCGGACGGGGCCGGACAGGACGACCTCGACGACGAACTCGACAAGGGCACCATGGGCGGGCCCACGGCCTGGGTGTTCGGCAACGAGGCATGGGGACTCCCGGAAGAGACCCGGGCACTCGCCGACGCCGTCGTGCGCGTCCCCATCCACGGAAAGGCGGAAAGCCTGAACCTCGCGACCGCCGCCGCCGTATGTCTCTACGCGTCCGCCCGTGCACAGCGCGCCTTCGGAGGGTGCCGCACCGTCACTCCCAGCTAGTAGGGTGACGGGCTCGGGGGCCCACTGCACAACGGAGAGGTGGGGTACGGGGATGAGGGTCGGCACGAGCAGCACACTGGGGGGACGCGATGTGCGCGCCACACCCACGCCGCCGCACGCCGAGACCGCCGGACTCGGCATCGACCCCGACGACCTCCCCGACGGGCTCGTCGTCGCCGACGAACAGGGCCGCGTGATCTGCTTCAACGCCGCCGCCGCCCGGATCACCGCCGTCCCCGCCGCCGACGCCCTCGGTCTGCCCCTGGAGCGGGCGCTGCCACTGGAGGACCTCGAAGGCCGCCGCTGGTGGCAGCTGACCGACCCGTACGGGGGCCTCGCCATCCGCGTCGGCCAGCCCGAGCGGAACCTGCTGCTGCCCGGCGCCCGCGAAGTCCTCGTGTCGGCCCGCTACATCCGTACGGAACCTACCGGGCCCGTTCGCCGCGTCGTCGTCTCCCTGCGCGACACCGAGGCCCGGCGCCGCACCGAACGCAGCCACGCCGAGCTGATCGCCACGGTCGCCCACGAACTGCGCTCGCCGCTCACCTCCGTCAAGGGGTTCACCGCGACCCTGCTCGCCAAATGGGAGCGGTTCACGGACGACCAGAAGAAGCTGATGCTGGAGACCGTCGACGCCGACGCCAACCGGGTCACCCGGCTGATCGCCGAGCTGCTCGACATCTCCCGGATCGACTCCGGGCGGCTGGAGGTGCGCAGGCAGCCCGTCGACATGGGCGCGGCCGTCGGACGGCACATCCAGGCGTACGTCGCCGCGGGACAGCCCGCCGACCGGTTCCTGCTGCGGATCGAGCAGCCGCTGCCCGACCTGTGGGCCGACCCCGACAAGATCGACCAGGTGCTCAGCAACCTGCTGGAAAATGCGGTGCGGCACGGCGAGGGAACCGTCACGATTGACGTCACGCCCACGGCGTCCCCCCGAGAAGGGGAAGGCCATCAAGCTGCTGCTACGTCGGTCACGGTGAGCGACGAGGGCACCGGTATCCCGGAGGAGTCCATGAACCGCGTCTTCACCCGCTTCTGGCGGGGCAGCAAGCGCGGTGGCACCGGCCTCGGGCTCTACATCGTCAAGGGCATCGTCGAAGCCCACGGCGGCACCATCACCGTCGGACGCGCCCCGAGCGGCGGCGCCGAGTTCCGATTTACGTTGCCCGTGGGGGCCCCGGCCTATCTGGCCTAGCCGCCCGCGGGCGCGTTCGCACACCTCAACCCCGTTAGACTCGGCCTTTGGCACCTTTGTGTCCCAAAAACCGTGACGAACTGTCCACGAGTCGGTACGGGGACCATCCGCCAGCCAATCGGAAGCACGGGAAGAGATGTCGGCACCGAATAAGTCGTACGACCCTGTAGAGGTCGAGGCGTTGAAACCGGAAGAGATCGAGCGCATGCGGGACGAGGCGCTCGCCGCCTTCGCCGCCGCGGACTCCCTCGACGCGCTCCAGGAGGCCAAGGTCGCCCACACCGGGGGCACCTCCCCGCTGGCGCTCGCCAACCGCGAGATCGGCGCCCTGCCGCCGCACGCCAAGGCCGCCGCCGGAAAGCTCGTCGGCCAGGCCCGAGGCGCCGTGAACAAGGGCCTCGCCGCCCGCCAGGCCGAACTGGAGGCCGAGCGCGACGCGCGCGTCCTGGTCGAGGAGGCCGTGGACGTCACGCTGCCCTACGACCGCGTCCCGGCCGGCGCCCGCCACCCCCTCACCACCCTCTCGGAGCGCATCGAGGACGTCTTCGTGGCCATGGGCTACGAGGTCGCCGAGGGCCCCCAGGTCGAGGCCGAGTGGTTCAACTTCGACGCCCTCAACATCGGCCCGGACCACCCGGCCCGCGGTGAGGCCGACACCTTCTTCGTGCAGGGGCCGGACGGCGGCACCGAGTCCGGCGTCGTCCTGCGCACCCACACCTCGCCCGTGCAGATCCGCTCCCTGCTCGACCGTGAGCTGCCGGTGTACGTGATCTGTCCCGGCCGCGTGTACCGCACCGACGAGCTGGACGCCACGCACACCCCGGTCTTCCACCAGGTGGAGCTGCTCGCCGTCGACGAGGGCCTGACCATGGCCGACCTCAAGGGCACGCTCGACCACATGGTCCAGTCGCTGTTCGGCGAGGGCATGAAGACCCGGCTCAGGCCGAACTTCTTCCCGTTCACCGAGCCGTCCGCCGAGATGGACATGGTCTGCTACGTCTGCCGCGGCGAGTCCGTCGGCAACCCCGACCGGCCCTGCCGCACCTGCTCCAGCGAGGGCTGGATCGAGCTCGGCGGCTGCGGCATGGTCAACCCCAAGGTGCTCACCGCCTGCGGTGTCGACCCGGAGAAGTACAGCGGCTTCGCCTTCGGGTTCGGCATCGAACGGATGCTGATGTTCCGCCACAACGTCGAAGACATGAGAGACATGGTCGAGGGTGACGTCCGGTTCACCCGGCCGTTCGGGATGGAGATCTGATGCGGGTCCCGCTTTCCTGGCTGCGGGAGTACGTCGACCTGCCGGCGACCGAAACCGGCCGTGACGTCCAGGCCAAGCTCGTGTCGGCCGGCCTCGAGGTCGAGACCGTCGAGCAGCTCGGAGCCGACCTCAAGGGCCCCCTCGTCGTGGGCCAGGTGCTGACCATCGAGGAGCTGACGGAGTTCAAGAAGCCGATCCGCTTCTGCACCGTCGACGTCGGCACCGCCAACGGCACGGGCGAGCCGCAGGAGATCGTCTGCGGCGCCCGCAACTTCGCCGTCGGCGACAAGGTCGTCGTGGTCCTCCCGGGTGCCGTCCTGCCCGGCGGTTTCGCGATCTCCGCCCGCAAGACCTACGGCCGCAACTCGCACGGCATGATCTGCTCCAGCGACGAGCTGGGCATGGGCGACGACGGCACCAAGGGCATCATCGTGCTGCCGCCGGAGACCGAGGTAGGCAAGGACGCGATCGAGCTGCTGGAGCTGGTCGACGAGGTCCTCGACATCGCCGTCACCGCCAACCGCGGCGACTGCCTGTCGATCCGCGGCGTCGCCCGCGAGACCGCCATCGCCTACGGTCTGCCGCTGCGCGACCCGGCGCTCCTCGACGTGCCCGGCCCGAACGCCTTCGGTCACCCCGTGCAGGTCTCCGACCCGCTCGGCTGCGACCGCTTCACGGCCCGCACCGTCACCGGTCTCGACCCCGAGGCGCGCTCCCCGATCTGGCTCAAGCGCCGGCTCCAGAAGGTCGGCATGCGCCCGATCTCGCTCGCCGTCGACATCACCAACTACGTGATGATGGAACTCGGCCAGCCGCTGCACGCCTACGACCGCAACCTGGTCCAGGGCACCATCGGCGTCCGCCGGGCCGCCGAGGGCGAGAAGATCGTCACCCTCGACGGCGTCACCCGGAAGCTGCACGCCGAGGACCTCGTCATCACCGACGACCGCGGCCCCATCGGCCTCGCGGGCGTCATGGGCGGCGCCGACACCGAGATCGCCGACCACGACGATCCGGAGAACGCGTCCACCGAGGTCGTCATCGAGGCCGCCCACTTCGACCAGATCTCCATCGCGCGCACCGCCCGCCGGCACAAGCTGTCCTCGGAGGCGTCCCGCCGCTTCGAGCGCGGCGTCGACCCGCTCGCCGCGTCCGCCGCCGCCCAGCGCACCGTCGACCTGCTGGTGCTCCTCGCCGGCGGCACCGCCGACGCGGGCGTCACCGAGGTCATCGCCCCGTCCGCGCCGCACACCATCGCGGTCCCGGCGGACCACCCCGACAAGGTCGCGGGAGTCGGCTACGGCCGCGAGACCGTCGTACGCCGCCTCCAGGAGGTCGGCTGCGACGTCTACGGCCAGGACGAGCTGATCGTCACCGTCCCGTCGTGGCGGCCCGACCTCGCCGACATCAACGACCTGGCGGAGGAGGTCATCCGCCTGGAGGGCTACGAGAACCTGCCCTCCACGCTGCCCAAGCCCCCGTCGGGCCGCGGTCTGACCCACCGGCAGCGGCTGCACCGCCGGGTCGGCCGGGTACTCGCCGGCGCCGGGTACGTCGAGGCGCCGAACTACCCGTTCATCAGCGAGCAGGTCTTCGACCAGCTCGGGCTGGACGCCGACGACCCGGCCCGCCGCGTCGTCCGGCTCACCAACCCGCTGAGCGACGAGGAGCCCGCACTCCGCACGTCCCTGCTGCCGGGCCTGCTGGGCGCCCTGCGGCGCAACGACGGCCGGGGCTCGCACGACCTGGCGCTCTTCGAGACCGGGCTCGTCTTCCACCCGCGCACCGAGCAGGGCGTCGCCGTCTCGCTGCCCGTGGACCGCCGGCCCACCGCCGAGGAGATCGCGACGCTGAACGCCGCGCTGCCCGAGCAGCCGCGCCATGTCGCCGTCGTCCTCGCCGGTGCCCGTGAGCAGGCCGGCTGGTGGGGCAAGGGCCGTCCGGCCGACTGGGCCGACGCGGTCGAGGCGGGGCGCGCGGTCGCCCGTGAGGCCGGCGCGGAACTGATCGTCCGCAAGGGCCAGTACGGGCCCTGGCACCCGGGTCGCTGCGCCGAGTTCGTGGTCGTCGTCGACGGCGCCGAGCGCGTCGTGGGCCACGCCGGTGAGCTGCACCCGCGCGTCGTGAAGGCGCTGGGGCTGCCCGCGCGCACCTGCGCCGCGGAGCTGGACCTGGATGTGCTGGAGCGGGTCGGGGACGACACACCGCAGGCGCCGAGCATCTCCTCGTTCCCGGTCGCCACGCAGGACGTCGCGCTGGTCGTGGACGAGTTCGTGCCGCACGCCGAGGTCGAGGCCGCGCTGCGCCAGGGGGCGGGTGAACTGCTCGAGGCGATCCGGCTGTTCGACGTCTACGAGAACGCGGAGCAGCTCGGTGAGGGGCGGAAGTCGCTGGCGTACGCGCTCCGCTTCCGGGCCGGGGACCGGACGCTGACCGTGGACGAGGCGTCCGCGGCCCGGGACGCGGCGGTCGCCCTCGCGGGCGAGCGCACGGGGGCCGTGCTGCGGAGCTAGCGCCCGCGGCAGGCAACGTTTGCCCGTCAAGGAGCGGCGTCTGGTGCGTGCTCTCGGCGTGCCGGGCGCAAGCCCTCGTACTGGACCGTACTTGGGCTTGTGCCCGGTGCGGCGAGAGTGCGTGCCGGGCGTCGCGACGGGGCGAACGCTGCCTGTTGCCGCACTAGGACGCTCAGGGGCGCGGGGAGCTGCGGATTTCCGGCGGCTGCGGATTGTCCGTGGCCGGCGCGCGGTCCCCGCGCCCCTTTTCGGGCTTCGCCCCCTCGACATGGCGCGGCCCCCACCTCCCCACCATGATCACCTCACTCATTCGAGTGAGAAGTTCGGGCGATCTGGCCCGAACGGGGCATTCGGCCGACAGAATCGGACCGGCCTCTCTGGGCCGTACCGCTGTCAGGGCCTGATGGGGGGCCAACGGCATGATTCGAATCAGGACAGGGACACCCCCTCGGGCATGGGTCCGAAGGCGCCCCCCGTCCGATCGGCGGTCTGTCCGACGGGCGCTGGCATGGGGGTTGCCGGCGGTGTGGGGCGCGACGGCGATCACTTGCAGACGCGCCTGCCCGCCGGCGCAGGACAAGGGGCTCGGCCCCCGGCTCGCCGGCAACGCCGTGTTCCTCGCGGTCGGCGCCGGGCTGGTGCTGCGGGCCGGGCAGGTGATGCTGCGGGAGGTACGGCGGGCGCGCCGCGTCGCCGGCGCCGCGCAGAGCGTCCTGCTGCGGCCGCTGCCCGCCCGGATCGACGGACTGGCCACCGCCGCCGCACAGCTCTCCGCCGACCGCGGCGCGACCGTCGGCGGCGACCTCTACGAAGTGATCGCCACCGAACACGGCGTACGGGTCGTGATGGGCGATGTCCGCGGCCACGGCCTCTCCGCCGTCGGCACCGTCGCCGCCGTGCTCGGCGGCTTCCGCGAGGCCGTCCACGACGAGACCGAACTCGCCGGCGTCCTCACCCGCCTCGACCGCGCCCTCGCCCGGCATCTGCGGGACCGCGCCCGGACCGAGGACACCGAGGAGTTCGTGACCGTCCTCCTGCTGGAGATCGCCCACGACGGCGAGGTCCACGCCCTCAACTGCGGCCACCCCTGGCCGTATCTGCTGAGCGCCGGCCGGGTGGACCTCATGGCCCCCGCCGACCCGCTGCCCCCGCTGGGCGTGTTCCCGCTGCCCGCGGACCTGCCGCCCACCCCGTGCGGCCGGCTCCTCCCCGGAGCGACCCTGTTCCTGCACACGGACGGGGTGGAGGACGCGAGGGACGCCGAGGGCCGCTTCTTTCCCCTGGCGGCCACCCTGGCGGAAACCGCCCGGGGCCGCCCCCTCTCGGCCCATTCCGTACTGCGGGCGGTACTCACCCGGCTCCTGCGCCACGCCGGAGGCAGGCCGAAGGACGACATCGCCATCCTGGTACTCCGCAACGAACGCGCACTCGCCCCGCGGGGAATGAGGAACCGCGCGGCTGTCGGCGCCGCTCCCGGCCCCGGGCAGAAGGGTGCTTCCTGAACGAGCAGGAGCGTTGTCCCCCTCGGGTCCCGCCGCGTCACGCTCACCACCCGTACCCGCGCCCCACAACGCCGACTGACGGCCGACGTGCTCAGGGTGGCCGGGACGGCGCAGCCGAGGCGGAACAGGCGGGTGGGGGACAGCATGACGTCACCGGCACACTCGGCCGGAGCCGTCCGTCCGGGACGCCGAGCGCTCCGTGGTGACGCGCGATCAGCGGCTCGCGTCTTCCACCCGGCCAGGGCCACCGCGCTGTACGAGGGGGAGCCGGTGGCCCCGCCGGCCTCTTGCGAGGCACTCCAGTCAAGCGGTCCGCGACTCTGCGCGACAGCGCGCGTACAGCCCGAATCCGGGCACTCCGTTCACACCCCGTGTGAAGAGGGAGGCGCTACGCTGCCAGTCGCCGGCACCGAGCCACCGGAGGGCCTCCATGCAGCCCAACACCCTGCTCGACGCGATCCTCGACGAAGCCGGTATCTCGCACGCCGGACTCGCCGCGCACGTCAACCAGGCGGGACGGGCGCGGGGCCTGTCGCTGAGATACGAACACACCGCCGTGGCGCGGTGGTTGAAGGGACAGCGACCGCGCGGTCAGGTGCCCGACCTGATCTGCGAGGTACTCGCCGGGCGCCTGCACCGGCCGGTCACCCTCGACGACATCGGTCTCGGTGTGCCGGGCGAGCCGACCTCCCCGCACGGCGCCGGGCTCTCCGGGTTCGTTGAGCGCGCCACCGCGCTCTGGCGCTCCGACGAACAGCAGCGCCCGCACGTCCTCGGCGCCCCCGCCGTCACCGGGACACCCGCCGTGATGCCGGTGTGGGAATGGGAGAACCCGCCGGAGGACGTCGACGTCTCCCGCGGCGGACGGCATCGCGTCAGCATGGCCGACATAGAGATGCTGCGCGCGGCCCGTTCGCACTACGAGCAGATGTACCGCAAGGCGGGCGGCATCGCGACGCGCACCCGCATCGTCGGCTTCCTCAACGCCGAGGCGGCACCCCTGCTGCGCGGCAGCTACACCGACGCCACCGGGCGCCAACTGCACCGGGCCACCGGCGGGCTGGTGGCCATCGCCGGCATCTGTGCGTACGACTCCGACGCGCACGGCCTCGCCCAGCGCTACTTCCACCAGGCCCTGCGGCTCGCCAAGGCCAGCGGGGACCGGGGGCTCGGCGCGTACGTGATCGCGCTGCTCGTCAACCAGTCCCTGTTCATGCGGGAGTACCGGCAGGCCGTCGCCTTCGCCGAGGCCGCGCTGCGCGCCGCCGGCAGGGACATCACCCCGGCGCTGGCCGCGGACCTCTACGCGATGCAGGCCAAGGCGTACGCGCACCTCGGCGACGGCACGAGCGCGCTGTCCTGCATCCGGCGGGCGGAACAGGCCGCCGAGCGCATCCGGCGCGGCCACGAACCCGACGAGACGGGCTATGTCCAACCCGGCCTGGTCAATGTGCAGGTGGCGGAGGCGCTGCTCAGCCTCGGCGATCTGACGGCGGCTGCGGAGCACGCGGCGGCGGCCGTCGACACCCCGGCGCACGACCGGGGGCGGGTGCACCGGCTCGCCATGCTCAGCCAGATCGAACTCCGCCAGGGCAACGCCGACAAGGCGGTGGCGACCGCCGTGGAAATGGCCGAGCGGGCGCGCGGAATGGAGTCCATGCGCCTGCGCGACAGACTGCGGGCGGTACGCGAACATCTCGTGCGAAACGGCTGCGCGGGGACCGCGGAGGCCGCCGAACTCATCGACGGGGCACTGCGCGTACCGCTCTGACACAGCGCTCCCCGCCCGGCCGTGCACCGTCCGTGCGCCTGCTGCCCGCACCCTCCTGCTGCGATATTGCCACTTACTCGGCGGAAGGTGGCAGAACCGTGCAGTGGACGAAACAGAGCGAACAAACTGTGTATTCGAACCGCTGGTTCAGCGTCAATCTCGCAGATGTCGTGTTGCCGGACGGGCGGCACCTCGACCACTTCCTGATACGGCTGCGGCCCGTCGCCGTGGCCACCGTGGTCAACGAGGCCAATGAGGTGCTGCTCCTGTGGCGGCACCGCTTCATCACCGACAGCTGGGGGTGGGAGCTGGCGGCCGGCGTCGTCGAGGACGGCGAGTGCGTCGCCGACGCGGCCGCCCGGGAACTGGAGGAGGAGACCGGATGGCGGCCGGGACCGCTGCACCACCTGATGAGCGTCGAGCCCTCCAACGGGCTCACCGACGCCCGGCACCACATCTACTGGGCCGACGAGGGCGCGTACGTCGGTCACCCGGTGGACGACTTCGAGTCGGACCGCAGGGAATGGGTTCCCCTGAAGCTCGTGCCCGACATGGTCGCCCGGGGCGAGGTCCCGGCCGCCAACATGGCGGCCGCACTGCTTCTCCTGCACCACCTGAGGCTCGGACAGGACGCGGGGCACTGATTCCCGCGTGCGTTCCGCCTGTGCCGGTCAGCGGCCGACGGCCTGCCAGATGGCCACCACCAGGGCTCCCACGGCTGTGAGGGCCGCGACCGCGGGCAGCGGCCAGCGGGAGTGCTCCAGGGTGACGACCCGTGTGCTCAGGTCGTCCAGCTCCTTGGCGGTCTGTTCGGCACGGTGGCTCAGCAGGGTGAGCCCTCCCTCGACGCGGGCGTGCGCCACGTCCAGGCGGCGGCGTAACTCTGCGAGTTCACCGTGGACCACGGGATGCTCGGGGTCGATGGCCACGAGTCCGCTCCTTTCTGTAGTCGTCTCGGTAGTCGTCACATCCCTTGCATGCGCACGGCAAGTCAACTCGGCTGGTGGGTGCGTGGGGAGCGTGTGCGAGCGGCATATGCGTGTCCGCCGCGCACACGGTGTGTGAATACGACGGGCCCGGCACCCTTTCCGGTGCCGGGCCCGTGCGAGGGACCGCTTCTCACGGTCCGTGGTCACGCAGAGGGTGATCAGCTGTAGGTGTAGAAGCCCGAGCCCGTCTTCCGGCCGAGCCGCCCCGCGTCCACCATGCGCTGGAGCAGCGGGGGAGCGGCGTACAGCGGCTCCTTGTACTCCTCGTACATCGAGTTGGCGATCGAGACGATCGTGTCCAGGCCGATCAGGTCGGACAGCTTCAGCGGTCCCATCGGGTGGGCGCAGCCCAGCTCCATGCCGTTGTCGATGTCCTCGCGGCCGGCGATGCCCGACTCGAACATCCGGATGGCGGAGAGCAGATAGGGCACGAGCAGCGCGTTGACCACGAAGCCCGAGCGGTCCTGCGCGCGGATCGCGTGCTTGCCGAGGAGCTTCTCCGCGAACAGCTGCGCCCGGCCGAGGGTGCCCTCGGAGGTGGTGAGGGCAGGGATCAGCTCGACGAGCTTCTGCACGGGGGCCGGGTTGAAGAAGTGGATGCCGATGACATGGTCCGGACGCGAGGTGGCGACCGCGAGCTTCACCAGCGGGATGGAGGAGGTGTTGGAGGCGAGGATGGCGTCGGGGCGGGTCACCACCTGGTCCAGCACCTGGAAGATCTCGGTCTTCACCTGCTCGTTCTCCACGACCGCCTCGATGACGAGGTCGCGGTCGGCGAACTCCCCGAGGTCGGTGGTGAAGCTCAGACGTGCCTGGGTGGCGTCCCGCTCCGCCTCGCTGATCTTGCCGCGCTCGGCCGCCTTGGAGAGGGAGTTGAACAGCCGGGTACGGCCGATCTCCAGGGCTTCGCCGGTGGTTTCGGCGACCTTGACGTCCAGACCGGCGCGGGCGCACACCTCGGCGATGCCCGCTCCCATCTGGCCGCAGCCCACGACTCCGACTCGCGCGAGATCTCCCGTTGGGAAGTCCGTCACATCGTCCCTTTCGCTGGTCCACGTGGCTGGCAGATACCCCGGGTGCGGGCCTGTGCCAAACCTGCACGTTACCTCCGGCCGCTACCGATCAGTATCGCGGGTATCACATGGAAGGCTGGCTTGCGAACGGTCCGCGATCAGGCGGACACGGAGCGGTACGCGGAGGTACGAGGATGCATCGGAAGCCACGGATGTCACGTCGGGCGTTCTGGACGACCGCGGTCACGACCCTCGTGGCGGCGGGCGGGCTGGCGGCGGGCACCGCCGTCGCCGGTCAGGAGCCCGCCCGCCGCAGACGGGTCTCCGGCGAGCTGCGCGGTATGTGGCTGGCCACCGTCGCCAACCGGGACTGGCCCTCCAAGCCGGGCCTCACCGCCGCCGAGCAGCGTGCCGAGCTGCTCGCCCACCTCGACACCGCCGTGGCGCGCCGCCTCAACGCCGTGATCTTCCAGGTCCGCCCCACGGCCGACGCGCTCTGGCCCTCCCCGTACGAGCCCTGGTCCCAGTACCTCACCGGCACCCAGGGCCGGCACCCCGGCTGGGACCCGCTGGGCACGGCGGTCGAGGAGGCCCACGCCCGGGGGCTGGAGCTGCACGCCTGGTTCAATCCGTACCGGGTCGCCAACCACACCGACCCGAGCCGTCTGGCGGCCGGTCATCCGGCCCGCGTGCACCCCGACTGGGTCGTCCCCTACGGCGGGAAGCTCTACTACAACCCGGGCATCCCCGCCGTGCGCGCCTTCGTCCAGAAGGCCATGCTCGACGCGGTGCGGAAGTACCCGATCGACGCGGTGCACTTCGACGACTACTTCTATCCGTACCCGGTCGCCGGCCAGGTCTTCGACGACGACGCGGCGTACGACGCCCACGGCGGGAGTTTCCCCAACCGGGCGGCCTGGCGGCGTGACAACATCGACAGGCTGGTGAGGGAGATGGCGGCGCAGACCAGGTCGGTCCGGCCCGGCACCCAGTTCGGCATCAGCCCCTTCGGGGTGTGGCGCAACGCGGCCACCGACCCACGCGGCTCGGACACCCGGGCCGGGGTGCAGACGTACGACGACCTGTACGCCGACACCCGTAAATGGGTCCGGCGGAACTGGATCGACTACATCGTGCCGCAGCTGTACTGGAACATCGGCTTCGCCGCCGCCGACTACGCCAAGCTGCTGCCCTGGTGGGCCGAGACCGCACGCGACACCGGAACGCGCCTCTACATCGGCGAGGCGCTCTACAAGGCCGGTGACCCGGCGCAGCCCGCGGCCTGGCAGGACCCCGCCGAGCTGTCCCGGCACCTGTCCCTGGCCCGCGACGTACCCGAGGTGAGCGGGCATGCGTTCTTCGCGGCCAAGGAGGTGACCGCCGACAGGATCGGGGCGATGGCGCGCGTGGTCGCCGACCACTACCAGCAGCCGGCGGAGCCACCGCGCTGATCCACCACCGGTTCTACTGCCGCGGTTCCCTGTGCCGGATCTCCGTGTCGGGGCCGGGTGAGCAGACGCCCTCGTGCCCGTCCTGGAAACGGACGCGGTACGGGGGGTTCCCCTCCTGGCCCATGACCTCGACGATCTCGCCGACCTTGTCGTGTTGCCCGACCACCCTGCCGTGCTGGACAAGCTGGTCGCCCACGGTTGCACGCATCTTGGGGCCTCCTCACCAGGCGCGGGAGCATCGGTCCATGGCCTGAGTCTACGGCGGGCGGGCCCGATCGGATCCTGCCCGGACTCCGCTCAGCCTCGCGCCCGTTGGGTGACGGCGATGCACACCAGCACCGCCGCGGCCGTCAGCGGGGCGGCCACTGTCAGGTGCTCGCCCAGCAGCAGCACCGACCACACCAGTGTGAGCAGCGGCTGGGCCAGCTGCAACTGGCTGGCCCTGGGGATGCCGATCGCCGCCATGCCCCGGTACCACACGACGAGACCGAGGAACTGGGACCCGGCGGCCACCCACAGCAGCCCCGCCACGCTGTGCGCCGTCAGCTGGACGGGCTCATACGACAGGGCCAGCAGCGTTCCCGGCACGCTGAGGGGCAGGCAGAACACCAGCGCCCAGCCGATGACCTGCCACCCGGGCATCACCCGGGCCAGCCTGCCGCCCTCGGTGTAGCCGGCCGCGCACACCAGGAGGGCGGCGAAGAGGTAGAGGTCGGCGGTGCCGATGGCGCCGCCGCTCTGGGTGACCGTGAACGCGAGGACGGCGGCGGCTCCGGCGAGCGCGGCGCACCAGAACGTACGCGAGGGCCGGGAGCCCATGCGCAGCGCCGAGAGCAGCGCGGTGGTCAGCGGGAGCAGTCCGACGACCACGGCGGCGTGCGCGGTGGTCGAGGTCTCCAGGGCGAGCGTGGTGAGGAGCGGGAAGCCGACGACCACTCCCGCGGCCACCACCGCCAGGCCCGCCCAGTGCCGGCGGCCGGGCAGCGGCACCCTCAACGCCAGCAGACAGCCGCCCGCGATGACGGCGGCGAGGGCGCTGCGCACGGCGACGAGGGACCAGGGGCCGAAGCCCTCCAGACCCCAGGCGGTCGCCGGGAAGGTGAGGGAGAACGCGACCACGCCGAGGGCCGCCTGAAGCGTGCCGCCGCTGCTCCGGTGGCGGCGGGCGTCGGCCGCATCGGTGCCGACCGCTACTGTTCGCCGGTCGATAGCGCTACTCTGTGCTCTCATGCAAGAGCGTAGCAGTGTCGCGGAACTGGTGGAACAGCTCCGAAAGGAGCTCGACCGCTACTCGCCCGGTGGAAAGCTGCCATCGAGCCGGGTACTCGTCGACCGCTTCCGGGTGAGCCCGGTGACCGTCTCGCGGGCCCTGGCCCGACTGGCTGCCGAGGGCCTGGTGGTGACCCGGCCCGGCGCGGGCGCGTTCCGGGCCCGGCCGCGCGAGACCGGGCCGGCGGCCGTGGGGGACACCTCCTGGCAGGAGGTCGCGCTGAGCGCGGACGGCACCGCCGAGCCGACACCGCGCACGGTCGACGCCTCGGGCGTCCTGGTCTCGCTCGCCTCGCCGCCGCCCGGCGTGATCGAGTTCAACGGGGGCTATCTGCACCCGGCGCTGCAACCGGAACAGGCCATGGGCGCGGCCCTGTCGAGGGCCGGGCGACGACCCGGCGTCTGGGCACGGCCCCCCGTCGAGGGCGTCCCGGAACTGCGCGAGTGGTTCGCGCGGAGCATCGGCGGGGCGATCACGGCGGCCGAGGTGATCGTGGCGGCGGGCGGCCAGTCGGCGCTGACCACGGCCCTGCGCGCGCTCGCGTCGCCAGGCGCGCCGGTGCTGGTCGAGTCGCCCACGTACCCCGGCATGCTGGCCATCGCCCGGGCCGCCGGTCTGCGCCCCGTCCCGGTGCCGGTGGACCCGGACGGGGTGAGGCCGTCCCTCCTCGCCGACGCGTTCAAGGCGTCCGGCGCCCGGGTGTTCGTCTGCCAGCCGCTCTTCCAGAACCCCACCGGAGCCGCTCTGTCCACCGAGCGGCGCGGCGAGGTGCTGCGGATCGCGCGCGAGGCGGGCGCCTTCGTGATCGAGGACGACTTCGTCCGCCGGCTCGTCCACGAGGACGCGGGACCACTGCCGCCGCCGCTGGCCGCCGACGACCCGGACGGTGTCGTCGTCCATGTGTCCTCACTGACCAAGGCGACCTCGCCCAGCTTCCGGGTGGGTGCGCTGGCCGCCCGGGGGCCGGTCCTGGAACGGCTGCGCGCCATCCAGGTGGTCGACACCTTCTTCGTGCCGCGCCCCCTCCAGGAGGCCGCCCTCGAACTCGTCGGCTCGCCCGCCTGGCCGCGCCATCTGCGGGCGGTGTCCAGGGAGTTGAAGAACCGTCGGGACGCGATGACCTCCGCGCTGCGGCTGCACCTCCCCGAACTCGCCCTGCCCCACATCCCCTCCGGCGGCTACCACCTGTGGCTCCGCCTGCCCGACGGCACCGGGGGCACGGCCCAGGCGTTCGGCTCCGAGGGCGAGTCCGCCCTGGTCGCCTCCGCCCTTCGCGCGGGCGTCGCCGTCACCCCCGGCCGCCCCTACTTCAGCGCCGAACCCCCGGCCGCGCACCTGCGTTTGAGCTTCGCGGGCGTCAGCGGAACGGGGGAGATCGCCGAAGGCGTACGGCGGCTGAAGGCGGCGGTAAACGGTTCGACAGCGGGCCTGTGACCTGCGAACGTCCAGCCATGAACGACACATTCACCCTGCCAGGGGGCTATGAGATCTCCACCGACCCGACCCGTCTCGATGCCGGACGCGTGCACCGCTGGCTGTCCACCGACGCGTACTGGGCCCTCGGCCGGCCCCGCGAGACGCAGGAGCGGGCGATCGCCGGGTCGCTCAACTTCGGGGTCTACGAGGAGACTTCCGGTGAGCAGGTGGCGTATGCGCGGGTGGTGACCGACGGTACGACGTTCGCCTGGCTCTGCGACGTGTACGTGGATCCGGCCCTGCGGGGCAAGGGGATCGGCAAGGCGCTGGTGGGCGCCGTCCGCGCCCACCTGGAACCGCTCGGGCTGCGCCGCGTCCTGCTCGCCACCCGGGACGCGCACGGCGTCTACGAACAGCTCGGCTTCAAACCGCTCACGGACCCGGGCCGGTGGATGGCGCTCGTGTTCGAGTGAGGGGGCCTGCTGCCATCGGGGAGGTGGGCCGGTCGGCCACCGAGGAGGTGGCCGGTGGTCATCGGGGAGAAGAGGCCCGACGGTCGCCGGCCTGAGGGCCGGGGGCGGTGGTGCGAGAGATGCGGGTGGTCGCCGGGCTGAGGGCCGGGGGGCCGTGGGGGCGGGCGGTCTTCGGGGCAGGCTCGGGGCGCGCGGTGTGCGGGCTCACGGCCTCGCGTAACCTCTGGGTAACAGCCTCTTGACCTGCGCAGTTCCGGCCATCACGATCGCCGCATGCATCTTCGGGTCACGTTCGTCGCCGCGGCGCGCTGCTCCTCGCTGCTCGCCGAGCGCTTCGAGGACGACCGGCCGCTGGACCAGGCCGGCTGGGACGAGGTGCAGCGCGCCGCCCATGAGCTGGTGCCGTTGGCGGCGGCCGAGCTGCGCTACTGCTCACCCACGCCCCGCAGCCGGGCGACGGGTGACGCCCTCGGGTACGCGCCGCTGGCCCAGCCCGCGCTGCGCGACTGCGACATGGGCCGCTGGCGCGGTTTCACGCTCGGTGAGGCCATGGCCCGGGAGCCCTCGGCGGTGGACGCCTGGCTCGCCGACCCGCGCTCCACCCCGCACGGCGGCGAGTCCCTCACGGCCTTCATCTCCCGCATAGGGGGCTGGCTCGACACCCGGCCGAAGGACGACGGCGGCCGTATCGTCGCCGTGGCCGAGCCCTCCGTGCTCCGCGCCGCCCTGGTCTACGCGCTCAAGGCGCCGCCGTCGACGTACTGGCACATGGACGTCCGCCCCCTGTCGACGCTCACCGTCGCGGGCCTGCCGGGCCGCTGGAACCTACGGCTGGGCGCCGCCTAGGCCCGCCGGGCCCGCCGGGCCCCTGCCGTGCTGCTCGGCATCCCGGTCCGCGTGTAGTCGGTGACCAGGAGGTGGTCCTTCGCGGGGCCGCCGACGCGCCAGGTCGTCCGCCAGCGGTCCTCGTCGTACACCTCGAACTCGCCCCGGTAGAGGTCCGCGGCGCAGGGGTGGTCCGTCCGCCAGCGGCCCGATGTCAGGTCCAGGTCGTGAAAGGGGCGGCCGTCGGCGAAGCGGACGTCCGCCGTGCCGGGGGCGAAGCCCGGCAGAAAGCGCAGGGTGCGTTCGGCGGGACGGGGGACACCCTGCCAGACGAAGATCCCTGCCTCCCGGTGGAGCAGGCCGCCGTCGTCCGACGGGCTGAAAACGGTCGTCCCGGAGAACTCACCCGTCGCACCGCTCGCGAGGTCCCGCACCGAGCGCGTGACCTGCCAGCTCCCGGACAGATAGCCCAGTACATCGGGCACTGACCGGAACTCGCCCATCCAGGGCCTCCCTTGAGTCGCATCGGTGGTCGCACGCCCCATTGACGCCCTCGGACCTCCTCCCTATCTTGCCGTTCGATGTACTGATCACTGTCTGACATTTCGAACAACTCCATGATCCCCACCACGAGCCGCGGAGTATCCATGTCACGCAGCACCCGCACCCGCTGGAGACTCGGCCTCACCGCCACCGCCTTACTGGTGGCTGCGGCGTCGGTCCCGGCTCCCGCCCACGCGGAGGTCGTCACCGACTACACGATCACCGTCGACCCCGGTGCCGAGGGCGCCAGGATCGACGACACGATGTACGGCGTCTTCTTCGAGGACATCAACCGGGCCGCCGACGGCGGCCTCTACGCCGAACTCGTCCAGAACCGGTCCTTCGAGTACTCCACCGCCGACAACCGCGCGTACACGCCCCTCACCTCCTGGACGGTCGACGGCGCGGCGCAAACGCTGAACGACGGCGGCCGGCTCAACGAGCGCAACCGCACCTACCTCTCCCTGGGCGCCGGTGCGGCCGTCACGAACTCCGGCTACAACACCGGAATCCGTGTCGAGGAGGGCGAGAAGTACGACTTCTCGGTCTGGGCGCGGGCCGAGAGCGGCGCCACCCTGACCGTCACCCTGAAGGATGCCGACGGCATGCTGGCGAAGGCCCGCCGGGTGGCCGTCGAAGCCGGCGGCTGGGCCAGGTACCGGATCCTCCTCAAAGCGACCCGGACCAGCTCCCAGGGCCGCCTCGCCGTCACCACCTCCGACGCCGCCGCCCTCGACGAGGTGTCCCTCTTCCCCCGCGACACGTACAAGGGCCGCAGCAACGGTCTGCGCAAGGACCTCGCCGAGAAGATCGCCGCCCTGAAGCCGGGCTTCCTCCGCTTCCCGGGCGGCTGCCTCGTCAACACCGGCTCCATGGAGGACTACAGCGAGGCCTCGAACTGGGAGCGCAAACGCTCGTACCAGTGGAAGGACACCGTCGGCCCGGTCGAGCAGCGCGCCACCAACGCCAACTTCTGGGGCTACAACCAGTCCTACGGCCTCGGCTACTTCGAGTACTTCCAGTTCGCCGAGGACATCGGCGCGATGCCGCTGCCCGTGGTGCCCGCCCTCGTCACCGGCTGCGGCCAGAACAAGGCCACCGACGACGAGGCCCTGCTCCAGCGGCACATCCAGGACACACTCGACCTGATCGAGTTCGCCAACGGGCCCGCGACCAGCACATGGGGCCGGGTCCGGGCGCGGATGGGCCACCCGAAGCCCTTCCACCTCACCCACCTCGGCGTGGGCAACGAGGAGAACCTGCCGAACGAGTTCTTCGCCCGCTTCCAGAAGTTCCGCGCCGCCATCGAGGCCAAGTACCCCGACATCACGGTGGTGTCGAACTCCGGGCCCGACGACACGGGCAGCACGTTCGACACCGCCTGGAAGCTGAACCGCGAGGCGAACGTCGCCATGGTCGACGAGCACTACTACAACAGCCCCCGGTGGTTCCTCCAGAACAACGACCGCTACGACTCCTACGACCGGAACGGCCCGAAGGTCTTCCTCGGCGAATACGCCTCCCAGGGGAACGCCTTCGAGAACGCCCTCGCCGAGGCCGCGTTCATGACCGGCCTGGAGCGCAACGCCGATATCGTCAAGCTGGCCTCCTACGCACCGCTCCTCGCCAACGAGGACCATGTGCAGTGGAGCCCCGACATGATCTGGTTCAACAACCACGCGTCCTGGGGCTCGGCCAACTACGAGACGCAGAAGCTGTTCATGAACAACGTCGGGGACCGGGTCGTGCCCTCGACGGCCACCGGCACCCCGGCGGTGAGCGGCCCCATCTCCGGAGCCGTGGGCCTGTCCACCTGGGCCACCACCGCCGCGTACGACGACGTACGGGTCACCGGCGCCGACGGGACGACCCTCCTCAGCGACGACTTCAGCGGGGACGCCTCGAAGTGGACCCATACCGGAGGCGGCAGCTGGTCCGTCCAGGACGGGCAGTACGTGCAGACCGACGAGGCCGCCGAGAACACCATGGTCTCCGCAGGTGGCACCTCCTGGCACGACTACGATCTGAAGGTGAGGGCCACGAAGAGGTCCGGCAAGGAGGGCTTCCTCGTCGCCTTCGGCGTCAAGGACACCGGCAACTACTACTGGTGGAACCTCGGCGGCTGGAACAACACGACCAGCGCGGTGGAGCAGGCCGTGGACGGCGGAAAGACCTCGCTGATCTCCAAGCCGGGGACCGTCGAGACGGGCCGCACGTACGACATCGAGGTGAGGGTGCGGGGCCGCCAGGTGACGCTGCTCCTCGACGGCCGGGAGTGGGGCCGCTTCACCGACGACAGGCCGGCGGAGCCGTTCCGCCAGGTGGTGACGCGGGACGCCGGAACCGGTGACCTGATCGTCAAGGTCGTCAACGCGCAGCCGGTGGCGGCGCGTACGGCCGTCGACCTCGGGGGCGCGAAGGTGCGGCCCACGGCGCGGGTGACCACGCTCGCGGCGGCGCCGGACGCGGTCAACACGGAGACGGCGACGCCGGTCGCGCCGGTGACGTCGACGTTCAGAGGAGTGGCCCGGGAGTTCAGCTACACGTTCCCGGCGAACTCGGTGACGTTCCTGCGGATCAAGAAGCGGTGAGGTGAGCTGAGGCAGGGCGGGCGGGGCCCGTGGTTCGGCCGCGGGTGTGCGGGGGCTGGTCACGCGGTTCCCCGCTCCCCTGCTCCCCTTCATGGGCCTACGGCCCGGTTCAGGGGTCGCGGGGCCGTCCGACGGATGCGGTCCGGTGGAAGGCTGGGGGCTCGTTACCCGCGGCGGCGGGGCTTTCCTGTTCTGCCGCCGCTCTTCGAGGTTCTGGTGCCGCCGGAGCCGGACCGGGGGTTCCGGGCGGCCGGCTTTCCGGTGGCCGACTGACGGCGGTTCCCCCCGGCGGGCTGGCGCTTGGGCTTCGGCTGCTGCTTCTCCTCGGGAGGCTTGGGACGCCCCCGGGAGCTGTTGACCGTGCGGCCCCGGACGATGCCGATGAAGTCCTCGACCAGGTCGGTGGTCGCGTCCTGCGGCCAGGACAGGGCGACCCGGGACTCGGGGGCGTCGGTCAGCGGGCGGTAGGTGAGGTCCTTGCGGTGGTGGAGGCGGGCCAGCGACTGGGGGACGACGAGGAGTCCGATACCGGCCGCCACCAGCTCGATCGCGTCCGCCGTGGTGGCGGGACGCTCGAACGCCGGCTGCCCCGGCGGGCGCTCCCAGCCGAGGGTGTCGTCGAGGGGGTGCAGCACGATCTCGTCGGCCAGATCCTCCGTGGACACCTCGTCCACGGCCGCGACGACATGGTCCTTCGGCACCACGACCACCGTCGTCTCGGTGTAGAGGGGGATCGCGCTGAGGTCGGTCCCGTCCACCGGCAGCCGCACGAAACCGGCGTCCGCCTCGCCGCCCCGCAGCGCGCCGAGCGCCTCGGTGGCGGACACCTGCACGAGGACGAGGGGGACGTCGGGCAACCGTTCGTTCCAGATCCGCACCCACTTCGTGGGCGTCACTCCCGGGACGTACGCGAGCCGGAACGTGGGCGATGCTTCCGAACCTGTCACCCGCCCAGGTTATCGGGCGGAGCCGCCACCCCCGCCCGCACCCGCTCCCCCGCCGTGGTCAGCGGTGGCGCACATGCTCGATACCCTGGACACCATGACGTCGCACCAGACCGCACCCCAGACCATGAAGCCCGCCACCGCGGCGAAGAAGCTGGGTGTGTACCTCGAAGCCACCCCCGCCGAGTTCCGGGAGGGCGTCGTCTCGCGCGCCGAACTGAACGCGCTCCTGGCCGACCCGCCGGCCTGGCTCCAGGAGCTGCGCCGCAACGGCCCGCACCCCCGCCCGGTCGTCGCCGCCAAGCTTGGCGTCTCCATCGCGGGGCTGGCCCGGGGCGGTGTCACCGAGGCCCTCACCACCGAGCAGATCGAGGCGCTGAAGGACGAGAGCCCCGAGTGGCTCCAGCGGGAGCGCGCCACGCAGGCCGAGGTCCGCAAGGAGGGCGCCCGCCTCAAGAAGCGGAACGCGGAGCGCGCCGCGGAACGGTCCGGGGGACGCCGCGCCTGACGGCAGCCCGCGAGGAGGACGGCGCCGTCGGCCGCCGGCGGGCCCGGGTCGGAGCGCAGGCACCCCCTGCGGGGCCGGGTCGGAGCGCAGGCACCCTCTGCGGGCTGGCGCCGACGAGTCAGAG
The DNA here is from genome assembly GCF_056437585.1 of Streptomyces sp. NPDC042364. Taxonomy (NCBI): domain Bacteria; kingdom Bacillati; phylum Actinomycetota; class Actinomycetes; order Kitasatosporales; family Streptomycetaceae; genus Streptomyces; species Streptomyces sp. NPDC042364. Next base: position 16,883 of record NZ_JBWKAJ010000011.1, on the reverse strand, counting down.
GGCGAGCACCGGCCGTACGGGGAAGGGGGAGAACTCCTGGCCGTCCCGCTCAAAGGACCGTTCCGGGCCGGCCGGGGGTGGGATCACCCGTCGGCCGTGGAGGGCGGCCAACCGAGCCGAGGCCGTGTGCGGCGGACGGCCGTGACGGACGGCGGGGGCCGGCAACAGGGCGTGGGCGAGGGGAAGTCCGGCGAGGGAGGGGCTGCCCAGCGCGGCGAGTTCTTGGCGGCGGTACGGATCCGGTCTTCGCGGCTGTGCATACCCAGGAAGAGCGCCTCGTCGATCACGCGCACCGCCTGCGCGAACTGCTCAGGTGGACGGGCCAGGGCGATGCGCACGAAGCGTTCACCATGCCCGGGGTCGGCCCAGTAGGTGTAGGTGCCCGGCAGGACGTAGACCTGTCGATGACCTCCCGGACCGAGGTGAAGGAGTTCTCGACGGAGTCCTCGACGTAGTGGGTGAGGAAGTTGCGCACGAAGGGCGAGACGTTGAGCAGCACCGCTGCGGTGTGCAGGTTGTGGACCTCTTCGTGTGCTGCTTCGAAGGTCGATGCAATCGTCGAGGTGCCTGTCGGTGCTCCGCCCCCGTCCCGGTGAGCAAGTCCCGTCTCTGCCCGTACCACCGCCAGAGCCGGTGACATCGACCCGTTGGGGATGTCGCCCCGGGTCAAGGGGCCGCGCGCCAGATCCGCGCGGTCCCGTCACCGCTGACGGTGGTGATGTTGCGGCCGTCCGGGGAGTAGGCGACATCGTGAACCGGGCTTCTGTGCCCCTTGAGGATCTGGAGAGCGGTACCGGTCTTGACATCCCAGACCTGCGGAGTGCTGGCCCATGACTCGTTCGCGGGGCTGTGCCTGACCACCAGGGTGTGGCTGTCCGGGGCCCAGGCGACCTGATCCACCTGCTCGATATTGCCGACCGCTATCAGGAGACCATGCAGGCCACGTAGGGTACGGAGCCTTTCACCGCTCTCCGGATCGACCAGCCAGACGTCGTCGCCGCTGCGCACCGCAAGCAAGCTCCCGTCCGGGGCGTAGACCGGCTTGCTTCCCTCGTACAAGCCTGACGACCACCGCACCGCACCGGTCGCCGCGTTCCAGGCCCGAACCCTGTCACCATCGGCGACCACGGTTCGTCCGTCCGGCGCGAACCCGACCGTCCAGCTGAAATGTCCTCCGGACGGGTCGAGCGGGTGTACCTGGGCACCGGTGGCGACGTCCCAGATGCCGCCGTGCCGTTCGGCCACGGCGGCGATGGTCCTGCCGTCCGGCGCGAACGCCGCAGCCCTGGCTGAGATGTCGATCTGGTGGCGGAGCGTGCCGGTGGCCACGTCCCAGAGCCGCAGATGGTCACCGGTGGCCGCGATGGTGCGACCGTCGGGCGCATACATCAGCTTGCCGGCGCGCAGCGGCATCAGCCCCTCGGGATCGCTGACCGGGGCCTTGATCACGGCGCGCGTGGCACCGGTCTGCGTATCCCAGATCTGGATCGTCTGCCCGTCGTTCAGCTCCGTCGCCACGGCGTCGCCGTCCGGTGCGAAAACCACCTCGCGGTTGGAGTGCCGCGCATGGGTGTCGACGGCGAACGGAAGGACGTGTCGGCGCGTGCCCTCGTCGACATCCCATAGCTCCACAGTGCCGCTGTCACTCCAGGAGGCGAGGGTGCGCCCATCGGGGGAGTAGGCCACCGGACCCTTCAACGGCAACGTCCGCAGCGTCACGCCGACGGACGACGCGGTGGGGTCGTACAGGCCCAGGATACGGCGCGCCTGCGTGTACACGAGGGGCGCGATACCGGCGAGCAGCCCGACCACCAGCAGAACAATCACGATCACGTGCCCACCCCTGCGTTTGTGCTGCCGTACTGCACCGGGAGCGGAGACGGGTCCCCGCGGATCACCGGACCCGCGGTTGCCCGCTTGCGGAAGGGCCGGAGGCGGTGTGGGTCTCGGCTCGCTCACGGTTGGATCCTCCGAGTCGGGTGCGTCATAGGGCGCTGACCGGGCATGGACCGGGACCGCCGACGCCGCGTATGGCGAGGCTAACCACGCACCCCGATGCCGGCATCCGTAGAACTACTCAGCTGCGACGTGCAGTTGTCGTCGGCGATCACGTAGCCGGCAGTGCACCGCCGGCCAGGACGTGACGCCGATGGTTGCCCGTGGATCAGCCGGCCTGCCGCGTCGGCTTCGCCACCGGCGCCTCGCCGCGCCGGCGTCCGCACGCGGCGATCGGCGTCCCGACGTGGACGTACCGTAGGGCGTTCCGGACGGCTCGCTGACCGTGCTCGGAACGTTTCGGGCCGCTGCGGCGTCGAAGTGGCGCAAGCAGTGGTCGGGAACGGGGGCGGACATGCGCGGAGGACCCTTCGCGGTGGCAGCCGCACTGGTGGCCGTCGTGGGGTGCGGTGCAGAGGACGACAGGGACGTGATCATCGACTACGGACCGGCGACGACGCCGTACAGCGGTCCGCTCCACATCGAGACCGACGAGGTGGACGAGGACACCCCTGAGGCGATGCTGCTCGCCTCAGGCGCTGCGGGCCGGGCTCTGGAGTGCGACGGGGACATCTCCCGGGGCGGTTCGCCCGACGGCTGGGGGAGAGACGACGGCGGCAGGACACCGGAGGACGGGCTGAGGCTGTACTTCCGTATGTTCGAGCCGGGAGGCATCCCCTCACAGTTCCGCGTGGAACGCGAGGAGAGCGAGCGCGTCCTGTACACGTACCGTGTCGACGGTCGGACGAGGACGGCCGTCGTGGTCGCCAAGGACCAGGAAGGCAGGCCCGGTTGGGGGCCGGAGACCTACGCCTCCTGCCAACACGCCCGGCGGGCGTCACCGACTCCGGCCACGAGGAGCCCCTGAACTCACCGGTGCGGCCGGCGCGTCGCAACCACGCCAGCGAGCAGCTACGCATGCGCCGAGCTCTGCCACCGGAGGGCGGTGACGAGTCGGTGGGCGAGGGTTGGAGGGTTGATCGTGGGCTGGTCGTGACATGAGGCCGCGCGGGTACTTCGAGGGCGACCGAGGAACGCGACCGCGAGGTCATCCCCCTCCGCGGCCTGGTGAACGGTCCTTCGCCCGGGGTGTCGTTCACGGATGGTCGCCGCCCCATGGGTTTGGGGTGGCGGGAGGGGCGGTCACGGTCTCTCCGCGCTCGCGGCACGATTCCGGTTCCGAAGGGGGGACGAGTCGGTGGGTGCCGACCCTGTCGGTTCCGAAGTCCACCTCCGCGGTGCCGGGACCGCGGAGGCCGATGGCGTTGGGCAGTTCGCTTTCGGCCAGGGGGGTGCCCGGGTAGGCCGCCATGAGGACGCCGGTGCAGTCGTCGCGTTCCTCCGTGGAGAGGCCCGCGGGGAAGCCGATGGCCTGGGGGCTGCTCCCGTCGGTGGTCAGGCGGATGCGCTGGACGGACGTCAGGTCCGTCCCCGCCGTCGTGGCGGTCGCCTCCCAGAACTGGACCTGCACCGTGATCGGCTCGCACAGGGGCTCGCCGGCGTGCGAACCGATCACCACCGCCGCGTCCTCGGCCGCCGCCTCGTCGGGGAACGACACGGCCGGGCGCAGCCACCGGGCCTGCTTCTCGGCCGGCCAGCCGCCGTTCGCTCGGCAGGCGTCGCCGTCGGCCCGTACACCGCCGGCCTTTTCCGCACAGCCGGTGGTCAGCAGCGTCAGAGCCGCCGCCAGTGACGTCAACGACCCGTGGGCGAGCTGGGGCCTGGACATGGTCTCCCTCGATCGGCGCGGGCGAGGCGTCGGTGGCCTCGCGCGGTGGGGGCAGTCTTTGCGGAGCGCGGCGGCGGCCGGGGCTCGGGAAGGGGCATGTGGCCGACTCGTGATCAACACCCGCCTGCCGGGGAGCGCCGTCCGTCTTGCGGGAGCGAGTCCGACGCGGGCCCGGCGGGACTACCTGCCGGTACAGGTGCGGCAGATCGGCAGTCTGTCGCCTGATTTCCCATTCGGTTGAACGATTGTCGATTGCTGTCCACGATTCTCCTGTCAAGTGCCCGGAGGCACGACTTCCGGCCCCCGCCGCTGCAGAAGCGAGTCGAGCATGGTGCGTGTCCGTTCGTCCCTGACCCAGTTGCCCTCCTACGTCCCCGGCCGCAAGATGCCCGGTGCGGTCGCGCTGGCCAGCAACGAGTCTCCGTACGGGCTGCTGCCCGGTGTCGCGGCGAGGCTCGCGGAACTGGCCGGCGGGGTGTCGCGGTATCCCGACCTGAGCGCCACCGCGCTTGTCCAGGCCCTCGCGGAGCACCACGACGTCGAGACCGAGCGGATCGCGTTGGGCGCCGGCTCCTCGGAGGTCTGCGCCCAGCTGCTGCACTCGGTCGTCGGACCCGGCGACGAGGTCGTCTTCGGCTGGCGGTCCTTCGAGGCGTACCCGATCCTCACCGCGGTGGCGGGCGGTACCGCCGTGCAGGTCCCCCTGCGGGCGCACGGACTGGACCTCGACGCCATGGCCGAGGCGGTCGGTGACCGGACCCGGCTGGTCTTCGTCTGCAACCCCAACAACCCCACCTCCACCGCGGTCGGCGAGCAGGCCCTGCGCGACTTCGCCGACCGGGTGCCGCAGGACGTACTGATCGTCGTCGACGAGGCCTACCGGGAGTACGCCGACCCGGAGCAGGTCCCCGACGCCCTCGCCCTGCTCGGCGACCGGCCGAACGTGGTGGTGCTGCGGACCTTCTCCAAGGCGTACGGCCTGGCCGGGCTGCGGGTCGGCTACTGCGTGGGCCCGCCCGGTATCGCCGCGCACGTCCGCAAGACGCAGATCCCGTTCAGCGTCAGCGCGCTCGCCCAGGAGGCGGCGGTGGTCGCCCTCGGCGAGCACGCGGAGGTCGTCCGGCGGGCCGCCCTCACGGTCGCCGAACGGCAGCGGGTGGCACGGCGGCTGTGCGACCTCGGCTTCGAAGTACCCGACTCCCAGGCCAACTTCCTCTGGCTGCCGCTCGCCCGTGAAAGCGGGGACTTCGCCCTGCACTGCCTCGGCGGCGACGTCGTCGTGCGCCCGTTCGTCGGCGAGGGCGTCCGGGTGACGATCGGGCTGCGGGCGGAGAACGACGCCCTGCTCGGGCTCGCCGCGAGCTGGAGAGGCTGACGGCCGTGCGCGTGGGGCCGTACGAGCGGCATCGCGAGCTGCTCCAGCAGGCGGTACGGGCCGTGACGGCCGGCGAGTACTGCGCACCGTTCACCCACGGGGGGCGGGGCGGCACCGATGCGGGCATGAGGTCGGCACGCACCGCGGAGAAGGTGTTCGGCTCGCTGCTGGGCCGTGCCTTCGAGCTCGGCCAGCCCGGTGAGCTCGGCCGGGTGCGCACCGAGTCCTCGCCGTACGGCGTCGCCATGGACATCGACCATCCCCGGTGCGACCCCGCGGTGCTGGTGGCGTCGGCCCGCCGGGCGATGGCCGGCTGGCGGGCCGACGGGCCGTACCAGCGGGCCGGAGTGGCGGTGGAGATACTGCGTCGGCTGAACGTCCGCAGCCATGAGCTGGCACTCGCGGTGCACCACACCACGGGCCGGACCCTCACGGCCGCGTTCCGGGCCGCCGGGCCGCCCGCCCAGGACCGCGCACTGGAGGTGGTGGCCCGCGCGTTCGCCGAGTCGGTGCGCGTTCCCGTCGACCTGCACTGGGAGAGTCGGCGCCGCCGCGAGGAACCGCTGGCGATGGCGGGCACCTGCAGCCTGGCGCCGCGCGGCGTGGCACTGCTCGTCGGCTGCCCCGAGCATCCGACGTGGAACGGCTGGCCCGGCCTGTTCGCCAGCCTGGTGACCGGCAACCCGGTGATCGTGGCCCCGCACCCCAGGTCCGTTCTGCCGCTGGCGATCACCGTGCGCGTCGCGCGGCAGGTGCTGGCGGAGGCCGGACACGACCCCGACCTCGTCACCCTGGCGGTGGCGACTCCCGGGGAACCCCTGTGGCAGCGCCTGGCCACGCACCCCGATGTGCGCATCGTCGACTTCACCGGCCCGGCCAGGTCCGCCGACTGGCTGGAGCAACACGCACGGCAGGCCGCCGTGTTCGCCCACCGGACCGGACTGAACACCGTGGTCGTCGACTCCACCGAGGACTACCGCGGCCTGGTGCGCGGCCTCGCGCTCTCCCTGTGCCTGTGCAGCGGAACGGTCCGCACGACACCGCAGAACATCCTGGTGCCGACGGCGGGTGTCACGACCGACGAAGGGCACAAGACCCTCCGGGACCTCGGCGCCGACCTCGGCGACGCCGTGGACCGGCTGCTCGGGCACCCGGTACGCGTGGCGAGGCTGCTGGGCGCGGTCGTCGACGACGAGGTGCGCGCGGGACTGGAGCGGGCCGCGCGATACGGCGCGGTGGTCCACGCCTCCGGGGCGCTGCCCCATCCCGGCCATCCCGGCGCCGACCTGCGCAGTCCGCTCGTGGTCCGGCTGGGGGCGCACGAAGAGCGGGTCTACGCCCGGGAGTGGCCGGGGCCGGTCTCCTTCCTGGTGGGCACCGAGTCGACCTCGCACAGCCTGGAGATCTTCCGCCGCACGGTCGGCCGCCACGGTGCGCTGTTCGCCGCGGTGCACTCGACCGACCCGCTGGTGCTGGCGGCCGCCGAGGCGGGGGCGCTGGACGCCGGGGTCCACCTGGTGGAGAACCTCGCCGACGACCTGCCCGCCGACCCCTCCTCGGCCGCGCCCGAACCGCCCGGCGGAGGCGCGCACTTCGTCACCGGACGGTTCCGGGTGGTGCGCTCGCGCGGCCGCCTCGCCGCTCCCGTACGCCCGCCCGTGCGCGACCCCGAGGAACTCGTCGGCACCTGACGGGCCTGTCCTGTCCGGCCCTGCCCGGCCGGCCCGGTGCCCCCGACCGCCCCGGTACCCGGCGGCGTAGTCAGGGCCGGCCGGCAGTCCCGTCAGCCCGTCCAGTCCGCTCCGCGCCCCCGCACCTCGTCGAACACCAGCCAGGTCCGTGTCGAACGCACCCCGGCAACGCAGTGGATGCGCTCCAGCACCACCGAGCGCAACGCCTCGTTGTCCGGCGCACGCACCAGCACCAGGACGTCGAAGTCCCCCGTCACCAGGGAGACGTGCTCCACGTACGGGATCTCGCGCAGTTCGCGCGAGATGTCCCGCCAGGCCGCCTGCTCGGTGCTCAACATGATGTAGGCACTCGTGCCGAGGCCGGCCCGCTTGGGGTTCAGCTGCGCGGTGAAACCGGTGATCACCCCCTCGGCCAGCAGCCTGCCGATGCGGGTGTAGGCGTTGGCGCGGGAGATGTGCACCTGCTCGGCCAGCGCGCGGACCGACTGACGGGCGTCCTTCAGCAGCCGGACCAGGATCTGGCGGTCGGTGTCGTCGAGCGGGACGGCAGTTCGTCCGGACACGGGCCCCACCGGCGAGTCCATCTCGGACACATTGCTCTCCAGGACGTTGGAATTCGGCACTTCATCTGCGGTTCACGCGAAGTCTTGAACACATATTCCCTCGTCGTCACCATTCTCCTGTCAAGCGTCCAGAGAAAGCGAGCGCCCTCCATGTCCGTGAAGAGCCTCCGACAGACGGTCCAGGGGCTGCTGCCGTCCCTCACACCGGTGCGGTTCGTGGCCGAGGACGGCACGCCCGTGGCCAAGCCCCCGGCCGGCTACCGCGAGCCCGCGGAGGGGGTCCTGCGCGAGGCCTACCGGCGGATGGTCGTGGGGCGCCGCTTCGACACCCAGGCCACCGCGCTCACCAAGCAGGGCAGGCTCGCCGTCTACCCGTCCAGCCGGGGCCAGGAGGCCTGCCAGATCGGCGCCGTGCTCGCCCTGCGCCCGGACGACTGGCTGTTCCCGACCTACCGCGACTCCGTCGCCCTGGTCACCCGGGGCGTCGACCCGGTCGAGGTGCTCACCCTGCTGCGCGGCGACTGGCACTGCGGCTACGACCCGGTCGCCACCCGCGTCGCCCCCCAGTGCACCCCGCTGGCCACCCAGGTGCTGCACGCCACCGGCATGGCGGAGGCGCAGCGCCGCAAGGGCGAGGACGGCGTCGCCATGGCCCTGATCGGCGACGGCGCCACCAGCGAGGGCGACTTCCACGAGGCGTTGAACTTCGCGGCCGTCCTGCGCACGCCGGTCGTCTTCTTCGTCCAGAACAACAAGTACGCGATCTCCGTCCCGCTGGCCCGGCAGACCGCGGCGCCCGCCCTCGCCTACAAGGGCATCGGCTACGGGGTGCGCTCCGAGCAGGTCGACGGCAACGACCTGGTCGCCGTGCTCGCGGTGCTCACCGACGCCGTCGCGCACGCCCGCGCCGGGCACGGCCCCGTCCTCGTCGAGGCGCACACCTACCGCATGGACGCGCACACCAACGCCGACGACGCGACCCGCTACCGCGACGCCGAGGAGGTCGAGCGCTGGGGCGCCGCCGATCCCCTCAGCCGGCTGGAGGCGCACCTGCGGGCCCGTGGCGCGCTCACCGACGCCGACGCGGCGGCGGTACGGGAGGAGGCGGAAGCCCTGGCCGCCGACCTGCGCACCCGCATGAACGCGGACACCACCGCCGACCCGATGGAGCTCTTCGACCACGTCTACGCCGAGCCCACCCCGCACCTGCTGGAGCAGCGCGCCCAGTTGGCGGCCGAGCTCGCCCAGACCGCCCTGACTCAGGAGGACTGACCCATGGCCGAGACCGCCAAGGCCACCAAGGTCACCATGGCGCAGGCGCTCAACACCGCGCTGCGCGACGCACTGCGCGAGGACGAGCGCGTGCTCGTCTTCGGCGAGGACGTCGGCCCGCTCGGCGGCGTGTTCCGCATCACCGACGGACTGACCCGCGACTTCGGCGAGGAGAGGTGCTTCGACACCCCGCTCGCCGAGGCCGGCATCGTCGGGCTCGCCGTAGGCATGGCGATGGGCGGCTTCCGGCCCGTGGTGGAGATGCAGTTCGACGCCTTCGCCTACCCGGCGTTCGAGCAGATCGCCTCCCATGTCGCCAAGCTGCGCAACCGGACTCGGGGACGGCTCACGCTGCCCATGGTGATCCGTGTCCCGTACGCGGGCGGGATCGGCGGAGTGGAGCACCACTGCGACTCCAGCGAGGCGTACTACGCGCACACCCCCGGCCTGAAGGTCGTCACCCCGGCGACGGCCGAGGACGCGTACTGGCTGCTGAGGGACGCGATCGCCGACCCGGACCCGATGGTCTTCCTGGAGCCGAAGAAGCTGTACTGGTCGAGGGAGGACACCGACCTGGAGCGGCGCGGTGCGCTGCCGTTCGGGCGGGCCGCCGTACGGCGGGTGGGCCGTGACGCCACGGTCGTCGCGTACGGGCCGTCGGTTCCGGTGGCCCTGGCCGCGGCCGAGGCCGCGGCGTCCGAGGGCATCGAGCTGGAGGTCGTCGACCTGCGCACGATCGTGCCCTTCGACGACGAGACGGTGACGGCTTCCGTACGGCGCACCGGGCGCTGTCTGGTCGTGCAGGAGGCGCAGGGCTTCGCCGGGGTCGGCGCGGAGATCGCCGCGCGCGTCCAGGAACGCTGCTTCCACTCGCTGGCCGCACCCGTCCTGCGGGTGGCCGGTTTCGACATCCCCTATCCGCCGCCGAAACTGGAGCACGCGCATCTGCCCGGTGTCGACCGGATCCTCGACGCCGTGGACCGCCTCCAGTTCGGCGACGAGCCGGACACCCGGCATCTGCTGAAGGGAGCGGTCGCATGACCACGGCAACGCGCCTGGAGCAGTTGTTCCGGCTGCCCGACCTCGGCGAAGGGCTGACCGAGGCGGAGATCGTCGAATGGAAGGTCGCCGTCGGCGACACGGTGACGATCGACCAGATCGTCGTCGAGGTCGAGACCGCCAAGGCCGCGGTCGAGGTGCCGGTCCCGTACGCGGGCACCGTGCTCCGGCTGCACGCGGAGGCGGGCACGGCACTGGCGGTGGGGGAGCCGCTGATCACCGTGGGGGCGGGCGCCCCCGTCGCGGCCGGCGGGTCAGCGTGCGGGCCACGGCCCGAGGACGCGCGTGCCGTGCCGGACCCGGTGGTGCCGGCCGACGCGGCGGCGGAGCGTTACCGGGAGGAGGAACAGGCCGGGTCGGGCAATGTGCTGATCGGCTACGGCACGGGCCACGGCCCGACGACCTCGCGCCGCCGCCGTCGGCGCGCCGCCGCGGCAGCGGGCCCGTCCACGAGCACCGCGCCCGCCGGAGCCGCCGGGAGCGCCGGCGCCGAGCGGCGATCCGACGCGGCCGACGATGCCGCACCGGCGGGCGGCCCCGCATCCGCGCCGCACGCCGCGGCCGACACCTCGGCCGCCACCGCATCGCACGCCCCCCGGGCGATCTCGCCGCTCGTACGGAGGATGGCCCGGGACCACGGCGTCGACCTGGCCGACGTGTCGCCGTCCGGCCCGGCGGGAGTCGTCCTCAGAAGGGACGTCGAGCAGGCCGTCGCCCGGGCCGGGCAGACCGCGAGCCAGAGCCCGGCCCACGAGGCCGCGGCTCCCGCCCCCGCACCGCAGGAGCCGACCCGGACGACAGGCCCCGAGCGGATCCCCCTGCGCGGGGTCCGCCGCGCGGTCGCCGACAAGCTCTCCCGCAGCCGGACCGAGATCCCCGACGCCACCACCTGGGTCGACGTGGACGCCACCGGGCTGCTCGAGGCCAAGAAGGCGCTGGAGTCGGCCGGAACCGGGACCCGCATCGGCCTGCTGGCGCTCTTCGCCCGCATCTGTGTCGCCGGACTGCGCCGCTTCCCCGACCTCAATTCCACGGTCGACACCGAGCGCCGGGAGATCCTCCGCCACGACGAGGTGCACCTGGGCTTCGCGGCCCAGACCGAACGCGGGCTGGGCGTCCCGGTCGTCCGCGACGCCCACCTCATGACGACCGCCCAACTGGCCGCCGAGCTGGCCCGGTTGACCGAGCTCGCGCGCGCGGGGAACCTGCCGCCGCGCGCGCTGACCGGAGGCACGTTCACCCTGAACAACTACGGGGTGTTCGGCGTCGACGGCTCCACGCCGATCATCAACCACCCGGAGGCCGCCCTCCTCGGCGTGGGCCGCCTAGTCGACAAACCCTGGGTCGTCGACGGGCAGTTGACGGTCCGCAAGGTCGCACAGCTCTCCTTCAGCTTCGACCACAGGGTCTGCGACGGCGGAGTGGCCGGTGGCTTCCTGCGCTTCGTGGCCGACTGCGTCGAGCGCCCGGCGATCCTGCTCGCGGACGTCTGAACCGTCGGCCACACCCGTCGGACCTCGGCTCAGCCCTTCGATCCTCGGCGAAGCCCGTCGCCTGTCAGCCCCCGACCCCCAGGCCTTCCGTGCGTCCGCCGCCGGCGGACCGCCCCCACCGACCTGCCGAATGTTCGGCCAGGAGTTCCCATGCCCACCGACTTCCACGCCCGCCACGCGGACCTGCTCCAGCAGGCCGTGGAGCACGCAGCCGACCGCGGCCACTGGACGCCGTACCCGGAGACGCCCAGCACCTCCGCCTACGGAGCCGAGGCGCCCCAGCAGGGCGAGACCGCCTTCCGTGCCCTCCTCGGCAACCCCTTCCCCCTCGAAGGACACCCCACCGCCGGAACCGTCCCGGCCACCGAGTTCTCGCCCTACGGCTTCCCCCTCGGTGTCAGCTACCCCTACCTCGCCCCCGGCACGGCCGTCGCCACGGCCAAGGCCGCAGCCGCGCCGTGGCGCGCCGCGAGCCCCGACACCCGGGCCGGAGTCGCGGCCGAGATCCTGGCCCGACTGAACGCGGCGAGCTTCGAGATCGCGCACGCCGTCCGGCACACCACCGGCCAGCCGTTCGTGATGGCCTTCCAGGCCGGCGGCCCGCACGCCCAGGACCGCGGGCTCGAAGCGGTGGCGTACGCCTGGTACGAGCAGAAGCGCCACCCGGCCACCGCCCGCTGGAGCAAGCCGCAGCGCAGGGGCGGCCCGCTCGTCATGGACAAGACCTACACCCCGGTCGGACGCGGCGTCGCCGTGCTGATCGCCTGCAACACCTTCCCCACCTGGAACGGCTACCCGGGCTTGTTCGCGAGCCTGGTCACCGGTAATCCGGTGATCGTCAAGCCGCATCGGCGGGCCGTGCTGCCGCTGGCCATCACGGTGCGCATCGCCCGTGAGGTCCTGGCGGAGGCCGGCTTCGACCCGGACGTGGTGCTGCTCGCCGCCCAGCGCCCCGACGAGCGCACCGCCACCGCCCTGGCCACGCACCCCGATGTGCGCATCGTGGACTTCACCGGGTCCAGCGAGTTCGGCGACTGGCTGGAGACCAACGCCCGCCAGGCCGCCGTGCACACCGAGAAGGCCGGACTGAACACCGTCCTCGTCGACTCCACCGACGACTACGCGGGACTGCTGCGCAACCTGGCCTTCTCGCTCGCCCTCTACAGCGGCCAGATGTGCACCACCCCGCAGAACATCCTGGTCCCGCGCGAGGGCTTCACCACCGACCAGGGGACGCGCACGGCCGACGAGTTCGCCACCGACCTGGGTACGGCGCTCGACGGGCTGCTCGGCGACCCCGTGCGTGCTGCCGGCACCCTGGGCGCGATCGTGAACGAGGGCGTCCTGAACCGGCTGGAGGAGGCGGCGACGGTGCTCGGCGCCCGTATCGCGCACCCCTCCCGGGAGCTGGCGCACCCCGAGCACCCCGACGCGGTCGTCCGCACCCCGCTGATCGCCCGCCTCGACGCCGGGACCGACGAGAAGACCTACACCAGCGAGTGGTTCGGACCGGTCTCGTTCGTCATCGGCACCGACTCCACCGCGCACGGTCTGCGGCTCCTGCACGAAACCGTCCGGCAGCACGGCGCGCTGACCGCCTCCGTGTACACCACCGACGACGACGTTCTGGAGACGGCCCGCGAGACCGCTCTGGACGCGGGCGTGCACCTGTCGGAGAACCTGACCGGCGCCGTCTTCGTCAACCAGTCCGCCGCCTTCAGCGACTTCCATGGCACGGCGGCCAACCCCGCCGCCAACGCGGCCCTCACCGACCCGGCCTTCGTCACCGGCCGCTTCGCGGTGGTCCAGTCCCGCCGCCACGCGCCCGCCGAGGAGCCCGCCCATGTCTGACGACGTCTTCCTGATCGACGGCGCACGGACCCCACAGGGACGCTACGGCGGCGCACTGGCCTCCGTGCGTCCCGACGACCTGGCCGCCCTGGTGGTGGGTGAGGCCGTCCGCCGCGCGGGCATCCCGTCCGAGGCCGTGGACGAAGTGGTCCTGGGGGCCGCCAACCAGGCGGGTGAGGACAACCGGGACGTGGCGCGCATGGCCGTGCTGCTGGCGGGGCTGCCGCACACCGTCCCCGGCTACACGGTCAACCGGCTCTGCGCCTCCGGGCTGACCGCGGTCGCGAGCGCCGCCCAGGCGATCCGCTCCGGTGAGGCGGACCTGGTGGTCGCGGGCGGGGTGGAGTCCATGACCCGTGCCCCCTGGGTGATGGCCAAGCCCGGCACCCCCTGGGCCAAGCCGGGGGAGGTGCACGACACCTCACTGGGCTGGCGCTTCACCAACCCGCGCTTCGCCGCCGCCGACCGGGCGGTGCCGGCGGGGGCCGGTCCCGAGACGGTCAAGGTGACGCTGTCGATGGGGGAGACGGCCGAGGAGGTCGCGGCGCTGGACGGCATCACCCGTGCCGAGTCCGACGCGTTCGCGTTGCGCAGTCACCAGCGTGCCGTGGCGGCACAGGAGGCGGGGCGCTTCGACCGCGAGATCGTGCCCGTTCCAGTGAAGGACGGCGAGGTCACCCGGGACGAGGGGCCGCGCTCCGGCACGACGCCGGAGAAGCTCGGCGCTCTGCGGACCATCTTCCGCGAGGACGGCATCGTCACCGCCGGTTCCTCCTCGCCGCTGTCGGACGGCGCCGCCGCGCTGGTGGTCGCGAGCGCCGAGGCGGTGCAGCGGTACGGGCTCACCCCGCGGGCGCGGATCGTCACCTCCGCGTCGGCCGGCGTCCGGCCGCACATCATGGGCCTCGGCCCGGTGCCCGCCACGCAGAAGGCCCTGGCCCGCGCCGGGTGGCAGGCCGGGGACGTGGACGCGGTCGAACTGAACGAGGCGTTCGCCGCCCAGGCGCTGGCCGTCATGCGCCGTCTCGAACTCGACGAGGAGCGGGTCAACGCCGACGGCGGCGCCATCGCGCTCGGCCATCCCCTCGGCTGCTCCGGAGCCCGCATCCTGCTGACGCTGCTCGGCCGGCTGGAGCGCGAGGACGCCCGCCGGGGGCTGGCGACGCTGTGCGTGGGAGTCGGTCAGGGTGTCGCCATGCTCGTGGAGCGGGTGTGAGCACCGCCTACGAGACGCTGCTCGTCGAGGAGCGAGAGGACCGGGTCGTCGTCACCCTGCACCGGCCCGAGGCCCGCAACGCCATCAGCGGCCGCATGATCGCCGAACTGCACGAGGTGTGCGGGCTGCTGGAAGCCGATCCGAAGCTGCTGCTGCTCACCGGCCACGGCCGGGTCTTCGCGGGCGGTGCCGACATCGCCGAACTGCTGCGACGGGGCCGCGACGAAGCCCTCCAGGGCATCAACAGCCGTCTGTTCGAGCGCGTGCGCAGGCTCCCCATGCCCACGCTCGCCGCCGTCGACGGCTGGGCGCTGGGCGGCGGCGCCGAACTGTCGTACGCCTGCGACCTGCGTATCGCCGGACCGGACGCGGTGTTCGGAAACCCCGAGCCGGGGCTCGGCATCCTCGCCGCGGCCGGGGCCTGCTGGCGGCTGCCCGAGCTGGTCGGCGAGTCGATCGCCAAGCAGGTGCTGCTCGCCGGGCGGAACCTCGACGCGGCCGCGGCACTGGCTGCCGGGCTGGTCATCGACGTCGTACCGGCTCAGACGCTGCTGGACGAGGCGCACGCCCTGCTCGACCGCATGGCGCGCTCCTCCGCCACCGCCCTGCGGCTGACGAAGCTCGTCGTCGACTCGCCGGGCGCCCACCCGGTCGCCGACGACCTGGCCCAGGCCGTGCTGTTCGAGGGACAGGACAAGAAGGACCGCATGACACGCTTCCTGGAGAAGAGGAGCCGGGCATGACCTCAGCACCCGCAGTCGTCGGGGTGATCGGTGGCGGCCGCATGGGCGCCGGTATCGCGCAGTCCTTCGCGACGGCCGGTTCGGCCGTGACCGTCGTGGAGAGCGGCGAGCAGGCCGCGGCCGCGGCACTGGGCCGCGTCGCCGCCGGGCTGAGGCGAGCAGCCGAACGCGGCGCCCTCGCCGAGCCCGCGGAGGCGGTGCTGGCCCGGGTGACGACGGTTCCGTCCGTCGACGCCCTGCCCTCGCACGCCGACCTGGTCGTCGAGGCCGTCCCCGAGGACGCCGCGCTCAAGGCCCGGCTCCTCGCCGCCGCCGAGCAGGCGGTGAGCCCCGGCACGGTGCTGGCCAGCAACACCAGTTCCCTGTCGGTCACCGATCTCGCCGCCGCCCTCACCCGGCCCGGCCGCTTCCTGGGCATGCACTTCTTCAACCCCGTGCCCGCCTCCGAACTGGTCGAGATCGTCGTCGCACCCGGCACCGGGGCGGACACCGTCGAGGCGGCTCTCGGCTGGACCCGCTGCCTCGACAAGAAGGACGTCGTCGTCAAGGACTCGCCCGGCTTCGCCAGCAGCCGCCTCGGCCTGGCCCTGGGCCTGGAGGCGATCCGCATGGTCGAGGAGGGCGTCGCGGAACCGGACGCCATCGACGACGCCATGCGGCTCGGCTACAAGCACCCCATGGGGCCGCTGCGCCTGACCGACCTGGTCGGACTCGACGTACGCCTGGCCATCGCCGAGCACCTGCACGCCACGCTCGGCGAGCGCTTCGTGCCTCCCCGGCTGCTGCGCGAGAAGGTCGCCCGCGGCGAGCTCGGACGCAAGACCGGAAAGGGGTTCTACACATGGGAATGAGCGCTACCGGCCGCCCTCAGGCCGACGGGACGCGGCCCGGCGTCGGCTACACCCTGGACGGCGGCGTCGCCGTCATCGAACTCCGAAGACCCTCCGCGGGAAACGCCCTGGACGTGTCGTTGCGCGGCGGACTGATCGCCGCCGTACGCCGGGTGCGCGACGACGGCGACCTCGTCCGGGCGGTGCTGCTCACCGCCGAGGGGCGGCACTTCTGTGTCGGCCAGGACCTCAAGGAGCACGCGCGGGCCCTGGAGAGCGCACCCGCCTCCGCCTTCGCCGTCGTCCGGGACGAGTACAACCCGCTCGTCGAGGAACTGTGTGCGCTGCCGCAGCCCGTGGTCGCGGCCGTCGAGGGAGCCTGCGTCGGCGCGGGGCTGGGCCTCGCGCTCTGTGCCGACCTGCGGGTCGCGGGAGCCGGTGCCCGCTTCTCGACCGCGTTCACCGGGATCGGCCTGGCTGCCGACAGCGGTCTGAGCGGGGCCCTGGCACAGGCGGTCGGCCCGTCGCGGGCGGCCGCCCTGATGCTGCTCGGCGACCGCTTCGACGCCGAGGCGGCGCAGCAGTGGGGACTCGTCCACAGCGTCGTGCCGGACGGCGGTGCCGCCGCGGAGGGCCTGGCCCTCGCCCAGCGCCTCGCCGCCGGCCCCACCGCTGCCTACGCCGAGGTCAAGGCGCTGCTACGGGCCGACGGAGCGCCCCTGCCCGTCGTGCTGGAACGCGAGGCGGCGGCCCAGGAACGGCTGGGCACGACCGGGGACCACCGGGCTGCCGTGCGGGCCTTTCTCGAAGGCCGGCAGCCGTCCTTCACCGGACACTGACCCGGCTGCCGCACTTGCCGCAGCACGAACGCTCATCCATGATGTCGACCGAACGAACGGTCGGTCGGGAAAGTAGGAACAGATGACCGCGTCACACGTCGACGTGTCGGCGGTGGGCAGCGCAGGGCCGGAGCTCCAGGAGCACTTCGAGGCGACGATCGCGCGCGACCAGCGGATCGAGCCGCGTGACTGGATGCCGGAGGGCTATCGCAGGACGCTGATCCGGC
>NZ_JBWKAJ010000010.1:0-332880 GCF_056437585.1 Streptomyces sp. NPDC042364 | reverse complement strand
TTGGGGGTTTTGGGGGGTGGGGGGGGGGGTCCCCCCCCGCGGGGTTGGGGGGCAGCACTCGCCCAATTGTGCGTACACCTTTCCCGCGCGGTGCCGCGCCCCCCCCCCCCCCGGCGCACCCCCGACCCACCCCGCACCCCCAGGCGAACGCGAACCCCCACCCACCCCCAGCGGCCGCCGCAGGCATCCCCCACCCCACGCAGCCCGCCGCAGCCACCGTCACCCCCCAACCGCAGGCACCCCCGACCCCGCACCCCCCGTCGCCCTCGTACTCTTGAGCCCGTGCAGGAACGACACGACGCCCCCCTCGCCCCGCTGACCACCTTCCGCCTGGGCGGCCCCGCGACCCGGCTGTTGACCGCGACCACCGACGCCGAGGTGATCGACGCGGTGCGGGAGGCCGACGCCGCCGGGACGCCGTTGCTCGTGATCGGCGGCGGGTCGAACCTGGTGATCGGCGACAAGGGCTTCGCGGGGACCGCACTGCGCATCGCCACGCGCGGCTTCGAGCTCAGCGGCACCCAGCTGGAACTCGCGGCCGGTGAAGTGTGGACCGACGCAGTGGCCCGGACCGTCGAGGCGGGCCTCGCGGGCGTCGAATGCCTCGCCGGCATCCCCGGTTCGGCCGGGGCGACCCCGATCCAGAACGTGGGGGCGTACGGCCAGGAGGTCTCCTCCACGATCACCGAGGTGATCGCCTACGACCGCCGCGCCGGCGAGACGGTCGCCCTCACCAACACCGACTGCGCCTTCTCCTACCGCCACAGCCGCTTCAAGGCCGACCCGGAGCGCTACGTCGTCCTGCGCGTCCGCTTCGAACTGGAGGACGCGAACGGACTGTCGACACCCCTGAAGTACGCCGAGACGGCCCGCGCCCTCGGCGTCGAGGCCGGCGACCGCGTGCCGCTCTCCGACGCCCGCGACACCGTGCTCAAACTGCGCGCCGGCAAGGGCATGGTGCTGGACCCCGAGGACCACGACACCTGGTCGGCGGGATCCTTCTTCACGAACCCGATCCTCACCGACGCCGACTTCGCCGTCTTCCACGCGCGTGTGAAGGAGCGCCTGGGCGCCGACGTCGAGCCGCCCGCCTACCCGGCGGGCGCCGGACACACCAAGACATCCGCCGCCTGGCTGATCGACAAGGCCGGCTTCACCAAGGGTTACGGCACCGGCCCCGCCCGCATCTCCACCAAGCACACACTCGCTCTCACCAACCGCGGCGAGGCGACCACCGAGGATCTGCTGGCACTGGCCCGCGAGGTCGTCGCCGGAGTCCACGAGGCCTTCGGCATCACCCTGGTCAACGAGCCGGTGACCATCGGGGTCAGCCTCTAGACCGGCTGCTGGATCGGCTGGACCGGCTGGACCGGCTGGACCGGTTGCCGGACCGGCTGCGCCACCCAGTCGTCCACTCCCGCCAGCAGCTTCGCCTTCACGTCCTCCGGGGCCGCGGAACCCCGTACCGACTGACGCGCCAACTCCGCCAGCTCCTCGTCCGTGAAGCCGTGGTGGCGCCTGGCGATGTCGTACTGGGCGGCCAACCGGGAGCCGAACAGAAGGGGGTCGTCGGCGCCGAGGGCCAGCGGGACACCCGCGTCGAAGAGGGTGCGCAGAGGGACGTCCTCCGGCTTCTCGTAGACCCCCAGGGCCACGTTCGACGCCGGGCACACCTCGCAGGTGATGCCCCGCTCCGCCAACCGCCTCAGCACGCGCGGGTCCTCCGCGGCCCGCACCCCGTGACCGATGCGCTGCGCGTGCAGGTCGTCCAGACAGTCGCGCACCGAGGACGGCCCGGTCAGCTCGCCGCCGTGCGGCGCGGACAGCAGGCCGCCGTCCCGCGCGATCGCGAAGGCACGGTCGAAGTCCCTCGCCATGCCCCGGCGCTCGTCGTTGGAGAGCCCGAAACCGACCACACCACGGTCGGCGTAGCGGACGGCGAGCCGCGCCAGGGTGCGGGCGTCCAGCGGGTGCTTCATACGGTTCGCGGCCACCAGCACCCGCATACCGAGGCCCGTTTCCCGCGACGCCGTCTCGACCGCGTCCAGGATGATCTCCAGTGCGGGGATCAGCCCGCCCAGCCGAGGGGCGTACGACGTCGGGTCCACCTGGATCTCCAGCCAGCCCGAGCCGTCCCTGACGTCCTCCTCGGCGGCCTCCCGGACCAGCCGCTGGATGTCCTCCGGCTCCCGCAGACACGAGCGCGCCGCGTCGTACAACCGCTGGAAGCGGAACCATCCACGCTCGTCCGTGGCCCGCAGCCGCGGCGGCTCCCCGCTGGTCAGCGCCTCACTCAGCGCGTCGGGCAGCCGTACCCCGTACTTGTCGGCCAGTTCCAGAACCGTCCCCGGGCGCATCGACCCGGTGAAGTGCAGGTGCAGATGGGCCTTCGGCAGTTCAGAGAGATCACGTACACGCTCCATCGCCCGATCCTGCCGCACGCCGCCGCCGTCCCGGTAGCGGAATCCCTGAACGTGGTCTTGCTCGCACACATGACTCGCACCGATGAAGGGGGGCGGGCACCTCCCGAGTCAGGAAGGTGCCCGCCCCCCGGGGCGGCCCGGCGGCGGAACGTCAGTCCGTCGCCTCGGCCAGCAGCTTCTGGATCCGCGACACGCCCTCGACGAGGTCCTCGTCACCCAGCGCGTACGACAGCCGCAGGTACCCCGGCGTGCCGAAGGCCTCGCCCGGCACGACCGCCACCTCGGCCTCCTCCAGGATCAGCGCGGCCAGCTCGACCGTGTTCCGCGGCCGCTTGCCCCGGATCTCCTTGCCGATCAGCGCCTTCACCGACGGGTAGGCGTAGAACGCGCCCTCGGGCTCCGGGCAGAGGACGCCGTCGATCTCGTTGAGCATCCGCACGATGGTCTTGCGGCGCCGGTCGAAGGCCTCCCGCATCGTCGCCACGGCGTCCAGGTCGCCGGAGACGGCGGCGAGGGCGGCCGCCTGGGCGACGTTGGACACGTTGGAGGTGGCGTGCGACTGGAGGTTGGTCGCGGCCTTCACCACGTCCTTCGGGCCGATGATCCACCCGACGCGCCAGCCGGTCATCGCGTACGTCTTGGCGACGCCGTTGACCACGATGCACTTGTCGCGCAGCTCGGGCAGGAGCGCGGGCAGCGAGGTGAACGTCGCGTCCCCGTAGACGAGGTGCTCGTAGATCTCGTCCGTCATCACCCACAGGCCGTGCTCGACGGCCCAGCGGCCGATCGCCTCGGCGTCCTCGGCGCTGTAGACCGCGCCGGTCGGGTTGGAGGGGGAGACGAAGAGGACGACCTTCGTCTTCTCGGTGCGCGCGGCCTCCAGCTGCTCGACGGAGACGCGGTACCCGGTGGTCTCGTCGGCGACCACCTCGACGGGGACACCGCCTGCCAGACGGATCGACTCCGGGTACGTCGTCCAGTACGGCGCCGGGACGATCACCTCGTCGCCCGGGTCGAGGATCGCGGCGAACGCCTCGTAGATGGCCTGCTTGCCGCCGTTGGTGACGAGGATCTGCGCCGGGTCGACCTCGTAGCCCGAGTCGCGCAGCGTCTTGGCGGCGATCGCGGCCTTCAGCTCGGGCAGACCACCGGCCGGCGTGTAGCGGTGGTACTTCGGGTTCTTGCAGGCCTCGACCGCCGCCTCGACGATGTAGTCGGGGGTCGGGAAGTCGGGCTCACCGGCGCCGAAGCCGATCACCGGACGTCCGGCGGCCTTGAGGGCCTTGGCCTTGGCGTCGACGGCGAGGGTCGCGGACTCGGAGATCGCGCCGATGCGGGCGGAGACCCGGCGCTCGGTGGGAGGGATTGCAGCGCTCATGGGGCCCATCGTTCCAGACCGGAAACGAGCCCGGCACGCGGGTTTCACAGACTGAACAGCACAGGAACAACCGTCCGTATCCGGACGCGACGACCGTCGATCTTCGCCGGGCAACGCCCCTGCGGACGCCTTCTGTTCGACGACGGGCCCCGGACCACGTACACTCTCACCTCGTTGGCCTTCGGCGGCCGCGCCCGGCAGGTGCACACCGAGCACCCGGTCGGATGCGGTACGTTGGGGGAGAACCACAAAGGGTCGTAGCTCAATTGGTAGAGCACTGGTCTCCAAAACCAGCGGTTGGGGGTTCAAGTCCCTCCGGCCCTGCTACACACTCCTCACGCCAGGATGATGTGTGCGCATGTACGTACAGAAATGTTCCGCCGTGCGGCTCAGACCGGGCGCGGCACGGCCATGGACCCGGACCGGAATCAGGTGAGGATGAATGACGGACGCCGTGGGCTCCATCGACACGCCTGATGCCCAGGACGAGGTGCCCGAGGACAAGAAGAAGACCCGTAAGGGCGGCAAGCGCGCCAAGAAGGGCCCGCTGAAGCGCCTCGCGCTCTTCTACCGCCAGATCGTCGCGGAGCTGCGGAAGGTCGTCTGGCCCACCCGCTCCCAGCTGACGACCTACACCACCGTGGTCATCGTCTTCGTCGTCATCATGATCGGTCTGGTGACTGTGATTGACTTCGGACTCGACAAGGCCGCCAAGTACGTCTTCGGCTGAGCCGATCGCGAAGGGCGCCGTGCCAGGCGCCCCTTTCGCGTGTTCCACCCCTTGTATCCAGGAAGAAGCAGCCACAGTGTCTGACCCGAACCTGAACGACGCCATCGAGCCGGACCAGTCCGTGGATGATGAGCTCGACATCGTCGAGGGAGCGGACGAGGTCGACGAGTTCGAGGCTGCGGAAGCCGAGGCGGGGGAGCCGGCCGAGGAAGAGGCCGTGCACGTCGTGGACGACGAGGCAGAGGCCGCCGAAGACGAGACCGCCGAAGACGAGGCCGAGGCCGAGCCCGTCGAAGAGGAAGCAGAGGCCGAGCCGGTCGACCCGGTCGAGGCCCTCCGCGAGGAACTGCGGACCCTGCCCGGCGAGTGGTACGTCATCCACACCTACGCCGGTTACGAGAACCGCGTGAAGACCAACCTGGAGCAGCGCGCCGTCTCGCTGAACGTCGAGGACTACATCTTCCAGGCCGAGGTGCCGCAGGAGGAGGTCGTCCAGATCAAGAACGGCGACCGCAAGACCATCCGTCAGAACAAGCTCCCCGGCTACGTCCTGGTGCGCATGGACCTGACGAACGAGTCCTGGGGCGTCGTCCGCAACACCCCCGGCGTCACCGGCTTCGTGGGCAACGCCTACGACCCGTACCCGCTGACCCTGGACGAGATCGTCAAGATGCTGGCGCCGGAGGCCGAGGAGAAGGCCGCCCGCGAGGCCGCCGAGGCCGAGGGCAAGCCCGCTCCGCAGCGCAAGGTCGAGGTCCAGGTGCTGGACTTCGAGGTCGGCGACTCGGTCACCGTCACCGACGGCCCCTTCGCCACGCTGCAGGCGACGATCAACGAGATCAACGCCGACTCCAAGAAGGTCAAGGGCCTGGTGGAGATCTTCGGCCGCGAGACCCCGGTCGAGCTTTCCTTCGACCAGATCCAGAAGAACTGACAGAGCTCGAAAGCAGCAGGTCAGGTCGGGTCCTCGTGGGCCCTCCTGACCTGCTCGTTTTTGGCCGCGCATCCATACCCGTTATCGTTGTGCGGTATGCCTTCATCTGGCCGCGAACCGGATGAGGGCGCACTCGAATCGAAAGGACCCGGAGAGCTATGCCTCCCAAGAAGAAGAAGGTCACGGGGCTCATCAAGCTCCAGATCAACGCCGGCGCGGCGAACCCGGCTCCGCCGGTCGGCCCCGCGCTCGGTCAGCACGGCGTCAACATCATGGAGTTCTGCAAGGCCTACAACGCGGCGACCGAGTCGCAGCGTGGCTGGGTGATCCCGGTGGAGATCACGGTCTACGAAGACCGCTCCTTCACCTTCGTCACGAAGACCCCGCCGGCCGCGAAGATGATCCTCAAGGCCGCTGGTGTCGAGAAGGGCTCCGGCGAGCCGCACAAGACCAAGGTCGCCAAGATCACCGAGGCGCAGGTCCGCGAGATCGCCCAGACCAAGCTGCCCGACCTGAACGCCAACGACCTGGACGCCGCGTCGAAGATCATCGCCGGCACCGCCCGTTCCATGGGCATCACGGTCGAGGGCTGACCTCAGCCCGCGGCACCTTCGTAGAACCATGCGGCCTCGGCCGCACGTGGCAGGGCCTGCTCGGCCCGTACCACGACTCCTTTCAGAACACACAGGAGCAGTTGTGAGCAAGCGCAGCAAGGCTCTCCGCGCTGCGGACGCCAAGGTCGACCGGGAGAAGCTGTACGCCCCGCTCGAGGCCGTCCGTCTCGCCAAGGAGACCTCCACGACCAAGTTCGACGGCACCGTCGAGGTCGCCTTCCGTCTGGGTGTCGACCCTCGTAAGGCCGACCAGATGGTCCGTGGCACCGTGAACCTCCCGCACGGCACCGGTAAGACCGCCCGGGTCCTGGTCTTCGCGACCGGTGACCGTGCCGAGGCCGCTCGTGCCGCGGGCGCCGACATCGTCGGCGCCGACGAGCTCATCGACGAGGTGTCGAAGGGCCGTCTGGACTTCGACGCCGTCGTCGCCACCCCGGACCTCATGGGCAAGGTCGGCCGCCTCGGCCGCGTGCTCGGTCCCCGTGGTCTGATGCCGAACCCCAAGACCGGCACCGTGACCCCGGACACCGCCAAGGCTGTCACCGAGATCAAGGGTGGCAAGATCGAGTTCCGCGTCGACAAGCACTCGAACCTGCACTTCATCATCGGCAAGACGTCCTTCGAGGACGACAAGCTGGTGGAGAACTACGCGGCGGCCCTGGAAGAGATCACGCGTCTCAAGCCGTCCGCCGCCAAGGGTCGCTACATCAAGAAGGCCGCCATCAGCACCACGATGGGCCCCGGCATCCCGATCGACCCGAACCGCACCCGCAACCTCCTCGTCGAGGAGGACCCGGCCGCCGTCTGAGCCCACCGCTCACCCGGCAGCCGCGTCGCGCACGCGTAGCACGGACGAGCCCCGCACCTTCCGAGGTGCGGGGCTCGTCCCGTTCCGGCAACCGTCTCGACGGAGAGCCGGCCCGCGAGCGTACGGGGCGCCTTCTCCGCCCTACGGGCGGGCAGAGCCGCACCCGTGTGCCGCCCGGGCGACGGTCGGCCACCGGAAACCGCTCAGTACCCCGCCGGCCCCCTGAAACCCGGGGACAGCCGGGATCGCGCCGCGCTAATGTCCCCTCGGCCCCCACACAGGTGGGGCAGGAGTTCACGGGGGGACACATGAGGTTTTCCACGGCCGGGTCCGTACGCCGTCGCAGAGCGGCCGTCACGGCTCTCGCCGTCGCACTGCTCGGGGGCAGCACCGCCTGCGGCTCGGACACGGGCGCCGGGCCGGATCCCGAGCTGACGCCCGGCGAGGCGGTGTCCCGGGCCGCGGAGACGACGACGGACATCACCTCGCTGACGTACCGCGTGACGGGCACTCTGCCCCGGCACGGAAAAGTGCGGGCCCAGGCGTCCATGGGCCGGAAACCGCATGTCATGCGCATGAAAATCACCGGGCTCGGCGCGAGCGAGGACAAGCCCCTGGAGGTCCGGTTCGTCGGCGGTGCCATGTACACCGAGGGGGCGGCCGCCCTCGGGGACGCCGGGAAACGCTGGCTCAAGGCCGAGCCGGCCGTGTGGGGCCGCGGCAGCGCGTACAACCAGACCTACCGGGTCCTGCCGCGTCAGCTGGAGGGCAGCCCGCTCGTGCAGTCCACGATCCTGGGCGGCTCGGAGGACGTGCGGAAAGCCGGCTCCGAGACCGTGGACGGCACCCCGACCACCCACTACCGGGGAACCGTCACGGGCAGGGGCCTGCGGAAGTACCAGTCGGCGGCCGAGGGCAAGAAGGCCCACAAGCTCCGGACGGACAGCTTCGACCAGTTCATGGCGCTGGGACTGAAGGTCGGGAGCGCCCTCACCATGGACCTGTGGGTCGACGAGGACGGCCGTGCCAGGCAGTTCCGGATGCGGGGGCGGACCAACGCACTGGACGGCAAGGGGCGCTGGGTCGACACCGGACCGCTCGACATGACCGTCACCTTCCTCGACATCGACCCGTCGGTGGACGTCGAGCCCCCGGCGGCCGACGACACGGTGGACGTCGGCGAGCTGGTGGACGGGGCTCAAACGGGCTGATCACCGGCCCCGGGGAGCGGATTTGCCTGACGGCGCCGAGGTCCCGTACTCTTCCGAGGAAGCCAAAGACCGCTGGTCGTTGCCGTGTGCTCGTTGAGAGGGCTCGGTGGCCGAAGGATCCGCTGACTGCGGACGACCCGCGCAGGTGACTGTGGAAGTTGCTCCTGGATCAGTTCCGTGTCCCACGGAATTCATTCGGTTGAGCTACGCCCCGTGCGCCTGCGCCGGGGCGTTTCGTTTTGACGCAGCCCCTTCCGAGCGGTCCTCATCACCCGGAAGGAGGCCGACGCTCTATGGCAAGGCCCGACAAGGCTGCCGCGGTGGCCGAGCTCACGGAGCAGTTCCGTAGCTCGAACGCCGCCGTGCTGACCGAGTACCGGGGTCTCACCGTGGCGCAGCTCAAGACGCTGCGCCGTTCGCTCGGTGAGAACGCCCAGTACGCCGTGGTGAAGAACACGCTGACCAAGATTGCGGCCAACGAGGCCGGGATCACGACGCTCGACGACCTGTTCAACGGTCCGACGGCGGTCGCCTTCGTCACCGGTGACCCGGTGGAGTCGGCGAAGGGTCTTCGTGACTTCGCCAAGGACAACCCGAACCTCGTCATCAAGGGCGGTGTCCTTGACGGCAAGGCGCTGTCCGCCGACGAGATCAAGAAGCTCGCGGACCTCGAGTCCCGCGAGGTTCTGCTCGCCAAGCTGGCGGGCGCTCTGAAGGGCAA
Source organism: Streptomyces sp. NPDC042364 (assembly GCF_056437585.1). NCBI lineage: Bacteria > Bacillati > Actinomycetota > Actinomycetes > Kitasatosporales > Streptomycetaceae > Streptomyces > Streptomyces sp. NPDC042364. The sequence goes on along the minus strand of NZ_JBWKAJ010000010.1, from coordinate 324,061 downwards.
GCAGACGCAGGCTGCTCAGGTCTTCCAGGCGCTCCCGTCGAAGCTCGTCCGCACCGTGGACGCGCTTCGTGCCAAGCAGGACGAGCAGGGCGGTGCCGAGTAACTCGGCTCGCGAAATGACCGCGGCCTGAGGCGCTGAGCCACAGGCACCGGTCGTAGCGGGCCGCACGTACGCCCGCCAGACATGTACATCCGGCACCAGCCGAATTTAGTGGAAGGAAAGCCATCGTGGCTCTCACCCAGGACGAACTGCTCGCCGAGTTCGAGGGCATGACCCTCATCCAGCTCTCCGAGTTCGTGAAGGCGTTCGAGGAGAAGTTCGACGTCACCGCCGCCGCCGCGGTCGCCGTTGCCGGTCCCGCCGTTCCCGGCGCCCCCGCCGAGGCCGTCGAGGAGAAGGACGAGTTCGACGTCATCCTCACGGGTGCCGGCGACAAGAAGATCCAGGTCATCAAGGTCGTGCGTGAGCTCACCTCCCTCGGCCTGAAGGAGGCCAAGGACCTGGTCGACGGTGCGCCGAAGCCGGTTCTGGAGAAGGTCAACAAGGAGGCCGCGGACAAGGCCAAGGAGTCCCTCGAGGGCGCCGGCGCCTCCGTCGAGGTCAAGTAAGGCCTCGCTGGTCCGCCAGCTTCCAGGGCCCGCGAGGGCCCGTGCGACACAGATCTGAGACGAGTCGCAAAAACTCGTTCGAATCTGTAACGCGAACCTACTGAAGGGCGATCACCCAACTGGGTGGTCGCCCTTCGGCGTTCGGAACGTCGAGCGACGGCTGCCTTGCACTGTCGGTGGCGACGAGTATGGTGATCTTCGTCGTGCCTCCGAGCGCCCTGGGTGACGGGCCGCGAGTGACGATCGCGGCATGCGGATCGGGTGAGAGGGGCCTTGACGAACCGCACGCAGCGCGCAATTCTCAGGACGCGTCGTCACACCGATCCGAACTCCGAGGCATGGATCGACGGCGAAGAGGGCAGTATCAACGTGCATTGAGGGCGTGGGCTTGCGCAGGTGTCGAGAACGACGAGGGTCTCGAAAAACCCGCACTGGACATCAGTGTGCCAACTGGCTACACTGACCCTTTGCGCTGCCTGTTAGCTGTCCCCTGCCCGTCACCAGGGGCATGCCCTCACTTGAGCATCGACGAAGAGACCATTCCTGACCTGGCGATATCTGTCGGTTCAGGAGCAGCCTGTTCGCTTTGCGCAGGAGAGGGGCCGGTACGCGCGTAGTGAGTCCGAGCCCTCGGAAGGACCCCCTCTTGGCCGCCTCGCGCAACGCCTCGACCGCGAATACGAACAACGGCGCCAGCACCGCCCCGCTGCGCATCTCCTTTGCAAAGATCAAGGAGCCTCTCGAGGTTCCCAACCTGCTCGCGCTGCAGACCGAGAGCTTCGACTGGCTGCTCGGCAACACCGCTTGGCAGAGTCGGGTCGAGGAGGCTCTGGAGAACGGACAGGACGTCCCCACCAAGTCCGGTCTGGAGGAGATCTTCGAGGAGATCTCCCCGATCGAGGACTTCTCCGGGTCGATGTCGCTGACCTTCCGCGACCACCGCTTCGAGCCGCCGAAGAACAGCATCGACGAGTGCAAGGAGCGCGACTTCACGTACGCCGCCCCGCTCTTCGTCACGGCCGAGTTCACCAACAACGAGACCGGTGAGATCAAGTCCCAGACGGTCTTCATGGGCGACTTCCCGCTCATGACGAACAAGGGCACCTTCGTCATCAACGGCACCGAGCGTGTCGTGGTGTCGCAGCTGGTCCGTTCGCCCGGTGTCTACTTCGACTCCTCCATCGACAAGACGTCCGACAAGGACATCTTCTCCGCCAAGATCATCCCGTCCCGGGGTGCCTGGCTTGAGATGGAGATCGACAAGCGCGACATGGTCGGTGTGCGTATCGACCGCAAGCGCAAGCAGTCCGTGACCGTCCTCCTCAAGGCCCTCGGTTGGACCACCGAGCAGATCCTGGAGGAGTTCGGCGAGTACGAGTCCATGCGCGCCACCCTGGAGAAGGACCACACCCAGGGCCAGGACGACGCGCTGCTCGACATCTACCGCAAGCTGCGCCCGGGCGAGCCCCCCACGCGTGAGGCCGCGCAGACGCTCCTTGAGAACCTGTACTTCAACCCCAAGCGCTACGACCTCGCGAAGGTCGGCCGTTACAAGGTCAACAAGAAGCTGGGTGCGGACGCCCCGCTCGACGCGGGCATCCTGACCGTCGAGGACATCATCTCGACGATCAAGTACCTGGTGAAGCTGCACGCGGGCGAGACCGAGACGGTCGGCGACAGCGGCGGCACCATCGTCGTCGAGACCGACGACATCGACCACTTCGGCAACCGTCGTCTGCGCAGCGTCGGCGAGCTCATCCAGAACCAGGTCCGCACCGGTCTGGCTCGTATGGAGCGCGTCGTCCGCGAGCGCATGACGACCCAGGACGTCGAGGCGATCACGCCGCAGACCCTGATCAACATCCGGCCGGTCGTCGCCTCCATCAAGGAGTTCTTCGGCACCAGCCAGCTCTCGCAGTTCATGGACCAGAACAACCCGCTGTCGGGGCTGACGCACAAGCGTCGTCTCTCGGCACTGGGTCCCGGTGGTCTGTCGCGTGAGCGGGCCGGCTTCGAGGTCCGTGACGTGCACCCGTCGCACTACGGCCGTATGTGCCCGATCGAGACGCCCGAAGGCCCGAACATCGGTCTGATCGGCTCGCTCGCCTCCTACGGCCGCGTCAACGCGTTCGGTTTCGTGGAGACGCCGTACCGCAAGGTCGTCGAGGGCCAGGTCACCGACGAGGTCGACTACCTCACGGCCGACGAAGAGGACCGCTTCGTCATCGCGCAGGCCAACGCCACGCTCAACGACGACATGCGCTTCGCCGAGAACCGCGTGCTCGTCCGCCGTCGTGGCGGCGAGGTCGACTACGTCGCCGGTGACGACGTGGACTACATGGACGTCTCGCCGCGCCAGATGGTGTCGGTCGCGACCGCCATGATCCCGTTCCTCGAGCACGACGACGCCAACCGTGCCCTCATGGGCGCGAACATGATGCGCCAGGCCGTTCCGCTCATCAAGGCGGAGGCCCCGCTCGTCGGCACCGGCATGGAGTACCGCTCCGCCGTCGACGCCGGCGACGTCGTCAAGGCCGAGAAGGCCGGTGTGGTCCAGGAGGTCTCCGCGGACTACATCACCACCGCCAACGACGACGGCACCTACATCACGTACCGCCTGGCCAAGTTCGCCCGCTCCAACCAGGGCACCTCGGTCAACCAGAAGGTCATCGTCCACGAGGGCGACCGCATCATCGAGGGCCAGGTCCTCGCCGACGGTCCCGCCACCGAGAACGGTGAGATGGCGCTGGGCAAGAACCTGCTCGTGGCGTTCATGCCGTGGGAGGGTCACAACTACGAGGACGCGATCATCCTGTCGCAGCGCCTCGTGCAGGACGACGTCCTCTCCTCGATCCACATCGAGGAGCACGAGGTCGACGCCCGTGACACCAAGCTCGGCCCCGAGGAGATCACCCGGGACATCCCGAACGTCTCCGAGGAGGTCCTCGCCGACCTCGACGAGCGCGGCATCATCCGTATCGGTGCCGAGGTCATCGCCGGTGACATCCTCGTCGGCAAGGTCACCCCGAAGGGTGAGACCGAGCTGACGCCCGAGGAGCGCCTGCTCCGCGCGATCTTCGGTGAGAAGGCCCGTGAGGTCCGCGACACCTCGCTGAAGGTGCCGCACGGCGAGACCGGCAAGGTCATCGGCGTGCGCGTCTTCGACCGCGAGGAGGGCGACGAGCTTCCCCCCGGTGTCAACCAGCTGGTGCGCGTCTACGTCGCGCAGAAGCGTAAGATCACCGACGGTGACAAGCTCGCCGGCCGTCACGGCAACAAGGGTGTCATCTCCAAGATCCTGCCCATCGAGGACATGCCGTTCCTCGAGGACGGGACCCCGGTCGACATCATCCTCAACCCGCTCGGTGTGCCGTCCCGAATGAACCCGGGACAGGTCCTGGAGATCCACCTCGGCTGGCTCGCCAGCCGCGGCTGGGACGTCTCCGGTCTCGCCGACGAGTGGGCCCAGCGTCTCCAGGCCATCGGCGCCGACAGTGTCGCCCCCGGCACCAACGTCGCCACCCCGGTCTTCGACGGTGCCCGCGAGGACGAGCTGGCGGGTCTGCTGCAGCACACCATCCCGAACCGCGACGGCGAGCGCATGGTGCTCCCGTCCGGCAAGGCGCGGCTGTTCGACGGCCGTAGCGGTGAGCCGTTCCCGGACCCGATCTCGGTCGGCTACATGTACATCCTCAAGCTGCACCACCTGGTCGACGACAAGCTGCACGCCCGCTCGACCGGCCCGTACTCGATGATCACCCAGCAGCCGCTGGGTGGTAAGGCCCAGTTCGGTGGCCAGCGCTTCGGTGAGATGGAGGTGTGGGCGCTGGAGGCGTACGGCGCCGCTTACGCCCTCCAGGAGCTGCTGACCATCAAGTCCGACGACGTCACCGGCCGCGTGAAGGTCTACGAGGCCATCGTCAAGGGCGAGAACATCCCCGAGCCCGGCATCCCCGAGTCCTTCAAGGTTCTCATCAAGGAGATGCAGTCCCTGTGCCTCAACGTGGAGGTGCTGTCCTCGGACGGCATGTCCATCGAGATGCGCGACACCGACGAGGACGTCTTCCGCGCTGCGGAGGAGCTTGGCATCGACCTGTCCCGGCGTGAGCCGAGCAGCGTCGAAGAGGTCTGACGGGAGTCCGGCGGCCTTCGCCATGAAGGCCGCCGGCCCCAGGACCCCCGTATCAGACCCCATGACTTACAACCCTGAGAGGGATTGACGCATAGTGCTCGACGTCAACTTCTTCGACGAGCTCCGGATCGGTCTGGCCACCGCTGACGACATCCGTCAGTGGAGCCACGGCGAGGTCAAGAAGCCCGAGACGATCAACTACCGCACGCTCAAGCCCGAAAAGGACGGACTCTTCTGCGAGAAGATCTTCGGTCCGACCCGGGACTGGGAGTGCTACTGCGGCAAGTACAAGCGTGTCCGCTTCAAGGGCATCATCTGCGAGCGCTGCGGCGTCGAGGTGACCCGCGCCAAGGTGCGCCGTGAGCGGATGGGCCACATCGAGCTGGCCGCTCCCGTCACCCACATCTGGTACTTCAAGGGCGTTCCGTCGCGGCTGGGCTACCTGCTCGACCTCGCCCCGAAGGACCTGGAGAAGGTCATCTACTTCGCGGCGTACATGATCACGTACGTCGACGAGGAGCGCCGTACGCGTGACCTGCCCTCCCTGGAGGCGCACGTCTCCGTCGAGCGGCAGCAGATCGAGAACCGCCGGGACGCCGACCTGGAGGCCCGCGCCAAGAAGCTCGAGACCGACCTGGCCGAGCTGGAGGCCGAGGGCGCCAAGGCCGACGTGCGCCGCAAGGTGCGCGAGGGCGCCGAGCGCGAGATGAAGCAGCTGCGCGACCGTTCGCAGCGCGAGATCGACCGTCTCGACGAGGTGTGGACCCGGTTCAAGAACCTCAAGGTCCAGGACCTGGAGGGTGACGAGCTCCTCTACCGCGAGCTGCGTGACCGCTTCGGCACGTACTTCGACGGTTCGATGGGCGCCGCGGCGCTGCAGAAGCGCCTGGAGTCCTTCGACCTGGACGAGGAGGCCGAGCGCCTCCGCGAGATCATCCGCACCGGCAAGGGCCAGAAGAAGACCCGTGCGCTCAAGCGCCTCAAGGTCGTCTCCGCGTTCCTGCAGACCAGCAACAGCCCCAAGGGCATGGTGCTCGACTGCGTCCCGGTCATCCCGCCGGACCTGCGTCCGATGGTGCAGCTGGACGGTGGCCGCTTCGCGACCTCCGACCTGAACGACCTGTACCGCCGTGTGATCAACCGCAACAACCGTCTGAAGCGCCTGCTCGACCTGGGTGCTCCGGAGATCATCGTCAACAACGAGAAGCGCATGCTTCAGGAGGCCGTTGACGCCCTCTTCGACAACGGTCGTCGCGGCCGCCCGGTGACCGGTCCCGGTAACCGCCCGCTGAAGTCCCTCAGCGACATGCTGAAGGGCAAGCAGGGCCGTTTCCGCCAGAACCTGCTCGGCAAGCGTGTGGACTACTCCGCGCGTTCCGTGATCGTCGTCGGTCCGCAGCTGAAGCTGCACCAGTGCGGTCTGCCGAAGGCGATGGCGCTGGAGCTGTTCAAGCCGTTCGTGATGAAGCGCCTGGTCGACCTGAACCACGCGCAGAACATCAAGAGCGCCAAGCGCATGGTGGAGCGCGGCCGCACGGTCGTGTACGACGTCCTCGAAGAGGTCATCGCCGAGCACCCGGTTCTGCTGAACCGTGCTCCCACCCTGCACCGCCTCGGCATCCAGGCCTTCGAGCCGCAGCTGGTCGAGGGCAAGGCCATCCAGATCCACCCGCTCGTCTGCACCGCGTTCAACGCGGACTTCGACGGTGACCAGATGGCCGTGCACCTGCCGCTGTCCGCGGAGGCGCAGGCCGAGGCCCGCATCCTGATGCTGTCCTCGAACAACATCCTCAAGCCGGCCGACGGCCGTCCGGTGACGATGCCGACCCAGGACATGGTCCTCGGTCTGTTCTTCCTCACCACCGACGGCGAGATGCGGAACGTGAAGGGCGAGGACCGCTCCTTCTCCTCCGTGGCCGAGGCGATCATGGCGTTCGACGCCGGCGAGCTCTCGCTGCAGTCGCGCGTGGACATCCGCTTCCCGGTGGGCACCATCCCGCCGCGCGGCTGGACCCCGCCGGCGCGCGAGGAGGGCGAGCCGGAGTGGCAGCAGGGTGACACCTTCACCCTGAGGACCACGCTGGGCCGCGCGCTCTTCAACGAGCTGCTGCCCGAGGACTACCCGTTCGTCGACTACGAGGTCGGCAAGAAGCAGCTCTCCGAGATCGTCAACGACCTCGCCGAGCGCTACCCCAAGGTCATCGTGGCGGCGACGCTCGACAACCTGAAGGCGGCCGGCTTCTACTGGGCGACCCGTTCCGGTGTCACCGTGGCCATCTCCGACGTCGTCGTCCCCGAGGCGAAGAAGGAGATCGTCCGCGGGTACGAGGCGCAGGACGAGAAGGTCCAGAAGCAGTACGAGCGCGGTCTGATCACCAAGGACGAGCGCACGCAGGAGCTCATCGCGATCTGGACCAAGGCGACCAACGAGGTCGCCGAGGCGATGAACGACAACTTCCCGAAGACCAACCCGATCTTCATGATGGTGAACTCGGGTGCACGAGGCAACATGATGCAGATGCGTCAGATCGCCGGTATGCGTGGTCTGGTGTCGAACGCGAAGAACGAGACGATCCCGCGTCCCATCAAGGCCTCGTTCCGTGAGGGCCTGTCCGTGCTGGAGTACTTCATCTCCACGCACGGTGCCCGTAAGGGTCTGGCGGACACCGCCCTGCGTACCGCCGACTCGGGTTACCTGACCCGTCGTCTGGTGGACGTCTCGCAGGACGTCATCATCCGCGAGGAGGACTGCGGCACCGAGCGCGGTCTGAAGCTGCGGATCGCCTCGAAGGACGAGACCGGCGTCCTGCGCAAGGCCGACGACGTCGAGACCAGCGTCTACGCCCGCATGCTCGCCGAGGACGTCGTCATCGACGGCAAGGTGATCGCGCCGGCCAACGTGGACCTCGGCGACGTGCTCATCGACCAGCTCGTGCACCACGGTGTCGAGGAGGTCAAGACCCGCTCGATCCTGACCTGTGAGTCCAAGGTCGGTACGTGTGCCATGTGCTACGGCCGCTCCCTGGCCACCGGCAAGCTGGTCGACATCGGTGAGGCGGTCGGCATCATCGCCGCCCAGTCCATCGGTGAGCCCGGTACCCAGCTGACGATGCGTACCTTCCACACCGGTGGTGTGGCCGGTGACGACATCACCCAGGGTCTGCCGCGTGTCGTCGAGCTCTTCGAGGCCCGTACCCCGAAGGGTGTCGCCCCGATCTCCGAGGCGGCCGGTCGCGTCCGCATCGAGGAGACCGAGAAGACCAAGAAGATCGTCATCACGCCGGACGACGGCAGCGACGAGACGGCCTACCCGATCTCGAAGCGCGCCCGACTCCTGGTCGGCGAGGGCGAGCACGTCGAGGTGGGCCAGAAGCTCACCGTGGGTGCCACCAACCCGCACGACGTGCTGCGCATCCTGGGTCAGCGTGCCGTCCAGGTCCACCTGGTCGGCGAGGTCCAGAAGGTGTACAACTCGCAGGGTGTGTCGATCCACGACAAGCACATCGAGATCATCATCCGGCAGATGCTCCGCCGCGTGACGATCATCGAGTCCGGCGACGCCGAGCTGCTGCCCGGCGAGCTGGTCGAGCGCTCCCGCTTCGAGCAGGAGAACCGTCGTGTGGTCCAGGAGGGCGGTCACCCGGCCTCCGGTCGTCCGCAGCTCATGGGTATCACCAAGGCCTCGCTGGCCACGGAGTCCTGGCTGTCGGCGGCGTCCTTCCAGGAGACGACGCGAGTCCTCACGGACGCGGCGATCAACGCCAAGTCCGACTCGCTGATCGGCCTCAAGGAGAACGTCATCATCGGTAAGCTCATCCCGGCCGGTACGGGTCTGTCCCGCTACCGCAACATCCGGGTCGAGCCGACCGAGGAGGCCAAGGCCGCGATGTACTCGGCCGTCGGCTACGACGACATCGACTACTCGCCGTTCGGCACGGGCTCCGGCCAGGCCGTTCCGCTGGAGGACTACGACTACGGTCCGTACAACCAGTAAGGCGTACGTCCACCGAGGGGCGCCCACTCCGCTTCGTGCGGGGTGGGCGCCCCTCGGCGTTGTCCGGGGCGGTGCGCCCGCCGGTTGGTCCGCCGGTTCGCCGGCCGGGGCGGGCGGGTCAGCGCCCGCGGTCCAGGTGGCTCTGCAGGCGGTGGATCCGGGTGTGGACGTCGGGGTGCGAGGCGAGGAGCCGGGCGAGTACTCCCTCCGCCTCGACGCGGACGCCCATGGCCGCGGCGCCCACCCGGGTCGCCTGCTCGTTGGCGAGGTCCTGGCGCAGCACGGCCATCAGCTGCGGGGCGAAGCCGAGTCCGGCCGCGTGTTCGTCGGCACGGAGTTCCGAGCGGCGGGACAGCGCGGCGACCAGGCAGGGCGTGGCCAGGGGGAGGAGGACCAGGCCGTAGGTGGCGGTCGCCAGGGCGAACAGGGCGGCGCCCAGCACGCCGGTCACCACGGCGGCGGTGCCCACGGACAGGCGGTCGACATGTGCGGCCAGCCATCGGAGCAGGCGCCAGGCGAGCTTGGCCGGCAGGGTGTACCAGAAGGCCAGCAGCGAGGCCCAGGCGTGCCCTCCCACGTGGTGGCCCAGCTCGTGCGCGAGCACCCCGGCGAGCTGGGCCGGCGTCAGGGTTCCGAGGGAGTGGCTGGTGACGCCCACGATGTGCCCAGCGGCCGCCATGGCGTTGACGTCGTCGCCGTCCTGGACCCACAGCTGGTACGCGTCCGGGTCCACACCGGCCCGGGCGGTGACCTTCCGCCAGACCGAGGCCAGCCTTCGTTCCTCCTCCGGCGTGGGATGGCGCAGCCGGTACAGCCGGCGGGCGAGGAGGCGTTCGCAGGGCCGGTGGAAGGCCAGCGCGCCGCTCGCCGTCCAGCAGCCGACCGGGATCCACCAGGGAGGGCCGAGCAGGGCGTCGACGACGTACGACACCGCGAAGACCACGGCCAGGCCGGTCAGCAGGTGCGGCAGCTGGACGGCCAGCGTTCCGAGCGCGGTGGCGTCGACGCCCCGGTGCCGGGCCGATATGTGGATACGGCCCGCCGGGGGCCTCAGGTCGGCGCCGGGGTCGTGGGCGGGGTCCGGGTCGGGAGGTTTCCTGCGGCTCTCGGAGCCGTGCGGGGCGGACATGGCGCTCCTTGTCGGGTCGGGTACGCGGGTGGGTCCGGCGGGTGGATCCGGCAGGCGTGTCCGGTGGATGCCGGTGCGGGCCCCGGGCTCGGAGATGTCTGCTCAGGCCATGAGGGCGGAGACGGGCAGCAGGAGGGCCGCGCAGCCGAAGGCGACCAGACCGGTGCGGATCCAGAGGTGTTTGCGGGCCACGATGCGGCTGGTCTCCGCCAGCGCGGAACAGAGGCCGGCGGCGGGGTCGCGTCCGGTCTCCGCCACGGCCGCGACGAGCCCGCCGGAACGGGCCGCGCGCCGGACGTCCCCGAAGTAGGTGAGGGGCCGGCCGGGCTCCCAGCTGCTTCGGCGGTAGCGGGGGAGGACGGCGAGGAGCAGGGCGAACATCGCGGTGAAGAGGGAGGCCGCGCCCATCCACCACAGGACGGCGGCGGTCGGGGAGAGCGCGGCCGGGCCCCGGCCGTGTCCGCCGAGCAGCCCGGCCGTGATGCCGAGGGCTCCGACCAGGACGGAGGCCTTGGTGTCGGCGCGTGCGATCTCCGCCCGGAGGTCGCCGAGCAGCTGCAGGCCGGCCTGCACCTCGGGTGTGGGCGTCCGGGCGGGTACGGCGTTCATGCCGGGGCCTCGGGGATCTCGTCCTGGGGAGCGGCGCCGGACTTGAGCACGGTCGTCATCCACCGGGCCGTGAGCCGGCGGGGCTCCTCCATCTGGTAGCTCTCCAGGCCGTCCTTGTCGAGCACGCGGCCGATCAGATGGCGCTGGGTCTCGAACAGCTCCTTGCGCTGCTCACCGAGCTGCTTCAGGACGAGCTGGGTGTCCTCGGGGTGCTCGGTCAGATGCAGGGCCAGCGCGGCGGTGTCGCCTCTGGCCAGGCAGTCCTCGTAGAACTTGATCCGCTCGGACCTGATGCGGGCCTCGTGTCGCAGCCGGTGGACCATGACCGCGTGCTCGGGCGGCGCCGCCTCGGCCTCATGGCGCGCGACGCGCAGCCGTTCCTGGTGCGTGCGTTCGGTGGCGTCGCGCCGCAGGCGGACGGTGACGGTGGCGCGCAGTCCCTGGCCGGCGCCGATCGGCGCGGCGTCGTCCAGCGCCCGCTGTACCGCCCGCTCGGCACGGGCGCTGTCGCCGATGGCGTGGTCACGGCTCGCCGCGCGCATCAGCGGGACGAGTTCCCGCGTCAGGAGTCCCGGTACGTCGCGTTCCTGGCTGGCGACGAAGCGGGCGGGGTCGGTGACCCGCCAGGTGATGTCGGCGGCGAGGTCGAACTCGAAGCTGTCGACCTCGCTGGGCAGTTGTTCCCGCAGCTGGAAGAAGTGCGGGTCGGTGTTCACCTCGTACAGGGCGACATAGCGGCGGACGGTCGTGGGCCGGGCCGGGGGCAGGTAGGTCTCGTGCGAGCCCTTGCGGGTCACGAAGACCAGGGCGCTGTCGATCCGCCCGGTGAACCGCCGGCCGCCGAGACGGAGGCGGGGCAGTTGCCGGACGCTGATGACGGGGTCGGGGCGAGAGGCGGGGAGAGGGGCGTCTTCGTCGAGCCAGTCGGGTGCGTCGGGCTGGGGGTGCGTTTCTGACATGAGCAGCTCCGTATGCCAGGGCCAGGTTCAGGCGACGGTCGTGAGCAGCCGTGCGGCCACTCCGGTGGTGTCCTCGTCCGAGTCGCGCAGGGTGCGCAGGAGATGGGTGACGCGCTGCCGGTTGGCCGGGGTGCCCGTGAGCGCGGGCAGCAGGGAGGCGAGGGTGACCTCGGACCTCCGGTCCCGGCCGGCGGTGAGGACCCAGCTGCGCAGTGCTTGCAGGGCCTGGACGGTCAGCTCGTGGTCGCCGAGGGCGGTCTCCCAGAAGGCGGTCAGACAACGGGCGTCCGCCTCGTCCCGGTCCTCCACCGCCTGGGCGTACCAGTCGAGGACGATCGGGCGGTCGCCGTCCTCCTCGTACCGCTCGCAGGCCTGGACGAAGGCGCGCAGCGCACGGTCACGGACGGCACGGTCGGGGTGGGGCGGCAGGTACGCGGCCAGAGTGGCGAGCACCGGCCCCTTGACCGTGAGGAGGAGCAGCTCCAGGGCGTCGGCGAGTTGCCCGGCGTCCTCCTCCTCGTCGTCGCCGTCGCCTTTGAGGGGCCGGCGGACGGCGTCGAGCAGGGCGCGCAGGGTGGCCTCGTGGTGGGCCGGGCCCAGCAGGCCGTAGGCCCTGATGGCCGTCCAGCGCCGACTCTTGAGTTCGCCCGTGCACCAGTGGTGCAGGATCGCCGGGACCTGAGGAACCTCCAGGAGCACGGCCAGGGTCAGGGCGTTCGCGGCGGTCAGCCAGGCGGTGCGGCTGCCGGAGTCGGCCCAGGGCTCGACGAGGTGCGCCATCGCGGAGGCCGGTTCGGCGTGCGCGAGCAGAGCGGCGGCACCGGCCGCCCGGGTCCGCACGAGGGGGCGTCCGTCCTTGGCGAGCTGCTTGATCCAGCTCACGAGGGAGGGGCGCGCCGAGGGATGGAGGTTCCACAGTTCACGCAGGAGCAGTCGGGGGATCCGCTCGTCCTGGAAGCGTGCGACGAAGTGGCCGACCAGGACCGACTCACCCGGCTCGGTCTCCCACTGGCCCTCGGCACGGGCGAGTCGCAGCCGTTCGGCGCGGGAGCTGCCGAACACCGGGATGCGCGGTGGCTCGTCCGGGTTCTCGGTCCGGTGGAGGAGCTTGAAGAGCCTGTCTCCCAGCTCCGCGGCCACCGCGTAGGGAGCGCCGTCGAAGACGGCGAGTGAGACGAGGAACGCCTTGTCGAGCAGGTTCGGTGTCTCGCCCGTGAGCCACCGTTCGATCTGGGCCTCCGCGGCGGCCTCACCGTGGGCGGCGAGGGTCCGCTCGTCGATCTCTCCCCGGTGAAGGGCCACCAGGCGCTTCGCGAACTGGGCGGTCTCGTGCGGTGGATGCTCGCGTGCGAGGAACTCCTTGACGTACGGCAGCCCGCTCAGCTCCGTCCAGGGCGCCTCCCCGACAGCGTGGGTGACGTGGGAGTGCAGCACGTCGCAGGTCGGTGGCGGCTCCCAGCGCACATAGGGGACGTCCGTCGGCAGTGCGGATGACTCGACGGTGATGACCAGGTGGCCGCCGACGCGCTCCAACTGCTCGCGCAACCCCGAGAGGTGCGGGGTCCGCAGCGGATGGCGGCGGCGGGTGGTCCAGTCGCAGAGGAGGTACCCGACGGGCCGGTCCAGCTCGTCGCGCAGTGCGGGAGGTGAGCCGGGCGGTTCCAGCTCGCGCAGTTGCTCGACACCCAGCCGGGACAGCAACATCATCGCGGCCGACCGGCGTCCTGTCGCCTGCCCGCCGCTCAGGATCACGATCCGGTCGGCGCGCAGGCGGGTGAGCGCCTGGTCGAAGTGGGCTCCACCCCGGAAGACGGCTGCCAGCTCGGCGATCTCCTTCGGGGGGACCGGCCCGGAGGACCCGCCGCGGGGCGCCGCGCCGACGCCCCCGAAGTTGAAGATCGTGTCGCCGTAGTGCCGGCCCCCCGTCTGCCCGAACTGATCCCCGTCGATCAGCGTGGAGGCGAACGCGCGGGCCGTGTGTCTGACCAGGTCCTGGCGTGCGTCCCAGGCCTTCTGGCGCTGTTCGGGGGCCTGGGGCGACTCCTCCTGCCCCTCGTTCTCGTCCTTCGGCTGTTCGACGGCCTTCGCCGGGCCGGCGGTCACGGCCGCCGCCTCCTGGGTCAACGCCTCTCACCCCCGTCGGGCATGCCGAAGTGCAGGCTGCCGTGGACGGTGCCGCCGGTCACTCCGTACTGGTCGCCGCCGACCTGGGTGTGGTTGGCGGGGGAGGCGGGAGGCGTCGCGGCGGCCGACGGGGCCTGCGCGGTGGGAGTCGCCGCCGTCCCCGCGGCCGGTCCGCCGTGCAGCCAGGCGACCGTCGGCCCCTCCTTCGTGTCGACGGTGACGCGGTGGAAGTCGTCCGGGCGCACACCCAGGGGGCCGTGGCGCACGACGCCTTGGTAGACGCCGTCCGACACGCACAGGACGCTGCCGGCGTCGGACTGCTTGAGGGCGTCGCGCAGGGGGTCGGCATCGAGCAGCCGTACGGCGTGGTTGAGGTCGGAGCCGACCCAGCCGTCGAGTTCGTCCACGGCGACGTAGCCGGAGGAGAGCACGATCCGCAGGCGCATCCGCGCGCTGCTCGCGAGCAGGCGGTTCTTGCTGTGCAGGAGTGCGGGCGTCTCGGTGAGGAGGGTCTTCACCAACGCGGGTACGGAGACCCGGGTGTCGATGAGCTCCATCACCGAGTCGCCGCGGTCGGCGCGCAGCGAGGCCGTCTCGTCGACGTCGGCTGCGGTGAGCGTGGCGTCGACGACGTCGTACAGGACCCGGCGCAGGAACGCCTGTTCCACGTCGTCGCGGCTGCCGAACTGTTCGATGTCGAAGAGCAGGAGCGTGCGGTATACGGGGTCGGCCATCTGTCCCTGTCTGCCTCTCGCGAGTCGGTCCCTTTCGGCGGGCACGAAGCACGATGGCGTGCGGACGGCGCCGGGCCGAGGACCGATGACACGGACGGACTGTGACCATGTGCACAGAGCGGCACGTGGTCCTTCCGGGAGGGGACCGGGTCAGGAGGCGCCCTCGCCGACGATGCGGCGCAGGACGTCGGGGCGGAGCACGACGATGCGGCGGCGTCTGGTGATGACGACCTGCTTGGCGCGCAGTTCCTTGAGCAGGCGCGCGACCGCCTCCCGGGAGGAGCCCACCGAGCCGGCGAACTCCTGCTGGCTGAGCCCGAGGGTGAGTTCGATGCCCTCGTCGGTGCGGTTGCCGTGGGTGCGGACGAGTTCCAGCAGCAGGACGGCGAGCCGTTCCCGTACGGTGAGCGCCGCCCACTCCAGCCGGCGGCGGTCGGTCGCCCGCTGCCGGTCGGTGGCCAGACCCAGCAGTTGCAGGGACACCTGGGGGCTGCCCGAGAGGAACGCGGTGAAGCGGGCCTGGTCGATGACGACCGCCTCGACCGGCTCCAGTGCCGTCACCGTGGCCGAGCGGTGGTGCCCGCTGAGCGCGGCGCCCTCACCGAGGATGTCTCCGGGGCCGCGCAGGGCGAGCAGCGCCTCGTAGCCGTTGGCGGCGATGGCCGTCACCTTGGTCCAGCCGTGCAGGAGCAGCAGCACATGGGTGGACGGCTCGTCCTGGTGCATGATCACGGCGCGCTCCCGGTAGCGCAGGGGCCGGCCCACGGCCAGCAGGGCCGCGCGATCCTCCTTCTCCAGCCGGGCGAGGAAGGGCACGCGGTCGTCGAACCCGTCGTCGTCCCATGCGCGCGTACGCCCCCCGGTCATGCCCTCGCCCCCGCGTTCACCTGTAGCGACGTCGTCGATTCCGCAACCACTCAACGTACTTGAGGCGGCCGGGCGGGAAACCGGCGGCAACCGGCCGCTGGCCGACATACGCCCCCGATCACGTCGTCGTCGCGGAAGCCGATCGTCCGGTCGGCTCGCCGAATCGGGACACGGGCAGTCGCCGAACCGGGACACCGGTAGCGGAAACGAAACACAACCGGCGCCCGGGAACCTGTGCCGGGGGGCGTGCGTTGGAGCATCATTGGAGGCACAACCAGTCCGGGGGAGTGTTTCTCGTGTCGAACCCGTCGTGGCAGCCGATGCCGTGGCAGGCGCAGGGCAGTAGTCCGTCGCTGCTCGCCGCCCATGCCGATCGTGAGCGTGCCGTGGATGTCCTGCGTGCCGGATTCAGTGAGGGCCGCCTCCAGCAGGACGAGTATGAGAAGCGCATCGAGCGGGCCTACACGGCGCGCACGGTGGGCGAGTTGGCTCTCCTGGTCGCCGACCTGCCCCAGGGGCCCTCGGCCATGCAGCCGGCCGCCATGCCCGTCGCGCCCCCCATGGTCCCGAGAACGTTCATGCCGGCCCCGGTTCTGCCCCCGCCCACCAACGGCAAGGCCGTCGGCGCGATGGTCTGCGGTGTGCTCACCACCATGACCATGGGCCTCACCGGCATCCCGGCCGTCATCCTCGGCCACACCGCCCGTTCCGAGATCAAGCGCACCGGCGAGGGCGGCGAGGGCTTCGCCCTGGCGGGCATCATCCTCGGCTGGCTCTCGGTCGCCGGCTGGGCCTTCTTCCTCGCCATCATGATCATCGCCGGAGTGGCCTCGGAAAGCGGAGTGTGAGGACGGCCGGGCCGTTTGCCATGGTGTGAGCCCGGGAGACCCCAGGGGCGCGGGGAACTGCGCGACCGGCCACGGACGTCTCGCACGCACCCGGCAGCCCTCTCGCCCCGCCGGCGGCGAGGCGCCCCCGGCCGGGCACAGCGCGGTGGCTACCCATTTGTTTTGACCGTAGCGAATGCGATAGGTACGCTCAGACCTTGTGCCTGGGGTGTGCCCTGGCTCTCGTGCGTGCCTTGAACCGCACAGGTGGGAGCCGTAAGCGGCCGCCGTAATCTGCGCTCTTCTGCCTTGCGGCGGGACCCGCAGTATTCGACACACCCGACCGCGTGGGTCGGAGATGTTCCGGGTTAGCTTCACCATTCGGCACACAGAAACCGGAGAAGTAGTGCCTACGATCCAGCAGCTGGTCCGCAAGGGCCGGCAGGACAAGGTCGAGAAGAACAAGACGCCCGCACTCGAGGGTTCCCCTCAGCGTCGCGGCGTCTGCACGCGTGTGTTCACGACCACCCCGAAGAAGCCGAACTCGGCCCTGCGTAAGGTCGCGCGTGTGCGTCTGACCAGCGGGATCGAGGTCACCGCTTACATTCCGGGTGAGGGACACAACCTGCAGGAGCACTCCATCGTGCTCGTGCGTGGTGGCCGTGTGAAGGACCTGCCGGGTGTTCGCTACAAGATCATCCGCGGCTCGCTCGACACCCAGGGTGTCAAGAACCGCAAGCAGGCCCGCAGCCGCTACGGCGCCAAGAAGGAGAAGTAAGAATGCCTCGTAAGGGCCCCGCCCCGAAGCGCCCGGTCATCATCGACCCGGTCTACGGTTCTCCTCTTGTCACGTCGCTCATCAACAAGGTGCTGCTGAACGGCAAGCGCTCCACCGCCGAGCGCATCGTCTACGGCGCCATGGAGGGCCTGCGTGAGAAGACGGGCAACGACCCGATCATCACGCTGAAGCGCGCTCTGGAGAACATCAAGCCGACCCTCGAGGTCAAGTCCCGCCGTGTCGGTGGTGCGACGTACCAGGTTCCGATCGAGGTCAAGCCCGGTCGTGCCAACACGCTCGCGCTGCGCTGGCTCGTCGGTTACTCCCGCGCCCGTCGCGAGAAGACGATGACCGAGCGTCTGCTCAACGAGCTTCTCGACGCGTCCAACGGCCTCGGTGCCGCTGTGAAGAAGCGCGAGGACACCCACAAGATGGCCGAGTCCAACAAGGCCTTCGCGCACTACCGCTGGTAGTCGCAGACCCCATCGAGACCGAGAGAAGACCGAAGCCTTATGGCTACCACTTCACTTGACCTGGCCAGGGTCCGCAACATCGGGATCATGGCCCACATCGACGCGGGCAAGACGACCACCACCGAGCGGATCCTCTTCTACACCGGCGTCAGCTACAAGATCGGTGAGGTCCACGACGGCGCCGCCACCATGGACTGGATGGAGCAGGAGCAGGAGCGTGGCATCACGATCACCTCTGCTGCCACCACCTGTCACTGGCCGCTTGAGGGTGTCGACCACACCATCAACATCATCGACACCCCGGGTCACGTCGACTTCACCGTCGAGGTGGAGCGTTCGCTCCGCGTCCTCGACGGCGCCGTGACGGTGTTCGACGGCGTTGCCGGCGTGGAGCCGCAGTCCGAGACGGTGTGGCGTCAGGCCGACCGTTACGGCGTGCCCCGCATCTGCTTCGTCAACAAGCTGGACCGTACCGGCGCCGAGTTCCACCGCTGCGTGGACATGATCTCGGACCGCCTGGGCGCCCAGCCGCTCGTCATGCAGCTCCCCATCGGCGCTGAGGCCGACTTCAAGGGCGTCGTGGACCTGGTCCGCATGAAGGCGCTCGTGTGGTCCGCCGAGGCCGCCAAGGGCGAGATGTACGACGTCGTCGACATCCCGGCCACGCACACCGAGGCCGCCGAGGAGTGGCGCGGCAAGCTGCTCGAGGCCGTCGCCGAGAACGACGAAGAGCTGATGGAGCTGTACCTGGAGGGCGAGGAGCCCACCGAGGAGCAGCTCTACGCGGCGATCCGTCGCATCACCATCGCCTCCGGCAAGGGCACCGGCACCACGGTGACCCCGGTGTTCTGCGGCACCGCGTTCAAGAACAAGGGCGTCCAGCCCCTGCTCGACGCGGTCGTGCGCTACCTCCCGACGCCGCTTGACGTCGAGGCCATCGAGGGCCACGCCGTCAACGACCCGGAAGAGGTCATCAAGCGCAAGCCGTCCGACGACGAGCCGCTGTCCGCGCTGGCGTTCAAGATCATGAGCGACCCGCACCTCGGCAAGCTCACCTTCGTCCGGATCTACTCCGGTCGCCTGGAGTCCGGCACCGCCGTGCTGAACTCCGTCAAGGGCAAGAAGGAGCGCATCGGCAAGATCTACCGCATGCACGCGAACAAGCGTGAGGAGATCGACTCGGTGGGCGCCGGCGACATCGTCGCCGTCATGGGCCTGAAGCAGACCACCACCGGTGAGACGCTGGCCGACGACAAGCAGCCGGTGATCCTGGAGTCCATGGACTTCCCGGCCCCGGTCATCCAGGTCGCCATCGAGCCCAAGTCGAAGGGCGACCAGGAGAAGCTCGGCGTCGCGATCCAGCGCCTGGCCGAGGAGGACCCCTCCTTCCAGGTCCACTCCGACGAGGAGACCGGCCAGACCATCATCGGCGGCATGGGCGAGCTGCACCTCGAGGTGCTGGTCGACCGTATGCGCCGTGAGTTCAAGGTCGAGGCCAACGTCGGCAAGCCGCAGGTCGCCTACCGCGAGACGATCCGCAAGGCCGTCGAGCGCGTCGACTACACGCACAAGAAGCAGACTGGTGGTACCGGCCAGTTCGCCAAGGTGCAGATCGCGATCGAGCCGATCGAGGGCGGCGACGCGTCGTACGAGTTCGTGAACAAGGTGACCGGTGGCCGCATCCCGAAGGAGTACATCCCTTCGGTGGACGCCGGTGCGCAGGAGGCCATGCAGTTCGGCATCCTCGCCGGGTACGAGATGACGGGCGTCCGCGTCACGCTTCTCGACGGTGCCTACCACGAGGTCGACTCCTCCGAGCTGGCGTTCAAGATCGCCGGTTCGCAGGCCTTCAAGGAGGCCGCTCGCAAGGCCAGCCCCGTGCTGCTCGAGCCCATGATGGCCGTCGAGGTCACCACGCCCGAGGACTACATGGGTGAGGTCATCGGCGACATCAACTCCCGCCGTGGTCAGATCCAGGCCATGGAGGAGCGGGCCGGTGCCCGTGTCGTGAAGGGCCTCGTGCCCCTCTCGGAGATGTTCGGCTACGTCGGCGACCTGCGCAGCAAGACGTCCGGCCGCGCCAGCTACTCCATGCAGTTCGACTCCTACGCCGAGGTTCCGCGGAACGTCGCCGAGGAGATCATCGCGAAGGCCAAGGGCGAGTAACTCAGCCGAGTTCCAGCCCTTAGGCTTGACTCCGGAGCCTTACGGGGTCAAACCCCCGCGAACGCGGATGTTTGACCCCGGGGCCCGGGCTTTCCAGCAAAGATCACCTGGCGCCGATGAAGCAAGGCGTTCAGAACCACTCCACAGGAGGACCCCGTGGCGAAGGCGAAGTTCGAGCGGACTAAGCCCCACGTCAACATCGGCACCATCGGTCACATCGACCACGGTAAGACGACCCTCACGGCCGCCATTACCAAGGTGCTGCACGACAAGTACCCGGACCTGAACGAGGCCTCGGCCTTCGACCAGATCGACAAGGCTCCTGAGGAGCGTCAGCGCGGTATCACCATCTCCATCGCGCACGTCGAGTACCAGACGGAGTCGCGTCACTACGCGCACGTCGACTGCCCGGGTCACGCCGACTACATCAAGAACATGATCACCGGTGCTGCCCAGATGGACGGCGCCATCCTCGTGGTCGCCGCCACCGACGGCCCGATGCCGCAGACCAAGGAGCACGTGCTCCTGGCCCGCCAGGTCGGCGTTCCGTACATCGTCGTCGCCCTGAACAAGGCCGACATGGTGGACGACGAGGAGATCCTGGAGCTCGTCGAGCTCGAGGTCCGTGAGCTCCTCTCCGAGTACGAGTTCCCGGGCGACGACCTGCCGGTCGTCAAGGTCTCGGCGCTCAAGGCGCTCGAGGGCGACAAGGAGTGGGGCCAGTCGGTCCTGGACCTGATGGACGCCGTCGACTCCGCCATCCCGGAGCCGGAGCGCGACGTCGACAAGCCGTTCCTGATGCCGATCGAGGACGTCTTCACCATCACCGGTCGCGGTACGGTCGTCACCGGCCGTATCGAGCGTGGTGTCCTCAAGGTCAACGAGACCGTCGACATCATCGGCATCAAGACCGAGAAGACCACCACCACGGTCACCGGTATCGAGATGTTCCGCAAGCTGCTCGACGAGGGCCAGGCCGGTGAGAACGTCGGTCTGCTCCTCCGTGGCATCAAGCGCGAGGACGTCGAGCGCGGCCAGGTCATCATCAAGCCGGGCTCGGTCACCCCGCACACCGAGTTCGAGGCCCAGGCCTACATCCTGTCCAAGGACGAGGGTGGCCGCCACACGCCGTTCTTCAACAACTACCGTCCGCAGTTCTACTTCCGTACGACTGACGTGACCGGTGTTGTGACCCTCCCCGAGGGCACGGAGATGGTCATGCCGGGCGACAACACCGAGATGAAGGTCGAGCTCATCCAGCCCATCGCCATGGAAGAGGGCCTGAAGTTCGCCATCCGTGAGGGTGGCCGGACCGTGGGCGCCGGCCAGGTCACCAAGATCA
Source organism: Streptomyces sp. NPDC042364 (assembly GCF_056437585.1). Lineage (NCBI taxonomy): Bacteria > Bacillati > Actinomycetota > Actinomycetes > Kitasatosporales > Streptomycetaceae > Streptomyces > Streptomyces sp. NPDC042364. The sequence continues at coordinate 303,318 of NZ_JBWKAJ010000010.1, read as the reverse complement.
ACAAGTAAGTCCGTTGATCTGACCTGGTAGCTCCAGCACGAGCTCCAGAAGGGGCCCGTACGACTTCGGTCGTACGGGCCCTTTCGCTTGCCCTTTCGATGAAGTCGGTTCCTGGAGACCGGGACTCGGGGACTCTTCGAAACTATTCGACGCGTGCGACCCGTTGTCCCCTCGCTTCACTCCCTCCACCATTTGTCATGTCGCTGAGCAAATCCCGGCTTCGGGACGACCGGTCGAGGGGTGTGGCATGTCCGCGGACGTCAGCCGTAGAACCGTTCTGGGAGTGGGCGCGGGGCTTGCCGTTGGCCCCGCGCTGCCGGGGGCCGCGTCGGCGGGCGACGGTCCCAGGGCCGGCGGCGGCGCCGGGGCGCTGCGGGTGACGGACGCGGGGGCCTATCTGTCCTTCACCCCGGCCCCCGGCGCGTTCCCGCTGGTCGGGGTGCCGGTCGTGGTGAGTCCGGAGGACCACCCCGGGGTCGTACGGGCCGCGGGGGATCTGCGGGACGACATCGAGCGGGTGACGGGGGTGCGCCCGGGGGGCTCGATGGGCCGGGAGGTGGTCCTGGTGGGGACCATCGGGCTCAGTCCGCTGATCGACGGGCTGGTGGAGGCGGGGAAGCTCGACGTCGGCGGGGTGCGGGGGAAGTGGGAGACCTCGTTGCAGACGGTCGTGGAGCGGCCGATGCCCGGGGTGGAGCGGGCGTTCGTCGTCGCGGGGAGCGATCCGCGCGGCACGATCTACGGGGCGTACGACGTGTCGTACGGCATCGGGGTCTCCCCCTGGTACTGGTGGGACGACGTTCCGCCGGTGCGCCGGGACGAGGTGTACGTGCTGCCGGGCCGGTACAGCCAGGGCACGCCGGCGGTGAAGTACCGGGGGGTCTTCATCAACGACGAGAATCCGGCGCTCGGGACCTGGGCGCCGGCGTTCTTCGGGCCCGGCAAGGCGCCCGGGTACCCCGGCGGGTTCAACGCCGGCTTCTGGGCCAAGGTCTTCGAGGTGCTGCTCCGGCTGAAGGGGAACTACGTCTGGCCGGCGGTGTGGGGGCGGGCCTTCGCGGAGGACGACCCGGAGAACCACGCGCGGGCCAAGGAATACGGGATTGTCATGGGCACGTCTCATGAGGCGCCCATGATGCGGGGGATCGAGGAGTGGAACCGGCATGCCGTGCCGGCGGTCAGGGACTCCTCCGGGGCGATCGTGACCCCCGGTCGCGACCCCTACGGGGGGACGGGGGAGTGGTCGTACCGGCGTAACGCCGAGGCCATCAGGGCCTATTGGCGGGACGGTATCCGGCGCATGGTCGACGAGGACTTCGAGGGCGTCGTCACTCTCGGTATGCGCGGGAACGGCGACACCAGCCTCCCCGACGGCGACGGCATCGAGCTGATGACGGAGATCATCGAGACGCAGCGCCGGATCATCGAGGAGGTGACCGGGAGGCCGGCGGAGGAGACCCCGCAGGTGTGGACCCTCTACAAGGAGGTCCAGCGGTACTGGGACCGGGGCCTGCGCGCGCCCGATGACGTGACCGTCGTCCTGACGGACGACAACTGGGGGAACATCCGCAAGCACCCCGACCCGCGGGAGCCCCGGCCCGGCGGGTACGGGTTGTACTACCACTTCGACTACGTGGGCGTCGGCCGCAACTACAAGTGGGTCGACACGGCGAACCTCGCCAACCTCTGGGAGCAGCTCCACGAGGCCGACGCCTACGGCAACCACGGCCTGTGGGTGGCGAACGTCGGTGACCTGAAGGGGAACGAGCTGCCCACCGAGTTCTTCCTGAACTACGCCTGGAATCCAGGGCGTTGGGGGCTGGAGAACCTGGAGGAGTGGGAACGGGGGTTCGCCCGGCAGAACTTCGGCGGGCGGCTCGCCGACGAGATCGCCGAGGTGCTGAGCGCGTACGGGCAGTTGCAGGCGCGCCGCAAGCCCGAGCTGCTGAACCGGCGGATCACCCTCGACGCGTCGAAGGACCCGACGAAGGACGAGCGGGCGATCGTCTACGACGACCAGGAGACGCCCTTCTTCTTCGGGCACCGGGAGCTGGAACGGGTCACCGAGGAGTGGCGCGCGCTGGCCCGGCGGGCGGAGCGGGTGGGGCGGAAGCTGCCGGCCGGTGTCCAGGACGCGTGGTTCGAGCTGGTCGGCTATCCGGTGCTGGCGACGGCGAACCTGTACGGGTTACGGGAGGACGAGTTCACCAACCTGCTGTACGCGCGGCAGGGCCGGGCGGCGACCAACGACCGGGCGGCCGCCGCGGAGGCGGGCCTGGCCAGGGACTTCGCCCTCGCCGACCGCTTCAACACCGAGATCGCGGGCGGTAAGTGGCGGGGTTTCCAGACCCAGCCGCACATCGGGTACGGGGACGTCGAACGCTACGGGCCCAACGCGGGATGGCAGCAGCCGGAGAAGGATCACCAGGCGCTGCCGGACGAGATCTTCCCCAAGGTGCGGCGGATCGAGGTGCCGGAGGCGGCGGAGCTGGGAGTCGCCGTCGACGGGGCGGACGACCGGGGGGCGTGGTGGCCGGGCGGCGCGTCCGGGGCGGCGGCCGTGCTCCCCGTGTTCAGTCCGTACCAGACGCGGCCCCGGCAGTACGTCGAGATCTTCAACCGGGGCCGTACGCCTTTCTCGTACCGGATCGAGCCGTCGGCGCCGTGGCTGGTCGTCGACCGGTCGCGCGGCCGGGTCGACCAGCAGGTCCGGGTGGCCGTGCGGGTGGACTGGGCGCGGGTGCCGGCCGGTGGCGCGGAGGGGACGCTGACGGTGAGCGGGGCGGGGGCCTCGGTGACGGTGAAGGCGGTCGCCGAGAAGCCGTCGGCCCGGCAGGCGCGGGCGCTGCGGGGGTTCGTCGAGGCGGGCGGGTATGTCGCGATCGACGCGGAGCACCACACGCGGGCGGTGGGGTCGCCCGGCGGACGTGTGCGCTGGCGGCGGATCGAGCGGATCGGCCGTACGGGGGCGGGCATGACCCCGTGGCCGGTGACGGCGGCGCGGCGGACGCCGGGCGGGTCCGGGCCGCGGCTGGAGTACGAGGTCGGCCTGCTGTCGGTGCCGGCGGGCGGGGGCGGCGAGGTGACGGTGTGGGCGTACGTCTCGCCGCGGAATCCCGCCCTGGCGACGGGCGGCCTGCGCTACGCGGTGTCCTTCGACGACGCGGAACCCCAGGTCGTCGACATCCACGCCGTCACCGGCGCCGACGACGGGCTGATGAACAAGCAGTGGGCGCGCAACACCTCCGACAACGTGAACGTGACGGCGACCCGGCACACGGTCGCCGGACCCGGGGTGCGGCGCCTGAAGTTCTGGATGGTCGACCCGACGGTGATCCTGCAACGCCTGGTGATCGACACGGGTGGGCTGACGCCGACGTATCTGGGGCCGCTGGAGAGCCGGCGGATCTGAGAGCAGGGCCTGCCCGACCGGAAGAGACAGCCGGCCCGAGAACCGGCTCCGAGAAAGGGACCACGCATGAGGCACAAAAACCGCTTCCGCCTGCCCGCGCTCGCGCTGGCCGCCGGGACACTGCTGTCCACGGTGGTGGCCGTGCAGCCGGCGTCGGCGGGCGGGGGAGGACACGGGCCGTCGTTGCGGGCGCTGGCCGACCGGGCCGGCGTACGCATCGGAACGGCCGTGGACATGACGGCGCTCGCGGACGACCGGACGTACCGCAGGACGACCGGCCGGGACTACAACTCGGTCACCGCCGAGAACGCCATGAAGTGGGAGTCGGTCGAGCCCGAGCGGGGTGTCCACAACTGGAAGCCGGCCGACGACCTGGTCCGCTACGCGCGGGCGCACGGCCAGGTCGTCCGCGGTCACACCCTGGTCTGGCACAGCCAGCTGCCGACCTGGCTGACCAGCGGGGTGGAGGACGGCTCGATCAAGCGGGACGAACTGCGGAAGATCCTCCGCGACCACATCACCGCAGAGGTGAAGCGGTACAAGGGGAAGATCCAGCAGTGGGACGTGGTGAACGAGGTCTTCGAGGAGGATGGCAGCCTGCGCAACTCGATCTGGCTGCGTGAGCTGGGCCCCTCCTACATCGCGGACGCGTTCCGCTGGGCCCACGCGGCCGACCCGAAGGCCAGGCTCTTCCTGAACGACTACAACGTCGAGGGCGTCAACGCGAAGTCCACCGCCTACTACGAACTGGCGAAGCGGCTGCGCGCCGAGGGCGTCCCCGTCCAGGGCTTCGGTATCCAGGGCCACCTCGCCATCCAGTACGGCTTCCCGGGGCAGGTCGCCGAGAACCTGGCCCGCTTCGGGGCGCTGGGGATGCAGACCGCGTTCACCGAGGTCGACGTGCGGATGATCCTGCCGGTCGACGAGACGAAGCAGGCGACCCAGGCGAGCTACTACCGCCGCCTGCTTGACGCCTGCCTGGGCGCCCGGAGCTGCAAGTCCTTCACGGTGTGGGGCTTCACCGACAAGTACTCCTGGGTGCCGGGCGTCTTCGACGGGGAGGGCTCGGCGACCCCGATGGACGAGACGTACGGCCGCAAGCCGGCGTACGAGGCGCTGCGGGAGGGGCTGGCGGCGGGGAGGTGACCGGGCTCGCCCTCAGTCCTTGTCGGGGTAGCGGGGGAGGTTCTCCGTGGAGATGGTCCAGTCGGCGATGGTGACGTCCTCGCCGTAGACGAAGTCCTTGCGGGTCGCGTAGCGGGGGCCGTCCGGGGTGGAGTGGATGTCCGTGAGGACGGCGCCCGTGCCGGTGCGGGGGTCGAAGAGCGCGTACACGGGGATGCCGAGCAGCGGGTAGTCGCGCATCTTGGTGACCCAGTCGTTGTCGGGGTTGGAGCGGGAGACAACCTCGACGGCGGCGTGAATGGTGAGGGGATCGAAGGTTCCCTCGACCTCCATGTCGGCTTCGGCGATCACCATCACGTCGGGGCGTCGCATGATGCCCTCGGCTTCGCCCTCCACGTCCGGCTCACCGGTATGGGCCACGATCTCTTCCGGCATTGCCTTTTCCAGACGCTTCCGTAGGCGCAGCACGGTGAGTTCGTGCGGTCCGATGGGCGCCATCATGTCGTGGACGATCCCTTCCTTGGTGATCTCGAACTTGCCGGGGAGGGTGTCGTCCATCGACTGAACGAAGTCCCGCATGGCCCGGTATAGGGCGGAGGAGCCGGGCTGTGCGTCGTCCGGGGCGATGGGCATGGCACTCGCTCCTCGTCGTCTGTGGCCGGGGGCAAGGATCGTCACGTTCATGCTAGGTGGCCTCCGGGGGGTGGGAAGTGGGGCCGGGCCCGCAGTCGCGGCAACGGCTGCCCTCCGGTCCCCGGAAGCCGCGGTCGCAGCCGTCGCAGTTCGTCATGGGGTACCGGACCCGGACGGGCGGTGGCGTCGCGGGCGCCCGGAACGGGGGCGGGGGTGGCAGCTGGGTCGTGAGGCGGTGGGCCAGGAGGGCGGCCGGGCGGCGCAGGTCCTCGGGTGGGAGGTCGGCCGTCAGGGCGTGGCGTACGGCCGTGGGGCCCAGGTCCCGCTCCAACCAGGCGGCGACACCCGGAGCCAGGTGGGCCGTGTCGCAGGCCGAGAGGAGGAGGCGGGGGTCCGTGCGGCGCAGGTCGGCGAGGAGGTCGGTCGCGGTCTGGAGGAGGGTGGGGGAGGAGCAGGAAGGCTGGGGGACGGCAGGGAGGGGCTTGCGGGGCGGCTTCTTCCCCGGGCGGGAGGGGCGGTGTGTGGGCCCGGCCTCCGTGTGGCCGCCGCGACCGGGCTGGTTGCAGGAGATCGTGCGGGTGACGATGCGGCCCGCGGGCGTGCGTACGCGCTCGCGGCGCAGGTAGCCGTGGGTCTCCAGCTCGCGCAGTGCCGCCGCGATACGGGTCGCGCCCTCCGTGAAACGGGCCGCGAGGCTCTTGATGTCGACGCGGGCGCTCGGCGGCAGCGACTGGATGTGCGTGGCCAGGCCGATCGCGAGCAGCGACAGCTCCGGGTGCTGCGCGAGGTGGTTGCCGATCACCGTGAAGCGGGTGGTGTGGCGGGTGTGGTCGTGGATCAGACCGCCGACGCTGGAGCCGGAGTGGCTCCGTCGGTTCGGGTGCTTGTTGTCGGCAAGCCGGGACTGGGCGCGCGCGGGCGCGCTAGGGTTCTGCGTATCCATCGGGAAGCTCCTACTTCCTCGGTGGTCAGGCCCTCGCACTGGGATTGCCGTCCCGGCGGGGGCCGTCGCATGTCTGCGGTTGTGTTGCGCTGAGAGTAAGGCGCACAACCGGTCCCGGCGCCAGTCGAGTTCGCGATGTTCACCCGCCCGGGTGAGCTTGCTCGGCGGGCGGGAGGGGTGGGGCTTGGTGGGGGTTCTTTCACCCTTGAGTTCTTGGGAAAAGACGGCCCGTGCCACCGAAGCACGCATTGCTGGGTGCCGGTGCCGGTGCCGGTGCCGGTGCCGGGCGGAGGCCGACCTCCGCCCAGACGGTCTTCCGTGGGGGGCGCCCCGGCGCGGTTCCCCAACGCTCCGCGAGTGCCTCGACCAGCAGCAGGCCGCGCCCGGACTCGTCGTCGAAGGCGGGGCGCCGGGTGCACGGAAGCAGTTCGGCGCGGGTGTCGGTGACCTCGATGCGGAGGGTGGCGCCGATGACGTAGAGCGTCACGTCGAAATCGCGTCCCTGGACCCGCCCGTGCGTCGCCGCGTTGGCCGCCAGCTCCGCGACGATGTGCTCCGCCGGGTCGGACGGCAGCCCCCAGGTGCGCAGTTGCTCGGCCGCGAGCAGCCGGGCGAGGCGGGCTCCGCGTGGTGTGGAGGACAGTCGCACGCTGAAGTTGCGGATGGGGCTGTGGTGCTCGGTGTGGGGGCCGACGGTTTCCGTATTCACATCACTCAGCGTGGCGACGCGTGCGTACGGTGAAAAGTGACTACGCCGATACGTACGGTGACTGTCCGGACGTTGTCCGGTCGTGTCGGGCCTGTCCGGAAGGGCCGTACGGGTAGGGGGCGTTGAGGCACGACGGTACGGCGGAGAGGTGCGCGATGTTGGTGGACGGGGACGCGGGGCGGCTCAAGACGGAAGCTGACGAGCCGGGCTGGGAGGTGGACCCGGACGACGAGTGGGGCGTCGCGGTCATCGCCACGGTCGGGAGGCAGCTGAAGCTGCGGCGGGAGGCGGTGGGGATGAGCGCCGCCGATTTCGGTCGGGCGGTCGGGTACGGGGAGGACCTCGTCTACAAGATCGAGGGCGGGAAACGGATTCCCCGGCAGGAGTATCTGGACAAGGCCGACGAGGCGCTGGACGCGGGCGGGCTCATCACGGCGACGTGGGAGGACGTGAAGAAGGTCCGGTACCCGAAGAAGGTGCGGGCGCTGGGCAAGCTGGAGGCCAAGGCGGTCGAGATCGCAGGGTACGAGTGCAACATCATCGCCGGGTTGTTGCAGACGCCGGAGCATGCCAGGGCGGCGATCGAAGCGGCGCAGCCTCCGTACTCGCAGGACGACGTGGACCGAATGGTGGCCGCCCGCATGGCTCGGCAATCCGTCTTCGAGCGTGACCCCGGGCCCGCGATCAGTTTCGTGCTGGAAGAGGCGCCGCTGAGGCGTCCTCTTGGAGGCACAATGGTGTGGCGGCGGCAGCTCGAACGCCTGCTGGAGGTGGGTCGGTTGAGGAACGTCACGCTTCAGGTGATGCCGACGCACCGCGAGGTCCACTCGGGCCTGGACGGACGGATCGAGCTGCTGAAGTTCGCGGACGGTACGGCGGTGGGACGTTGCGACGGCGTATTCAGCGGGCGCCCTGTCACTGACCTCAAGCAGCTCCGGGTCCTTGAACTGCAATATGGCACCATCCGAGCGCAGGCCCTCCCGCCTGGGGAGTCGCTGGCCTTCATCGAGCAACTGCTGGGAGAGACATGATGCGCAAGGCCCTCGCCGGGGACGCCTCCGAACTGGTGTGGTTCAAGAGCAGCTACAGCGGCGGCAACAATGGCGAGTCCTGCGTCGAGATCGCCGTAGCCCCCGGCACCGTCCACGTCCGCGACTCCAAGAACCTCGCCGGACCTCAGCTAGCGCTCACGAGGGACGCGTGGGCGGAGTTCGTGACGTACGCGTCCGGTAGCTGACCCCCGCGAACTTCTCAGAGGGCCGGCTGCTGTCCGCGGACGAGGGAGAGATCGGGCCGGACTTTCGCGATCGCGGCGAAGTCGTCGTCGACGTGGAGCAGGGTCAGGCCGTGATGCTCGGCGGTGAGCGCGATCAGGATGTCCAGCGGAGACGGGCCGCGATGGTGGCCGATCTTCACCAGGTCCCGCTGTACCTCGATGATCTTCGGCCATGGGTCGTCGATTGCGGGCACCCAGCCGAAGGACTGGCCGAGCATGGTGAAGAAGGGCTCGTAGTCGCGGTCGGCGCGGAGTCCGGGCATCAGTTCGGACTCCACCGGAGGGCAGATGGCCACAAGGCCACGCGCCACTCGCTCGGGCCACGGAGCGCCGAGTTGGCCACGGAGTAGGCGCCACACGGCGGAGGTGCCGGCCAGGTAGGTCACAGCCCGTCTCGCTCCCTGGCTTCGAGGACGTCGAAGTCGAGGAACGTGTCGGCGTTCGTCTGGAGCCAGCGCAGCGCGCGTGCCCGGTCCTCGGTGCTGATCGCCGCCGCTATGGCCAGCGCCCGATTGATGGTGTCCCGCTTGGTCTTGGTGCCGAGCTGCTGCTGCGCGAAGGCCAGCATGTCGTCGTCGATGTCGACAAGCGTCCTGGACATGCGGACCCCCTGGAAGACCGATTGATATATCGCTTCCGCGGATATATCAACCGGCTGCTGAAGACGGCGAGCGTGACGTACGCCGGTGGGTGTCACGCCACCCCGCTGAGGCATGCATACGCCATTGATACTGTGCCGCTCCCCGAATCCATCTCCTCCGAAGAGGTGTGCATGCACACAGGCAGACGGTCCGTCGCGGTGGCCACGCTCGCGGGAGCGTTGGCGCTCTCCGTGCTGAACGCGCCGACGGCCGGCGCGGCGGACACCGGTATCACCGTGTCGGACATCGTCATCAACAAGGGCAAGCCGATCGTGGTCGGCACGTCGAAGGTGGTGGAGCCGCCCATCTCCTTCAACATCGCCCTGCCGACCGGGTACAGCACGGCTGACCCGTCCCGGTACGACGCGTACCCCTTCCTTTACCGCGGCACCATCACGACCGCGGCCGACACCGGCGAGAACTTCATCCAGCCGGGCGGCTACACCTGCTACGAGATCGACTCCAAGCACGCCCGCTGCGAGGGCGAGCTCTACATCGACCCGGATCCGAGTCAGGAGCACGTCGACTCCAACAGCGACGCCACGACGTGGAAGGTCGGTGTCTCGCTGCGGCTGTGGAAGGCCGACGGCGGTCTCAAGACCGGGGAACTGGAGACACGGTCCAAGACCGCCCAGCTCAAGCGCGCGGCCAGGGCGACCGCCAACGCCACGCCGGAGCCGGTCGCCAAGGGCAGGACGATCACCGTCACGGGCAAGCTGACCCGGGCGAACTGGAGCACCAAGACGTACGGCGCCTACGGCGGCCGTACGGTCAGCCTCCAGTTCCGCGCCAAGGGCGCCGACACCTTCCAGACGGTCAAGAAGGTCACCAGCAGCAGCACCGGCGGCCTCAAGGCGACGGTCACCGCCTCCACCGACGGTTCCTTCCGCTGGGTGTACTACGGCAACTCGACGACCGGCGCCGCGACCAGCGCGTCGGACTACGTCGACGTGCTCTGACCACCTCCGTACAGGGTCGGGTCAGTGCAGGGTCGGGATCTCGCCCCCCTCGGCCCGGGTGAGCGTGACCCCGTCCAGACCACGTAGCCGGCGTTCCGCCACGGCGGTCAGCGTCTCGGCGGCCGGTGGGGTCGGCCCCAGGCCGATGGCGAAGCGGGCGGGGGCCGTGCCGAAGGGGCGGGGCCAGGCATGGCACCCGGGGGCCGCTTCGGCGAGGTCGGCGATCAGGGCCCGCATCCTGCCCCGCACCCGGCCCTCGTCCGCACCCCCGCCCACCGTCACGATCGCCCAGGCGGCGTGGCGGCGGTGGAGTGGGGGAGGGGCGAGGACGCCCGACCAGGGGCGGCCCTCCTCCAGCAACTCCCAGGCCCGGAACAGCTCCTGTGTGATCAGGTCACGCATGCCCGTCGTGACCTGATCCGTGCAGGGGCGGACCGGGGGCGAGGGAGTGGTGATGGTGAGGGGAAGGGGAGACCGCTCGGCCCCACCGTCCACCGGCTCTCGCCAGTCCCACGCCGCCCACGTCGCGAAGAAGTGCCGCAGGAGGTCAGCCGGCGGCAGGTCAAGGTCACCGGCCTCGCGCGCCGTGCGGGCCGCCAGGACCGACCAGGCCAGACCCGGTACGCCGCCGAATGGTGCCGAGTCCAGCCCTCGCGCCTTCGCCCACGCTTTGACCTGCGTGGCCAGCCGGGCGAAGGCCGCCCGGTGGGGGCCCACCGAGGCGAGTACCGCGTCGGCGTCGCTCACCGCGCTCAGCGCGATCGCCGCCGCCTCGCCCAGCTCGTCCCGGCGGTCCACCGCCTCTGCGGGGTCCAGCGAGCCCGTGGCCACGACCACCAGGTCGACGTCCGTCCCGTCGAGCCGCAGCCGCAGCCCTGGCACCCGGGCGCCGACCACCTCCCGCACCCCGGTCGCGTCCGGGAGCGCCGCCGTCAACTCCGCTCGCAGCGAGGCGAGTTCGACGGAGCCGGGGAGGGTCGCGACCAGGTCCAGGTCGGCGCCCGGCAGCGCGCAGCCCATGCGCCGGGAGCCGACGACGTGGACGACGCCGTGGGGGAGGGCGGCCGAGATACGGCGGGCGAGGCGGTCGGCCACGGCGGTGTCGGCCGTCTCGTCCGCACCCGGCATCTCCTCCCGAGGCTCGGGGTGCGGGGTCTCCTCCCGCTCCCAGCGCACCTCACCCGTGCCCAGCTTCAGCCGGCCCCGCACCCGCATCGGCTCGTCCCCGCGTCGGGACAGCAGGGCCAGTTCGCCGACACGGACCGGCATCGGCGCCAGCCGGGCCGCGCAGTCGGCGGCCAGGGCGTTCGGGTCGGTGGTGCGGCCCAGGCTGAGGTGCGGGGTGAAGCCGTGACGGCGGCCGTGACAGCGAGGGAAGCGGCTCACCAGGGTGCGGTGCAGCTCGGCCCACGGCCCCTCGCCGGCCGCCGCCGGGTCGAGCCAGACCGTCGCGTCGTCCCGGTGCCCGAACCAGTGCACGCCCTCCAGCCGGGCGTCGAACGCGGCGGTCGGCGCCGACGCCAGCACGGCCGCCGCCTCCTCGAAGGCGTGTTCCGGTACAAAGCCGAAAAGCACGTTGACGTGCGGTGGCCAGCGGTGGATCTGCGGGTCGTGAGCCCGGCGGATGTCCTGCAACGGCGGCCACAGGCCGTCGGGCGGCAGCCACGCCAGCGCCGTACGGGCCGTCGGCGTGGCGTCGCAGACGTCGGCGGCGGATACGGACGTGTCCCGCGCCAGCTCCACCCGTACGCCGTAGTGGTCGGAGATGTGGAGACCTTCCGCCGTGGGCCGGTCGCCGTACAGCTCGGCCCGGCGCACGCGCAGGCCCTCGCCCGCCGAGCGCAGCAGCACCCGGTCCAGCCGGGAGGCCCGGCCGCTCAGGGAGGAGACCGCGGCGAGGGCATTGGCGCCGGGGTCGAAGGTCGGCGTCATGTCCCCGGGGCCGTGCGCCTCGCTCCACGCGTCCCGCATCCCGAGGGTGACCTGCGGTGTGTCACCGCCGTCGTTGAAGTCGCCCACGAGGACCAGCTCGGCGTCCAGACCGGCCAACCCCTCGGCCATACGGGAGAGTTCGGCCGTACGGCGACCGGCGCCGTCCACGGAGTGGTCGCTGCTGAGATGGGTCGCCGCCACGGCCAGGGGGCCGGTGGCCGTCTCCACGACCACGGCGGTCACCCCTTTGTGCGGGCCCAGCGCGTGATACGCCGCCTCCCGCACCGGCAGCCGGCTCAGCAGCAGCAGACCGCACTCGTCCACGTCACGGCCACCGGGGTCCGTGCCGAGCGTCCAGCCCGCCCGGAGCCAGGGCTCCCGCAGCAGCATGGCCAGCAGCTCCGCCTCGACCTCCTGCAGCGCGATCACGTCCGCGTCGGCCTCGCGCAGCGCCCGCAGCAGCAACGGCCGCCGCCGGGCACTGTCGATGCGGTCGGCGTCGTACCGGTCCCAGAGGGTGTTCCAGGTCAGGACGCGTACGGCGTCGGTCGGCGCGGGTGAGCCGCCGGGCCCCTCCGGGGCTCCCGGTGGCGCGGGCACCCAGCCCTCCTCCACGTCGTCCCAGACATGAGGCGTGCGGGGCGTGAAGAACGGCGCCCGCAGCCGCCGGGCCTCCCGCACGCGCCCGGCGTCCGTCGCGTCGATACGGTCCACGCCGGTGGTCCGGTCCCACACCACCTCGCCGTCGGCCTCGACGAACAGCACCCGGTGCCACGGGATCTCGCCGCCCGGCACGAACGCGGGCAGCGGGACGCGCTTGGGATCGGCGCCGCGCTGCATCACGCCCAGCACGAAGCGGGCCGGGTCGAAGCGGGCGTCCCAGCGCACCCGGTGGTAGATCTCCTCGCTCGTACGCATGCTCCTCAGACCTCTTCCTCCACGGTCCCACTCGCCCCGATGTACCAGGTGCGATGGGCGTCGCCCGGGTACGGCGGGCTGAACCGGCGTATCTGCGCGGTGAGCACCTCCGGCGGAACCCGGTGCTCGCGACGGGCGTTGCGCCGCACCAGCTCGTCCTCGTCGACGAGGACCACGGCGTGGGTGAGCAGGGCGTCCCGGCGGTGGGCGACCGCGTGCACGAGCGAGCGCTGCGGCCGGGTGAGCGAGGTGGCGTCCCACACCACGGTCCCCCCGGCGGCCAGCGCCGCGTCCAGCCGGTCGAGCCCGGCGCGCAGCACCTCCCCGTTGGCCCGCTGATCGGCGCGCGAACCCCGGGCCGCGCGCAGCTCGTCCAGTGAGACGTACGCGTCCACGCCCGGCAGCTCCCGCGCGAACGTGCTCTTGCCGCTGCCGGCCGGTCCCACCAGCTGGACCAGCTGCGGGAAGTCCCCCGAACGCCACCGCCAGGTCGCGGCCACGGCCTCCTCGGAGACCGTGCGGCAGCGGCAGGCGGAACCACTCCCGCCGCTCCCGTCACCTTGGCCGGGTCCGCCGTCCCCGGCGATCGCGCTGATCCGCCCCCGCGCGTACGCCTCCCGCGCCTCGGCCCGGCACCGGACGGCCGCGTGGGCGGGCAGGTCGCCGAAGGCGTCCCCCAGGGCGCCCCATTCCGGGTCGCCGATCTCCTCCGCGTGCAACGCGGACCACTCCACCTGTTCCCGTGCCCCGTCCGTCTCCGCCGTGGCCCGGGCGACCGCGTGCAGCAGCCCGAGATCCGCGGCGTACGACATCCGCACCAGACCGCTCCGCCGGTCCTCGTCCGGATAGGGCCGGTGCAGCGCCGGGTGCAGCCCGACGAGATCCGCCACGCGCCGCGCGAGCGGCAGGCCCACGGCCGCGGCGAGGCGGCCCGCGAGCCACCCCCGCCGCCCGTGCCGGGCGTGCAGCAGCACGGCGAGGGACCCCACGAGCCGGTCGTCCCCGGTGAACCCGGCCGCGTCGAACCGCGTCAGAGCCCCCGCGTCCCCCTCACCGGGCAGCCCGGCCGCCTCCGCCAGCGCCTCCGCGTCGACACGGGCACCCGAGCGCACGTCCCACAGGGCGGCCCGCGCTCCCAGCCCGTTCTCCACGACCGCCGCGTGCATCCAGTGCGTGTCCGTCCGGACGTGCCCGGCCCGTACCCACTTGGCCACGCGCGCCCCGAACTCCGCCGGGCCGAAGCCGTCCGCGACCCGGACGACGTACCCCTCCTGCCGTCCGAGGTCCAGCCGCAGCGCCCGCAGCGCCCGCTCGTCGAACTCGCCCCGCCACAGCACACGCGGCACCGGGACACCGAGCCCGTGCAGGAAGCGGACCGTGCCGTCCCAGTCCAGGCAGCGGCTCTCGGCGTCCCACACCGAGAAGCCGTAGAACCAGCTCTCCAGGTCCTCGTACGCGAGCGAGTGCCGGGCGAACATGTTCTCCCCGCACACCCGCCAGCCCTCGGGGATGTACGGACCGACCCGGGCCTGGAGCGCCTTGACCCAGGTGCGTGAGGGATGGTGGGCGGAGTCGAGCGACCGGGCGTGCAGGCCGTCGGCGTACAGCGTCGTGTTCTCGCCGTCGAGCTTCTCGGTGACGACCACCTCGCGCCCGCGCAGCCCGGACAGATCCGTGACCCGGAGATCGTCCGAAGTGGCTCCGGGGGACCAGGGCAGATGCCGGGTCCGCGGATAGTGCGTACGCATGATGGATGTCCCCCCGCCGAGCGCCGTCCGGGACCTCCGACCAGCCGCCCCACCGCCCCACGGGACCATCGGCGAGCCGCCCGGTCGCCGTACCGGCGTGCCTGATCAGCGTAGGAGCGCGTGGCGACGGCGGGCCAGCGGATTAACCGGTCTTAGGGTCCCGCCATGAAACCCCGAGCGGGTGTCGTACTCACCTCGGTGATGCTGGTGCTCACGCTGACGACCGGCATGATCGAGGCCGTGAGCTTTCTCGTCCTGGGCCCGGTGTTCACCGCCGTCCAGACGGGGAACCTGCTCTTCCTCGCCTTCGCGCTCACCGGTGCCGCCGACCTGTCCCCGGCCGCCTCCGGTGTCTCCATCGCCGGCTTCACGGTCGGCGCGGTGCTCGGCTCCCGGCTGGAGTCGGGGGTGGACCGGCGGGGACGCCGCTGGTTCGTGGTCGCGCTGCTCGCCGAGGCCGTCCTGCTGGGGCTCGGCGCCCTCGTCGCGTGGCGCACCGGCGTCCACCCGCCGACCGGGTCGGACGAGCCGCTGACCGGCCGCCACTTCACGGTGGTCGCGCTGGTGGCCGCGGCCATGGGCCTGCGCAACGTCACCGCGCTCAGGGTGGCGGTCCCGGACGTGCCCACCACGCTCTCCACCCGCACGCTGACCGCCCTGCTCAGCGGCCTCCCGCCGACCGCCGACACCCGGATCGGCTCCGGCGCCCGGCACGAGGGCCGCCGTCTCGCGTCGGTGGGCGCCATGTTCACGGGCGGCGTGCTGGGCGCCTGGCTCCTCGACGAGGCGGTGGACCCGGCAGTCGTCCTGCTCCTGCCCGCCGCGGTCGCCCTGTGCCTGGGCACGGCACACTGGGCGACCCCGGTGGAGCGCACCTCGGTACAGGGCTGAGGCCACGCCCCGAAGTCGGCGCGGACAGGGCGCTCCGTGGGCGTGCGCGCCCACTCCGGGCGCCTCTCCGGGGACCTTGGTTTGACCTCGGTCACTCTCGGGGTAATCTCTCCGGCTCGATTGGCGGAGCCCCTGCCCCATATGGCAGACTGTCCGAGTTGCTCGGTCGAGTGTTGATGCTGCACGCCTCCCGCCGGGGGGACCGGAAGCGAGTCCCACAGTACTCGTCGCTCTAACTGCCTCACGGCAGCGCTGGGGCGGACGTACGGGAATCTTCCGGGAAGTGTGACGCGGCACCGGCCAGGCACCCGGTGGGCCTCCGCCCCCGGTCCGCGGTTCCGGAAGGGCCGTGTTTCCCAGGCAGGGAATGTTCGAACAAGGGACATCTGTGTCAGCGGAAGCGCGACACGCCCGACCGCGTGGGTCGGAGGACGGGACTGGGAACACCGGGTTCCAGAGCGTTAGAGAGACAGGACTACTGAGTAGCCATGGCGGGACAGAAGATCCGCATCCGGCTCAAGGCCTACGACCACGAGGTCATCGACTCCTCGGCGAAGAAGATCGTCGAGACGGTGACCCGCACTGGTGCGTCGGTCGCGGGCCCGGTGCCGCTGCCCACTGAGAAGAACGTGTACTGCGTCATCAAGTCGCCGCACAAGTACAAGGACTCGCGCGAGCACTTCGAGATGCGCACGCACAAGCGCCTGATCGACATTCTCGACCCCACCCCCAAGACCGTTGACTCTCTGATGCGACTCGACCTCCCGGCCGGTGTCGACATCGAGATCAAGCTCTGAGGGCGGTGATCTGAGAATGGCTAAGCAGATCAAGGGCATCCTGGGCGAGAAGCTCGGCATGACGCAGGTGTGGGACGAGAACAACCGTGTTGTTCCGGTCACCGTCGTCAAGGCCGGCCCCAACGTCGTGACCCAGGTTCGTACCAACGACGTCGACGGCTACGAGTCGGTCCAGATCGCCTTCGGCGAGATCGACCCGCGCAAGGTGAACAAGCCCCTCAAGGGCCACTTCGCCAAGGCCGACGTCACCCCCCGTCGCCACCTCGTCGAGATCCGCACCGCGGACGCCTCCGAGTACACGCTGGGCCAGGAGATCACCGCTGAGGTGTTCGAGGCCGGCGTGAAGGTCGACGTCACCGGCAAGAGCAAGGGCAAGGGCTTCGCCGGTGTCATGAAGCGTCACAACTTCGGTGGCCTCGGCGCCGGTCACGGCACCCAGCGCAAGCACCGCTCGCCCGGTTCCATCGGTGGCTGCGCCACCCCGGGCCGTGTGTTCAAGGGCCTCCGCATGGCGGGTCGCATGGGCAACGAGCGGGTCACCACCCAGAACCTGACCGTCCACGCCGTTGACGCGGAGAAGGGTCTGCTGCTCATCAAGGGCGCGGTTCCCGGTCCGAACGGCGGCCTCGTCCTGGTCCGCACCGCGGCCAAGGGGGCCTGAGGTACCGATGAGCACTGTTGACATCCTTTCGCCTGCCGGCGAGAAGACCGGAAGCGTCGAGCTCCCCGCGGAGATCTTCGGCGTGGAGAAGGTCAGCATCCCGCTGATCCACCAGGTCGTCGTCGCGCAGAACGCGGCTGCCCGTCAGGGCACGCACAAGACCAAGACCCGCGGCGAGGTTCGTGGTGGCGGTAAGAAGCCTTACCGTCAGAAGGGCACCGGCCGTGCGCGCCAGGGCTCGACCCGCGCGCCCCAGTTCGCCGGTGGTGGCGTCGTCCACGGCCCGCAGCCGCGTGACTACTCGCAGCGGACCCCGAAGAAGATGAAGGCCGCGGCCCTGCGCCACGCCCTCACCGACCGGGCCCGCCACAACCGCATCCACGTCGTCTCCGGCGTGATCGAGGGCGAGAACCCGTCCACCAAGGCCGCCAGGAGCCTGTTCGGCAAGATCTCGGAGCGCAAGAACCTGCTCCTGGTCGCCGAGCGCTCCGACGAGGCCGCGTGGCTCTCCGCCCGTAACCTGCCCCAGGTCCACATCCTGGAGCCGGGCCAGCTGAACACGTACGACGTGATCGTCTCGGACGACGTGGTCTTCACCCAGGCCGCTCTTGAGTCCTTCGTGTCCGGCCCGAACAAGGCCAACGACACCGAAGGGAGCGAGGCCTGATGGCTACGCGTCACCCGAGCATCGCCTCCAAGGCTGCGAAGGCCGCCAAGGCCGCGCGCGTCGCCAAGGCGCGCCGCCACGCCACCGAGGGCAAGAACACCGTCGTCACCCCGGCGAGCAAGGCGTACACGGACCCCCGTGACGTCCTGATCAAGCCGGTCGTGTCCGAGAAGAGCTACGCGCTCCTCGACGAGAACAAGTACACGTTCATCGTCGACCCGCGGGCCAACAAGACCCAGATCAAGGAGGCCGTGCAGTCGGTCTTCTCGGTCAAGGTCACCGGGGTCAACACGATCAACCGCCAGGGCAAGCGCAAGCGGACCCGCACGGGCTTCGGCAAGCGTGCCGACAGCAAGCGCGCGATCGTGACCCTCGCTGAGGGCGACCGTATCGACATCTTCGGCGGTCCGACCGCGTAAGCGGGTCGGAGCGTCCAGATAATCGGAAACTTCCGAGGACTGAGAGACAATGGGTATCCGCAAGTACAAGCCGACTACGCCGGGCCGCCGTGGCTCCAGCGTCGCCGACTTCGTCGAGATCACGCGGTCCACGCCGGAGAAGTCGCTGGTCCGCCCCCTGCACAGCAAGGGCGGCCGTAACAACGCCGGTCGTGTGACCGTTCGCCACCAGGGTGGCGGACACAAGCGCGCCTACCGAGTGATCGACTTCCGTCGTCACGACAAGGACGGCGTGCCGGCGAAGGTCGCGCACATCGAGTACGACCCCAACCGCACCGCGCGCATCGCGCTGCTGCACTACGCCGACGGCGAGAAGCGCTACATCCTCGCCCCGCGCAACCTGCAGCAGGGTGACCGCGTCGAGAACGGTCCCGGGGCCGACATCAAGCCGGGCAACAACCTGGCCCTCCGCAACATCCCGGTCGGTACCACGATCCACGCGATCGAGCTCCGTCCCGGTGGCGGTGCCAAGTTCGCCCGCTCCGCCGGTGCCTCCGTGCAGCTGCTCGCGAAGGAGGGCGCCTACGCCCACCTCCGCATGCCCTCCGGTGAGATCCGCCTGGTCGACGTGCGCTGCCGCGCCACCGTCGGCGAGGTCGGCAACGCCGAGCAGAGCAACATCAACTGGGGCAAGGCCGGCCGCAAGCGCTGGCTGGGCGTCCGCCCGACCGTTCGCGGTGTGGCGATGAACCCGGTTGACCACCCCCACGGTGGTGGTGAGGGCAAGACCTCCGGTGGTCGCCACCCGGTCAGCCCCTGGGGTCAGAAGGAAGGTCGTACTCGTTCGCCCAAGAAGGCGTCGAACAAGTACATCGTCCGCCGCCGCAAGACGAACAAGAAGCGCTAGGAGCGGGTTTAGATGCCGCGCAGTCTCAAGAAGGGGCCCTTCGTCGACGACCACCTGATCAAGAAGGTGGACGCCCAGAACGAAGCCGGCACCAAGAACGTCATCAAGACCTGGTCCCGTCGCTCGATGATCGTCCCGGCCATGCTCGGCCACACGATCGCGGTGCACAACGGCAAGACCCACATCCCGGTGTTCGTCACCGAGTCGATGGTCGGCCACAAGCTCGGCGAGTTCTCGCCGACGCGCACCTTCCGGGGTCACGTCAAGGAAGACCGGAAGTCGAAGCGCCGCTAGTAGCGGATCGCATTCAGACACGTAAGTAACTGAAGGGACAACCATGGAAGCCAGGGCCCAGGCGCGGTACATCCGCGTCACGCCCATGAAGGCCCGCCGCGTGGTGGACCTTATCCGTGGCATGGACGCCACGGAGGCTCAGGCGGTCCTGCGATTCGCTCCGCAGGCCGCCTCCGTGCCCGTCGGCAAGGTGCTCGACAGCGCCATTGCCAACGCCGCGCACAACTACGACCACACGGACGCCTCTTCGCTGTTCATCAGCGAGGCGTACGTCGACGAGGGTCCGACCCTGAAGCGGTTCCGTCCGCGCGCCCAGGGCCGTGCCTACCGGATCCGCAAGCGGACCAGCCACATCACTGTGGTCGTCAGCAGCAAGGAAGGAACCCGGTAATGGGCCAGAAGGTTAACCCGCATGGGTTCCGGCTCGGTGTCACCACGGACTTCAAGTCCCGGTGGTACGCCGACAAGCTGTACAAGGACTACGTCAAGGAAGACGTCGCCATCCGTCGGATGCTGACGTCCGGCATGGAGCGCGCCGGTATCTCCAAGGTGGAGATCGAGCGCACCCGTGACCGTGTCCGCGTCGACATCCACACCGCGCGTCCGGGCATCGTCATCGGCCGCCGCGGCGCGGAGGCCGACAAGATCCGCGGTCAGCTGGAGAAGCTGACGGGCAAGCAGGTCCAGCTGAACATCCTCGAGGTCAAGAACCCCGAGACCGATGCTCAGCTGGTTGCTCAGGCCGTCGCCGAGCAGCTGTCCTCCCGCGTCTCCTTCCGTCGGGCCATGCGCAAGAGCATGCAGTCCGCCATGAAGGCCGGCGCCAAGGGCATCAAGATCCAGTGCGGTGGCCGCCTCGGCGGCGCCGAGATGTCCCGCTCGGAGTTCTACCGCGAGGGCCGCGTGCCCCTGCACACGCTCCGCGCGAACGTGGACTACGGCTTCTTCGAGGCCAAGACGACCTTCGGCCGCATCGGTGTGAAGGTCTGGATCTACAAGGGCGACGTCAAGAACATCGCCGAGGTCCGCGCCGAGAACGCCGCTGCCCGTGCGGGTAACCGCCCGGCCCGCGGCGGTGCCGACCGCCCGGCCCGTGGTGGCCGCGGTGGCGAGCGGCGCGGTCGCAAGCCGCAGCAGGCTGCCGGCGCCGAGGCCCCCAAGGCCGAGGCCCCCGTGGCTGCTCCGGCTGAGAGCACCGGAACGGAGGCCTGACCGACATGCTGATCCCCCGTAGGGTCAAGCACCGCAAGCAGCACCACCCCAAGCGCGACGGCGCTGCCAAGGGTGGCACGCAGGTTGCGTTCGGCGAGTACGGCATCCAGGCGCTCACCCCGGCGTATGTGACGAACCGTCAGATCGAGGCCGCTCGTATCGCCATGACGCGTCACATCAAGCGTGGTGGCAAGGTCTGGATCAACATCTACCCGGACCGTCCCCTCACCAAGAAGCCTGCCGAGACCCGCATGGGTTCCGGTAAGGGTTCCCCGGAGTGGTGGATCGCCAACGTCAAGCCCGGACGCGTGATGTTCGAGCTGTCGTACCCCAACGAGAAGATCGCCCGTGAGGCCCTGACTCGCGCCGCTCACAAGCTGCCGATGAAGTGCCGGATCGTCAAGCGCGAGGCAGGTGAAGCGTGATGTCGGCCGGTACCAAGGCGTCCGAGCTGCGCGAGCTGGGCAACGAGGAGCTTCTGGCGAAGCTCCGCGAGGCCAAGGAAGAGCTGTTCAACCTCCGCTTCCAGGCGGCGACCGGACAGCTCGAGAACCACGGCCGTCTGAAGGCGGTCCGCAAGGACATCGCGCGGATCTACACCCTGATGCGCGAGCGTGAGCTGGGCATCGAAACGGTGGAGAACGCCTGATGAGCGAGAACAACGTGACTGAGACGAACACTGAGGCGCGGGGCTTCCGCAAGACCCGTGAGGGCATCGTCGTCAGCGACAAGATGGACAAGACCGTCGTCGTCGCCGTCGAGGACCGCAAGAAGCACGCCCTGTACGGCAAGGTCATCCGCAGCACGAGCAAGCTCAAGGCGCACGACGAGCAGAACGCCGCCGGCGTCGGCGACCGTGTCCTCCTGATGGAGACCCGGCCGCTGTCCGCCACCAAGCACTGGCGCGTCGTCGAGATCCTCGAGAAGGCGAAGTAATCAAGCGGGGGTCCTGCCCCCGCTGACCCCCGCCGGGGCTCCGTCCCGGACCCCGGCGTGGGTTCTCGCCCGAAGAGGCGCAAGTAATTCCTGCGGGGTAAATCCGCAGGACGGTTCCGCCAGGCTCTCCGGTCAACTCCCGGAGGGAACCGGCAGACAATCAGGAGATAGACGTGATCCAGCAGGAGTCGCGACTGCGCGTCGCCGACAACACTGGTGCGAAGGAAATCCTTTGCATCCGTGTGCTCGGTGGCTCCGGTCGCCGCTACGCGGGCATCGGTGACGTCATCGTCGCCACCGTCAAGGACGCGATCCCCGGTGGCAACGTGAAGAAGGGTGACGTCGTCAAGGCGGTCATCGTTCGCACCGTCAAGGAGCGCCGCCGTCCGGACGGCTCGTACATCCGCTTCGACGAGAACGCCGCCGTCATTCTGAAGAACGACGGCGACCCTCGCGGCACCCGTATCTTCGGCCCCGTCGGCCGTGAGCTGCGCGAGAAGAAGTTCATGAAGATCATCTCGCTCGCGCCGGAGGTGCTGTAAGCATGAAGATCAAGAAGGGCGACCTGGTCCAGGTCATCACCGGTAAGGACAAGGGCAAGCAGGGCAAGGTCATCGCGGCCTTCCCCCGCGAGGACCGTGTCCTGGTCGAGGGTGTCAACCGGGTCAAGAAGCACACCAAGGCCGGCCCGACCGCCAAGGGTTCGCAGGCCGGTGGCATCGTCACGACCGAGGCCCCGATTCACGTGAGCAACGTTCAGCTCGTCGTGGAGAAGGACGGCAAGAAGGTCGTCACGCGTGTCGGTTACCGCTTCGACGACGAAGGCAACAAGATCCGCGTTGCCAAGCGGACGGGTGAGGACATCTGATGGCGACCACCACCACTCCGCGTCTGAAGACGAAGTACCGCGAGGAGATCGCGGGCAAGCTGCGTGACGAGTTCAAGTACGAGAACGTCATGCAGATCCCCGGCCTCGTCAAGATCGTGGTCAACATGGGTGTGGGCGACGCCGCCCGCGACTCCAAGCTGATCGAGGGCGCCATCCGCGACCTCACCACGATCACCGGTCAGAAGCCGGCCGTCACCAAGGCCCGCAAGTCCATCGCGCAGTTCAAGCTGCGTGAGGGCCAGCCGATCGGTGCCCACGTCACGCTCCGTGGCGACCGCATGTGGGAGTTCCTGGACCGCACCCTGTCGCTCGCGCTCCCGCGCATCCGCGACTTCCGTGGTCTGTCCCCCAAGCAGTTCGACGGCCGTGGCAACTACACCTTCGGTCTCACGGAGCAGGTCATGTTCCACGAGATCGACCAGGACAAGATCGACCGCACCCGGGGTATGGACATCACCGTGGTGACCACGGCGACCAACGACGCTGAGGGCCGCGCGCTCCTTCGTCACCTCGGCTTCCCCTTCAAGGAGGCGTGAGCGAGATGGCGAAGAAGGCTCTGATCGCGAAGGCTGCCCGTAAGCCGAAGTTCGCCGTGCGCGGCTACACCCGCTGCCAGCGGTGTGGCCGTCCGCACTCCGTGTACCGCAAGTTCGGCCTGTGCCGCGTGTGCCTCCGTGAGATGGCTCACCGTGGCGAGCTGCCGGGCGTGACCAAGAGCTCCTGGTAATCCCAGCTTTTAGGGATTCCGGAAGCTCTCGGTAAGCACTGGGCGTGTCAGGCGCCCTCCCCTCCATGGCTTAGGCTGGGAGGGTTGGGCGCCTGATGGTCGCCCGTACGACTTACTACGCCGTAGGTCCACCGCACCGCACCCGCCTCGTCTCGGATCGAGGAGAGGGATGGGCACCTGGAAACCCCGGCGAGAGAGGCCGAAGGCCAATTCATGACCATGACTGATCCGATCGCAGACATGCTTACGCGTCTGCGGAACGCGAACTCGGCATACCACGACTCCGTGACGATGCCGGCATCGAAGATCAAGTCCCACATCGCGGAGATCCTCCAGCAGGAGGGCTTCATCACGGGCTGGAAGGTCGAGGACGCCGAGGTCGGCAAGAACCTCGTCCTGGAGCTGAAGTTCGGCCCCAACCGTGAGCGCTCCATCGCGGGCATCAAGCGGATCTCCAAGCCCGGTCTCCGGGTGTACGCGAAGTCCACCAACCTGCCGAAGGTGCTCGGCGGCCTCGGCGTGGCGATCATCTCCACGTCGCACGGGCTCCTCACCGACAAGCAGGCCGGCAAGAAGGGCGTAGGCGGAGAAGTCCTCGCCTACGTCTGGTAGCGGAAGGGAACGGAGGAAACAGCTATGTCGCGCATTGGCAAGCTCCCCATCACGGTTCCCGCCGGCGTGGACGTCACCATCGACGGCCAGACGGTCTCGGTCAAGGGCCCCAAGGGCACGCTGACCCACACCGTCGTGGCGCCGATCGAGATCGCCAAGGGTGAGGACGGCGTCCTGAACGTCACCCGCCCCAACGACGAGCGTCAGAGCAAGGCCCTGCACGGCCTGTCCCGCACGCTGGTGGCGAACATGATCACCGGCGTGACCCAGGGTTACGTGAAGAAGCTCGAGATCAGCGGTGTCGGTTACCGCGTGCAGGCCAAGGGTTCGAACCTCGAGTTCGCGCTCGGCTACAGCCACCCGATCACCGTCGAGGCGCCCGAGGGAATCACCTTCAAGGTGGAGACCCCGACCCGCTTCCAGGTCGAGGGCATCGACAAGCAGAAGGTCGGCGAGGTTGCGGCCAACATCCGCAAGCTGCGCAAGCCCGACCCGTACAAGGCCAAGGGCGTCAAGTACGAGGGCGAAGTCATCCGCCGCAAGGTCGGAAAGGCGGGTAAGTAAGCCATGGCATACGGCACGAAGATCGCTAAGGGCGACGCTTACAAGCGTGCTGCCATCAAGCGGCGCCACATCCGTATCCGTAAGAAGGTCAACGGTACGGCTGAGCGTCCCCGCCTGGTCGTGACCCGCTCGAACCGCCACATCGTGGCCCAGGTGATCGACGACCTCAAGGGTCACACCCTTGCGTCGGCGTCCACCCTGGACTCGTCCATCCGTGGCGGCGACGACGACAAGTCGGCGCAGGCCGGCAAGGTCGGCGCCCTGGTCGCCGAGCGTGCCAAGGCCGCTGGTGTCGAGGCCGTCGTGTTCGACCGTGGTGGTAACCGGTACGCGGGTCGCATCGCGGCCCTGGCCGACGCCGCCCGCGAGGCCGGGCTCAAGTTCTGAGCTCGCTGCGTAGCTAGCGGAAAGAGAGAGGTAAATCCAATGGCTGGACCCCAGCGCCGCGGTGGCGGTGCCGGTGGCGGCGAGCGGCGGGACCGGAAGGGCCGTGACGGCGGCGCAGCTGCCGCCGAGAAGACCGCGTACGTTGAGCGCGTCGTCGCGATCAACCGCGTCGCCAAGGTTGTGAAGGGTGGTCGTCGCTTCAGCTTCACCGCGCTGGTCGTGGTGGGCGACGGTGACGGCACCGTGGGTGTCGGTTACGGCAAGGCCAAGGAGGTGCCGGCCGCCATCGCCAAGGGCGTTGAGGAGGCCAAGAAGCACTTCTTCAAGGTCCCCCGTATCCAGGGCACCATCCCGCACCCCATCCAGGGTGAGAAGGCTGCCGGCGTCGTGCTGCTCAAGCCCGCGTCCCCGGGTACCGGTGTTATCGCCGGTGGTCCGGTGCGCGCCGTGCTCGAGTGCGCCGGTATCCACGACGTGCTGTCGAAGTCGCTCGGCTCCGACAACGCGATCAACATCGTGCACGCGACCGTGGAGGCCCTCAAGGGCCTGCAGCGTCCCGAGGAGATCGCGGCCCGCCGTGGTCTGCCCCTCGAGGACGTCGCCCCCGCGGCTCTGCTCCGTGCGCGTGCCGGGGCGGGTGTGTGATCATGGCGCAGCTCAAGATCACGCAGGTCAAGTCCTACATCGGCAGCAAGCAGAACCACCGTGACACCCTGCGCTCCCTTGGTCTCAAGGGCATCAACACGCAGGTCGTCAAGGAGGACCGCCCCGAGTTCCGCGGCATGGTGCACACCGTCCGCCACCTCGTGACGGTCGAGGAGGTCGACTGATCATGGCGGAGAACAACCCGCTCAAGATCCACAACCTCCGTCCCGCCCCCGGTGCCAAGACCGCCAAGACCCGTGTCGGTCGTGGTGAGGCCTCGAAGGGTAAGACGGCCGGTCGTGGTACCAAGGGCACGAAGGCCCGCTACCAGGTTCCGGAGCGCTTCGAGGGTGGCCAGATGCCCCTCCACATGCGTCTCCCGAAGCTGAAGGGCTTCAAGAACCCCTTCAAGACCGAGTTCCAGGTCGTGAACCTGGACAAGCTCGCCGCCCTCTACCCCGAGGGTGGGGAGGTCACCGTTGCCGACCTGGTCGCCAAGGGTGCCGTCCGCAAGAACAGCCTCGTCAAGGTCCTCGGCCAGGGCGAGATCTCCGTGGCGCTGCAGGTGACGGTCGACGCCGTCTCCGGCTCCGCCAAGGAGAAGATCACCGCCGCCGGCGGCAGCGTCACCGAGCTCGTCTGAGCCCGGGCGGCCGCGCCGCGCAGCACATACGAAGGCCGGGTGGTTCCCCTCACGGGGGAGCCGCTCGGCCTTCGGCGTTCACTCGCCGCGAAATGGCGGCCGACGGAGCCCCCGGCCCCGCCCCGCCGGGAACCCTGCCGCACGGGGATTCGTCGTACACCGTGGTGACTGTGCGGTAGCTTTCCGCGCGCCTGCCACGGAGTCCGCCACGCCCTGTGTGCCGGTTCGTCCCATTCGCCGCCGTGGTCGACGGCGAGGGGAGGGGCTCTGCGGTCGATCCCGTTCGGCGTACGGGACTCGAACGTGTGACGGGATCTGGTGGATGGCGGGTGACCGCGAATTGCTTGCAGGGCAAGCGAACTTCACCTGGCTGCACAGGCACTGTTAGAGTCCGTGAGGTCCACCTGTGCCCGCGCGAGGAATGCCGTTCGGTGTCGGGGTGGTAGAAAACATCGTTCGGCCCACCGGGCCCTGTTGAAACGACTAGTCCCTACCGCGCGCGTCGCGGGGGTCGCAGGAGGAACCGTGCTCACCGCGTTCGCCCGGGCGTTCAAGACGCCCGACCTGCGCAAGAAGCTGCTCTTCACGCTCGGCATCATCGTGATCTACCGGATCGGTACGCACGTCCCGATCCCCGGCGTCGACTACAGCGCGGTCCAGTTCTGCGTCGATGCCACGAAGACCAACTCGGGGATCTTCGGGCTGGTCAACATGTTCAGTGGTGGTGCGCTGCTGCAGATCACGATCTTCGCGCTCGGCATCATGCCGTACATCACGGCGAGCATCATCCTGCAGCTGCTGACCGTCGTGATCCCGCGCCTCGAAGCCCTCAAGAAGGAGGGTCAGGCCGGTACGGCGAAGATCACGCAGTACACGCGGTACCTGACCGTGGCGCTGGCGATCCTTCAGGGCACCGGTCTCGTGGCGACGGCCCGCAGCGGTTCGCTCTTCCCCGACTGCGCGCAGGCCGGCCAGATCGTGCCGGACCGGTCGATCTACACCACCGTCGTCATGGTCATCACCATGACCGCCGGTACGGCGCTCGTCATGTGGCTGGGTGAGCTCATCACCGACCGCGGCATCGGCAACGGCATGTCGATCCTGATGTTCATCTCGATCGCCGCCACCTTCCCGGCCGCCCTGTGGGCCATCAAGGAGCAGGGCAGCCTGGCGGACGGCTGGATCGAGTTCGCGACGGTCATCGCCGTGGGCTTCGTGATGGTCGCGCTGGTGGTCTTCGTCGAGCAGGCCCAGCGCCGCATCCCGGTGCAGTACGCGAAGCGCATGATCGGCCGCCGGTCCTACGGCGGTACCTCGACGTACATCCCGCTGAAGGTGAACCAGGCGGGTGTGATTCCCGTCATCTTCGCCTCGTCGCTGCTCTACATCCCGGCGCTCATCGTCCAGTTCTCCAACTCCACGGCCGGCTGGGCCGCTTGGATCCAGAAGAACCTGGCGCAGCCGGACGCGCCCGTGCACATCACGATCTACTTCTTCCTGATTGTCTTCTTCGCGTTCTTCTACGTGGCCATCTCGTTCAACCCCGAGGAAGTCGCGGACAACATGAAGAAGTATGGTGGCTTCATCCCGGGCATCCGGGCTGGCCGACCGACCGCTGAGTACCTCTCCTACGTGCTCAACCGGATCACCTGGCCGGGTTCGCTGTACTTGGGTCTGATCGCTCTCGTCCCGACGATGGCGTTGGCTGGTTTCGGGGCAAACCAGAACTTCCCGTTCGGCGGTACCAGCATCCTCATCATCGTGGGTGTGGGTCTGGAGACGGTGAAGCAGATCGAGAGCCAGCTCCAGCAGCGCAATTACGAAGGGTTCCTCCGCTGATGCGAATCGTCCTCGTCGGGCCGCCGGGTGCGGGCAAGGGAACGCAGGCCGCGTTCCTCGCCAAGAACCTGTCCATCCCGCACATCTCCACGGGCGACCTGTTCCGGGCCAACATCAGCAAGCAGACGGAGCTCGGCAAACTCGCGAAGTCCTACATGGACAAGGGCGAGCTGGTGCCGGACGAGGTCACCATCGCGATGGCCAAGGACCGCATGGAGCAGCCGGACGCCGCGGGCGGCTTCCTGCTCGACGGCTTCCCGCGCAACGTCTCGCAGGCCGAGGCGCTGGACGTGACGCTCCAGGAAGAGTCCATGACCCTGGACGCGGTGCTGGACCTGGAGGTCCCCGAGGAAGAGGTCGTCAAGCGGATCGCCGGCCGCCGCATCTGCCGGAACGACTCGGCGCACGTCTTCCACGTCACGTACAAGAAGCCCCGGCAGGACGGCGTGTGCGACGCCTGCGGCGGCGAGCTCTACCAGCGCGACGACGACTCCGAGGAGACCGTCCGCAAGCGCCTGGAGGTCTACCACACCCAGACCGAGCCGATCATCGACTACTACAAGGCCCAGGGCCTCGTGGTGACGATCTCGGCGCTCGGCAAGGTGGAAGAGGTCACCCAGCGCGCGATGGACGCGCTGAAGCGCGAGGACGACGGCAAGTAGCCGTCAGCGGTACGCCGGCCGCGGTGCCCGTCAGGGCGCCGCGGCCGTACTGTTGTACAGGCAACCCCGAGAACGACGAGCCCCAGGCACAGAAGACGCCCCCAGGCGGAGAAGACGGAGAGCGCAGGACCTCATGGTGCAGATCAAGAGCCCCGAGCAGATCGCCAAGATGCGCGAGGCGGGGCTGGTCGTCGCCGCCATCCACGCGGCCACCCGTGAGGCGGCCGTGCCGGGCGCCTCCACGAAGGACCTCGACGACGTGGCCCGCAAGGTGCTCGCGGAGCACGGCGCCAAGTCGAACTTCCTCGGGTACGGCGGCTTCCCCGCGACCATCTGCACATCGGTCAACGAGGTCGTCGTGCACGGCATCCCGAGCGACGACGTCGTCCTGAAGGACGGCGACATCATCTCCATCGACTGCGGCGCCATCGTCGACGGCTGGCACGGGGACGCCGCGTACACGGCGTTCGTGGGCTCCGGCCACGCCCCCGAGCTGATCGAGCTGTCCCGGGTCACCGAGGAGTCCATGTGGGCCGGGATCGCCGCGATGAAGGTGGGGAACCGGCTCGTCGACATCTCCCGCGCCATCGAGACGTACATCCGCCGGCAGCCCAAGCCGGGCGGCGGCAAGTACGGGATCGTCGAGGACTACGGCGGCCACGGCATCGGCACGGAGATGCACATGGACCCGCATCTGCTGAACTACGTCGAGCGGCGGCGCGGAAAGGGGCCCAAGCTGGTGCCCGGCTTCTGCCTGGCGATCGAGCCGATGGTGTCCCTGGGCACGCCGCGGACGGAGGTCCTGTCGGACGACTGGACCGTGGTCACCACGGACGGCACGTGGTCGTCGCACTGGGAGCACTCGGTGGCTCTGACCGAACAGGGTCCGCTGGTGCTGACGGCGCCGGACGGCGGCAAGGCGAAGCTGGCGGAGCACGGCATCACGGCGGCGCCCGACCCGCTCGCCTGACACCCGGCTCGCGCTCCCGGAGCTCCTGACGAGCCGACCTGCCCCGCCCGTTGCGCATATCGCGCCGACGGGCGGGGCATCGTCATGAATGACGGCAGGAGCCAATTCGTCTTTCCGGGTGCGCTGACGTAGACTGACTCGTCGGCTCTCGTGTACCCGCATGTCCGCATGCGCCCGTAAGGGACAAGGGGACGGGAATGCAGGAGTCGATCAAGGTAGTCGATTCGAAGGGCGAAGCGTGGCCAAGAAGCAAGGTGCCATCGAGATCGAGGGCACTGTCGTCGAGTCTCTGCCGAACGCCATGTTCAAGGTCGAGCTCCAGAACGGCCACCAGGTCCTGGCACACATCAGCGGCAAGATGCGTATGCACTACATCCGCATCCTCCCTGACGACCGGGTCGTGGTGGAGCTGTCTCCGTACGACCTGACGCGTGGCCGGATCGTCTACCGCTACAAGTAGATCTTGCCCGCACTCCGTGCCCCGGTCTCCGGGACGCGGGTGATGGCACTGACCCGGAGAACCTCACCCAATGAAGGTCAAGCCGAGCGTCAAGAAGATCTGCGACAAGTGCAGGGTGATCCGCCGTCACGGTCGGGTCATGGTCATCTGCGAGAACCCGCGCCACAAGCAGCGCCAGGGCTGACGCACGTTCGACCGCTCCCTCTGCATCGATATCGCAGGGATTCGCGCGACGCGAGCTGAATATGTTCATACGCAGGGCCCAGGCGCCGAAGGTGTCTGATACCCCCGGTCGGAGGCCGGGGACCCGGTTCGTACCTGGTACGGCGGCCGGGAGCCGGTTCTGCGGAAGACCTCCGAAGATCACCAGGAGCCATTGAATGGCACGCGTTTCCGGTGTTGACATCCCGCGCGACAAGCGCGTGGAGGTCGCCCTCACCTATGTGTTCGGCATCGGCCGGACCCTCTCCCAGCAGACGCTGGCCGAGACCGGCATCGACCCGAACACCCGCGTTCGCGACCTCTCCGAGGAGCAGCTCGTCGCGATTCGTGAGTACGTCGACAACAACATCAAGACCGAGGGTGACCTCCGTCGCGAGATCCAGGCCGACATCCGCCGCAAGGTCGAGATCGGCTGCTACCAGGGTCTCCGTCACCGTCGTGGTCTGCCTGTCCGCGGTCAGCGCACCAGCACCAACGCCCGCACCCGCAAGGGCCCGCGTCGCGCCATCGCCGGTAAGAAGAAGCCGGGCAAGAAGTAGTCCACAGCGGACTTCGCCGTCCAGCGGTCTTCGCTGTAGGACCGACCACCTCCCGTAGGAGTACAGATGCCCCCCAAGGGTCGTCAGGGCGCTGCCAAGAAGGTGCGCCGCAAGGAAAAGAAGAACGTCGCTCACGGCCACGCGCACATCAAGAGCACGTTCAACAACACGATCGTCTCGATCACGGACCCCTCGGGCAACGTGATCTCCTGGGCCTCCGCCGGCCACGTCGGCTTCAAGGGCTCCCGGAAGTCCACGCCGTTCGCCGCGCAGATGGCCGCCGAGTCGGCTGCCCGTCGCGCGCAGGAGCACGGCATGCGCAAGGTCGACGTGTTCGTCAAGGGCCCGGGTTCGGGTCGTGAGACGGCCATCCGTTCGCTGCAGGCGACCGGTCTCGAGGTCGGCTCCATCCAGGACGTCACGCCCACCCCGCACAACGGCTGCCGTCCCCCGAAGCGTCGTCGCGTCTGACCTCGGTCAGCGCTGCGCGGTTCTGGTCTCGGGCGGTACGACCCTTCGGGGGCGTATCGCCCGTACCCTTGCAGTACCCACGCTTTTCACGGGCGTGGTTTCCGTCGGGCGTCAAATAGCGGGCGTCCACGACAGAAGGATCTGATCCACACATGCTGATCGCTCAGCGTCCCTCGTTGACCGAAGAGGTCGTCGACGAGTTCCGCTCCCGGTTCGTGATCGAGCCGCTGGAGCCGGGCTTCGGTTACACCCTCGGCAACTCCCTCCGCCGCACGCTCCTGTCGTCGATCCCGGGTGCGGCGGTCACGTCCATCCGTATCGACGGTGTCCTGCACGAGTTCACCACCGTGCCGGGCGTCAAGGAGGACGTCACCGACCTGATCCTCAACATCAAGCAGCTGGTCGTCTCCTCGGAGCACGACGAGCCGGTCGTGATGTACCTGCGCAAGCAGGGCCCGGGTCTGGTCACCGCCGCCGACATCGCGCCCCCGGCCGGTGTCGAGGTGCACAACCCCGACCTGGTCCTCGCCACGCTCAACGGCAAGGGCAAGCTGGAGATGGAGCTGACGGTCGAGCGCGGCCGCGGTTACGTCTCCGCCGTGCAGAACAAGCAGGTCGGCCAGGAGATCGGCCGTATCCCGGTCGACTCCATCTACTCGCCGGTGCTCAAGGTCACGTACAAGGTCGAGGCGACCCGTGTCGAGCAGCGCACCGACTTCGACAAGCTGATCGTCGACGTCGAGACCAAGCAGGCCATGCGTCCCCGTGACGCCATGGCGTCCGCCGGTAAGACCCTGGTGGAGCTGTTCGGTCTGGCGCGCGAGCTCAACATCGACGCCGAGGGCATCGACATGGGTCCGTCCCCGACGGACGCCGCGCTCGCCGCGGACCTGGCCCTGCCGATCGAGGAGCTGGAGCTCACGGTCCGCTCCTACAACTGCCTCAAGCGCGAGGGCATCCACTCCGTGGGTGAGCTCGTGGCGCGTTCCGAGGCCGACCTGCTCGACATCCGCAACTTCGGTGCGAAGTCGATCGACGAGGTCAAGGCGAAGCTGGCGGGTATGGGCCTGGCGCTCAAGGACTCGCCTCCCGGGTTCGACCCGACCGCCGCGGCCGACGCGTTCGGCGCGGACGACGACGCGGACGCCGGGTTCGTGGAGACCGAGCAGTACTAAGAGCTCGGGCCGAACGGTCCGTACTCGCGTGCGGGTGCGCTGTGGCTTGTCGCGACCACGCGGCGGAGCCGCAGACGTAACACAGCCCCGCGCCCCTTCCAGGCCCCTTCGGGGGCCTGGATCTCCGACGGGCGACCGCCCGCTCGGATACTGACCCCGGTACCTGATACGGCCGGGGCAGACACCTAGGAGAAACACCATGCCGAAGCCCACCAAGGGTGCCCGTCTGGGCGGCAGCGCCGCGCACGAGAAGCTGCTCCTCGCGAACCTCGCGAAGTCGCTCTTCGAGCACGGCCGCATCACCACCACCGAGGCGAAGGCCCGCCGTCTGCGGCCGTACGCCGAGCGTCTGATCACCAAGGCGAAGAAGGGTGACCTTCACAACCGCCGTCAGGTGCTCTCGGTCATCACGGACAAGGGCGTCGTGCACACGCTCTTCACCGAGATCGGCCCGCGGTACGAGAACCGTCCGGGTGGCTACACCCGTATCACCAAGATCGGTAACCGCCGTGGCGACAACGCGCCCATGGCTGTCATCGAGCTGGTCGAGGCGCTGACGGTCGCGCAGCAGGCCACCGGTGAGGCCGAGGCCGCCACCAAGCGTGCCGCCAAGGACGCCGACGCGGCTGCCGCCGAGACCAAGGTGGACACCACCAAGGCCGACGAGGCTCCCGCCGAGGAGGCTGCCGAGGAGTCGAAGGACGCGTAAGCGTTCCTGGGGCTGCGTTCTCGGCCGCGGCGATTTCGTGGCTGGTCGCGCAGTTCCCCGCGCCCCTTGATCGGCGTCGGAGTGGGCCCGTTCCCTGGAGGAGCGGGCCCGCTTTCGTGTTCCTGAGAGGATCTCTGTGTGAGTGATGATGTGGCGCCCGGGTTCGTGCGTGTGCGGCTTGATCTTTCGTATGACGGGACCGAGTTCTCCGGGTGGGCCAAGCAGGCCGGGGGGCGGCGGACCGTACAGGGGGAGATCGAGGACGCCCTGCGGACCGTGACGCGGTCGCGGGAGACGTATGAGCTGACGGTGGCCGGGCGGACCGACGCCGGGGTGCACGCCCGGGGGCAGGTGGCCCATGTCGACCTGCCGCGGGAGGTGTGGGACGAGCACCACGGGAAGCTGCTCAAGCGGCTCGCCGGGCGGCTGTCGCGGGACGTACGGGTGTGGGCGCTCAGGGAGGCGCCGAGCGGCTTCAACGCGCGGTTCTCGGCCGTCTGGCGGCGGTACGCCTATCGCGTCACCGACAACCCCGGCGGGGTCGATCCCCTGCTGCGCAACCATGTGCTGTGGCACGACTGGCCGCTGGACGTGGACGCCATGAACGAGGCCGCGCGGCAGCTGCTGGGGGAGCACGACTTCGCGGCCTACTGCAAGCGGCGCGAGGGGGCGACCACCATCCGTACGCTCCAGGAGCTGAGCCTGGTGCGGGGCGACGACGGGATCATCACGGCGACCGTGCGGGCCGACGCCTTCTGCCACAACATGGTGCGCTCCCTCATCGGGGCACTGCTCTTCGTGGGGGACGGGCACCGGGGAACCGAGTGGCCCGGCAAGGTGCTGGCCGCCGGCGTACGGGACTCCGCCGTGCACGTCGTACGGCCGCACGGACTGACCCTGGAGGAGGTCGGGTATCCGGCCGACGAGCTGCTGGCCGCGCGGAACAAGGAGGCGCGGAACCGGCGGAGCCTGCCCGGGGTGCCCGGGGCCGGCTGCTGCTGACCCCGGGGCCGGTCGGTTCCCCGCTACTGCCCCTTGGCGGCGGCGGAGGCCTGCGCCTGGCCGCGGCGGTGGATCTGCTTGAAGGTGAACTTCGCCAGGGCGTCACCGGTGGTGAAGACGGCCTTGTCCTTCTTCGTCGCGTCCTTGCCGTTGGTGAAGCCGGTCACGGTGAAGTAGGCGTAGCGGCCGTAGGAGTTGGTGGTCGTGTAGCAGATCGTCGTACGGCAGAAGGTGGGGACGCCCTCACCGGAGAGCGAGGTGACGAGGCTCTTCTCGTCCGCGTCCGCCTTGGCCTTGTCGGCCTGGGCCTCGGTGTCGAACAGGGCGACTCCTGCCGTGACCGCGATGTCGCCCCTGTAGTAGGTGACACGCATGACGCGGGTGCAGTCGTTGCCGCTCAGGACCTTGTCGAGGGTGCCCTGGACGGCCGAGGCGCAGTCCGTCGTCGAGGCCGTGGGGCCCTTGCGGTAGACGCTGTCGTCCTCGTCCGTCATCTGGGAGCCCGGGAAGAGGATGTCCGGGCTGATCGGCGCCTTGTCCTTGCCCGAACTGGAGATGAAGTCCTTCGGGTCCAGCGGGGGCGGGGCGGTGGTGGGCTCGAACGACGGATCCGTCTTGGGGCTCGCGCTCGGGATGTCCGTGGTGGCCGGGAGGTTGCTGTTCGGGCCGCTCGCCGTGGGGGAGCCGCCGTCCGCGTTGACCACGGCAAAGGCCACGGCGGCGCCGATGCCGACCGTGGCGAGGGCGCCGCCGACGATCATCAGGAGTCGGCGGCGCCTGTTGCGTGTCTCGGACTGTTCGGCCATGGCGGCCCAGTCCGGGGTCTGGTTACTGGAGGAACTCCACTGATCGTCCCACGGAGTGCGGGAACCCCCGGGGCTCCACTGAGACCCCCCCTGCCCAAAGCTCATGGGCCGCAGTTTAGACGCGCGAGGGGAGGCCGTCTCCCGTTACGGGTCACGGCGGTCGCGAACCCGTGGGCGAAGTGGTTCGGCGGGCATCCGGCCCCTCCGGTACGGGGCCGTTTTGACCCGTCCGGGGCCGCACGGCTATTCTTCAGGTTCGTTATGTGTATTGGCTTCCTCATTCTCACGTGAGACGCCCTTACACCGGTCCACCGGGCCGATGACCAGCGACCAGCACGCGGTTTGCGTCACCGCTGTGCGGTCAGGGCTGTCGTGATCGTCTTCGGTGACCTTGTCAGGAACCTCACTGAAGAAGCGAAGGCTACGAACCGTGCGTACGTACAGCCCCAAGCCCGGCGATGTGACGCGCCAGTGGCACGTCATCGACGCCCAGGACGTTGTCCTGGGCCGTCTCGCCACCACCGCCGCGACCCTGCTCCGTGGCAAGCACAAGCCGATCTACGCCCCCCACGTCGACACTGGTGACTTCGTCATCATCATCAACGCGGACAAGGTGCACCTGTCCGGTAACAAGCGGACCCAGAAGATGGCCTACCGCCACTCCGGCTACCCGGGTGGTCTGCGCTCCGTCCGTTACGACGAGCTGCTGGCGAAGAACCCCGAGAAGGCCGTCGAGAAGGCCGTCAAGGGCATGCTTCCCAAGAACTCCCTGGGCCGTCAGATGCTCTCCAAGCTGAAGGTCTACTCGGGCGACCAGCACCCGCACGCTGCCCAGCAGCCGGTGCCGTTCGAGATCACCCAGGTCGCGCAGTAAGTCCGGCCACCCCCTAAGCCTGAAGAGAATCTGAGGAGAATCGTGGCCGAGACCACTGCCGAGCAGCCGCTCGAAGAGCTTGACATCGACAGCTACACCACGGAGTCGGACGTCCCCGTCGAGGGCGAGTACACCACCGAGTCCATGGCCTCCCGCTTCGGCGAGCCCCAGCCGGCCGCCGGCCTGGGCCGCCGCAAGAACGCCATCGCGCGCGTTCGCATCGTGCCGGGCTCCGGCAAGTGGAAGATCAACGGGCGTACGCTCGAGGACTACTTCCCGAACAAGGTGCACCAGCAGGAGGTCAACGAGCCGTTCAAGGTTCTTGAGCTCGAGGGTCGCTACGACGTCATCGCCCGCATCGCCGGTGGCGGCGTCTCCGGCCAGGCCGGTGCGCTCCGTCTCGGTGTCGCCCGCGCCCTGAACGAGGCCGACGTCGACAACAACCGTGGCGCCCTCAAGAAGGCCGGCTTCCTCCGCCGCGACGACCGTGCGGTCGAGCGCAAGAAGGCCGGTCTGAAGAAGGCCCGCAAGGCTCCGCAGTACAGCAAGCGCTAATCACCGCTTCGCCGCACCGCACGCAACGCCCCGGTGGCACGTACCTGTGCCGCCGGGGCGGTTTGCGTAGCAGGGTCGCGTGCTTCGCGCACGACTACACGCAGACTGCCGGTACAACCCCGCACGGCGGAGGACGGTCTCAGGGGATGTACTTGGTCGGGGGAGTGCCGGGAGACTCGGGGGACAACCGGCGGGAGACGCCCGGTACGGGACCACCTGGTACGAGCCGCACATTCTCAGCAATTCGGAGGACACCACAGTGGGACGACTCTTCGGCACGGACGGCGTGCGCGGTGTCGCCAACGCGGATCTGACGGCCGAGCTCGCGCTCGGACTCTCCGTCGCGGCGGCACATGTACTCGCCGAGGCGGGCACGTTCGAAGGCCACAAGCCGGTGGCGGTGGTCGGGCGGGATCCGCGAGCGTCCGGGGAGTTCCTGGAGGCGGCCGTCGTGGCCGGCCTCGCCAGCGCGGGCGTCGACGTGCTGCGCGTCGGTGTGCTGCCCACCCCCGCGGTGGCGTTCCTCACCGGCGAGCTGGGCGCCGACCTCGGCGTGATGCTCTCCGCCAGCCACAACGCCATGCCCGACAACGGCATCAAGTTCTTCGCCCGCGGCGGGCACAAGCTCGCCGACGAGCTGGAGGACAAGATCGAGGCCGTGTACGAGGAACACCGGACCGGGGCGCCCTGGGACCGGCCGACCGGTGCGGGCGTCGGGCGTGTCCGCTCGTACGACGAAGGATTCGGGCGGTACGTCGAGCACCTGCTGTCCGTGCTGCCCAACCGGCTGGACGGGCTGAAGGTCGTCCTCGACGAGGCGCACGGCGCGGCCGCCGGGGTCTCGCCGGAGGTGTTCACCCGGGCGGGGGCCGAGGTCGTCACGATCGGGGCCGAGCCGGACGGGCTCAACATCAACGACGGGTGCGGGTCCACGCACCTCGGGAAGCTGCGTGCGGCCGTCGTCGAGCACGGGGCACACCTCGGCATCGCGCACGACGGGGACGCCGACCGGTGCCTCGCCGTGGACCACGAGGGCAACGAGGTCGACGGGGACCAGATCCTCGCGGTGCTCGCCCTCGACATGCGGGAGCGCGGGCAGCTCCGCTCGGACACCGTGGTCGCCACCGTCATGTCCAACCTCGGCTTCAAGCTGGCGCTGGAGCGGGAGGGGCTGCGGCTCGTCCAGACGGCGGTCGGCGACCGGTACGTGCTGGAGGAGATGAAGGAGCACGGGTACGCCCTCGGCGGCGAGCAGTCCGGGCACGTGATCGTCCTCGACCACGCGACCACCGGTGACGGCACGCTGACCGGGCTGCTGCTGGCGGCGCGGATCGCGCGGACGGGCCGTACGCTCAAGGACCTCGCCGGGGTCATGGAGCGGTTGCCGCAGGTGCTCATCAACGTGCCGGACGTGGACCGGGCGCGGGTGGGCACGTCCCCGGAGCTGGCCGCCGCCGTGGCCGACGCGGAGCAGGAGCTGGGGTCGACCGGGCGGGTGCTGCTGCGGCCCTCGGGCACCGAGCCGCTGGTGCGGGTGATGGTGGAGGCCGCCGATATCGAGCAGGCTCGGTCCGTGGCGGGGCGCTTGGCCGATGCGGTGAAGTCGGCGCTCGGGTAGGGCGCCGGTTCCCTTGCCGGGTTCGGGGCGGGGGGGTCTGTGGTGTGCGGGCTGCGGGTTCGTCGTGGCGTGTCGCGCCCACGCGGCGGAGCCGCACATCGACACAGCCCCGCGCCCCTTGAATACCCGGGAGTCATCGGGCGGCCTTTGTTGCTGCTCGTTGCCTTGACCAGAGGTACTTCTGGAGGATCAGGGTCAGGGTGGCCGCCAGGATGATGCCCGCCAGGTTCAGCAGAAGCTGGTTCGTCGAGCCCACCGTCTGCTTCGTGTCGCCGTAGGCCAGGGCGACCGCCGCGTTGGCGGCGGCCGGTACGGTCGTGACCGAGATGGCCACGCCCACCAGCGCGCCCGACTTGGCCGAGGTCAGGGAGAGGGTGCCCGCGATGCCGGCGAGGACGGCGACGATGAACGAGAAGGCGTCGGGGGCGTAGACGAAGGCGGTGTTGGGGCGGTCGGCCTCCAGTTCGGCCTCGGTGAAGTAGCCGAGCGCGTCCATGAAGACGCTGAAGCCGACCGTCACCGCCATCGCCACCGCGAAGCCCACGAGCAGGGCGATCAGGGAGCGGAGCGCGAGGCGCGGGCGGCGCTGGACGATGGCCGTGCTGAGGCCGGCCAGGGGGCCGAACTCGGGGCCGACGGCCATCGCGCCGACGATGAGGATCGCGTTGTCGAGGACGACACCGCACGCGGCGATCATCGTGGCGAGGGTGATGAAGGCGACGTAGGTGACGGAGATCGTCGACTCCTCGTGCGTCGCGTCCGTCAAGTGCTCCCACAGCACGGCGTCGGCGCTCTCGCCCGGTGCCTCCTTCTCGGCCTCGTCGGCGCGCCGGGAGAGCGACAGGTCGATGTTCTCGACGGCGATCGAGCCGGTCTTGTCCAGGTGCAGCTCGCGGAGCGCGCCGATCAGTTCGTCGCCCGCCTCGCGTGCGACGTCGCACATGACGACGTCTCCGGCGGGGTTGCGGGCGGCGCCCGGCATCACGACGAGGTGGGTCGTCCCGATCGTCGACTCGATCAGGCGCACCACCTCGTCGGTCCGGTCGGCCGGGGTGATCAGGCGCAGATGCAGCATGGTGCCTTTTTAACAGCCCCCGGTTACCGGCGTGTCCACTCGGTCGGGCCTCACAGTTTGCGCAGGCTGAGGCGTTTCACCTTGTGGTCGGAGCCCTTGCGGATGATCAGGGTGGCACGGCCCCGGGTGGGGGCGATGTTCTCGATCAGGTTGGGCTTGTTGATGGTCCGCCACTGGGTGCGGGCGTAGTCGAGGGCCTCCTCCTCGGAGACCTGGGTGTACTTGCGGAAGTACGAGGACGGGTCCTGGAAGGCGGTCTCGCGCAGCTTCCGGAAGCGGTTGAGGTACCACTGCTCGACGTCGTCGGGGGAGGCGTCGACGTACACGCTGAAGTCGAAGTAGTCGGCGAGACCGACGCGGGTGCGGCCGTCCTTGCCGGGGAGGGCGGGCTGGAGCACGTTCAGCCCCTCGACGATGAGGATGTCGGGGCGGCGGACCGTGAGCCGCCTGTCCGGGACGATGTCGTAGATGAGGTGGGAGTAGACGGGGGCCGTCACCTCGTCCTTGCCGGCCTTGATGTCGGCGACGAAGCGGGTGAGCGTACGGCGGTCGTACGACTCGGGGAAGCCCTTGCGGGAGACCAGGCCGCGTTCGCGGAGGTCCTTCATGGGGAGCAGAAAGCCGTCCGTGGTGACCCGCTCCACACGTGGGTGCTCGGGCCAGCGGGCGAGCAGGGCCTGGAGGAGGCGGGCGACGGTGGACTTGCCGACGGCCACGGAGCCGGCCACGCCTATGACGAACGGGGTGCCCGACTGGGAGCCCTGCTCGCCCAGGAACGTGTTCAGGGCGCCGCGCAGGCCGTCGGTGGCGCCCACATAGAGGTTGAGGAGCCGGGAGAGCGGCAGGTAGATGTCCCGTACCTCGTCGAGGTCGATGACGTCGCCCAGGCCGCGCAGCTTCTCGACCTCCTCGGCGCTCAGTGGCAGCGGCGTCTTGTCACGCAGCGCGCTCCACTCGGTACGGGTGAGGTCGACGTAGGGAGTCGCCTCCGGCCTGGGCCGGTGGGCGCTCCGCGGCAACGAGGAGACCGGTGAGATCACAGTCCA
The DNA here is from genome assembly GCF_056437585.1 of Streptomyces sp. NPDC042364. NCBI lineage: Bacteria > Bacillati > Actinomycetota > Actinomycetes > Kitasatosporales > Streptomycetaceae > Streptomyces > Streptomyces sp. NPDC042364. The sequence goes on along the minus strand of NZ_JBWKAJ010000010.1, from coordinate 263,769 downwards.
TTGTTAACGGAGTTCGAACGGGCGGCGGGGTGGGGTGCGTCACCTCCGGCTGGAACACCGGAGCGAATGAGTTCCTCACTGTGGGTGAACTGTGGCGAAGGTATGGACCTCGGGTGTCGGAGGGGTCTACCGTCCCCGGCACTCGGGAGGGAGCCGCCTCCCGACTTACCTGAGGGGCGATCGGGTGGCTTCCGTATGGTCTACGCGCGCTGAACAGGAGTTCGCCGGGCAGGTCTGCAGTGAGCTGGCGGACGATCTGCCGGACGAGGATCTGGGCGAGTGTCTCGACGACGCCATGGACATGTACCGGATGGGGAGCAAGCCGCGGTGTGAGGAGGTCGAGTATCTGGGGATGGTGCGGGACGCCATCGCCCGGATCGAGGAGGGGGAGTGACGGCCTCCGGACGAGACCGCCACCGGGTGAAGTGTGCGGTGGACGTGTGGCGTCGGGTGGGTGTGGCGTCTGGTGGGTGAGGCGTGCGGTGGGTGACGGTCAGTTGCCGATGTCGCGCCAGGCCGCCGGGATGGCGTCCGCGACGTCCTGGGCCGCGGCGGGGGCGCCGTTCGCGGCGTAGCGGCCCGCCAGGCCGTGGAGGTACGCCGCCGCGCTCGCCGCGTCCAGGGGCGCGAGCCCCGCGGCCAGCAGGGAGCCGGTGAGGCCGGAGAGGACGTCGCCGCTGCCGGCGGTGGCCAGCCACGGGGTGCCGGTGGGGTTCACGCGGACCGGGGTGTCGTCCCCGGGGCCGGCGATCAGGGTGGTGGAACCCTTGAGGAGGACCGTGGCGTCGTAGCGGCGGGCCAGCTCCCGTACGGCGGCCAGGCGGGCGGACTCGACCTCCTCGCGATCGACGCCCAGCAGCGCTGCGGCCTCTCCCGCGTGCGGGGTCATGACGGTGGGGGCCGTACGTGCCCGGACGGCGGCCACGTCCGCGAGGCGCAGTCCGTCGGCGTCGAGGAGCACGGGGACGTCGGTGGAGAGCGCCTCCGCGACCGGGGCCGCGTCGTCGCCCGCGCCGGGGCCGGTCACCCAGGCCTGGACGCGGCCGGCCTTCTTCGGGCCGCTGTCCGAGACCAGGGTCTCCGGGAAGCGGGCGAGGACGGTGCCGGCGGCCGGGCCGACGTAGCGGACGGCGCCCGCGCCGGAGCGCAGGGCGCCCGCGACCGCGAGGACCGCGGCTCCCGGGTAACGGGTGGAACCGGCGGCGATGCCCACGACTCCCCGGCGGTACTTGTCGCTCTCCGGGGCCGGGTGCGGGAGGAGGGCGGCCATGTCGGCGTGCTGGAGGGACTCCAGGTCAGGGGTGGCGGGGAGGGTGCTCGCCAGGCCGATGTCGATCAGGCGCACCGAGCCGGCGTACTCGCGGCCCGGGTCGACGAGCAGGCCCGGTTTGTGGGTGCCGAAGGTGACGGTGAGGTCGGCGCGGAGGGCGGTGCCGTGCACCTCGCCGGTGTCCGGTTCGATGCCGCTCGGGAGGTCGACGGCGATGACCGTGGCGCGGGAGGCGGTGACGAGGTCGGCGAGGCGGGCCGCTTCGGGGCGGAGGCCGCCCTTGCCGCCGATACCGACGATGCCGTCCAGGACGAGGTCGGCGCGGGTGATGGGGTCGGCGGCCGAGGCGGGTGTGGCGGTGGTGCCGCCCGCCCGGAGCAGGGCCTTGAGGGCGTCCGGGTGGGTGCGGTCCGGGGAGAGGAGGACGGCGGTCACTCCCGCGCCGCGTCTGGCGAGTCGGGCGCCCGCGTAGAGGGTGTCGCCGCCGTTGTCCCCACTGCCGGTGAGGAGGACGACGCGGCTGCCGTAGACGCGGCCGAGGGCGTCGGCGCAGGTCGCGGCGAGACCCGCGGCGGCGCGTTGCATCAGGGCGCCCGGGGGGAGCCGCGCCATGAGGGCGCGTTCGGCGGAGCGGACTGTTTCCACGCGGTGGGCTGAGCGCATGGGGTCGAGTGTGCCGTGTTCTTCTGGGCCGGGGGAGGAGGGCCTGGGCTCGGGGTGTTGGGCGCCCGGTGTTCAGCCCTCGGCGACGACCACCGCCGACGCCACCCCCGCGTCGTGGCTCAGCGAGATGTGCCAGGACTTGACGCCGAGCGCGGCCGCGCGGGCGGCCACCGTGCCGGTCACCCGGAGGCGGGGCCGGCCGGAGGGTTCGACGTAGACCTCGGCGTCGGTCCAGTGGAGGCCGGCGGGGGCGCCGAGGGCCTTGGCGAGGGCCTCCTTCGCGGCGAAGCGGGCCGCGAGGGAGGCGATGCCCCGGCGTTCGCCGCTCGGGAGGAGGAGCTCGTCGGGCAGGAAGAGGCGTTCGGCCATGGAGGGGGTTCGCTCCATGGCCGCGCGGAAGCGGTCGATCTCGGCGACGTCGATGCCGACTCCGATGATGGGCATGGCCTGCACCCTACGGCGCGGCGTCCCGGCGGGGGGCGCCGCACCCGGCCCCACGCCGCACGGGAACTCCGGTCACTCCACGGTCACCGACTTCGCCAGGTTCCGGGGCTGGTCCACCTCGTTGCCCCGGGCGGTCGCCAGTTCGCAGGCGAAGACCTGGAGGGGGACGGCGGAGACGAGGGGCTGGAGGAGGGTGGGGGTGGCGGGGATGCGGATGAGGTGGTCGGCGTAGGGGGCGACCGCTTCGTCGCCTTCCTCGGCGATGACGATCGTGCGGGCGCCGCGGGCGCGGATCTCCTGGATATTGGAGACGATCTTGTCGTGGAGGAGGGAGCGGCCCGCCGGGGACGGGACCACGACGACCACGGGGAGGTCCTCCTCGATGAGGGCGATCGGGCCGTGTTTCAGCTCGCCCGCCGCGAAGCCCTCGGCGTGCATGTAGGCCAGTTCCTTCAGCTTCAGGGCGCCCTCCAGGGCCACCGGGTAGCCCACGTGGCGGCCGAGGAACAGCACCGTGTTCTTGGTGGCGAGGGTGCGCGCCAGCTTCCGTACCGGCTCCATCGTCTCGAGGACCCGCTCGACCTCTCGGGAGATGTGGGAGAGGTCGCGGATCACCGCGCGGATCTCGTCGCCCCACTTGGTGCCCCTGACCTGGCCCAGGTACAGGGCGACGAGGTAGCAGGCCACCAGCTGGGTCAGGAACGCCTTGGTGGAGGCGACGGCGACCTCCGGGCCCGCGTGGGTGTAGAGGACCGCGTCCGACTCGCGGGGGATCGTCGAGCCGTTGGTGTTGCAGATGGCGAGGACCCGGGCGCCCTGTTCGCGGGCGTGGCGCACGGCCATCAGCGTGTCCATCGTCTCGCCGGACTGGGAGATCGCGATGACCAGGGTGCGGGGGTCGAGGATCGGGTCCCGGTAGCGGAACTCGCTCGCCAGCTCCACCTCGCACGGCACGCGGGTCCAGTGCTCGATCGCGTACTTGGCGATGAGGCCGGCGTGGAAGGCCGTACCGCACGCGACGATGACCACCTTGTCCAGCTCGCGCAGCTCCTGGTCGGAGATGCGGACCTCGTCCAGCGCCAGCGAGCCCGCCGCGTCGATACGGCCGAGCAGGGTGTCCGCCACCGCCTTCGGCTGCTCGGCGATCTCCTTGAGCATGAAGTAGTCGTAGCCGCCCTTCTCGGCGGCCGAGGCGTCCCAGTCCACGTGGTACGGGCGGACGTCGGCGGGGCGGCCGTCGAACGTGGTCACCGTCACGCCGTCGCGGCGCAGCTCCACCACCTGGTCCTGGCCCAGCTCGATCGCCGAGCGCGTGTGGTCGATGAACGCGGCGACGTCCGACGCGAGAAACGCCTCGCCCTCGCTCACGCCGACCACGAGGGGTGAGTTCCGGCGGGCGCCCACGACCAGGTCGGGCGCGTCCGCGTGGACCGCGACCAGGGTGAACGCGCCCTCCAGACGGCGGCAGACCAGCCGCATCGCCTCCGCGAGGTCGTCGCACGACGAGTACTCCTCGGCGAGCAGATGGGCGACGACCTCGGTGTCCGTCTCGGAGACCAGCTCGTGCCCCCGCTCGGCCAGCTCGGCGCGCAGCGCCGCGAAGTTCTCGATGATGCCGTTGTGGACGACGGCGACCCGGCCCGCGTTGTCCAGGTGCGGGTGGGCGTTGATGTCGGTGGGGCCGCCGTGGGTGGCCCAGCGGGTGTGGCCGATGCCCGTGGAACCGCTGGGCAGCGGGCGGCTGACCAGCGCCTTCTCCAGGTTCAGCAACTTCCCGGCCTTCTTGGCGGTGGCCAGACCCCCGTCGGCCGTCACCGCCACGCCCGCCGAGTCGTACCCCCGGTACTCCAGCCGCTTCAGCCCGGCCAGGACCACGTCGAGCGCGGACTGCGAGCCGATGTATCCCACGATTCCGCACATATCAACCCCTGTGGTGTCCGGTGAAGTCGTCCTGGTGGAGTCGTCCTGGTGGTGCTGCCGTCTTCCGATGATGCCGTCGAACCCGACAAAACGTGCGGCCTCTGTGACTGTACGTGACGGCCCGGCTCTGGGTGAGCCCCACATCGGGTGACCTGGCGCGCGATATTCGGGTGACCCGGCGCGCGCGGCGCACTCCCGCGCGTGTGAGCGGCACGTATGGCTGGATCACATGACGAGCGGACGCATCACGCCATCCGGAGCGACGACCCGCACCGCAGCGCGCCGGAGGGCGACGAGTCGGCGTACGACCTTTCGGTGTGCCGCCGTGCGCCCCACCGGGGTGAGCGCCCTGCCGTTGGGCAGTGCCGCGGCCGGGACGTGCGACCTCAGCGAGGCCCTGTGGGGGGTGCTGAGGACCAAGGACCGGGTCTTCGTCCGGGGGCGGCGGGCGGGGAGGTGAGCCCCCGGTCACGGGGCCCCGTGGGGGTGTCCCCGGGCTCTGAGACACTGGGGCTGACATGAGTGAGACAGCGCCTTCGCGGACCGCGCCCCTGCGGGCCCGCGCCGAGATCGATCTGGATGCCCTGCGGGCCAATGTGCGGACGTTGCGCGCACTGGCGCCCGGTGCCGCCCTGATGGCCGTCGTCAAGTCGGACGCGTACGGCCACGGGGCGGTGCGGTGTGCGCGAGCGGCGGTCGGCGCGGGGGCCGCCTGGCTGGGTACGGCCACGCCCGAGGAGGCGCTGGCGTTGCGCGCGGCCGGGCTGCCGGGGCGCATCATGTGCTGGCTCTGGGCGCCGGGCGGGCCCTGGCGGGAAGCGATCGAGGCCGATCTCGACGTGTCGGTGAGCGGGCTGTGGGCGCTGCGGGAGGTCGTCGACGCCGCTCGCGCGGCGGGCGCACCCGCCCGTGTGCAGCTGAAGGCCGACACCGGGCTCGGGCGGAACGGCTGTCAGCCGGACGACTGGGCGGAGCTGGTCGCCGAGGCACTGGTCGCCGAGGCCGAGGGGCTCGTCACCGTCACCGGGCTCTGGTCGCACTTCGCGTGCGCCGACGAGCCGGGGCACCCGTCGATCACGGCCCAGCTCGGCCTCTTCCGCGAGATGGTGACGTACGCGGAGGACCAGGGACTCCGGCCCGAGGTGCGGCACATCGCCAACTCGCCCGCCACGCTCACCCTCCCGGACACCCACTTCGACCTCGTACGGGCGGGCATCGCCCTCTACGGGATCTCGCCCAGTCCGGAGCTGGGCAGTTCGGCCGACCTCGGGCTGCGTCCCGTGATGCGGCTCAGCGCCTCGCTCGCACTGGTCAAGCATGTGCCCGGCGGCCACGGCGTCAGCTACGGGCACCACTACGTCACCCCCGGCCCCACGACCCTCGGCCTCGTCCCCGTCGGTTACGCGGACGGCATCCCCCGGCACGCCTCCGGCACCGGACCCGTCCTCGTCGGCGGGAAGTGGCGGACGGTGGCGGGCCGGGTCGCGATGGACCAGTTCGTCGTCGACCTCGGCGGGGACGAACCCGCCGTCGGCGACGAGGTGGTGCTGTTCGGCACGGGCGACGGCGGCGAGCCCACCGCCGAGGACTGGGCCAAGGCGGCCGGAACCATCGGGTACGAGATCGTGACCCGCATCGGAACCCGCGTGCCGCGCGTCTACGTCAACACGGGTGAGCAACCGTGAGGAATCCCGTACCCACGAACGGGTGAGCATGTGAGCCGCCACGCACGCGTGAACACGCCCGCGCCGGCGCGAGTACTTGAACACGAGTAAGTGGAAAGACGAACGAGACGGGTAACTCCGTACAGGTGTGCGGAGCGGTAGGACCGGAACGTCGGCGAAGAGGAGCCGGATGTGAGCGAGAGCAGCGCGGAGGCCGTGGAGGCCGTCGCGAGCGCGGCCGCCACAGCCGCGTCCGCCGCCGGCGGGACCTGGCGCAGGGCCGGGATCGCGGGGGCGGCGATAGGTGTGGTCGCCGCGGGCGCGGCCGCCGGTGTCGCCATAGAGCGGCTCACCGTCGGCCGCGGCATGCGCAGGAAGGCCCGCCTCGCGCTCGACTCCACGGGACCGTACGGGACGCTGCGCGGCACCCCCGGCAAGGCGTACGCGGACGACGGCACCGAGCTGTACTTCGAGGTCGACGACCTGGAACCCGAGGCCGGTCTCTCGCCCCGCAGACGCCGGCTCTTCGGCCGCAAGGCCCCCGCCCCCGTCACCGTCGTCTTCAGCCACGGCTACTGCCTCAACCAGGACTCCTGGCACTTCCAGCGGGCCGCGCTGCGCGGTGTCGTCCGGACCGTGCACTGGGACCAGCGCAGCCACGGCCGCTCCGGGCGCGCCCAGGCGCCCGACGCGGCGCCGGTCACCATCGACCAGCTCGGGCGCGACCTCAAGGCCGTGATCGACGCGGCCGTGCCCGAGGGCCCCATCGTGCTCGTGGGCCACTCCATGGGCGGGATGACCGTCATGGCCCTCGCCGCCCACTACCCCGAGCTGATCCGCGAGCGGGTCGTCGCCGTCGCCCTGGTGGGTACGTCGTCGGGGGGACTCGGCGAGGTCAACTTCGGGCTGCCCGTGGCGGGTGTCAACGCGGTGCGGCGGGTGCTGCCGGGAGTGCTCAGGGCGCTCGGGCAGCAGGCCGCGCTGGTGGAGCGGGGGCGGCGGGCGACCGCCGATCTCTTCGCCGGGATCATCAAGCGGTACTCGTTCGCGTCGCGGGACGTCGACCCGGCGGTCGCGCGGTTCGCCGAGCGGATGATCGAGGGAACGCCCATCGACGTCGTCGCCGAGTTCTACCCGGCGTTCACCGAGCACGACAAGACGGATGCGCTCGCGGCGTTCGCCGAGCTGCCGGTGCTCGTACTGGCCGGGGTCAAGGACCTCGTCACGCCGAGCGAGCACAGCGAGGCGATCGCCGATCTGCTGCCGGAGGCGGAGCTGGTGCTCGTACCGGACGCCGGGCACCTGGTGATTCTGGAGCACCCCGAGGTGGTCACCGACCGGCTCGCCGACCTGCTCACCCGGGCGGGTGCCGTGCCCGCGGGGGCTACCGTAAGTGGTTATGGAAGCGCCAGCAGCACGGTACGTCCCGGGTGAGCCCGGGGTCTCCTCATCGTCCTCGTCCTCATCGTCCTCGCTGTCCTCGTCGTCCTCGTCGTCCGTGTCGTCCCCGGCATCGTTCGCGTCGGCTTCGTCGTCCGTGACGTCCTTCGAGACCGTCGTGCAGTCTCCCGAGCAGATGCTGGAGTTGGGCCGCCGCCTGGCCGAACTGCTGCGTTCGGGTGACCTCGTCATGCTGAACGGGGAGCTGGGCGCCGGGAAGACGACCCTGACCCGGGGACTGGGGGAGGGGCTCGGGGTACGGGGAGCCGTCACCTCGCCGACGTTCGTCATCGCGCGCGTGCACCCGTCGCTGGGGGAGGGACCGCCGCTCGTCCACGTCGACGCGTATCGCCTGGGCGGCGGACTGGACGAGATGGAGGACCTCGATCTCGACGTCTCGCTGCCCGACTCGGTGATCGTGGTCGAGTGGGGCGAGGGGAAGGTCGAGGAGCTGACCGACGACCGGCTCCACGTCGTCATCCACCGGGCGGTCGGCGACACGACCGACGAGGTGCGGCGGGTGACCGTCACCGGCCTCGGGGAGCGGTGGGCCTCCGTCGAGCTGGGTGTGCTGTCGGCCTGAGCGGGGCGGCTCCGCGCGGCCGGGGCGCCTCCGGTGTCGGTTCCGACAAGGCGTCGGCAAGATGTTGCTTTGACGCTTCCGGCGTGGTCACATGGTAACCAGTCCTTGGTTAGGTCTACCTAACTTGGTTCGCCGGTGGCACCAGGAGGCGTCCATGCAGGGTTCGGAGCGACGGGACGGGCGGCCGTCCGGAGTGGCCTCCGCGGCGGCCTCCGGGGTCGCCGGGGTGTCGATGCGGGACCTGCTGGCGGCGTGCGCGGCGGCTGAGGCGGTGTCCACGCCGCCGGCGGCTCCGCCCGTTCGGGTGGAGGAGCGGCGGGCAAGGAAGGGGCGGCACCCCAGGGCTGCGTGAGCGGTACGACCGGGCTGTGTGCGGCGTGCGCCCCGCGAGGGGTGACCGGGGTCGGGTCGCGGCTGCGGGTGAGTGGGGGCTTGACGCGCGGTTCTCCGCGCCCCTGTTGTGTGCCCCCTTGCCTCGACAGGCCCTTAGAGCTCCGAACAAGAGTGGAGTCCGAGCAGGGCTCCACTCTTGTTCGGAGCTCTTACTCGACCACGACCACCTTGGTGCCGATGCCCGCGAACCGCCACATCGCCTGGCCGTCCTTGCGGGACTCCCGGATGCCGCCCGTCTTGACGGCGGGGTCCGGCCGGGGTGTGGAGCCGTCCACCGCCGCGCTGAAGCCGATCACCACGCCGTCGACCGAGGCGAAGCGGACGACGTGTTCGATGGGGGTGCCGTCGGAGCCCGTGACGGAGGCCGAGCGGGACGTGACGGTGTAGGTGGCGGGGGTGGGGTCGACCGCGCTGGGGGTGACCTCGAAGGTGCGGGTGACCTTCTCGTTGGCGCCGACCAGCCAGACGCGGTCCTCGTCCAGGGAGTAGACGACACGCTCGCCGGTGCCCGAGTCCTCGGGAAGGCGGTCGTCCCTCTCGCTCTCCTTGCCGGCGGGCGCCTTCGACTTCTTGGCCGACGGCGTCTCGGAGGCGCGCGGTTTGCCGAGGTCGTCCGGCGCGTTGGCCGACGCCTGGTAGGTGAGGAAACCGACTGCGGCGATCGCCGCCGCCGTGAGCCCGGCCACGAATCCCGAGCTGCTGCTGGCCACCTTCTGCGCCCACCTCTCGTACCCACGTACGCCCTTGAAGTACGTATGTGCTGTGACGGTAGCAGCAGAGGGACGGTGCACCGGGTCGGCCGTCGTCGGGGCCGAAGCGCCGTAGGCTGTTTGCGTGCTCTTGCTCGCTCTGGATACCGCCACCCCCGCCGTCACCGTCGCGCTGCACGACGGGACGGATGTCGTCGCCGCGTCGAGCCAGGTGGACGCCCGTCGCCATGGGGAACTGCTGCTGCCCGCCGTCGACCGGGTCCTCGCCGAGGCGGGCGCCCGCCTCGACGCCGTCACCGCGATCGTCGTGGGCACCGGGCCCGGCCCCTACACCGGGCTCCGCGTCGGCCTGATGACCGCCGACACCTTCGGCCTCGCCCTCGGGGTCCCCGTCCACGGCCTGTGCACCCTTGACGCGCTCGCGTACGCGGCCGACGTCGAGGGGCCGTTCGTGGCGGCCACCGACGCACGGCGCAAGGAGGTGTACTGGGCGCGGTACGAGGACGCGCGCACCCGGGTGACGGACCCGGCCGTCGACCGGCCCGCCGAGATCGCCGAGGCCGTGGCCGGGCTGCCGGCCGTGGGCGCGGGGGCGCTGCTCTACCCCGACACCTTCCCCGACGCCCGCGCCCCCGAGTACGTGTCGGCGGCGGCGCTCGCCTCCCTCGCGGCGGAGCGGCTGGCCAAGGGCGAGGAACTGGAGGCGCCGCGGCCGCTGTATCTGCGCCGGCCCGACGCCCAGGTGCCCAAGAACTACAAGGTGGTCACCCCCAAGTGACGACCGCGGTGCTGCGCGAGATGCGCTGGTGGGACATCGAGCCCGTACTGGTGCTGGAGAAGGACCTCTTCCCCGAGGACGCCTGGTCCCGCGGCATGTTCTGGTCGGACCTGGCCCACGCGCGCGGGCCGGAGGCGACCCGCCGGTACTACGTGGCCGAGTCCCCGGAGGACGGCCGGATCATCGGGTACGGGGGCCTCGCGGCCGCCGGTGACGTCGCCGACGTCCAGACCATCGCCGTCGCCCGCGACCACTGGGGCACCGGCCTCGGCGCAGTGCTCCTGACCGAGCTGCTGCGGGCCGCCACCGCCTTCGAGTGCGCCCAGGTGATGCTCGAATGCCGGGTCGACAACGTCCGCGCCCAGAAGCTGTACGAGCGCTTCGGCTTCGAGGCGATCGGCTTCCGGCGCGGCTACTACCAGCCGGGGAACGTGGACGCCCTCGTCATGCGCCTCAACGACCCCTCCACATCCGTACAAGGAACCGAGATCAATGGCTGACGAACCCCTGGTCCTGGGGATCGAGACCTCCTGCGACGAGACCGGCGTGGGCATCGTCCGCGGTCACACCCTCCTCGCGGACGCGATCGCGTCCAGTGTCGACGAGCACGCCCGCTTCGGCGGCGTCGTACCCGAGGTGGCCTCCCGCGCCCACCTGGAGGCGATGGTCCCGACCATCGACCGCGCGCTGAAGGAGGCGGGCGTCAGCGCCAGGGACCTCGACGGCATCGCCGTCACCGCCGGTCCCGGCCTCGCCGGCGCGCTGCTCGTCGGCGTCTCGGCGGCGAAGGCGTACGCGTACGCGCTGGGCAAGCCGCTCTACGGCGTCAACCACCTGGCGTCCCACATCTGCGTCGACCAGCTGGAGCACGGGGCGCTGCCCGAGCCGACGATGGCGCTGCTCGTCAGCGGCGGCCACTCGTCGCTGCTGCTGTCGACGGACATCACGTCGGACGTACGGCCCATGGGCTCGACGATCGACGACGCGGCCGGTGAGGCCTTCGACAAGATCGCCCGTGTGCTCGACCTCGGGTTCCCCGGCGGACCGGTCATCGACCGCTACGCCAGGGAGGGCGACCCGGACGCGATCGCCTTCCCGCGCGGACTGACCGGCCCCCGCGACCCCCTCTACGACTTCTCCTTCTCCGGGCTGAAGACCGCCGTGGCCCGCTGGATCGAGGCCAAGCGGGCGGCGGGCGAGGAGGTGCCGGTGCGGGACGTGGCGGCCTCCTTCCAGGAGGCGGTGGTCGACGTCCTCACCCGCAAGGCCGTTCGGGCGTGCAAGGACGAGGGTGTCGACCATCTGATGATCGGCGGCGGGGTCGCCGCCAACTCCCGGCTGCGGGCGCTCGCCCAGGAGCGCTGCGAGGCGGCCGGTATCCGGCTCCGGGTGCCGCGCCCCAAGCTGTGCACGGACAACGGGGCGATGGTGGCCGCGCTCGGCGCCGAGATGGTCGCACGGGGCCGCGCCGCCTCCGCCTGGGACCTGTCGGCCGACTCCTCCCTGCCGGTCACCGACCCGCACGTACCCGGCACGTCCCACACGCACGACCACGTCCACGAGGTGAGCAAGGAGAACCTGTACTCGTGACCGTGGCCCTGATGTGGGAGGCCCGGGCGGTCCCCGGGCGGGGTGGGGAACTGCTCGCCTGGGCCCGGGACCAGCGGCTCCCGGTACGGCCGCTGCGCCGCGAGACCCTGCGGGCTCCGCAGGACCGGGTGCTCGTCATCACCTGGTGGGACGCGGACTACGACGCCGAGCTGCCGGAACTGCCGGAGCCCGAGGCCGAGTTGGTCAGCCGGGCGGTGCACCGCTGGCGGTTCGAGTCGCTGGGTGAGTGATGTGGCTCGGTGACGCGGCTTGATCAGGCGTGTCAGGCGCTGAGGGCCGTGCGCAGGGTGGTGGCCATCAGGTCGATGGCCTCCTTCCCGGCCGCCACCGGGCCGGTGTGCGTGAAGTAGTGGTCGACGCCCTCGAAACAGCGGTGGGTGACCGGAACGCCCGCGGCTTCCAGGGCCTTGGCGTAGGCGTCGCCCTCGTCGCGCAGGCGGTCGTGCTCCGCGGTGATGACCAGCGCGGGCGGCAGTCCGGCCAGGTCGTCGGCCAGTGCGGGCGACACCAGCGGATGCGTCAGATCGGCGGGGTCCGGGACGTAGGCGGCGGTGAAGATCCGCATGAGCCCCGGCGCGAGCAGGGGTTTGGCGATGGGGGACTGCTTGGTGGCCGGGTCCTCCAGCTGGTCGAGCGGAGCCGAGTCGATGATCTGCAGCCGGGGTGTGAAGGTGCCGCGGTCCCGGGCCGTGCGGCAGACCGCGGCGGTCAGGTTGGCCCCGGCGCTGTGCCCGCCCACGGCGATGCGCGAGCCGTCCCAGTTGTGGGCGGAGCCGTTCTCGGCCACCCAGGCGGTGACGTCGTACGCCTGGATGACGGGTGCGGGGTACGGGTGCTGCGGGGCGACCCCGTAGTCCACGTTGATCACCACGCAGCCGGCCGTGGCGGCGATGTAGCGGCACAGGTGGTCGTCCTGCTGGGGGCGGGCGACCACGAAACCGCCGCCGTGGAAGTTCACGTACACCGGAGCGGGGTCGGGGGTCGTGGCGGGCGGGCGGTAGACGGTGCAGGTCACCGTCCCGGCGCCGGTCTCCACCTGGATGGTTTCCGTGTGCCGCGGGATGTCGGTGAAGCGCAGGTCCTCGTGCACCCGGCTCATGATGCGGCCGAAGAGCAACTGGACGCCTCTGGCCTGTATCTGTGACTTGAGTGACATGGCGAGCCCCATCGCTACAAAGTTAAATCATCAGGATTCCTGATGATGGGGGCTCGTCGGGTGCGCACGCAAGAGGGAACCCGAGCCGATTGCCGCGACCCTTGCCGCGACCCCCGCCTTCTCGCGGGCCTTGGCCCGGATCTGCGGCTGCCACCGGGCCTTCACCCCGCGCTCCAGGCGCGCGGCGAGGTCCGGACGCGGCTTCTTGATCTCCTTCACATACCGCTCGACGGTGCGCTGGGAGACCCGCAGCATCTGGGCGACCGCCTTCGTGCCCTTGAGCTGCTTGACCAGGTACCGCTTCTGCGCGCCGGCCGACTTCGGCGCCGGGCGGGTGAACGCCTTCTGCACCGCGGCCTCCAGGCCGTCCCCGAACAGGCTCATCGTGGCCTACTCCTCCTCTCCGGCACCTGACCAGCGAGCTGGTGCGGTGCGCGGTGGGGCTTCGCTGCCCGGCGGCGACGCAGTGGGCCCCCGCCGGGAGCCCGGCAGGGGCCGACTGCGTCGTTGTCGTCTACTTGGTGGTGCGGTAGGCGCGGTGGATGGTCTGGGTCAGGGTGTTGCCGTCGGCGTCGGTGAGGGCGACCCGAAGGGAGACGGGGCCGGGCTCGGCGGGGCTGCGCAGCTTGAGCAGCTTGCCGTTCACCGCGGGGGCCTTCTTCCAGGTTCTGCCGTCGTCGTAGGAGACGGTGAAGGCCAGCTTGCGCAGCGTGGCGGCCTTGGTGGCCGCGCCCTGGAGCCTGAAGGGCACGGTGAGGGTCGTACCGGCCTTGGCAGTACTGGCCGTCGACAGGTTGGGCGTGTAGCGGACGACCGTCAGCGGGAGCCGCTCGGGGGTGTCGCCGGGGACATGGGCCGAGGTGAAGGTCCAGGTGGCGGTCGTACGGGTGCTGACCGCGAACCGTGCCGGGTCGCGGGAGACGTCCACGGCGAGCTTGTAGGTTCGCTTGCCCGCGGGAACCGTGTACGAGTCGCCGTCGAGCGGGGCGTTCACGGCGAAGATCTTCTTGCCGTCGGCGTGGAGGGAGCTCCTGGCCTTGGTGTGATCGGAGGTCCCCAGGTTGCCCGCACCGTCGGAGAACAGCGGTAGGTACGCCGTGAAGGTGTCGCCGACGCGGACCGCTTCGGGCCGGTCGAGGACGGCCGAGAGGGGGCCCGAGGGGAGGGACGGGCCGAAGACGCCGACGTTGAAGCGCTGGGTGTGGTCCTTGCCCGCCGCGTACGCCCTGGGGACGCCGGCCTGCGTGCTCTCCCACGTCGGCTCGCCCTCGGCGTCGGGGGCGCCGTACTGGCTGGCCTGGTGGAACCACTTGATTCCGTTGGGCAGCACGTAGTCGGTGCCGGTCAGCGGCAGACGGCCCTCGGTCGAGTGCGGGTTGTAGAAGCCGCCGTACATCAGCGGTGCGGCGTTGATGGTCGTGGTCCTGCCCTTGACGGGCGTACCGACGACGACCTTGACCTTGGTGAGCTGGGCGCGCTTCACGTTCTCGGTGAAGCCGGACAGGTCACCCGTACGGTTCCAGGCCAGCCGGTAGTTGACGGCCTTGTGGGTCCAGATGCCGTGGTACATCGCGGACACCTCGGCGGCCGGGGCCGGGGCGCCGAGCTGTCCGACGCGGATGCTGCCGAAGGAGGGGACGTCGTACACGGAGGTGTACGGCTTGTCGTTGACGTCGACGTGGAGGAAGAACATCGCGCCTGCGGGCTTGGCCGCGCCGTCCGGCACGGTGATCCTGACGGGCTTCGTCTTCCGGGCGTCCATGACCAGGGTCGTGTCCTCGGTCAGCGCGAACTTCGGGTGCAGCAGCACGGACCCTCCGGTGCTGACGGTGCGGAGCACGCCTTCCAGGGCGTAACGCCCCTTCGGCAGACGGATGGTGACCTCGCCGTCCTTCTCGTCGGAGGCCTCCGTCCAGATGTCGTTGTCCAGGCCGTAGATACTCGTCGAGGCGTCGCCGAGGGCCTTGCCCTTGAGGTCGAGGTGCTTGAGGGTCAGGTCGTACGACTCGACCTCGCGGACCACGCCCAGGGAGGTGCGCGCGGTCGCCGTGCCGTCGGCGGTGGTGGCGGTCAGCGAGCCGCCGAAGCTGCCTTCGGCCGTTCCCACGCGGGTGTCGGTGGTCACGGTGGCGCTCGCCTCACCGCCCGCCGGGACGGTGAGCCGCTGCGGCGAGACGGTGAACAGGCCCTCGGCGGCAGGTTTTCCGTCGTTGCCGTAGGCCTCGGTGGCCAGGTCGAGGGTGACCGGCTCGGTGCCCGCGTTGCGGTAGGTGACGTCCTTGGTGATCGGCCGGTCGTCGGTGTGGGGGTACGTCTGGGTCCCGAAGCCCAGCGCGGTCGGACTGCTGGTGAGCTGCTGGGTGATGGCCCTGGCGACGTCCACCCGGCCGGTGCCCTGGGTGTACGCGGAGGTGGTGGCGGCCGGTTTCGCGGAGGCGGTGAGGGCGGCCTTGATCTGCGGGCCGGTCCAGTCCGGGTGTTCCTGCGCCAGGATCGCCGCGGCGCCCGCCACGTGCGGGGTCGCCATCGACGTACCGCTCATGGAGACATAGCCGTCGGCGGCGGGGTCGCCCATGCCGCCGTCGGCGGCCTTGGCGGCGACGATGTCCACGCCCGGTGCGGTGACGTCGGGCTTGAGGAAGCCGTCGGCCGTGGGGCCTCGGCTGGAGAACTCGGCGATGGCGTCCCGGCGGTCGACCGCGCCGACGGTGAGCGCGGCGGCCGCGCTGCCGGGGGTACCGATGGTGCCTTCGCCCGGGCCCTCGTTGCCGGCGGCTATGACGAACAGGGTGCCGGAGTCGGCCGACAGGTCGTTGACGGCCTGCTCGACGGGGTCGATGCCGGGGCGGTCCTCCCCGCCCAGGCTCATGTTGACGACCTTGGCGCCCTGCGCCACGGCCCACTGCATGCCGGCGATGACGCCGGAGTCGTCGCCCTCGCCGGAGTCGTCGAGCACCTTGCCGACGAGGAGCCGGGCGCCGGGCGCGACGCCCGCGTACTTCGCGCCCGAGGGAGAGGCTGCCCCGGAACCCGCGATCGTCGAGGCCACGTGCGTGCCGTGGCCCGCTCGGTCGACGGTGTCCGCTGACGCGGAGAAGTTCTTCACCGCCTCGATACGGTCCTTGAGGTCCGGATGCGTGGCGTCGATGCCGGTGTCGAGGACGGCGACCTCGACGCCCTTGCCGTCGTATCCCGCCGTGTGCGCCGCGGGCGCGCCGATCTGCGGCACGCTCCTGTCCAGGGTCGCCTTCACCTTCCCGTCCAGCCAGATCTTCCTGACCTTCGCGGAGCCGGTGCCGCTGGTGAGGGTCTCCCACAGATCCGCGCCCTCGGACTTACGGGCGCGTACGGCGTCACCGTTGATGCTCGGCAGATCCCGTCGGACGGTCGCACCCGCGCTGCGGAACGTGCTCGCCGACAGGGACGTGCCCTTGTCGTAGGTGACGATCAGCGGCAGGTCGGAGCGGCGGGCGTCGTCGTAGCGCGAACTCACCAGTCTCGTCACGTCGAACAGCCGCCGGTCGGCGGTCCCGTTCGCGATCAGCGGTTCGGCGTCGCGCGGCAGGACGTACGCGTGGCCCTCGGCCTGCTGGACGCGGAAGGCCATCCCCTCGCGGCCCTCGGCGGCCACCACGCCGGTGACCTTGCCCTCGGCGCCGAGGGTCACTCTGTCGCCGGTGACGAGGGTGACGGTCCTCGCGGGGACGCCGGCCAGGGGCCCCGACGGGGCGGCCTGGGCACTGTCGGACGTGCTCATCAGCAGTCCGGCGCCGAGCGCGGCCGCCAGGGCGGCCGCCAACGGGACGGTGGTGACCACTCGTTTTCTGCGCTTGTGCGACTTCAACTCAGGCCTTTCGACATGGTTCATGGCGATTCACTCGCCGAATCGGGGCAGCATCAGGGCGCGACCGAGCGGCACTGTGGCCGCTCGGCCGCGTACAGAGAGAGAACTGCGAGGAGGATCGGGTCGGACGAGGCGCTCGGACAGATGTCAGACGAGGCGCTTGCGACCCCAGAGGATGACGAACGCCGCGATGCCGGCGGTCAGGGCCAGCAGGATCGAGGCGCCGAGCCACTGCATGGCCGGCATCTGGGAGAACGGGATGTAGTCGACCGACCAGCCGACGACCTGCGCCTCGTCCAGGCAGGCGTTGCGGGCCTTCTCCGTGGCCTCGGCGCAGCTGCCCCAGCCGATGAGGTCGCCGGAGGCCGTGAGGTAGAACTCGTCCAGGACGTAGGCGTTGTCGGGCAGGTGCGGCCGGCTGTTGTCACCCACACCGTTGTGGCTGGTGACCGTGATGACGTTCCCGAGGGACGTCCGGACGTACGACCACACCACCTGCAGCGCGACGGCGAAGCCCAGGGTGACGACCATGGCCAGCAGGGTCCGGCGCAGCAGCATGCCGATGGCCACGCCACCGACGACCGTGAGCAGGGTGAGCGCCACGGGCACGGGTCCGCTGTTGTCGAAGGCGCCGGGTTCGGCCCACGTCAGGACGTATGACGTCGACTTGACCGGCGACCACCACCAGGTGAACGCGGCGGAGACCGCCGTGGCGCACACCACGACCACGAGCGTGGTCACACCGAGCTTGGTGACGAGCCAGCGGACGCGGCTCACGGACTGCGCGTTGACCAGCTTGGCGGTGCCGCTCTCCAGGTCGCCGGCGAGCAGGGGCGGACCGAGGAGCACGCCGATCACGACGGGCAGGAGCCCGAGCAGACCGGCGGCCGCATTGAGCGGCTTCTGATCGAACTTGTCCTCCCAGCCGGACTTGAGGTGGGGATAGCCGTACCCGTCGAGGTACGTGATCATCTGCTGGCGTTGGTGGACGAGCACCGCGACGGTGACCGCGGCGGCGGCCAGCAGCGTCCAGTAGGCGGCGCGGTGCTGACGCCAGACGAGCCAGGTCATGCCGCTGAGCCGGAGGCCGCGACCGCGACCACGGCCGGCTTCTGCGGCGGCGGAGTCGTAGGAGGTGCCGCCGGTGCCGGTCATCGTGCTCATGCCGCCACCGCCTGCGGGGCGACGTAGGAACTGGGACTGATCAGCGGCGGGGCCTCGGGCGAGCGCAGATAGGCGAGCAGGAGTTCCTCCAGGTTCGGGGTGCTCGCCTCCCAGGGGCCGCCGTTGACCGGCCCGTCGGGGCGTATCAGTGAGGTGAACTGCCGTCCGCTGGTGCGGGTCTCGACCACGGTGTGATACACCAGCTCCGCCGGCGTCCGCCCGTCTGAGTGGACCCCGGTCAGCACGGCGTGGGAGGTGCGCAGTTCTTCGACCTCACCGGCCAGACGCAGCCGGCCGCCCGCGATGACCAGCAGGTAGTCGCAGGTGTTCTCCAGTTCGGCGAGCATGTGGGTGGACATCAGCACGGTGGTGCCGCGCTCGGCGGCCTCGGCCAGCAGGGTGCCCATCAGCTCATGGCGCACCAGCGGGTCGAGGTCGGACATCGGTTCGTCGAGGAGCAGCAGGTCGGGACGCTTGCCGAAGGAGACGGCGAAGGCCACCCGGGTGCGCTGGCCGCCGGAGAGGGTGCCGATCTTCGCGTCGAGGGGCACATTGCCCGCGCGGACGATGTCCTCGGCGGCCCGCTGGTCCCAGCCGGGGTTCAGTTCTCGCCCCATCCGCAGGGTCTCGGCGACGGTGAAGCGCCGGAACAGGGGTTTCTCCTGGGCGAGGAACGCGGTACGCCGGGTTGCCTCCGCCGACTCCGGGGCCGCGCCGAACACGCGCAGGGTGCCGGTGGTCGGCGCCAGCAGGTTGGCGGCGATGGCCATCAGCGTGGTCTTGCCGGCCCCGTTGGGACCCACCAGACCGCAGATCCGCCCGGCCGGCAGCCGGAAGGAGCAGTCCCGCAGCGCCCAGCCACGGCGGTACTTCCGGCCCACCCCGCGGGCTTCTATCGCGGACGTTTCGGCCGGGCCCCCGTAGCCCGTTTCGTAACTCATCATGCGTGTCCCCTTGTCCCCGTCGTTCCTGTGGTTCCTGTGGTTCCTGCGGTTATTGCTGGTGCTGTGGTTCCTGCTGGTGCTGCGGTTCCTGCTGGTTCCACTGGGCCCGTCGGTCCCGCGTGGTCGGCGGCAGGCCCGGTCCCGGCGTACCGCTCCTCCATCACCGACGTGACCAGAGCAGTCACGTCGTCCTGCTCAAGACCCGCCTCGCGGGCCCGGTCCATCCAGCTCTCCAACTCGCCGCGCAGCAGCGAATCCACCGGCGCCTGCGGACGGGCCAGCGACTGACGCACGAACGTCCCCAGCCCCGGCCGCGCTTCCACCAGCCCCTCCCGCTCCAGCTCGCGGTACGCCTTGAGCGTGGTGTTGGGATTGACCGCGGAGGTCTGCGCCACCGACTTGGCCGTGGGCAACTGGTCGCCGGGCCCGAGTACGCCGAGCCGCAGCGCCTGCTTGGTCTGCTGAACGATCTGCTGATAGGCGGCGACCCCGCTCCGCCTGTCGATGCGGAACTCCAACCCCTTCACCACCATTTCACTAGTCGACTAGTGATTTGATGATGGGGCACAGATCGCGAACCTGTCAAAGCCCACAGGTCGGGGCGTGCCGGGGCCACGGAGGGCCACCACAAGCGCGATCATGAACGGCCGTGGGTGATGCGTTCCTCCAGGACCTGTGGTTCCACCAGGTCGATGGCGTAATGAACGAAAACGCAGTGGCCGACGGCGAGTTGGTGGTAGTGCGGGCCCGTGCATCGGCGGAACGGGCCGCATGTCCCGCCTGCGGGACGGTGTCCGGCCGGGTGCACGGTCGATACGTGCGCCGCCTCGCCGATACTGCGGTCGCCGTGCGTCCCGTGTTGATCGAGTTACAGGTCCGGCGGTTCCGCTGTCGTGACCGCGCCTGCCGGCGGGCCATGTTCGTCGAGCAGGTCGACGGACTCACGTTCCGGCACGGGAGGCGAAGTACCGGGCCGCAGAAGGTGCTGCAACAGGTAGGGGTGGCGCCGGCCGGCCGGGCCGGGGGCCCGCTTGGCGAACACGCTCGCGGTCCGGGCGAGCCGGTCGACGCTCCGGCGGCTGATACGCCGTCTGCCGGAGCCAAAGCGCACACGCCGCGGGTGCTCGGGGTGGACGAGTTCGCCCTGCGCACGGGACACGACCACGGCACGATCCTGCTGGTTGTCGACACGCGCCGTCCCATCGATCTGCTGCCCGACCGGGCCACGGCGACGGTGGCCGCCTGGCTCGCCGACCATCCCGGCGTCGAGGTGATCCGTCGCGACAGGGCCACCGCATACGCCGAGGCCGGACGACTCGGCGCCCCGGACGCGATTCACGTCGCGGACCGGTGGCACATCTCGTCACCGACGTGTCGTGGGACCACCTCTAAGGAGAGGACGAGCCGCTGTGTCTGAGCGTGTACTCCGTGTTCGAGCTGCCCGATGAGGAGGACGAGGACTGAGGATCCGGTGTCACGAGGCGCGGGCGGCCCGTGCCTCGCCGACGCGGTCCAGGACGAGGAAGGCGAGCGGGTGGCAGAGCACCGGGACGCACAGGACCAGCAGGAACGTATGCGTCGGCCGGTCGGTGAAGAGGAGCCAGCTGTCGAACACGAACATGATGGCCGCGACCACCACGACGGTGATGGCCGACCGCTGCCATGCCTTGCGCCGCCGCGCCCCGCGCTCGATCCGCTCCTCCATGTCGGGCCGCGTCTGCGGCGACACGAGCCCGAGGCTTACGGCGGTGGCGTACAGGTCGGCGACCTCGGCGATCGGGTCGGCCAGCTGGTACTCGTCGATCTGCGGGAGGCGGGCCCGGCGCCCGTCGACGGCGTACAGATACCCCGACCAGCGGGGGAAGCCGTGCCTGTTGTCCTCGACGCGGAGGCCGTACACGTCGGACCAGGGCCAGGTACGGGTGCGGAGCGGTCCGCGTACGGTGACGCCGTCGGCGGTGACGGACGTCCGCGCCCGCCACTGCTCAAGCGCGGTCCGGGCGACGACGGCCGTCCAGGTCGCGAGGGCGAAGCCGTTCCAGGCAGACTCGCGGGAGGACACCGTCATCGACAGCACGGAGACGGTGCCGACCAGTGCGGCGGCGGTCATCGTCAGGGCCGCCTGGGGCGGTATCCGCCGGGTCCTGCGGTACTCCCGCGCTATGCCGCCGCTCTCCTGCTCGCCCATCGCAACTCCGTTCACATGCCCCGCGTACTGAGAGGAGAGTACGTGGCGTTCGATGGACAGTACGGTGATCGTCCCGTCACGCTGGGTTGATGGTGCACGGTGTTGAGTGGGCGTCACAGGGGCCGGGTGGTGAGCCCGAGTCGTCGGACAGCATGAAGGCGTTCGGTGCGGTGGTGCAGGCGCTGCGGGAGCACGCCGGGTTGAGCCGGGAGGAGTTCGGGGCGCGCGTCCATCTGTCCAAGCACTCGGTGGCGTCGATCGAGTTGGGACGCCGGTTGGCGGACCAGCGGTTCGTGGAACTGGCGGAGGGGGCGACGGGCACGACGGGGGCGGTGCGCGGTGCGTTCCGGCACATGAGCCGACAGCCGGGGTTGGCGGCTTGGTTCAGGACGTGGGCGAGGTTGGAGCGGGAGGCGGTGTACCTCGCGACGTATGAGTGCCGCTTGGCGCCGGGGCTGTTGCAGTCCGAGGGGTACGCACGAGCGGTGTTCAGCAACCGTCTTCCGCCGCTGTCGGACGAGCAGTTGGAAGCGCAGGTCGCGGCGCGCATGGAGCGGCAGCGGATGTTTCGTGAGCGCCCCAACACGTCGTTCAGCTTCGTCCTGGACGAGCATGTCGTCCGGCGTCGGCTGGGGGGCGCCGAGGTCCTGCGGGGGCTTATCGATTACATGCTGGCGTGCGCTCACCTGCGCAACGTCGAGATCCAGATCGTGCCGTTGGAGTGCGAGGCGCACGCGGGGCTGGATGGTCCGCTGGCTCTGCTGGAAACACCTGACGGGCGCCATCTCGCCTATGCGGAGGGGCAGGAGACCGGGCGGCTGGTCGCCGACGCAAAAGAGGCCGCCGTTCTGCACCGCCGATATGCGACACTCCGCGCACAGGCCCTCAATCCGCTGGACTCCGTGGGCCTGTTGGAGCGGATTAGAGGAGCGCTATGAGCACCCCCGAACTGGCCTGGTTCAAGCCCAGTTACAGCGGTACCGAGGGCGACAACTGCGTCGAGGTCGCCCTGGAATGGCGCAAGTCCACCTACAGCGGCACCGCAGGCGACAACTGCATAGAGGTCGCCGCAACCCCCCGCACCATCCACGTCCGTGACTCCAAGGACACCACCCTCACCCCCCTCGGCCTCCACCCCTCCGCCTGGGCCGCCTTCGTTCCGTTCGCGGCGGCCCAGGCCGGCTGAGCGCGCGCGTCAGTCCACCGCTCGGACCTCCGTCTCGCAGTGCAGGCGGCGGTCCGGGCCCACCTCGCGTACGGGGCCCGTCAGTTCGACCCGCACCCCGTGGCGTACGTCCGTGCTGGACGCGGCCATACGGAGTTCCAGCGCGCCCGGTTCCACCACACGGCGCCCCGTGCGGTCGGCGAAGCACGACACGTCGGCGTGGAAGCGGAACCGCACACGGCGGGCCTCGCCGGGGGCCAACTCGACGCGCTGGTAGGCGATCAGGCGGATGTCGGGGCGGGTCACCGTGGCCACCGGGTCGTGGAGGTAGAGCTGCACGACCTCCGCGCCGGGGCGGTCCCCGGTGTTGCGGACGGTCACCGCGATGTCGTGCTCGCCGTCCGTGCCGATCTCCGGGACCCGGTCGCCGTCACCGCCGCCCTCGAAGTCCGTCCACTCGAACGTCGTGTACGAGAGGCCGTGCCCGAAGGGGTACAGCGGGGTCGGGTCGATGTTGCTCGCCCCGCCGAACAGGCCCATCGGCGGCTGGAGGTAGGTCCACGGCTGGCCGCCGGGGCGGTTCGGGACGCTGACCGGGAGGCGGCCGGAGGGGGAGATGCGGCCCGACAGCACTCCCGCCACCGACGGGCCGCCCTCCTCCCCCGGGAAAAAGGCCTGGACGGAGGCCGCGAGCCGGCCGTGCCAGCGGCCCAGCGCGTAGGGGCGGCCGGTGAGGAGGACCAGGACCACCGGCGTGCCCGTGGCGACCAGCGCGTCCAGCAGCTTCGCCTGGACGCCGGGCAGCCGGAGGTCCTCCGCGTCGCAGCCCTCACCGGAGGTGCCCCGGCCGAACAGCCCCGCGCGGTCGCCGAGGACCGCCACGCAGATGTCGGCCTCGGACGCGCGGGCTACCGCCTCCGGGAACCCTTCCGTGTCGTCGCCGTCGACCGCGCTGCCCGCGGCGTACGTGATCTTCGCGTCGGGGAGTTCCGTGCGCAGGGACTCCAGGACGGTCGGGAGCTCGATGCCGAGGGCGGTGCCGGGGTGGAAGGGCAGGACGTGGGAGGGGAAGGAGTAGCAGCCCAGCATGGCCAGGGGGTCGTCGGCACGCGGACCCACGACGGCGATGCTCAGGTCCGGGGCGAGCGGCAGTACGGCGTCGGGGTTGTCCAGCAGCACCACCGACTCCTCGGCCAGGCGGCGGGCCAGGTCGCGGTTGCGGGGCGGGTCCAGGTCGACCGAGACGGTGGCGGGCTCGGGGCTCCAGTCCTCGTCCAGGAGGCCCAGCTCGCACTTCTGGAGCAGGACCCGGCGGGCGGCCACGTCCACCAGGGACTCGGGGATCTCGCCCGCCTTCACGGCCTCGATGAGGGGCTCGCCGTAGCAGCGCAGGCTCGGCAGTTCCACGTCGATCCCGGCGGCCAGCGCGGCGTGCGCGGCCTCCGCGCGGCTGCTCGCCACCCGGTGGTTGGTCTCCAGGAAGCCGATGCCGAAGTAGTCGGAGACGACCGTGCCGGTGAAGCCCCAGTCGCCGCGGAGGAGTTCCGTGAGCAGGGCCCGGTCGGCCGACACGGGGATGCCGTCGGTCTCCGTGTACGCCGCCATCACCGAGCGGGCGCCGCCCTCGCGCAGCGCCATCTCGAACGGCGGCAGGACCACGTCCGCGAACTCGCGCACGCCCGCGCGTACGGGCGCGTGGTTGCGGGCGCCCACGGACGCGGCGTACCCGGCGAAGTGCTTCAGCGTGGCCACGATCCCGGTGGACTCCAGGCCCCGGACGTACGCCGAGCAGATCGTGCCCACCAGGTACGGGTCCTCGCCCACGGTCTCCTCGACCCGCCCCCAGCGCGGGTCGCGGACGACGTCGAGGACGGGGGACAGGCCCTGGTGGACGCCGACCGACGCCATGTCCCGGCCGATGCTCCGGGCCATCTCCTCGACCAGGGACGGGTTGAAGGTCGCGCCCCAGGCGAGGGGGACCGGGTACGCCGTCGCGCGCCAGCTCGTGAAGCCGGCCAGGCACTCCTCGTGGGCGACGGCCGGGATGCCGAAGCGGTTCGCGGCCATGATGCGGCGCTGGAAGCGGGCCAGGACCCGCGCGCCCTCCTCGGGGTCGAGGGGTGCCGTGCCGAAGACACGGGTGAGCTGTCCGAGACCCCGGGTGATCAGCTCGTCGAAGTCGAACGCCTCCGTCATGCCCGCCTCGTCGGGGGCGATGTCCTCGCCGTTCGCGTCGTTCTTCACCCACACGCCGTACAACTGCGCGGTCTTCTCTTCGAGGGTCATCCGGGACAGCAGGTCCTCGACCCGCTCGGCGGCGGGCAGGGCGCGGTCACGCCAAGGGGTGGTCATGAAACTCCTGTCGGTGGTGGTGAGTTTCAGGGGTGCGGAAAGGGTTCGCGGGAGCGGGAGCGCTCACGGATACGGAAGGGGCTCGGGGCCGGTGGGCGTGCTCACTTGCCGCCCACGCCCATCAGCCCGCCGATCAGGGCCCGTCGCGCCACCAGGTAGACGGCGAAGATCGGGATGCCGGAGAGGACGACCGAGGCGAGCACGGCGGGGATGTTGACGCCGAACTGGCTGACGAAGTTGAAGAGGCCGAGGGTGAGGACCCGCGGCCCGTCGGACTGGGTGAAGATCAGCGGGAACAGGAAGCCGTTCCACGCCTGGAGCGCCGAGTAGATCACCACGGTGCTGATGCCGCCCTTGGCCAGCGGGATCGTCAGCTGGAAGAGCATCCGTGCGGGTGAGGCGCCGTCCAGGGCCATCGCCTCGTACAGGTCCTCCGAGACGTCCCGCAGGCTGCCGACGAGCACCAGCACGGACACCGGCATCGCGAAGGCCGCCGTCGGCAGGATGACCGCGAGGAGGGTGTCGTACAGGTCGAGCTTCGCGATCAGCAGGTACAGCGGGACGACGACCGCCTGGGCGGGGATCGCCACGCCGAGGAGGAACAGCCGGAACGCGGCGTTCGACCAGCGGTTCCTGGTGCGGACGGCCACGTACGCGAGCGGGACGGACAGGGCGAGGACGATGCCGACGACCGCCACGGCGACGATCGCCGTGTTGGTCAGCAGATGGCCGAAGCCGCTGCTCAGGACGGTGTTGTAGTTGTCGAGCGTCGGGTCCGTGGGCGGCTTGAGCGGATTGCCCGTCAGGGCCTTGTCCGCGCTCGTGAGGGAGGCCGACAGCATCGCGTAGATCGGGATCAGGACGATGACCAGCCAGACGAACGCGCCGAGGCCCGCGACGGGGTTGGCCCGCCGCGTCCAGTGGCGCCGTCGGCGGGAGGCCGTCGGCGGTTCGCCGCCGTCCGGCCGCCGGGTCTTCGAGGGGCGCGCCAACGTGTCGTGTGACATGCCGTCACATCCCTTCGCGGGTGCTGCGCATGGAGCCGAACCCGGTCAGTCGCACCAGGACGAGCGAGAGGCCCGTAGCGGCGATGACCAGGGTCGTCGCGATGGCGCTCGCGTAGCCGAAGTCGTACTGCTTGAAGCCCGCCTCGTACATCAGGTACGGCAGGACCGCGGTGTCCGTGCCCGGGCCGCCCTTGGTGAGGATCAGGACCGTCTCGAAGTACGTCAGCGAGCCGACGACGATCAGGACCGTGGACGTGGTGATCGTGTGCCGCAGCTGCGGCAGCGTGATCGAGAAGAACTGGCGGTAGCGGCCGGCGCCGTCGATCGCGGCGGCCTGGTAGAGGACCTCGGGGATCTGCCGGGCCCCGCCCTGGTAGATCAGCGTGTGGAACGGCATGAACTGCCAGCCGCCGACGAAGACGATCGCGAGGAACGCGCCGCTCTGCGAGCCCAGGGTGTCCGCCTGGATGATGCCGAAGTTCGGGTCGAGCAGTGCGTAGAACAGGATCGCGATGGCCGTGGACGACAGCAGGAACGGCACGAAGAAGATCGCGGACAGCACCGCCCGGTTGCGCTGGCGGCCCGCCGCCCACACGCCGAGCAGCAGGGCCACGACCGTCTGGAACACCCAGCTGGCCACGGTCAGCACCACCGTCAGCGTCAGCGACTGGGTGAGACGGGGGTCGTCGAGCAGCTTCTTCCAGTTGTCGAGGCCCACCGGCCGGGGGTCGCCCAGGCCGTCCCAGCTGGTGAACGACAGATAGAGCGCGAGGCCCATCGGCACGACGGCGAAGAAGGTGAAGAAGAGCACGGCGGGCAGGGCCCAGACGGCGTGCGGGCGGCCCACCCGCGACGCCTTCCGGGACCCCTGCTCGACCGTGGAGGTCTTCTGGACCGTCGAGGTCACTTCAGCCCCTTGCAGGCGGTCACGAACTCGCTCGGCGACGACTTCCCCGCGAACAGCTTGCCTATCTCCGTGTGCATCTTGGTGCCGAGCGCGTCGCCGAGCGCCTGGTCCCAGGAGAGGGTGAAGGCGGGCGCCTTCTCCACCAGGTCGTACTGGAACGCGGCGTACTCGGGGTTCGGCGCGGACGCCAGGAGCTTCTTCGCGTTCGAGGTGGTCGGGACGTCACCGTTGGCGACCAGGTCCTTGGCGTACGCCTCCGACGCGCACTCCCTCAGGAAGCCGATCGCCAGGTCCTTGTTCTTCGTACGGGCGTTGATCGACCAGTAGTTGGTGGGGTTGCCGACGACGTTGCGGACGTCGCCCGTGCCGCCCTCCACGGTCGGGAACGCGGCCCAGCCCAGGTTGCTCTTGGCGAAGTCCGGGAACTTGCCGAGCTGCGTGGAGTACTCCCAGGAGCCCATCAGGTGCATGGCCGCCTTGCCCTTGGCGAAGACCGCCGGGGCGCCGCCGTTGACGTACGACACCGAGGTGAACTTGGAGCCGAAGGCGCCGTCGTCGACGAGCTGCTTGACCAGTTCGGCGGCCTTGAGGACCGCCGGGTCGCCCCAGCCCTCGGAGTCGCCGTCCTGGATGCGCTTGAAGACCTCGGGGCCGCCGAGGCGGTCCACGAGGTACTCCAGCCACATCAGGTTGGGCCAGAGGTCGGAGCCGCCGAGCGCGAACGGGGTGATCCTCGCCTTCTTCAGCTTGGCGTTGATGTCGAGGAGCTGGTCCCAGGTGGTGGGCGGCTGGAGCTTGTGCTCGGCGAAGACGGACTTGTTGTAGAAGAGGATCACCGGCTGCATGCCGCGCATCGGGATGCCGTAGTGGCGGCCCTTGAGGTCGCCGGCGGACAGCACGGACGGCAGGAAGCCGCTCTTGAGGACCGGGTCGTCCGCGATGATGTCGGTGAGGTCGACGAGCTTGCCGGCCTCCTCGTACGTCCGGATGGAGCCGCCGCCCCAGTTGAAGAACACGTCGGGGGCGCTCGGGGAGCCCATGGCCGTGCGGAGTTTGGGGGAGTAGTCGGAGCCGGGGACCTTCTGGAGCTTGATCGTGCCGCCGGCCTTCTTGGCGGCGGCCGACTTGTTGTAGCGGTCGACGGCGGCCTGCTGGACCTTCACCGCGTCGTCGCCGTAGACGAACGCGGTGACCGTCTTGCCGTCGCCGGCCCCGGAGCTGCCGGAGCCGCAGGCCGTGAGGCCCGCGCCGAGTCCCGCGGTGGCCAGGGAGGCGGTACCGGCGCCGAGGAACCAGCGCCTGCTGAAGTTCCGCCCTCTGTTCGACTCCATTGACAGCACCTCTCACGAACGTCTCGGATGTATCGGCCGTGCGGTTGTGCGGGTGGTACGGCTGTGCGGGACGCGCGTCCGCAGGGTCCTGCGGTCACGCGGCGGTGCGAATGTTTCGCGTGTCTCTTCGAATGTTCCGGGAACGTATGGCCGTCGAAAGGGTTCGTCAAGAGGTCGCGCAGGGATACGATCCGGCTCATGAACTCCGCGAAGCCAGAGGAAACCCAGACAAGAGCGCGCGTGTCGCAGTCCACGCAGACCGCGACGCTCGCCGAGATCGCCCGGCAGGCCGGCGTCTCCGCTCCGACTGTTTCGAAGGTGCTCAACGGCCGTGCGGATGTCGCCCCCGCCACCCGCACCCGGGTCGAGGAGCTCCTGCGCGAGTACGGCTACCGGCGCCGGCGCGCCGAGGCGACCCGGTCCCCGCTGATCGACCTCGTCTTCCACGAGCTGGAGAGCGCCTGGGCCATGGAGGTCATCCGGGGCGTCGAGAACGTCGCCCGCGAGGAGGGCCTGAGTGTCGTGCTCTCCGAGAGCGCCGGCCGGCTCACCCCCGGCCGCACCTGGGCCGACCAGGTCGCCGCCCGCCGCCCGCACGGCGTGGTGCTCGTGCTGTCCGGGCTCGACGAGTCCCAGCGCGCCCTGCTGACCAGCCGCTCCATCCCGTTCGTGGTGATGGACCCGGCGGGCGACCCCGGCGCCGACGTGCCCTCGATCGGCGCCACCAACTGGCAGGGCGGACTGGCCGCCACCCGCCACCTCGTCGAACTCGGCCACCGCCGTATCGGCGCGATCACCGGGCCCTCCCGGATGATGTGCAGCCGCGCCCGCGTGGACGGCTACCGGGCCGCCCTGGAGACCGCGGAGCTGCCCGTCGACCCGGGTCTGATCAGGGCCGGGGACTTCCACCACGAGACGGGGTACCGGCTGGGCCTGGAGCTGCTGCGCCGCCCCGACCGGCCCACCGCCGTCTTCGCCGGGAACGACCTCCAGGCGCTCGGCCTGTACGAGGCCGCCCGTGAGCTGGGGCTGCGCATCCCGGAGGACCTGAGCGTCGTCGGGTTCGACGATCTGCCGGTCGCCCGCTGGGTGGGGCCGCCGCTGACGACCGTACGGCAGCCGCTGATGGAGATGGCGGAGGCGGCGGCCCGGCTGGTGCTGGACCTGGGGCGGCAGGAGGGCGCCTCGTCGGCGACCCGGGTGGAGCTGGCGACCAGCCTGGTGGTGCGCAGCAGCACGGGGGCGCCGCCGGAGGCGTGACCGGACGGAGTTGGTGCCGTCTCGCGAGGGTGCCGTCTCGCCGGGTGCTCCAGGGGTGCCGTCCGGCGTCCGGTGATCCGTGGTGCCGTACGGGCGGGTGTTCCGTGTGTATTGACGTGGGTTCCGGGCGCCCCCACACTGCTCCGCAGTCAATCGGATGCACAACCGAAACTTTCGGAGGCACCCGCAATGAGAACCTCCCGAACCTCCCCCGGAAACCGGCGCCCTTCTTTAGGGGCCCGCCTCGCCGCGCTGTTCACCGGCGTGTCAGCGGTCACCGCCCTGCTCGTCGCCGCCCCCGCCGCCCATGCCGCCGACACACCGCTGCGCGACCTCGCCGCCGCCAAGGGCAAGGCGATCGGCACCGCGGTGACCGGCTCCAAGCTCACCGGCACCTACGGCGACCTCGCCGGCCGGGAGTTCAACTGGCTCACCCCCGGCAACGCCATGAAGTGGGGCTCGGTCGAGCCCACCCGGGGCAACTTCAACTGGACCGAGGCGGACCAGATCGTCGACTTCGCCGAGGCCCACGACCAGGACGTACGCGGCCACACCCTCGTCTGGCACAGCCAGAACCCCGACTGGCTGGCCAACGGCACCTGGACGCCCGCCCAGCTCCGCCGGCTGATGACCGACCACATCGCGCTCGAAGTGGGCCGCTACAAGGGCCGTCTGGCCGCCTGGGACGTGGTGAACGAGCCGTTCAACGAGGACGGCACCTTCCGCCAGACCCTCTGGTACAACGGCCTCGGCACCGACTACATCGCCCAGGCCCTGACCGCCGCCCGCGCCGCCGACCCGGCCGCGAAGCTCTACATCAACGACTACAACGTCGAGGGCGTCAACGCGAAGTCCACGGCCCTCTACAACCTGGTCAGGGACCTCAAGGCGCGCGGTGTCCCGATCGACGGGGTCGGCCTCCAGGCCCATCTGATCCTCGGCCAGGTCCCGTCGACCTTCCAGCAGAACATCCAGCGCTTCGCCGACCTGGGCCTGGACGTCGCCGTCACGGAGCTCGACATCCGGATGCAGACGCCCGCCACCGACGCCAAGCTGGCGCAGCAGCGCACCGAGTACGAGGCCGTGTTCAAGGCGTGCGTCGCCGTGCCCCGCTGCACCGGCGTGACCGTGTGGGGCTTCACCGACTCCGACTCGTGGATCCCGGACGTCTTCCCGGGTGAGGGCGCGGCGACCCCGTACGACGCGAACTACCAGCCCAAGCCGGCCTACTACGGCATCGTGACCGCGCTCGGCGGCACCGTCACCCCGACCCCGACCGGCTGCTCGGCGGCGTACAGCGTCACGAGCCAGTGGAACACCGGCTTCACGGGCAGTGTGACGATCAGCTGCGCCGCCGGGTCCTCGCTCTCCTCCTGGCGCGCGAACTGGACGTTCGGCGCGGGCCAGCGCATCGGTCAGGCGTGGAACGCGACCTGCAACCAGACCGGAGCGAACGTCAGTTGCTCGAACGCGTCGTGGAACGGGAGTGTGCCGAGCGGCGGTTCGGTGACCTTCGGCTTCAACGCGTCCTGGAGCGGCGGCAATCCGCCTCCGACGGTGACGCTGGGCTGAGCGGCGCTTCGAGAAGTATGAGAATTTCCGAAGGAACGGCGACAGGAGTTCCTGCCCGTAATAATTCGGACGTACGTTCTTGTGTGTGAAGGGTGAAGAAGACGAGTGCGGGGACGGCAACGGGGGCGCGGGCAGCGGGGCCGACGGGCCGCCGCTCGGCGGATCGGCCGACGGGCCCTCACTCGGCGGACGGCCGCGATGGCTGAAGATCACCGGGTGCACGCTCGCCGGTGTCCTGGTACTCGGTGCCGCCGGGGCGGGCTGGGCGTTCTGGCGGCTCAACGACAACATCAGGAGCGTCGACATCAACAGCGCGCTCGGTGACGACCGCCCGCCGAAGGCCCGGCCGGTGACGGCGCCCTCGGCGTCCGCCGCCGAACCGCTGCCCAGCGGCGCCCTGAACATCCTGGTCCTCGGCTCCGATTCCCGAAGCGGCAGGGAGAACGCCGAGCTGGGTGGCGGCGGCGAGACCTCCGGCGCCCGCTCCGACACCGCGATGGTGGTCCACGTCGACGAGGGCCGCACCGCGGCGACGGTCGTCAGCATCCCCCGCGACACCCTGGTCACCCGTCCCTCCTGCCCGCTGGAGTCGGGCGGTTCGACGGCGCCGGCGTACAACGCGATGTTCAACAGCGCGTACGCGGTGGGCGGCCCCGTCTGCGCCGTGAAGACCGTCGAAGCCCTGACGGACGTCCGCATGGACCACTACATCGAGATCGACTTCGCCGGCTTCGCCGCGCTGGTCGACGCCCTCGGCGGCGTCACCGTCACCACCGACGAGGACATCGACGACGAGGACAGCCATCTGACCCTGGAGGCGGGCACCCACCACCTCGACGGCGAGCAGGCCCTGGCACTCGCCCGCACCCGCCACGGCATAGGCGACGGCAGCGACCTCGGCCGCATAGGCCTGCAGCAGACGCTCGTGAAGGCCCTGCTGGACCAGATCTCCGCCACCAGCCTCCTGACCGACCCGGCCGAGCTCTACCGGGCCGCCGACGCGATCACCGGCAGCCTCACCACCGACACCGGCCTCGACTCCCTGAGCGAACTGGTGGAACTGGGCCGGAGCCTGAAGGGGCTGTCGTCCGACGCGACGGAGACGGTGATGATGCCGGTCGTCCCCGCCCTCCACGACCGCAACCGCGTGGTGGCGAACGAGCCGGAGGCGAAGGAGCTGTGGGAGTCGCTGCGGTGAGGTGACCTGCGGAGAAGAGCGCCGAAGGAATTCCTCGAAGAATTTCCTCGAAGAAGCCCGGCAGGCGTGTCGATCCGGTGTCTCCTCGTTCGACGTAGGGGTGAGAGGCGGGGAGAGACCCCGCCGCCCCCACCGAAGGAGCGACCATGCCGCGCTATCTGTCGATGGTCCGGATCGACGAGTCCACCGCGCCCGCCGAGGGCCCGAGCCCCGAGCTGATGCAGCGGATGGGCGACCTGCTGGAGGAGATCACCAAGGCCGGGGTCATGCTCGACACCGCCGGCCTGCTGCCCAGCGCCCAGGGGAAGCGGGTCCGCTGGGAGGGCGGTGAACTGTCGGTCACCGACGGGCCGTTCACCGAGACCAAGGAGGTCGTCGGCGGATACGCCCTCATGCAGTGCAAGGACATGGACGAGGCGGTCGAGTGGACCACACGGTTCCTGAAGGTGCACGAGGAGCACTGGACCGTGACCTGCGAGGTCCGGGAGATCGCGGAGGGCTGAACCCGCTTGGCCGGGGCGCCTCGCGGGTGTCTGATGGTGGGTTGTGACACCACAGCCCACCACCGGCGACGCCGGTTCCGGCGGCGACGGCGGCGCCGGTCCCCGCACGGCCGGCTCAGCCGCGGATCGCGACCCGTCGGACCACCGGAAGGCCATCGAGACCGTCTTCCGCATCGAGTCGCCCCGGGTGATCGCCGGGGTCGCCCGGATCGTGCGGGACGTCGGCATCGCGGAGGAGCTGGCGCAGGACGCGCTGGTCGCCGCGCTGGAGCAGTGGCCGCGCGACGGCGTGCCGGACAACCCGGGCGCCTGGCTCATGACCGCCGCCAGGCACCGGGCGATCGACCTGGTGCGCCGCCGGGAACGCTACGCCCGCAAGCTCGCGGAGGTCGGCCGGGACCTGGAGGCGGCGGGACCGGCCGGGCAGTACCTGGACACGCCGTCCGACCCCGACGACATCGACGACGACCTCCTGCGCCTGGTCTTCACGGCCTGCCATCCCGTGCTCTCCGCCGAGGCCCGCATCGCCCTCACCCTCCGTCTCCTGGGCGGCCTCACCACCGCGGAGACCGCCCGCGCCTTCCTCGCACCGGAGGCCACCGTCGCCCAGCGCATCGTCCGCGCCAAGCGGACCCTCGCCGCCAAGGGCGTCCCCTTCGAGGTGCCGTACGGCCCCGACCGCGCCGCCCGGCTGGGCTCGGTCCTGGAGGTCATCTACCTCATCTTCAACGAGGGGTACGCCGCCACCGCCGGCGACGACCTGCTGCGCCCCGCGCTGTGCGAGGACGCGCTGCGGCTCGCCCGGGTCCTCGCGGAGCTGATGCCCAAGGAACCCGAGGTGCACGGGCTGGTGGCGCTGCTGGAGCTCCAGGAGTCACGGGCCGCCGCCCGCACCGGCCCGTCCGGTGAGCCGGTGCTACTCAAGGACCAGGACCGCCGCCGCTGGAACCGCCTCCTCATCGCCCGCGGCTTCACCGCGCTGGGCCGGGCCACCGCCGCGGCCCACGGCAGCCCCGGCCCCTACGCCCTCCAGGCCGCCATCGCCGCGTGCCACGCCCAGGCGTACACCTACGAGGAGACCGACTGGCCGCGCATCGCGACCCTGTACGCCCTGCTGGCCGCCCGTTCCCCGTCACCGGTCGTCGAGCTGAACCGCGCGGTCGCCGTCTCGATGGCCGACGGCCCCGCCGCCGCCCTGGACATCGTCGACCGACTGGCCGCCGAACCCGCGCTGCGCGACTACCACTTGCTGCCGAGCGTACGAGGCGACCTCCTCGCCCGCCTGGACCGCACGGACGAGGCCCGCACGGAGTTCGAACGTGCGGCCGCCCTGGCCCGCAACGAACGGGAGCGAGGGCTGCTGCTGGCCCGCGCGGAGAGGGCCGGCGAGACGGCGGGGGACGGCACCGGCGGCGCCCTGTGAACACCGGGCGGGACCGCGCCGGCGCGCCCCGGGGCACCTGAGCCGTGGTCGGGGCGCCACCGGGAAGTGATCGTCCGGACCTGCCACCCCACCGGCGGGGCCGCGTGGACGAGGACCGGTGTCCTCAGGCCGGGCGGCCGATCAGCATCGTCGGCGCGCCCGCCACCCGGGTGAGGAAGACCGTCGCCGATCCGGTGCCCTGAGGCTTCGGCAGGGCCTTGCGGCGCAGTTCCTCCGGCTCGACGGCCGACCCCCGCTTCTTCACGGTCAGGATGCCGATCCCGCGGTCGCGCAGCAGGGCCTTGAGCCTCTTGACGTTGAACGGCAGCTCGTCGGTGATCTCGTACGCCGTGGCGTACGGGGTGACGTGGTGCTCGTCGGCGGTGATGTACGCGATCGTGGGGTCGATCAGCCCACCGGTCAGGTCCGCGGCGACCTCGGCGACGAGATGGGCGCGGATGACGGCGCCGTCCGGCTCGTACAGGTACCGCCCGACCGGCCGGACCGGCGGGTCGGGCAGCATCGTGTCGGGGAAGGCCTGGATTCCGGCCCCCGAGGGGAGCAGCATCGCCCGCCGCGCCCCCGGCGTCCCGCCCGCGCGGAACCACAGCACGGCCTCCTTCACGTCCCCGCCGTCCGAGATCCACTCGGCCTCGGCCTCCGGCGGAATCGCCTCGTGCGGGACACCGGGTGCGATCTTGAGCGCGCCGAGCGGCGCCTTCAGCGCGGCCGAGACGGCCCACGACAACGGAGGGGAGTAGGCCTCCGGATCGAAGATCCGGCCACGCCTGGAGGAACGCCGGGCCGGGTCGACGAACACGGCGTCGTGGCGGGCCGTGTCCACCTCCGTCACATCCGCCTCGCGCACCTCGATCAGATCGGCCAGGCCGAGCGCGTCCGCGTTGGCACGGGCCGCCGCCGCGGTCAGCGGGTCGCGGTCGACGGCCAGCACGCGGATGCCGGCCCGCGCGAACGCGATCGCGTCCCCGCCGATCCCGCAGCACAGATCGGCGACCGACCGCACGCCGAGCGCCCGGAAGCACTCCGCGCGGTACGTGGCCACACTCGTCCGCGTCGACTGCTCGACCCCGTTCGGCGTGAAGAACATCCGCGCCGCGTCCTCGGCCCCGAACTTGGCCACGGCCCGCTGCCGCAGCCGCGCCTGGGCGATGGCCGCCGAGACGAGTTCCGCCGGGTGCCTGCGCCGCAGCCGGGTCGCCACGGCCAGCTCCCGGGCCGGTTCCACACCGCGCACCTCGTCGAGGAGGGCGCGGCCCTCGGGAGTCAGCAGGGGGGCGAGGGCGGAGTCGGGGGAGAGGTCGTTCACCGGGCCATTGTGGGCCACTCGGTGGACGGCGTGCCGGGTGGTGGGCGGTGTCAGCCGAAGCGGCCGTGCGCGCCCTGCGAGGATGCGGCGCCATGCGACTCGTGCGACGAGATGACGAAACGAGGGTGAAGCGGGCGAGTTTCTGCACACCGTGCGCGGCCGAGGCGTGCGGCCACCGGGTGACGGACCGCGGCTACGCACCGGCCCGCCCACAGGACCGCCCGTGACCGCCCGTGGCCTCCGCCCCTCGACTCGCCCCCCGACCCGCTCCTTGAGCCGTCCCTTCCCCCTCGCCCTGGCCGCCGCCACCGCCCTCCTCCTCACCTCCTGCGCCGCCCACCCGGCCCCGCGGCCCACCCCGCCGTCGGACGCGCCGGCGGCGAGGGCGACGGCGCCCTCGGCCCCCCGGCCGTCCGGCGACGAGCAGGCCGGCGTCCGCTCGGGGGGGCCGGGTTCCGATGGGAGCCGGGGCGGTTCCAGGGTGCCGGGCGCTGGTCCGGGCGAAGCCTCCGGCCCCGGCGCCCCCGCCGCCCGGCCGCCCGGCCGGACCACCCAAGGGCCCCGTCGCCACGCCCGGCCACCCGCGTACCGTCGCTGGGGGCTCGCCGCCCCGCTCGCCCGTGCCCCCGAGAACCCCGACCGGCCACCCGCGCCCCGAGCCGTACGCCCCGGCCTTCCTCCCGTCGTCGACCGTGTCGCGACCCGCGACAAGGTGGTGTTCCTGACGTACGACGACGGGGCGGAGAAAGACCCGCGGTTCGTGCGGATGGTGCGGGAGCTGCGGTTGCCGGTCAGCATGTTCCTCACGGACAGCGTCGTCGGCCCGGGCTACGGCCACTTCGCCCGGCTCCGCGCGGTCGGCGCCACCGTGCAGAACCACACCCTCGACCACATCGCCCTGCGCGGCCTGCCGTACGCCGGGCAGCGGGCCGAGATCTGCGGTCAGCAGGACAAGCTGAAGCAGCGCTTCGGAATCCGCCCCACCCTGTTCCGCCCGCCGTACGGCGTCTACGACACCACCACACTCCGCGCCGCCGCCGACTGCGGCATCGCGGCCGTCGTCCTGTGGCGCGTGTCCGCGCAGCACACCGGTCTCCGCCACGCCGCCGGCGAGCGCCTCCGCCCCGGCGACATCGTCCACGCCCACTTCACGGGCCCGGACCCGCGCAACGGCACCACCCTCACCGGGATGACCACGGGGCTCCTGCGCCGTATCCAGGAACAAGGCCTGACGGTGGGTCGTTTGGAGGATTACCTGCCAGGGGCGGAACCTCGCGGCAACCCGGGGTCCCGCACCACGCCACGCGGTCGCAATTAGCAGTCCGCTTGACCGAGTGCTAACCGCGGTCATAGTCTCAGGTCTGGCACTCCCCCCTGGAGAGTGCCAACTACGCGACGGGCAGGTCCGGCACCCGCGACGACGGATCCACCTGGTCGCCACCTCAGACAGTTAACCCCGTGAGATCTCCGAAGGGGGAGGTCGGATCGTGACGACCACCAGCTCCAAGGTTGCCATCAAGCCGCTCGAGGACCGCATCGTGGTCCAGCCGCTCGACGCCGAGCAGACCACCGCCTCTGGCCTGGTCATCCCGGACACCGCCAAGGAGAAGCCCCAGGAGGGCGTCGTCCTGGCCGTCGGCCCGGGCCGCTTCGAGAACGGCGAGCGCCTGCCGCTCGACGTCAAGACCGGCGACATCGTGCTGTACAGCAAGTACGGCGGCACCGAGGTGAAGTACAACGGCGAGGAGTACCTCGTCCTCTCGGCTCGCGACGTGCTCGCGATCATCGAGAAGTAGTTCACCTCTCGCGAGGCAGCCCCGCCGCCCACAGCGGCGCGTCACTTCGCGAACACATTGCTTTGAGCTGCGCCCCTGGCCCCCGCGACCACTAAAAAGCCGGGCGCCCGGGGCGCAGCCTGCATTCACCCGAGATTTCCGAGAGGGCTCCCGCTGCCATGGCGAAGATCCTGAAGTTCGACGAGGACGCCCGTCGCGCCCTCGAGCGCGGCGTCAACAAGCTTGCCGACACGGTCAAGGTGACGATCGGCCCCAAGGGCCGCAACGTCGTCATCGACAAGAAGTTCGGCGCCCCCACCATCACCAACGACGGTGTGACCATCGCCCGCGAGGTCGAGATCGAGGACCCGTACGAGAACCTCGGCGCGCAGCTCGTGAAGGAGGTGGCGACCAAGACCAACGACATCGCTGGTGACGGCACCACCACCGCCACCGTGCTCGCCCAGGCGCTGGTGCGCGAGGGCCTGAAGAACGTCGCCGCGGGTGCCTCCCCGGCCGCCCTGAAGAAGGGCATCGACGCCGCCGTCGCCGCGGTCTCCGAGGACCTGCTCGCGTCGGCCCGCCCGATCGACGAGAAGTCCGACATCGCCGCCGTCGCCGCGCTGTCCGCCCAGGACCAGCAGGTCGGCGAGCTGATCGCCGAGGCGATGGACAAGGTCGGCAAGGACGGTGTCATCACCGTCGAGGAGTCCAACACCTTCGGTCTGGAGCTGGACTTCACCGAGGGCATGGCCTTCGACAAGGGCTACCTGTCGCCGTACTTCGTCACGGACCAGGAGCGCATGGAGGCCGTCCTCGACGAGCCGTACATCCTCATCCACCAGGGCAAGATCGGCGCCATCGCCGACCTGCTGCCGCTGCTGGAGAAGATCATCCAGACCAACGCCTCGAAGCCGCTGCTGATCATCGCCGAGGACGTCGAGGGCGAGGCCCTCTCCACCCTCGTCGTCAACAAGATCCGCGGCACGTTCAACGCCGTGGCCGTCAAGGCCCCCGGCTTCGGCGACCGCCGCAAGGCGATGCTGCAGGACATGGCCGTCCTCACCGGCGCCACCGTCATCTCCGAGGAGGTCGGCCTCAAGCTCGACCAGGTCGGCATCGACGTGCTCGGCACCGCCCGCCGCGTCACCGTCACCAAGGACGACACCACGATCGTCGACGGCGCCGGCAACTCCGAGGACGTCCAGGGCCGCGTCGCCCAGATCAAGTCCGAGATCGAGAACACCGACTCCGACTGGGACCGCGAGAAGCTCCAGGAGCGCCTCGCGAAGCTGGCCGGCGGCGTGTGCGTGATCAAGGTCGGCGCCGCCACCGAGGTGGAGCTGAAGGAGAAGAAGCACCGTCTGGAGGACGCCATCTCCGCGACCCGCGCCGCGGTCGAGGAGGGCATCGTCTCCGGTGGTGGCTCCGCGCTCGTCCACGCCGTGAAGGTCCTCGAGGGCAACCTCGGCAAGGAGGGCGACGAGGCCACCGGTGTCTCCGTCGTCCGCAAGGCCGCCGTCGAGCCGCTGCGCTGGATCGCCGAGAACGCCGGCCTGGAGGGCTACGTCATCGTCTCCAAGGTCGCCGAGCTGGAGAAGGGCAGCGGTTACAACGCCGCCACCGGCGAGTACGGCGACCTGGTCAAGGCCGGCGTCATCGACCCGGTCAAGGTCACCCGCTCCGCCCTGGAGAACGCCGCCTCCATCGCCTCCCTCCTCCTGACGACCGAGACCCTGGTCGTCGAGAAGAAGGAAGAGGAGCCGGCCGACGCGGGCCACGGCCACGGTCACGGCCACTCCCACTGAGGCAGCGCCGCCCCTCGGGGCGGACACCGCCCACCGAGGCGGACGCCTGAGAGAAGCCCCCGTTCCGCCCGCCGGAACGGGGGCTTCTCCCGTGCACGGTGCACATGTGCCCTATCGGTCTCCCCCGACGCTCCCGGCAGCCGCCCGGTCTACCGCTCCAGTCCCTCCAGAGCCCCCAGCTGCGCCATCAGCGCGAGCCGGTCGTACTGCCACCACCCCTCGGCGAGCTTCCCGTCCGGCGAGCAGCGATGGATGGTCGTCCCGGTCATGGAGACCTTCCTCCCGGTGGGCGCGATACCGAGGAACTCGCCCTTGTGCGTGGCGTTCCACGTCCACCGCGTGCACACCCGGTCACCCTGGGCCATCTGGTCCTCGATGGTGAACGAGAAGTCGAAGCCCGCCCGCCACATCTCGAACTCACGCCGGGCCGCGTCCATGCCGATCACGTCCTGCGGGTTGGCCGGGTCGTGGTCGTGATAGTCCTCCACCAGCAGATCGTTCATCGCCGGCAGCTCCCCCCGCGTGCCCAGCGTCCCGAAGAACCTCCGCGCGGTGTCCGCGTTCAGCTGCTCGTCCCGCACCACGTCCAGATCCGTGAAGGTCGGCATCTCGTCGCAGAGCGCCACCATCTCGTTGAAGATCCGGTCCGTCTCCGGCAGCTGGGAGTTCCGCATGGCCTCCTCGTACGACGGGAACTCCACGATCTCGACGAAGTGCCCCTCGTCGGACCGGTCCTTCCCGATCATGCTGTGCGTCGCCGTCCGCTTTCCCCTGGTCTGCTCGACCCACCTGTCCATCAGCCGGTCCATCTCCTCGAACCGGCTCGTCCTGCAGTCGATGAGCTGCACAAACGTCACAAGACCACCTCCGGCCCCCCTGGCTCCGGTCGGACGCCTCCATTCTCCTCCCGCACCGCCTGCCTCTCACCCGCTGCACGGGAGCCGCCCCGGACGCCCCGTTCCGCGAGGACGCCGCAGGGCGTGAGCCCGGCCCCGTTACCGCGGTCCGTACTTCCGCCCCGTCTTCGAGCTGACCCCGCCCAGCAGTCCCCGCGGCAGTACCTTCACCACGCCCATCAGGGTCTTGTAGCGAGGGTCGGGGATCGAGACCGTCCTGCCGCGGGACAGGTCGGCCAGGGCCGCCGAGACCAGCTTGTCGGCGTCGAGCCACATCCAGCCCGGAATGCTGTCCGTGCCCATGCCCGCCCGCTCGTGGAACTCGGTGCGGACGAAGCCCGGGCACAGCGCCATCAGACGGACGCCGCTGCCGGCCAGGTCCCGCGCCGCGCCCTGGGTGAACTGCACCACCCACGCCTTGGACGCGCCGTAGGTGCCCCGCGGTACGAAGGCCGCGACCGACGCCACGTTGACGACGCCGCCCCGGCCGCGCTCCCGCATGGCCTCGGCCGCCGCGGAGGTCAGCCGGAGGACCGCCTCGCAGTGCACCTTGAGCATCTTCAGCTCGTCGGCCATCGCGACATCGAGATAGCTGCCCTTGTTGCCGA
Organism: Streptomyces sp. NPDC042364; assembly: GCF_056437585.1. Lineage (NCBI taxonomy): Bacteria > Bacillati > Actinomycetota > Actinomycetes > Kitasatosporales > Streptomycetaceae > Streptomyces > Streptomyces sp. NPDC042364. Next base: position 223,865 of record NZ_JBWKAJ010000010.1, on the reverse strand, counting down.
AGCCGGCGTTGTTGACCAGCAGATCGACCGGGTTCTTGCGGTCGGACAACCGCTTCGCCACCGCCTCGATGCCGTCGTCCGTCGCCAGGTCCGCCGTGAGGACCTCCGCCTCGATGCCATGACGGTCGTGCAACTCCGTGGCCTGCTCCCGCAGCCGTTTCGTGTCACGCGCCACCAGCACGAGGTTGTGCCCGTCCGCCGCCAGCCGCCGCGCGAAGGCCGCTCCGATGCCCGCGGTCGATCCCGTAATCAAAGCCGTTGTCATGGCGCAAGGGTAGTGACCCGGACTGCGCTGCTCCGCTTGCCCACTGCGCCGGAACCGCCCCGGTCGCCGCCGGCCCCCGCCCCGGCCGTCCGCGCCGGTGGCGGGACCCCGGCCCGCACCCGTACCACCACCCCGGCCCGCTCACCCGGCGCCGACCGCCCCCGCTCCGCGGACGCCGGGCGCTCCGGCAGAAACCCGCCTCCCCCTGGATTCAGCCCCGGACCGTGTCCGCGAAGTCCGCCCGCCCCGCGACCCGGGCGCCGCGCGCCGACCGGCCCCACCGGTCACGACGTGTCAGGTGCCGTGTCCCGGGGGACGTGGTGCGGAGGCGGTGCTCCCGCCCTGCTGGGCCGCGTACTTCCGGGCCCACTCCAGGATCTCCGGATGGAGCGCCTCGCCCGCGGCCAGCAGCCGGGGCAGCAGCTCGTGCTCGTTCATCGTGGCGCGGAAGGCGAGGGCGACGGTGACGTCGTGGTCCGGGCGGTGGACGATCTCGATCGGGTCGCCCGCCCGGATCTCGCCCGGCCGCACCACCCGCAGATACACCCCCGGCTCACCCTTCCCCGCGAAGCGCTTGACCCAGCCGCGCTCACCGAGGTGCCGCTGGAAGTTGAGGCAGGGGACGCGGCCGGAGGTGATCTCCAGGACGACCTCCGCGCCGATCCGCCAGCGCTCCCCGATGAGCGCGCCGGAGATGTCGAGGCCCTCGGTCGTCAGGTTCTCCCCGAACGACCCGTTGGGCAGGGTCCGGCCGAGCTCGCGCTCCCACGCGTCGAGGTCCTCGCGGGCGAACGCGTAGACCGCCTGGTCGTTTCCCCCGTGGTGCTGCCTGTTGCACACCGCGTCCCCGGCCAGCCCGCTGCCGCCCGCCCCCTTCGGCCCGGGCGCGGCCACCCGCACCGGCCCGGTCGCCGGCCGCTTGTCGATCCCCGTCACGCTCTTCGACTCCTCGGGGACATCGACCGCCGCGGGACGCCCCAGGTTGAGTGACAAAAGCTTCATACGGGCACGCTAGGCGAGCATCGGTCAAAGCGTCGACGCAATATTCGCGGGTCCTCCCAAGCCGCCCTTATGCTCGACCCGTGATCGAGGCCCGTCATCTCCGCGTCCTGCGCGCCGTCGCCGCCACCGGCTCCTTCTCGGCGGCAGGCCGCGAACTCGGCTGCACCCAGCCGGCCGTGAGCCAGCAGATGAAGGCGCTCGAATCGTCCGTCGGCACGCCCCTGCTCGTCCGCAGCGGTCGTGCGATGCGGCTGACCCAGGCGGGCGAGGCACTCGTCCGGCACGCGGCCGGCATCCTCGCCGGTCTCACGGCGGCGGAGGAGGAGGTCGCCGCCATCGCCGGTCTGCGCGCCGGACGGGTCCGGCTGGTCTCCTTCCCCAGCGGCAGTTCCACTCTCGTCCCCACCGCCCTCGCCGCCCTCCGCGCCGCCCACCCCGGCACCCGGGTCTCCCTGGAGGAGGCCGAACCGCCCCGTTCCGTCGAACTGCTCCGCGAGGGCGACTGCGACCTCGCGCTCGCCTTCCGCTACGAGGGCGCGGCGGACGCCGAGGAGTGGGCGGACCTGGTCGTACGCCCGCTGCTCACCGACCGCCTCGTCGGACTCGTCCCCGAGGGGCACCGGCTGGCCCGTACGCGGTCCATCGGTATCGGGGAACTCGCCGGGGAGCCCTGGATCGCCGGCTGTCCCCGCTGCCGGGGTCAGCTGGTGCGGGTCTGCGAGAGCGCGGGCTTCACGCCCCGTATCGACTTCGCCACCGACGACTACCCGGCGGTGGTCGGCCTGGTGGGCGCGGGTCTCGGGGTCGCGGTCCTGCCGGAGCTGGCCATCGAGTCCGTACGGCCCAAGGGCGTGCGGATGATCACCGTGGAGCCGGTGGTGCACCGCGAGATCGTGGCGCTCACCCTGCCGGACCTGGCCCAGGTGCCCACGGTCGCCGCGACGCTGGACCAGCTGGCGAAGGCCGCCGCGCGGTAGAGCCGGGCCGTCTGCCGGAGGAGGGGCCGAGCCGGGCCGTCTGCTGGAGGAGGGGCCGAGCCGGGCCGTCTGCCGGAGGAGGTGCCGCCGACGGGCCGGGGCCGCCTGGCGCGCCCGAGGCCGCGCGTCGGCCGGGGCGGGGCCGAATCGGGGCCCTGCGCGTGTGCCGGTGAGGTGATCGGGCGGCGGGTTCGGGCGGCGGGTGGAGGTGCGAGTGCTTCGTGGCTTGTTGCGCATGCCCCGCGCCCCTTCAGTGAGCCGGGGCCTCCGCGGACGTCGGGCCGTGGAGCGGTCGTACGCGCTGTCGAGGCGTCCGCGCAGGGCGCTTGGTGAAACGTTCCTTCAGTTGTTCGAACCGGTGTTGCCTGCCGGCGCGGACGCCGACACCAGCCGGTGCCGGGCGCGCCCCATGAGCTCCTCGCGCTCGTCCTCGGTCAGCCCGCCCCACACGCCGTACGGCTCACGGACCGCGAGGGCGTGGGCCGCGCACTGGGCGCGTACGGGGCAGCGCATGCAGACTTCCTTGGCCGAGTTCTCACGAGCGCTCCGCGCCGCACCGCGTTCTCCCTCGGGGTGGAAGAACAGCGAGCTGTCCACCCCTCGGCAGGCCGCGAGGAGCTGCCAGTCCCACAGATCAGCGTTCGGTCCGGGAAGGCGGGAGAAATCTGCCATTACGTGTCCCCTTGTTGCCGTTCTGAGAGGAGATGGTGCCCATGACCGTACATGGACTATCTAAGGAGATGAAAATATGACTCATTGCGAATCTAGCCCTAGACGCCAGCAAATAGGAACAAAAACGGCTGAATGGGGCATAGGTTGTGGCGAAACGTTGAGGGTCTGTCGAGCATGTCTGCACCGTGTCCGTGCCCTCACGTAGAGTGCCGAAGGAGGTCAGCCATCCCGTAACTCTTTCGAGTGACCGTCGTTGAGAGGTCGGAGGCGGTTGAAGGAACAAGCGCTCGGGCAGGCGTTCGTGTCCGCTCGTGAGTGTCGACCGCACAGGTGACGATTTCGTACCAGCCTGGAGGCTCAAGGTGACGCGCATCAGCTGCGGAGGACGGCCATGACATCCGTCCTCGTCTGCGACGACTCCCCGCTTGCCCGAGAGGCGCTGCGCCGCGCGGTGGCGACCGTGCCCGGCGTCGAGCGCGTGACCACGGCGGCCAACGGCGAGGAAGTCCTCCGCCGCTGGGGGGCCGACCGCTCGGACCTGATTCTGATGGACGTACGCATGCCCGGTCTGGGCGGCGTCGAGACCGTCCGGCGGCTGCTGTCCGCCGACCCCGGTGCGCGCATCATCATGCTCACCGTCGCCGAGGACCTGGACGGTGTGGCGCTCGCCGTCGCCGCCGGTGCCCGCGGCTATCTGCACAAGGACGCCTCCCGCGCGGAGCTGCGCGCCACGGTGACGCAGGCCCTCGCCGACCCCACCTGGCGGCTCGCCCCGCGCCGGCTGCGGTCCGCCGAGATGGGTGCCGCGCCGACGCTCACCGCACGGGAGATCCAGGTGCTGGAGGGCATGAGCCACGGCCGTTCGAACGCGGAGATCGGGCGCGAGCTGTTCCTCTCCGAGGACACCGTGAAGACCCACGCGCGACGGCTGTTCAAGAAGCTCGGCGCCTCGGACCGCGCGCACGCCGTGGCGCTCGGCTTCCGCTGGGGTCTGGTCCGCTGAGTTGAGCCGTGACGGGGGCAGGAGAATCCCCGCTCACCACGAGGTGGGCGGGGGTGGCCGAGCGGTCCACCGGATGCCCGCTGCTCGTTTCGCCGCGGATGCCGCATCCTTGAGGTGTGGAGTTCCTCGGGGAGCAGTCGAACGAGCGGGAGGGGAGGGCGCAGGAGATGAGTTCCGGCGCGCCTACTCATAACGCTTCGGTGCACAACCATGGACGTGGCGCCACGGACCGGACGGCCGCAAGGCACCATGGACCGATGCGCGACGACGAGACGACGGTGATCGGTGCGCTCGTGCATCGCGCGGTCGACGGGGACGAGCAGGCCACCCATGATCTGCTCGCCCATGTCCACCCCCTGGCCCTGCGCTACTGCCGCACCCGTCTGTCCCGGCTGCCGGGCGACGCACGGCACTTCGTGGAGGACCTGGCGCAGGAGGTCTGCGTCGCCGTCCTCCTCGCGCTGCCGCGCTACAAGGACACCGGGCGGCCGTTCGAAGCCTTTGTCTTCGCCATCGCCGGCCACAAGGTCGCCGACCTCCAGCGCGCCGCCATGCGCCACCCCGGTTCGACGGCCGTCCCATCGGACGAGATGCCCGAGCGCCCCGACGACTCCCTCGGCCCCGAGGAGCGCGCGCTGCTCAGCAGCGACGCCGAATGGGCCAAGAAACTCCTGGCCAACCTGCCCGAGAACCAGCGGGAGCTGTTGCTGCTGCGGATCGCCGTGGGGCTCACGGCCGAGGAGACGGGGCAGATGCTCGGCATGTCGCCCGGCGCGGTCCGGGTGGCACAGCACCGGGCGCTGAGCAGGCTCAGGGCACTGGCCGAGCAGTAGGACCGGCGTTCGACCGCCGCTCGGAGGGCACCCGAAGGCACCCCGTGTGAACAGGCGGGGTGCCTCTTCCGTACGAACATACGAAGCCCGGGATGACTTCGTACCGTGGAATGTGTGCTCCGCGCTTCCCGTTAGCATGGACATCCGCACCGATCAAGGCCATTTGGGGAAGGTGTCATGACTGCCAACGTCGACGGAGTGCCCGACAAATTCGCGACGCTCGGGCTGACCTACGACGACGTGCTGCTGCTGCCGGGCCCGTCGGACATGGCTCCCGACGAGATCGACACCGCCTCGTACGTCTCCAAGAACGTGCGGGTGAACATCCCGCTGCTCTCGGCCGCGATGGACAAGGTCACCGAGTCCCGCATGGCCATCGCCATGGCCCGCCAGGGCGGCGTGGGTGTCCTGCACCGCAACCTGTCCATCGAGGACCAGGCCAACCAGGTCGACCTGGTCAAGCGCTCCGAGTCCGGCATGGTCGCCGACCCGATCACCGTGCACCCGGACGCCACGCTCGCCGAGGCCGACGCGCTGTGCGCCAAGTTCCGTATCAGCGGTGTCCCGGTGACCGACGGCAACAAGAAGCTGCTCGGCATCGTCACCAACCGCGACATGGCCTTCGAGACGGACCGCTCGCGCCAGGTCCGCGAGGTCATGACGCCGATGCCGCTGGTCACCGGCAAGGTCGGCATCTCCGGCGTGGAAGCCATGGAGCTGCTGCGCAAGCACAAGATCGAGAAGCTGCCGCTGGTCGACGACTCGGGCATCCTCAAGGGCCTCATCACGGTCAAGGACTTCGTGAAGGCCGAGAAGTACCCGAACGCCGCGAAGGACGGCGAGGGCCGCCTCCTCGTCGGCGCCGCGGTCGGTGTCGCCGGTGACGCCTTCGAGCGCGCCCAGGCCCTCATCGAGGCGGGCGTCGACTTCATCGTCGTCGACACCGCGCACGGCCACTCCCGCCTGGTCGGCGACATGGTCGCCAAGATCAAGTCGAACTCGGCCGGGGTCGACGTCATCGGCGGCAACATCGCCACCAGGGACGGCGCCCAGGCCCTCATCGACTCCGGCGTGGACGGCATCAAGGTCGGTGTCGGCCCCGGCTCCATCTGCACGACCCGCGTCGTCGCCGGTATCGGCGTCCCGCAGGTCACCGCGATCTACGAGGCGGCCCTCGCCGCCAAGGAGGCCGGCATCCCGGTCATCGGCGACGGCGGCCTGCAGTACTCCGGGGACATCGCCAAGGCCCTGGTCGCGGGCGCCGACACGGTGATGCTCGGCTCGCTGCTCGCGGGCTGCGAGGAGTCGCCGGGCGAGCTGATGTTCATCAACGGCAAGCAGTTCAAGTCGTACCGCGGGATGGGGTCGCTCGGCGCCATGCAGTCCCGCGGCGACCGCAAGTCGTTCTCCAAGGACCGCTACTTCCAGGAGGGCGTCGCCTCCGACGAGCAGCTCGTCCCCGAGGGCATCGAGGGCCAGGTGCCCTACCGCGGCCCGCTCTCCTCGGTCGTCCACCAGCTGGTCGGCGGTCTGCGCCAGTCGATGTTCTACGTCGGCGGCAGGACGGTCCCGGAGCTCCAGGCGAACGGCCGCTTCGTACGGATCACCTCCGCCGGTCTGAAGGAGAGCCACCCGCACGACATCCAGATGACCGTCGAGGCGCCGAACTACAGCCGCAAGTGACACTTCCGGTGACACAGGCGGTCTCCACGCGCGCGTGAGGCACGTCCGAGGGCGGCCCGGGGTTCCGGGACCGCCCTCGACGGCCGTCCGGGGCGGCCGCTCCGGGGCCCGTCGGTGATACTGGAAGGCGCAGAAGCGAAGAGGAAAGGCCACACACGTGACTGAGATCGAGATCGGGCGCGGCAAGCGCGGCCGCCGGGCGTACGCCTTCGACGACATCGCCGTCGTCCCCAGCCGTCGTACGCGCGACCCGAAGGAGGTCTCGATCGCCTGGCAGATCGACGCCTACCGCTTCGAGCTGCCCTTCCTGGCCGCCCCCATGGACTCGGTCGTCTCCCCGGCCACCGCGATCCGCATCGGCGAGATGGGCGGCCTCGGCGTACTGAACCTCGAGGGCCTGTGGACGCGGTACGAGGACCCGCAGCCGCTGCTCGACGAGATCACCGGCCTGCCCGACGAGGCCGCGACCCGCCGCCTCCAGGAGATCTACTCGGCTCCCATCAAGGAGGAGCTGATCGGGCAGCGCCTCAAGGAGGTGCGCGACTCCGGTGTGGTCACCGCGGCGGCGCTCTCCCCGCAGCGCACGGCCCAGTTCTCCAAGGCCGTCGTGGACGCGGGCGTCGACATCTTCGTCATCCGCGGTACGACCGTGTCGGCGGAGCACGTCTCCGGCTCGCACGAGCCGCTGAACCTGAAGCAGTTCATCTACGAGCTGGACGTCCCGGTGATCGTCGGCGGTTGCGCCACCTACACGGCCGCCCTACACCTGATGCGCACGGGCGCGGCCGGTGTCCTCGTCGGCTTCGGCGGCGGCGCCGCCCACACCACGCGGAACGTACTGGGCATCCAGGTCCCGATGGCGACGGCGGTGGCCGACGTGGCCGCGGCCCGCCGCGACTACATGGACGAGTCCGGCGGCCGGTACGTGCACGTCATCGCCGACGGTGGTGTCGGCTGGTCCGGCGACCTCCCCAAGGCGATCGCCTGCGGCGCCGACGCGGTCATGATGGGCTCCCCGCTGGCCCGCGCCACGGACGCCCCCGGCAGGGGTCACCACTGGGGCATGGAGGCGGTGAACGAGGAGCTGCCGCGCGGCAAGAAGGTCGACCTCGGCACGGTCGGCACGCTCGAGGAGGTCCTGACGGGACCGTCGCACACGCCCGACGGTTCCATGAACCTCTTCGGCGCGCTGCGGAGGGCGATGGCCACCACCGGGTACAGCGAGCTGAAGGAGTTCCAGCGCGTCGAGGTGACGGTCGCGGACTCGCAGCACAGGCGGTGAGCTGACACCGCGCTCGATCCGAGCAAGGAAAGGGGTCCGGTTGCCCACGGGGCGACCGGGCCCCTTTGCGTTGTGCGCAGAGGGGCTGGTGGGGGCGTGGGTTGCGGTGGGGGCGCGCGGTTGCGTTCGGGGCGAATGTGGGCCGAATGGGCGAAGCCGGCCGATAGCGTTCGTGATCGGCGCCCCAGTTCTTCCGGGGCCCCCTTCCAAGGACACGGTCCGGACCCCGCCCTCGGGGCCCGGCCCGATTCCGACGGACCGTCCACCGGGCTAATGGGCGGTGTCGTGGAAGGGGGCGCCCGTGGGACGTCACCGCAAGCCCACCCGCTGGGACCGACTCCGTCTTCGGATGGTGCAGTGCCGGAGGAGGTGGATCTTGCGGCTTTTCGGATGGTGAGCGGCCGCCCCCACAAGAACTAGGGGCGGACACTCCGTGAACCATCCAGGAGCCTGCCGCAGCAGCCACTGCGGTGGGCTCCACCTTCTTGCTGAGACGGTGAGCGGCCGCCCCCAAGAGAACTAGGGGCGGACACTCCGTGAACCATCCAGGAGCCTGCCGCAGTGCCCTCTGCGGTGGGCTCCACCTGTTTCTGTACGGTACCGGCGCGGGACCCCGTCTGGCCACCGGCCCCGGAGTCCCGGGCGGCGTCGTGCGCCCCTCTCACAACCTGTGCGCCGCCCCGGTCGGGGTGGCCCCGCGGGTGTCCAGCAGGAGCTGGGCCTTCACCGACAGGGCTTGGAGGTCGTAGGTGCGGTGGTGCTGGAGGAGGATCGTCAGGTCGGCTTCGGCGGTGGCCTCGTAGAGGCAGTCGGCTCGGGGGACCGGGCGGTCGAGGACGCTCCACGCGGGAATGTGCGGGTCGTGGTAGCTCACGTGCGCGCCGAGTTGGAGGAGGCGGCGGGCGATCTCGTCCGCGGGGGTGCCCTGCTGGTCGGGGACGTCGGGCTTGTAGGTGATGCCGAGCAGGAGGACGCGGGCCTCCCGGGCCGACTTGCCGTGCTCGTTGAGGAGGGTGGCGGCCCGCTGGACCACGTACTGCGGCATACGGTTGTTGACCCACTGGGCCAGTTCGACCAGGCGCAGCGATCGGGGGGCCCGGCCCGACAGGTCCTGGGCGAGGGCGTGCCCGCCCACGCCGGGGCCGGGGCGGAACGCCTGGAAGCCGAACGGTTTGGTCTCGGCGCAGCGGATGACGTCCCACAGGTCGACGCCGAGGTCGTGGCAGAGGACGGCCATCTCGTTGACGAGGGCGATGTTGACGTGCCGGTAGTTGGTCTCCAGGAGCTGCACCGTCTCGGCCTCGCGTGGTCCCCGCGCGCGGACCACCTTGTCCGTGAGCCGGCCGTAGAAGGCGGCGGCCGACTCGGTGCAGGCGGGGGTGAGGCCGCCGATCACCTTGGGGGTGTTCGCGGGATCGAAGTCACGGTTGCCCGGATCGACGCGGGCGGGGGAGTAGGCGAGATGGAAGTCGCGGCCCGCGCGCAGGCCCGAGCCCTCTTCGAGGAGCGGGCGCAGGAACTCCTCCGTCGTGCCCGGATGGACCGGCGACTCCAGGACGACCGTGGTGTGCGGGCGCAGGTGGGCGGCCAGGACGCGGGCGGACTCCTCCAGTTGGGTGAGGTCCGGTGCGCCGTCGGCGCCCATGGGTACGGGGGCGCAGATGGCCGCCGTTCGGACCCGGCCCACTTCGGCGGGACTGGTGCTGGGCTTGAAGCCGCGGGCGAGCATGCGGCGCAGCTCGGCGGGGGTGAGGGAGACCCGTTCGGGGCCGGTGCGGTAACCGAGCGTGGGGATGCCGGCGGCGACGGCGGCCCGGGCCAGCGGCAGGCCGAGCTGACCGAGTCCGATGACGGCGAGATCTGCGGGCATGGCGTGAGCCGTCCTTCCCAATAGCCGAAGCGGGACAGACGCGCAAGCCCTGTGGACTGGACGAGCGAGCGCAATGTCAGACTAGGAGTAAATATGACCGATGTGCTGGATTAGGCGGGGTATGTCGCTGTGCGTCCCCGAGAGTTGTCCACAGGCTGGGGGCGGGTGGTGGCCGATGTCGGGCAACACGGTCAGAATTCTGGGCAGGGGGATGTGAGCAGGGCCTTGCTTGACGGGCATCGACGGGTACGGCCGGCGCGACGGACAGCGGGAGGCAGCGGTGAGGACAGCGGCACTGGGACCGGCACAGCGCGCCGAGTCACTGGCGGGTATGGCCGAGCGCGAGCTTGATGTGCTGGTCGTGGGTGGTGGCGTGGTCGGTGCGGGTACGGCCCTGGACGCCGTGACGCGCGGCCTGTCCACGGGCATCGTCGAGGCACGTGACTGGGCGTCGGGTACGTCGAGCAGGTCGAGCAAGCTCATCCACGGCGGGCTGCGCTATCTGGAGATGCTCGACTTCGCCCTCGTAAGGGAGGCGCTGAAGGAGCGCGGGCTGCTGCTGGAGCGCCTCGCACCCCATCTGGTGAAACCCGTGCCGTTCCTCTATCCCTTGCAGCACAAGGGGTGGGAGCGGTTCTACGCGGGATCGGGCGTCGCACTGTACGACGGCATGTCGATGGCCCGGAGCCACGGCAGGGGCCTGCCCCTGCACCGTCATCTGAGCCGCCGCCGCGCCCTGCGCGTCGCGCCCTGCCTCAAGAAGGACGCGCTGGTCGGAGCCCTGCAGTACTACGACGCCCAGATGGACGACGCCCGCTATGTGGCCACCCTGGTGCGCACGGCCGCCTCGTACGGGGCGAAGGCCGCCAACCGCGCGCGGGTGACGGGGTTCCTGCGCGAGGGCGAGCGGGTCGTCGGCGCCAGGGTGCAGGACGTCGAAGGGGGCGGGGAGTACGAGGTCCGCGCCAGGCAGATCGTGAACGCCACCGGGGTGTGGACCGACGACACCCAGGCGATGGTCGGGGAGCGCGGGCAGTTCCACGTGCGGGCGTCCAAGGGCATCCATCTGGTCGTACCGAAGGACCGGATCCACTCCACGACCGGGCTGATCCTGCGGACCGAGAAGTCCGTGCTGTTCGTCATCCCCTGGGGACGCCACTGGATCGTGGGCACCACCGACACCGACTGGGACCTGGACAAGGCGCATCCGGCGGCGTCCAGCGCGGACATCGACTACCTGCTGGAGCATGTGAACTCCGTCCTCGCGGTGCCGCTCACCCGTGACGACGTGCAGGGCGTCTACGCCGGGCTCCGGCCGCTGCTCGCGGGCGAGTCGGAAGCCACCAGCAAGCTCTCCCGCGAACACATCGTCGCCCACCCCGTACCGGGGCTGGTGGTCGTGGCCGGCGGCAAGTACACGACCTACCGGGTCATGGCCAAGGACGCGGTGGACGCCGCCGTGCACGGACTCGACCAGCGGGTCGCCGAATGCGTCACCGAGGACGTGCCGCTGCTCGGCGCCGAGGGCTACCGGGCGCTGTGGAACGCGCGGGCGCGGATCGCGGCGAGCACCGGGCTCCATGTGGTGCGCGTGGAGCACCTGTTGAACCGTTACGGGTCCGCGACCGAGGAGGTGCTCGACCTCATTGCAGGCGACGCCTCCCTGGCCGAACCGCTGCAGGGCGCCGACGACTATCTGCGGGCCGAGGCCGTGTACGCCGCCTCGCACGAGGGCGCGCGCCACCTCGACGACGTACTCACCCGCCGCACCCGCATCTCCATCGAGACCTTCGACCGGGGGACGCGCTGTGCGCGCGAGACGGCGGAGCTGATGGCGCCGGTGCTCGGCTGGGACAAGGACCAGATCGAGCGGGAGGTCCAGCACTACCAGAAGCGGGTGGAGGCCGAGCGGGAGTCGCAGCGCCAGCCGGACGATCTGACGGCCGACGCGGCGCGGCTCGGCGCGCCGGACATCGTGCCGTTGTAGTCGCTACCCGGTGCCGGGGCAGAACTCGGCCGCGAGCAGCGCCGGTTCCGGATCGGGGTTCGGCGGAGCGTCCGTGTTCACGCGGTAGGTGAGGACGTGGCGGCCGCCGACGGTGGCCGCGGTGCGCACATAGCTGCCCCGGATCCGGCCGTTGTGCCCCCACACCGTGGTGCCGCACGGCAGCTTCACGGGGTAGAGGCCCATGCCGTACGAGCCGTGCGCGGTGCCGGTGTCGAGCATCTCGCGGAGCAGGCGCGGAGGCAGGAGGTCGCCGCCGAGCAGGGCCGCGTAGAAGCGGTTCAAGTCGGCCAGTGTGGTGACGAGTTCGCCCGCCGCTCCGGCCACGCGCGGATCGAGGTCGGTGACGTCGGAGCCGTCGGCCGAGTAGGCGCGGCCGTGCGGATCCGGCAGTGAGGAGCGGGCGCCCGGGAAGGACGTGCCCGTCAGACGGAGGGGAGCGATGATGCGGCGCTCTGCCTCGGTGGCGTACGAGTTCCCGGTGACGTGCTGGATGACCAGACCCAGCAGCACGTAGTTGGTGTTCGAGTAGAAGAAGCGGCCGGGGGCGGCCGGGGGGAGGGAGAGAGCGAGGCGGACCGCCTGACGCGGGGTCACGGCGACGGTTCCCCGGGTGGCGGCGGTGAAGTCGGCGAGGCCGCTGGTGTGGGTGAGCAACGCGCGCAGTGTGATGCGGCGGCCGTCGTGGTCCTCGCCGCGGACCAGCCCCGGCAGATGGTCCTCCACGGACTCCGACAGCGACAGCCGGCCCTCGGCGGCCAACTGGAGCACGACGGCTGCGATGAACGTCTTGGTGACGCTGCCGGCGCGGAAGTGGTCGGCGCGGTGGAGGGGCTCGGACAGGTGCCCGAGTTGCTCGGCGTGGGCGTAGCGGGTGCCGGACGCGTCGTCGGCGAGCAGGGCGGCGGCGGGGGCGTGGCCCCGGGTGACCAGGAGGGGGAGGGCGGCGTCCGTGGTCGCGGCGACCTGGGCCCGCGAGGCAGTCGGGGCCAGGGCCAGGAGGAACAGGGCCACGGGGACGGCCAGGTGTGCCGTGGGCTTCCTGGGTCTCATGGGCGTCCTGGTCGGTGGCATCGGTTCTTCCTGTCGGGGCACATCATGCGGGACGGAGAGGGGCGGCGCCCGGGCGGGGTCCGACTCCGGTGGGTGAGGCGGTGTGCCCGGTCGGGCGGTCGGGGCGGTCGGGTTCCGGTGGAGCGTGTCGAGGGGGCATCTCGCCTCCGCTGGCTGGTTTTCGTCGTCCCTGCCCTGCCGTCCAGGCCTCTCTTCCCGGGGTCTGCCCCGGGCCCGCGTCCGTCGCCCAGGAAGCCCTTCCCCGCACGCCGGAAGGGGTGTGGGGCCCGGGCCGTCGGGGCGACCAGGCCCGACCCGGCTCTGAAGTGCGGGCGGGCGGAGTGAGGGTCCGGGGAGATGCGGTGGCTGGTTGAGGGCACCCTGGGCGTGGGGCGCTTGGCGGGTGGGTGACAATGGAGGCTCTGTCAGGGCGGGTTGCATGAGGGGACGCATGTCGGAGGCGGAGCGGGCTGGGGAATCCCGTCAGGACAAGGACGCACGTCTCCTCGCCGGGCGGTACCGGCTGGGAGGGGTGCTCGGTCGAGGCGGCATGGGCACGGTGTGGCGTGCCAAGGACGAGACGCTGGGCCGTACGGTCGCCATCAAGGAGCTGCGGTTCCCGTCGAGCATCGACGAGGACGAGAAGCGGCGGCTGATCACGCGCACACTGCGCGAGGCCAAGGCGATCGCGCGGATCCGCAACAACGGCGCGGTGACGGTGTTCGACGTCGTCCACGAGGACGACCGGCCCTGGATCGTGATGGAACTCGTCGAGGGCAAGTCGCTCGCCGAGGTCATCCGCGAGGACGGGGTGCTCGAACCGAGGCGCGCCGCCGAGGTGGGACTCGCGATCCTCGACGTGCTGCGCGCCGCGCACCGCGAGGGCATCCTGCACCGGGACGTGAAGCCGTCGAACGTGCTGATCGAGAAGCAGGACGGCCGGGTCGTCCTCACCGACTTCGGTATCGCGCAGGTCGAGGGCGACCCGTCCATCACCTCGACCGGCATGCTGGTGGGCGCCCCCTCGTACATCTCGCCGGAGCGGGCACGCGGGCACAAGCCCGGCCCCGCGGCGGACCTGTGGTCGCTCGGCGGTCTGCTGTACGCGGCGGTGGAGGGCGTACCGCCGTACGACAAGGGGTCGGCCATAGCGACGCTGACCGCGGTGATGACCGAGCCGGTCCCGGAGCCCAAGCGTGCCGGGCCGCTGAAGGACGTCATCTTCGGGCTGCTCACCAAGGACCCCGAGAGGCGGCTCGACGACGCGGGTGCGCGGGCGATGCTCAACACCGTGATCCACGCGCCCGACCCGAAGGACGCCGCGCCGCTGGACGCGACGCAACTCGTGCCGCTGCCCGTCGTGCCGGAGGAGCGGCCCAGGAAGGGCGGCTTCGGCGGGCTCGGGGCCAAGCGGGGCGACGAGGCCGGGGAGCGGCCTCGCGCGCCACGTTGGTCCATGCGCAAGGGCGCGTCCGAGGCGGGGCCGGCCGCTGCCGCCACCGCCGCGCCGAGCACGTCCGGCAGTACGGCCGGCGGAGCCTCCCGGGGCACCGCCGGCGGGGAGACGCGGGGGGCGGGCGCCACCGCTCCGACCAAGCCCGTCACGGCTGTCACCGCGAAGTCCGCGTCGGTAGGGCTCGCGTCCGGGGCGGCAACCGGGAGCGCGGCCGGCGCCGCGAAGACCGGGGGCACCTCGGGCCCGACCGCGGCCAAGCCGGTCTCCGGAGCGGTCGGGGCGCGCGGAGGTGACACCGGCCCGGGCGGTTCGACACCCGCGGGCCGGACCTCGGGGTGGCCGCAGGTGCCGCCACCGGACCTGCCGCCGCGCCCCGTGCCGAGGGCGCCGATCACCGATGTGGTGTCGCGGCGGACGCTGGCGGTCATCGCCGTGGCCGTGGCGCTCGCGGTCCTCGGAACGGTGCTGGCGTTCGCCTTCAGCGGCGACGACAGCAGCGCCGACAACAGCAAGGGCCCCGACACCAAGGCCGCCGTGTCCGGCGGGGCTTCCTCGGACAGCGGCGCCAAGAGCGAGGACAAGGACGCGGACGAGGACAAGGGGTCGGTCCCCAGCCCGGACGGCGAGACCTCCGAGGAGGCCGCGGGGTCGGGCGGGTCCGCGAACAATTCGCCGGACACCGACTCCGACACATCGAGCGGTTCGGGCGACGACGGCGGCTCAGGGGACTCGAAGGACATCTCCACCGAGACCTACAAGAGCGGTCAGGGCTTCTCCATCGGACTGCCCGACGGGTGGAAGTACCAGTCCACCGGTGCGGCGGGTGCCCGCTTCGCCGGACCCGAAGGGCAGAAACTGCTCGTGGGGTGGACGACCACGCCGAAGGACGACCCGGTCGCCGACTGGAAGAACCAAGAGCAGTACATGACCCGCTCCCAGTACAAGCGCATCCGCATAGAAGCGGTGAACTACCGGGGTTGGAACACGGCCGACTGGGAGTTCACCTATGTGGAGAGCGGCACCAAGTACCGGTCGGTCGACCGCGGCTTCGTGGTCGACGACCGGCAGGGGTACGCCCTGATGTACACGGCCAAGGCGTCCGACTGGAGCGGCGCGCTGCGCAAGGACACCTGGCGGACCTTCACCAAAACGTTCCGCCCGAAGTCGTGAGGCTCCGCTCGCGCGCCTGAGTGCCACGGGTCCCGCGCCGGAGGCCGGCTGCCGCCGGGGTGCTCCCGTCGGCGCGCGGGAGGCGCTTCGAGGCACACGGCACCCGGTCGGCGGGGTGCGCGTGACGACGTGAGTCCGCGGCGCGCCGGGCGGTTCGGGTCACGGCCGGCGGGCGGATGCCCGCGGGGGCTCCGGTGCGGGGCCGCGGTTGTTGTGCGCCGGTGCTCATCTCGTTATGGAGCCGTGAGGATGCCGCTCCGGCCGGACGCGCCGTACGGGGGCGTGCGGGGGCACGGGGTGGTGTGAGCTCGTCCGATGCGGGACCGGCTGGGGGAGTTGTGCCCGCCGGGTGAGTTCGGGGACGGGTGTTCCGGGGAAGATCGAGGGCGTTCGAGCGCATTCGAGACGGGTGAGATATCGCATCCCCTCAATGCGGGTTGCCTCAGGCACGTATCGTGAATGGCTGCGGACCGTACGCATCCAGACGGAACGGGACGCCGGGCGAACGGATTTGACCAACCAGGCGGTCGGGGGAGGGCATCGTGGACGACTACGCGGGACGAGTACTCGCGGACCGTTACCGCCTGCCGCTGCCGCCGTCCGACGACTACGAGTTCGCCGAGAGCCGGGCCTTCGACACCTACAGCGGACAGGAGGTCCTGGTACGGCAGGTGCCCCTGCCCGAGGTCGTCGAGGCCGAGGTGCTCGACGCGGACGGACTGCCCGAGGGGTACGTCGCCCGGGAGCGCGGGGCGCGCCGGGGTGCGGCGCGCGCCACGCGAGGGGCCACGGACCCGGCCGTACGGCGGGCGATCGAGGCCGCGCAGGCCGCCGCCCAGATCCCCGACCATCCACGGCTCGACCAGGTCTTCGACGTGTTCGCCGAGGGCGGTTCGCTGTGGATAGTGAGCGAACTGGTACCCGCGCGGCCGCTCGCCTCGCTGCTCGCGGAGCAGCCGCTGACCCCGTACCGGGCGGCCGAGGTCGCCTCCGACGTGCTCACCGCGCTGCGCGCGCTGCACGCCCACGGCTGGGTGCACCGCAACATCACCGAACGGACGGTGCTGGTCTGCGACGACGGCCGGGTCATGCTCACGGGGCTGGCGGTCGGGGCCGCGGAGGAGGCCCTGTGCGGGTACGACCCGGTGCCGGCAAGGGACTTCGAGGACACTCCGGGCACGCCGGTCGGTGGGCCGGTTGCCCCGGGTGGCCGTCATCCGGGAGCGTCCGGGGCCGGATACGGAGGAGCCGCGGGGGCCGCGGGGCCCGGGGGCGTCGGTGGTGCGCGTCCGGTACCGGGGGCGCACCGGGCCGGCGGTGCCGGGGCGCGCGGAGTGCCCGCGCCGGGCGGCGCTCTGACGGGCGGTTCGTACGGCGGTCCCGCTCTGGGCGGCGGAGCAGGTGCCGCCGCCGGGGATCCCGAGGCGGCGCGGCGGGCCGCGATAGAGGCGAGGGCGGTCAGCGACCCCTCGGAGGGGCAGCGTGCCCTGGAGGCCGGAGGTGACGCCCGGGCGGCGCGGGCGGGTGCCATCGCGGCGTACCGGGCGGGGGCCCGCGCCGCGGCCCGCGTCCAGGACGACCGACGCGGCGGCCCCGGCACCGGGCTTCCCGTGCAGCGGCCTGCGCCCGGCGCGGCCCGGGACGGCACGGTGCCGCCCACCGGCCGTGGCGACGGTCTCCCTCCCGGACTGGCGACGAGCCCCGTACCTCCCGGTCAGATCGCCGACCCGTACGGCGTCCGCGCCCACGGCGGCGCGGCGACGACCGCCTGGCACGGCGCGCAGCCCCGAGGAGGCACGCCCGCGCCCGGCGCCGACGGTCTGACCGACCCGGCTCCGCGGGACGCGCGCCCCGGTGACGCCATGGACGACCGCGCTCCGGCGGGCGCCGCGCCGGGGCCCGCCGGAACGGTGGACGCCACGCCGTGGGACCGGGCCGCCGCGGTGGCGTCCGGTCGGGGGCCCGCGACGGCGCTCGCCGCCGAGCGGGCGCGGCAGGCGCGGATGGCGGTGGTGGGGCCGGTCACCGAGCGGTGGTCGCCGGAACAGGCCGGTCCGGTGCACGAGAACTGGCAGCTGGCGGCGCCGATCGGACCCGCGACGGACCTCTGGGCGTTGGGGGCGCTGCTGTTCCGGGCGGTGCAGGGGCACGCCCCGTACCCCGAGGAGAACACCGCCGAGCTCGTCGAGATGGTCTGCTCGGAACCACCCGCGTTCGCCGAGGAGTGCGGGCCGCTGCGCCCGGTCGTGGAGTCGCTGCTGCGTCAGGACCCCACCGAGCGACTGGACTTCGAGGAGCTGCGCGGCTGGCTGCGCTCCCTCGTGCGGTCGGCGCCGGAGCCCGAGGCCGGGACCCATGTGGTGGCCGCGCCGCCCGTGAACGCGAGCCGGCTGCCGATCGTTCGGCGACGCGGCGAACTCGTCCGCAGGCGCCGTGCCCGGGTGCCCGCGACCAGCGCCCACGCCCGGCACCGACGCTCCCGCCAGGAGGGGCCCCCGCAGCCCCGCAAGCTCGGCCGGAACCTGCTCCTGCTGATCCTGCTCGCCCTCGCGGCGGCGGTCGCGTACGCCGTGGTCTTCATGCCGAAGGCCGAGCCGAGCAGCGAGGGCGTGGGCGGCGGCGGCCGCACCGACGCGGCCGGGCAGCCGAGTGCCGCGCCCGGCGCCAGCAGCCACTCCCGGCCCGACCAGAACTCCAGCTCACCCGACGGGGGTGAGCAGGGGGAGGGGCAGGCGAGTCCTTCGGAGTCGTCCGGTTCCAAGGAGACACAGACCGGCGGCCCCGAGGTCGCCCGGGGCTTCACCCTGCGCAAGGACACCGAGGGCTTCCAGATCGCGGTCGCCAACGGGTGGGACCGCAGTCCCAGGAACGGGCGCGGCCAGATCGTGTACTCCCGGGGGAACTTCGAGCTGATCGTCGTACCCGGCCGGGACAGCACGGCCACGTACGGCAGCGATCCGCTGAAGTACCAGCGGGAGGGCGAGCGCGAGCTCCAGCCGTTCCGTGACTCCACATGGGCCACGTCCGCGGGCATGCGGTTGGTCGAGGTGGGCGGGGTCACCATGGCGGAGGGGCAGTTCACCTGGCAGGACGCCGAGGGGCGCGGTGTCTTCGTACGTAACCTCGCGATACTCCTCGACGGGAAGTACCACGTGGTGCAGGTTCGCGGGCCGGAGGCCGAGCGGGACGAGGTGACACGGCTGTACGAACAGGCCGCGGACACCTACCGGGTGGCCGACTGACGCGGTGCCGCGAGGGAGTTGAGCGCCCGAACCGCCAGAGCGGCGGAAGGTTGCGCTCCACTCGCGGAAGCGATAACCGTCACAGTGCTGTCTCTGTGCGGTCGTGCCGGTTTCCCGGGGCGAGTCCCGCTCCTTAACCTGACCCTGTCAAGAGCATTGCGGGGCAACGTGAATCAGATGCAGGGCCGGCTCATCGCCGAGCGCTACCGGCTCGTCGACGTCATCGGCAGCGGCGGCATGGGCAGGGTGTGGCGTGCCCGGGACGAGGTGCTGCACCGGGCCGTCGCGGTCAAGGAGTTGACGGCCGCGCTGTACGTCTCGGAGAACGAGCAGGCCGTCCTGCTGGCGCGGACCAGGGCGGAGGCGCGCGCGGCGGCGCGGATCAACCACTCGGCCGTCGTCACCGTGCACGACGTGCTGGAGCACGACAACCGGCCCTGGATCGTCATGGAGTTGGTCGAGGGAGTCTCGCTCGCCGACGCGGTCCGGGAACACGGGCGCGTGGAGGCGCGGGAGGCGGCCCGGATCGGGATGTGGGTGCTGCGCGCGCTGCGGGCCGCCCACCAGGCCGGTGTCCTGCACCGTGACGTCAAGCCGGGCAACGTCCTGCTGGCCGAGGACGGCCGGGTCATGCTGACCGACTTCGGCATCGCCCAGGTCGAGGGCGACACGACGATCACACGCACCGGGGAGATCGTCGGTTCGGTCGACTACATCGCGCCCGAGCGGGTGCGCGGACACGAGCCCGGACCCGCGTCGGACCTCTGGTCGCTGGGCGCCACGCTGTACACGGCCGTGGAGGGCAAGTCGCCGTTCCGGCGCACGACCCCGCTCACCACCATGCAGGCCGTGGTGAGCGAGGAGGCTCCCGAACCGGTGGCGGCGGGCCCCCTCGGACCCGTCATCGCCGCGCTGCTGGCCAAGGACCCCGCCGTACGGCCCGGTGCGCAGGACGCCGAGCAGATGCTCGCCGAGGCCGCGGAGGGCCGACGGCCGCGCATCGCCCAGGCGTACGTCCCCACGCGGCAGCAGGCGACGGGGGCGGTCGCCACGGAACCGGCCCCCGGCCCGCGCGGCCGGGACGACGTGAGCGACGCGGGCGGCGGATCCGGGAAGAGCCCTCGCGGTGCGCACGGCGGGTCCGGGACCGGCTCTGGCGGTGCGCACGGAGGGTCGGGACAAGGCGCCGACGGTGCGCACGGAGGGTCGCCCGGGGGCGTGCAGGGGGCGGGGCGTCCCGCCGCGGCGTCCGCGGCCTTCGCCGGTCCCTCCACACCCGCGACGGGCTTCGCTCCCGGCGTCCCGATGGCCGGCCACACCGCCGCCCAGGGCGGCGCCGGGCGACGCGGACGAGCCCGTACCGTCACCCTCGTCGTCCTGCTGGCCGCGCTCATCGGGGGCGGCGGTGCCGCCGCGATGTACTACGCGGACGAGTGGCGGGCGGCGAACACCTCGGCCACGGCCGGTACGACGGGCGGCACGGGGAACACGACGACGGGCCAGGGCCGGCCGGCGACGGACGGCGTCCCCGAGGGGTGGGCCCGCGTCGAGGACCCGGAGGGTTTCAGCCTTGCCCTGCCCGAGGGATGGAAGCGCCGGGTGGAGGGCGCGCAGATCGACTACACGCCGGACGGCGGCGAGCACTTCCTCCGCGTGGCCGTCGACGACTCCCCGGACTTCGACAGTCCCTACCACCACCAGCTCGACCTGGAGGAGCAGGTGAAGGAGCGGCTCCCCGAGTACCGGCGGGCGAGCATGGCCGAGAACCTCTACCGCGACCGTCCGGGCGCGCTGTGGGACTTCACCTGGACCGCGGCCCAGGACACCGACTTCCCCGGCCCGCGCCGGGCGATCGAGCAGACGTATCTCGCCCGCGACGGCGTCGAGTACACGATCTACATGTCCTCGCCCGCCGCCGACTGGGACACCGCCCGCGAACAGTTCGACACCGTGCTGCGCAGCTGGCGGGAGGCCCGGAAGTGACCCGCGGAGCGCCCACGTAAGACACCCCCGTCGGCCCCGTCCCCGGAGATTCATCAGAGGGGCCCCAGGGCCGAGGGCTCGCGCACGGCGCGTGCGCGGCGCTCGTGAGACGCGCATACGTCGCTTGTCGGCCAGCCCTGTCACGCGGCACCGGAGGGTTTCGGTCCGGTGCGGCATGATGGGGCGCATGGGGACCGAGGGGGAGAGCGTCCGTGTGATAGCGGGCCGGTACCGGCTGGAGGCCAGGGTCGGCCGCGGCGGTATGGGCATCGTGTGGCGCGCCACCGACGATCTCCTCGGACGGCGGGTCGCGGTCAAGGAGGTGGCCCTCGACCCCTCGCTCCCGGAGGAGACCTCCCGGCAGCTGCGCGAACGCACCCTGCGGGAGGCCCGGGCGGTGGCCCGGCTCGGCCACCCGCACATCATCGTCGTCCACGACGTCGTCGAGCAGGACGATCGCCCCTACATCGTCATGGAGTTCATCGACGGCGGCTCGCTCGCGGAGCGCGTCGCGGCCGACGGACCCGTCGACGCCCGGGAGGCGGCCCGGATCGGGCTCGCCCTGCTGGCCGCGCTGCGGCGGGCGCACGACGCGGGGGTCCTGCACCGCGACCTCAAGCCCGCGAACGTCCTGCTGGAGAAGGGCACCGACCGGGTCGTCCTCACCGACTTCGGCATCGCCCAGGTCGCGGGCGCCACCACGCTCACCGAGAACGGGTCCTTCGTCGGTTCGCCCGAGTACACCGCGCCGGAGCGGATGTCCGGGGTCCGTACCGGACCCGAGTCCGACCTGTGGTCGCTGGGCGCGCTGCTGTGCACCGTGCTCAGCGGCGAGTCGCCGTTCCGGCGCGACTCGCTGGGCGGCATCCTGCACGCCGTCGTCTTCGACGAGATCCGCCCGCCCGCCCAGGCCGCCCCACTGCTCCCCGTCATCCGCGGGCTGCTGGAGCGCGACCCGGACCGGCGGCTCGACGCGGCGGAGGCGGAGCGGCTGCTGCGCACGTTCCGGGAGACCGGCCGTACGCCGAGGCCGCCCAAGGGAGCGCGCATCTCCACCGGTTACACACCGACCCGGCGCGACGTGCCGCGCACGCCCCCGCCGCCCGCCCCGCGCGACGCGACGGAAGCCGGGCACCGGGACCACTCCGACCTGCCGGGACAGCCCGGCGGCCCCGCGCACGACCGGGCGACGGCCCTGCGGGAGCAGCCCGCGCAGCCACGGTGGCCGCAGTCCGCCCGGAGCATCGTGGTCGCCGCCGCGCTGGTCGCGGCGATGGCCGGGGCGGGTGTGTCGGCGGCCGCGCTGCTGATGGGGGACCGCGGTGTCGGGGGCGGCACACCGACGACACCGGCGTCCCGTACGCCCGGCGCGTCGAACACGCCGTCCGGCACGGCGGGCGAGTCGAACGGGCAGGGCACACCCAGTTCCTCCGGTACGACGTCGGGCACGTCCTCGGGGACGTCCGCCGCGCCCACCGTGACGCGCTCCCGGGCGGCAACCGCGCCGACCGTGCCCTCCGGGTACCGGCTCGCCGGGGACGAGCGGGGCTTCAGCCTCGCCGTACCGGAGGACTTCACCCGGGAGCCGCAGGGGGAGCGGGTCTTCTACATGTCGCCGGGGCAGTCGATCCGGATCGGCGTCAGGGTCGACGACCCTGGGGAGGGCGGACCGGCCGCGTTGATGCGGCGCGCCCACGAGAAGGGCCCCTCCACGAACCCCGGTTACCGGGACGGGCGGGTCACCGGGACCACGCACCAGGGGCGGCCCGCGGCGCTGTGGGAGTTCACCTGGGACGGCTTCAGCTCGGCGGAGGGGCCCCGGCACACCTACGACCTGTGCTGGGAACAGGACGGAAAGCTGTACGACGTGTGGGTGTCGGCGCCGGTCGGGAGGGTGACCGAGGCGAAGGAGTACTTCGACGTCGCGGTGGACACCTTCTCGGGTTCGTGAGGGGGCGCCACCGTACGCGAGTAAAAGGGAAATAAGGGGCTTCTCGCGTCACGGGTCTGTGACTGGAAAGCGACCGGGCTGGAAGCCCGAGGGCTTGCCGCGATACAGATGGACGTATGAGCAGCAACGGGGGAGCCCCTTACGGAGCCGGTGAGCCGACGAGTTTCGGACTGCAACCGCCGCAGCCCGCGGTGCCGTACCCGGGGAACCCGTACGCGCAGCCGACGCAGGCGGCGCCCTCGGCGGCCCCTCATGCGCAGCCGACGCCGCCGGCCCGGCAGTCGGCGCCGCAGTCGGCCTCCCCCTCCCACCCCGCCCCGCACACCCCGTCGGCGCACCCGGCGCAGGACCCGGGCGCCGGACGGCTGATCGCGGGCCGCTACCGGCTGCTCGCCAAGCTCGGGCACGGCGGGATGGGCACCGTATGGCGGGCGAAGGACGAGACGGTGGACCGGGAGGTCGCCGTCAAGGAGCCCCGCGTCCCGGACCACCTTCCCGAGCGTGAACGGGCCAACGCCTATGAGCGGATGCGCCGCGAGGCGCGGGCCGCGGCCAGACTCGATCACCCGGCGGTCGTGAACGTGCACGATGTGGCGGTCGTGGACGACCGGCCGTGGATCGTGATGGAACTGGTGCAGGGGCGTTCCCTGGGCGACGCCCTCCAGGAGGGCACCCTCGGGGTGCGTGACGCGGCGAGAATCGGCCTGGAGGTGCTCGGCGCGCTGGAGGCCGCGCACGCGGCGGGCATCCTGCACCGCGACGTCAAGCCCGACAACGTCCTGCTCGGCCGCCACGACCGGGTCGTCCTCACCGACTTCGGCATCGCCCAGATCGAGGGAGAGACCAATCTGACGGACACCGGCGGTTTCGTCGGCTCCCCGGAGTACATCGCCCCCGAGCGGGTGCTGGGCCAGCGCCCCGGCCCGGCCTCCGACCTCTGGTCGCTGGGCGTCGTCCTCTACGCCGCCACCGAGGGGGTCTCGCCCTTCCGGCGCAGCAACACCCCCGCGACCCTGCAGTCCGTCCTCAACGCCGCGCCCGCCGCGCCCGCTTCGGCCACGGGCCCGCTCGCCGAGGCCATCAACGGCCTGCTGCAGAAGGACCCGGCGCGGCGCCCGCCCGCCGCCCGCGTCCGCGAACTCCTGGAAGCCGCCGCCCATCCGCCGGCCCCGGCGCCCACCCAGGTGGTCCAGCAGATCGCCGCCCCGGCGGGCAAGGGCCTGCGCCTCGGCCCCAGGACCCTCGCCGGCCTCGCCGCGGCGGTGGTCGCCGCCGCCGTCACGGCGTACCTGGTCGTCGCCGACCCCTTCGCCGGCCCGCTGCCGGACGGCTGGAAGCAGCGGGAACTCGGCGGCAGAGTCGACGCGAGCGTCGGTGTGCCCGGCGACTTCACGAAGGACACGTACGAGCCGGACGAGGCCGACGACACCTACGCGTCGTACAGCGACCCGAGCGGGCTGATCCAGATCGCCGTGGACCGCGACATCAAGGCGGACGACAAGGAGAACGAGATCCCGGCCACCGCGCTGGACAAGGCCTACGCCGACTGGGAGATGTTCAAGGACGGCGAGTACTCCTGGGACATCGCCGACGACCCCGCGCCCAAGGGCAGGCCGAAGGAGGCCAGGTTCCAGGAGCATGAGGCCGCCGAGAACACCATCGTCTACACGACCACCGACAGCGAGGACCCGCGGTTGCGCGAGGCGCGGGTCCTCTACTACAAGGCGGGCAACGGCGACACGTACCGGTTGTGGATCGACTATCCGGGCAAGGGGCACTTCACCGAGCAGGGCCGCGAGATCGCCCGTACGGCCATCGAGACCCTGAAGATCGACAAGCTCTAGACGCCCCCGAGCGGGCTCAGTCCGGCCGGGTGAGGCTCACGGCCAGGTCGTTGGTGACGGTGAAGAAGAAGCGGGCCCGCAGGGACGCGCCGGACGGCGTGGGCACGGTGACCGCCGGGTACTTGTCGGTGTCCTTGCGGTCCACGATGTCGCCGAACAGCCGTCCGAGGCGAACGGGTTGGGCGCCGGTGGCGGGACGCAGGAACAGGTCCCAGATCACCTTGCCGCCGGGGGCGGTCGGCTCCGGCAGGGACGGCAACCGTCCATGGAACAGGCGTCCGTGGAGCGGGCGCCCGCCGACGGACACCACCGGCGCCTCGAAGTCCTCCGCCTCCGCGCCCCGGGCGACGCCCACCAGCACCGCGCCCGCGCCCAGTTCGGCCCCGTGCAGCACGCCCTCCACGGCCGACGACCCCGCACCGACCGGTAGCGCGGTGACCTCGGCGTGGGCGGTGCGGTGGAAGGTGCGCAGGGCGAGGTAGCCGTCCGCGGTGGTGTACGGGATCCACCACGAGACCGGGCCCGCACCGGTGAACTCCGAGGTCAACAGGCCCCGCTGCTCCACGAGCCCGGCCCGCAACCGGCGACGTACACCGTCCCCCGCCCGCTCGGCGTACAGATCCCAGCGGCCCTCGGCGAGGGGCGGACGGGCTCGGCTCAGCGTGGCGGTCCACGAGCTCCCGGAGGCGCCCGGCTGCTCCAGGTCCGCCGGGCGGCCGTCCGCAGGCGCCCCATTCAACGACGCCGGGTTCAACGACGCCGGGGCCGTGTCGTCCGGAGCGACCCGGCTCAGCGGCAGCCTGATCTCGCCCTCGCCGCGCCGGTGGCGCAGGACGAGTACCAGGTCCTGCCCCGACACGCCGGCCCAGCCGACCGTCACCCGTACGTCCCGCTGCGCGTCGACCCGGCAGTCACCCCGTGGACGTGACGGCCGGGGAACGGTCTGCCGCGTGGGCGCCGCCCCAGGGACCCGGCCGGTGCGGTCTCCCGTAGGAGAGCCCGCGGGCCTGCCCGGGGCGGCGCTGTGCGGCACCACCACGCCCGCCCGCCGCACCCGTCGCCGCGCCCCCGCCCGCAGCGCCCGCCACATCGGCGCCGCACGGCCCACCCACCGGCCCATCCCCGCGACCGGTCCCCGCCGGCGGGCGGCCAGCAGCTCGGTGATGAGCCGCTCGTACCGGTCCGCGATCGTGGCCGGCTCGTACCGCCGGACCGTGGTGCGGCCGGCGGTGCCGAGGGTGTGGCGGAGACCGGGGTCGTTGATGAGGCGGAGCAGCCCCGTGGCGAGGGCGTCCGGGTCGTCCGGGGCCACGAGGAGGCCGTCGGAACCGTCGGTGATGATCTCGCCGGGGCCGTGGGGGCAGTCGGTGGCGACCACGGGGACCCCTGCGTGCATGGCCTCCAGGATGGTCATCCCGAAGGACTCCCAGGCGGAACTGACCACGGCTACGGAGGCCTTGGCCCACTCGGTCTCCATGGTGGTGTGCGGGCCCATCAGGAAGACGTGGTCGTTGAGGCCGTGGGCCGCGACGGCGGCGCGCAGGTTCGCGCGCTCCGGTCCCTGGCCGTGGATCCGCAGTCGCCACTCGGGGCGTTCGGCGACGACCTTGGCGAAGGCCTCGACGAGCAGGCCGTAGCGCTTCACCGGTACCAGCCGGCCGGCGGCGACCACGAGCGGGGCCCGCAGGTCGGAGGGTTCGGCCCTCGGGCGGGGCGCGGCGTTGGCGATGTCCGTGATCCGGGTGCGCAGGCCGGGCAGATGGCGGCGGTGGTCGGCGGCGTCCCGTGCGGAGACGGTGACGAACGCGTCGAGGCGGCCGATCGCCTCGTTCTGCGCCGCGCGCACGTCGGGCGCATGGTTGTCGTACGACAGGTGCTCCTGGCCGATGCGGACCGCGTGGCGCGGTCCGTGCTCGGCGAGGGCGACGACCAGAGCGGGACGGGTCGCGACGACCACGTCCGCGTCGGTGGTGCCGAGGAAGGCACGCAGGCGCGCGTCGGTCAGAGCGCTGTAGCGGCGGGCGAGGACCTCGGTGGGCGGGACCAGCGCGGAGGGCCGCGCCATCAGCTCGTGGCCGCCGTCGTACGACGCGGAGTCGGGGCGCTCGTCGACCAGCGGGATGAGGCGGACGGCACCGCTCACGCCGAGCAGCGGCTCGGCCGCCGTCCGGAAGACCGACACGATCTCGACCTCGTGCCGGGCGGCGAGGGCGCCGGCGAGGGTCAGGGTCGAGCGGACCGTGCCGCCGATCGCATAGGCGTTGTGCAGCAGAAAGGTGATCTTCATGGGTGCTCGGACTCCGCGTTCGTCGGCCACGCCGACTCGTCCAACGCCCCGCCTTGCCCCGAGGAACCGGCCAGGACCCCGACCATGACCCCAAAGGGGTATGCGGGGCGCGGCGTCGGAGGGCGTTGCCGCCGATGAGCGGAAGGCCGTCGCCCTGACCCGCCCGCTGGCCCTAACATGCCGTGTCAAGTGCATGATCGGCGCGGAGGGCGGACGGGCGTGGGCATCGAACACCTGGATGTGCGGGCTCATGCGCGACAGCGATGGGCGGCACGGGCCGCTCTCGGCTGCGCGGCACTGGCCGTCCTGCTGCCGATCGGCTACGCGCGGGAGGCGAGCCTGCTGCTCGTCGCGGGCCTGCTGCTGAGCGCCGGGGTCACGGTGGCCGCGCTGTGGTGGGTACTGACCCATCGGGGCGCCGTCCGGGTGGCGGCGGCCACGCTGGCCCTGGCCTCGCCGGTGGGTGTCATCTGGTGGTTCGCGGCCGTCAACCTGCTGTGGGTCGTGGTCGTGTCGGCCGCGCTGTGGGGAGTGGCCGTCTGGTCCGGGAAGTTCGCGCTCAGCAGCACCAAGTCGCACCGGGTGGACGTGCCCGAGCACCGCACACCCGCGCCGACCCGGCCCTTCCTCATCATGAACCCCAAGTCGGGAGGCGGGAAGGTCGAGCGTTTCCGGCTGAAGGAGAGGGCCGAACGGCTCGGCGCCCGGGTCCATCTGCTCGATCCCGACCACCCCGAGGACGTCGCCGTACTGGCCCGCGACGCGGTCCGGGAGGGCGCCGACCTGCTGGGCGTCGCCGGTGGGGACGGCACCCAGGCCCAGGTGGCGGCGATCGCGGCGGCGTACGACGTGCCCCTCCTCGTCGTCTCCGCCGGCACCCGCAACCACTTCGCCATGGACCTCGGCCTCGACCGCGACAACCCCGCCGCCTGCCTCGACGCCCTCACCGACAAGGGCGTCGAACTCCACGTCGACCTCGGCTACGCCAGCGGCCATCCCTTCGTGAACAACGCCTCCTTCGGCGCGTACGCGGCCGTCGTGCAGAGCCCGGCGTACCGCGACGACAAGGTCCGCACCACGCTGGAACTGCTGCCCGAACTGCTCACCCACCAGCGCGGTCCGCGGCTCACCGCCCGGATCGGCGACGCCGTGATCGACGCGCCCCAGGCCGTGCTGGTCAGCAACAACGTCTACCGCAGCGACGACCTGGTCGGCCTCGGCCGCCGTGAGCGGCTGGACGCCGGGGTGCTGGGCGTGGTCGGCGTACGGGTCGAGAACGCAGCCGACGCCGCGAGCCTGGTCCTCGGGCCGAACGCGCCCGGCCTCAGCCTCCTCATCGCCGAGGAGATCGTCGTCGAGGCGGACCGGCCGGAGATCGAGGTCGGCGTCGACGGCGAGGCCCTCGTCCTGCCCACACCGGTCCACTGCCGGATCTCGCCCAAGGCGCTGCGCGTACGGGTGCCGCGCGACCGGCCCGGCGTCCCCGAGCCCAAACCGCCCCTGGACTGGCGCCGGTTGCGCAAGCTCGCCGCGGCCGTCGGCCGCACGGCCCTGCCCAAGCACCGCGAACGGTACGGCTGGGCCGAGGACCTGTGGAACCGCCGGCGGCGCTAGGAGCTCCGAACAAGAGTGGAGCCCGGCTCGCGGCGTCTGGCACGCACGCTCGCCGCGTTGCCGAAAGCCCCTGGTAGCCCCGCTACAAGGAGCTTCCGGCGCCTTGCGATCGCACGCACCAGACGCCGCGAGCTGATCGGACTCCACTTTTGTTCGGAGCTCTAAGGGTTGACCCGGCACGCCCTGCGTCCCGGCCGTCCGTCGACAAGTCGCGCTTGCGCGCGGTACTCATGTCGCATGAGCGATGACGGCGAACATCCGTACTACGCGACCCCGTTGGGCGGTCGGGCCGCCCGGTGCGACGATCGTCTGGTCGGCGGTCGTTACCGCCTCACCGAGCGCATCGGTTCGGGCGGCATGGGCACCGTGTGGAAGGCCGTCGATGAACTGGTGGGCCGTGAGGTCGCCGTCAAGCAGCCCAGGCTGCCGGGCGACCCCGACGACCCGGACGACGAGGGCCGCCGCCGGGCCGCCCACCGCCTCCACCGCGAGGCCCGCGCCGCCGCCCGCGTCGACCACCCCTGCGCCGTCACCATCCACGACGTCGTGATCGACGACGGCCACCCCTGGATCGTCATGGAGTGGGTCCGCGGCGAGTCCCTCCAGGAACGGCTCCGGCGCGGTGCCCTCACCCCCGCCGAGTCCGCCCGGATCGGCCTCGCCGTCGTCGGCGCGCTGCACGCCGCGCACGGCGTCGGCATCGTGCACCGCGACGTCAAACCGGCCAACGTCCTGCTCGGACCGCGCGGCCGGATCGTCCTCACCGACTTCGGCATCGCCCATGTCCAGGGCGAGGAATCGCTCACCGTGACAGGGGAGTTCGTGGGCTCGCTGGAGTTCGTCGCCCCCGAGCGCATGTCCGGCCACGGCGCCGCGGGCCCGCCCTCCGACCTGTGGTCGCTCGGTGTCCTCCTGTACGCCGCCGTCGAGGGCTCGTCCCCCTTCCGCCGTACGTCCCCCGAGTCCACGCTCGCCGCGATCCTCTCCGCCGAGCCTCCCGAACCCGCGGGGGCGGGCCCCCTCGGACCCCTGGTCGTACGACTGCTGGCCAAGGATCCGGCGGACCGCCCGGCCGCCGGGGAGGTCGCGAGGATCCTGGCGGACGTGGCGGAGGGACGGACGCCGGGCTCCGGGCTGCCGTCGGACCCGCGGCAGTCGGGCGAGGACGAGGGCACGTTGCGGCTCGCGGGCGAACGGCGGGGGATGGCCCTGGGCGGGGAGGGCGCACCCGCCGCCGTCATGTCCGACGACCGGCACAGGCGCGCGGCCGAGCCCGAGAACTCCCCCGAGGCCCCCCTGGCGGTCCTTCCCGAGCCCGCCTCCGAAGCCCCGCCGGTGACCCCGACGGCCACCGTCGGCTTACGACGACCCGCGCCCACCCGGCGGCCTCCCCGGCGGCTGGTCGCCGTCGGGGCCCTCGCCGCAGGCCTGTTGGCCGGCGGGGGAGTCTGGGCCGGGACGACGGTCGGCACCGGGAACGAACGCCTTGAGGTCCCCGAGCCCCACATCGGGTCGTTCACGGGCAGGCCCGAGTCCGGCGGCGCATCCGACGCCGGTGCCGGCACCCGCTGGGTCGCCCACCGCGAGAAGGAGATGAACGCCGTCCTGTCCCTGCCGGGCGCGTACGAGCGGACCCGGGCGGAGCGCGGCGCGGACGGCCGGTCCCGCACGGTCACCTACGACGGCGGGAAGGGCATCCGGATACGCCTCACCCAGTGGGACAAGGCGCCCACGTCGCCGATGAAGCAGGCCAAGGACTCCTCGGACATCGTGGGGAGCGACGTCAAGTCCACCGCGCAGTACACGAGTACCCGCTTCGACGAGCAGGAGGCGGTGCTCGCCGACACCGCCCACTACGCGGACGGCACGCCCACCCGCGTCCTGGAACTGATCGTCCGCACCGACGACCGCCGCATGTACGAACTGCGGGTGGACATGCCGAAGGGCACCCCGGACGAGAAGAAGGGCACCGCCGTCTTCAAGGGGGCGAGGGAGCGGCTGAAGATCCTCGCGGGGTGACGCCGGCACTCCCGCCGAGGTGAGGCCGGGGTTCCGCGCGAGTGTGACCAAGTCGCCATCGTGGGCATCCAACGCGCTGATCAGCGTCTTCATGCCACTGATCACTGGCACGGTGTGTGCGGCCGGTGAAAGCCTGTTACCGCCGGGTACCCAAAGTCGTCCGCTCCGGAATACCCTGCGCGTCATGACGGACTCGCAGGCCCCCGAAAAGACCGGCACGACCGCCACGGGCACGACCGGCACGGCACGGACGACCGGCACCAACCCCCTCGCACCCGCTCCGGCGGGCGCCCGCACCGCCGCCGACGTGGTCACCCCCGAACTGGTCGCCCAGCTCACCAAGGGCGTGGTCGGCTCCGGACGGACCGCCAACCACACGCCGTTCACCGGCGAGAAGCTCGCCGACCTGCCCGAGTCCACCCCCGAGGACGTGGAGAAGGCATACGTACGGGCCCGCGCCGCGCAGGCCGTCTGGGCGCAGGTGCCCGTACGCGAACGCGCCGCCGTCCTGCTCCGGTTCCACGACCTGGTGCTGGAGCGTCAGGCCGAGGTCCTCGACCTCATCCAGCTGGAGACCGGCAAGGCCCGTCTGCACGCCCACGAGGAGGTCCAGGCCGTCGCGGTCGCGGCCCGCCACTACGGCCGCAAGGCCCCCGCGTACCTGAAGCCGAAGCGGCACGCCGGCGCCGTACCGACCCTCACCAAGGTCGTCGAACTCCGCCATCCGCGCGGTGTGGTGGGCCAGATCGCCCCCTGGAACTACCCGCTCGAACTGTCCGTCGGCGACGCGATCCCCGCCTTCGCCGCGGGCAACGCGGTCGTGATGAAGCCGGACACGGAGACCTGCCTGACCGCCCTGTGGGCGCGTGACCTCCTCGTCGAGGCCGGTCTGCCCGCCGAGGTCTTCCAGGTCGTCCTCGGCGAGGGCCCGGTCATCGGCCCCGAGGTCGTCAAGCACGCCGACTACGTCTCCTTCACCGGCTCCACCCGCACCGGCCGCGAGGTCGCCCAGGGCGCCGCCGCCCGCCTCGTCGGGGTCT
This sequence comes from Streptomyces sp. NPDC042364, assembly GCF_056437585.1. NCBI lineage: Bacteria > Bacillati > Actinomycetota > Actinomycetes > Kitasatosporales > Streptomycetaceae > Streptomyces > Streptomyces sp. NPDC042364. The sequence goes on along the minus strand of NZ_JBWKAJ010000010.1, from coordinate 192,614 downwards.
CCCTCGAACTCGGCGGCAAGAACGCCATGCTGGTCCTGGAGGACGCCGACATCGAGAAGGCGGCCGCCGGAGCGGTCCGCGCCTGCTTCTCCTCCGCGGGCCAACTCTGCATCTCCATCGAGCGCCTGTACGTCCACGAGTCCATAGCCGACGCCTTCCTGGAGCGCTTCGCCGCCCGCACCAAGGCGATGCGCCTCGGCACCTCCCTCGCCTACGGCGCCGACATGGGCTCCCTCGTCGGCGACCGCCAGCTGGAGACCGTCACCCGGCACGTGGACGAGGCCGTCGCCAAGGGCGCCAAGGTCGTCGCGGGCGGCGTCGCCCGCCCCGACATCGGCCCCTACTTCTACGAGCCGACCATCCTCGACGGTGTCGCGGAGCCCATGGCCGTCTGCAACGAGGAGACGTTCGGCCCCGTCGTCTCCGTCTACCGGTTCAAGGACGAGGAGGCGGCCATCGACGAGGCCAACGCCACCGCGTACGGCCTCAACGCCTCCGTCTGGACCAGGGACGGCCGCCGCGGCCGCGCCGTCGCCGCCCGCCTCCGCGCCGGCACGGTCAACGTCAACGAGGGCTACGCCTCCGCGTACGGCAGCGTCCAGTCCCCCATGGGCGGCATGAAGGACTCGGGCCTCGGCCGCCGCCACGGCTCCGAGGGCATCCTCAAGTACACCGAGGCCCAGACGGTCGCCCAGCAGCGCATCCTCCCGATGGCCCCGTCCTTCGGCATGGACGACGAGCAGTACGCGCAGTTCATGAGCACCAGCCTCAAGGTCATGAAGGCGCTTCGGCTGCGCTGATCCGTGACCAGCCGTGTCCGCGCCCCTCCGGGGGCGCGGTACGCAGGCGTCCTCGCGGTCCGCACCGTTCTCGATGAGGAGAGCACGTGTCATACGACTACGACGTCATCGTCGTCGGCTCCGGCTTCGGCGGCAGCGTCACCGCCCTGCGCCTGACCGAGAAGGGCTACCGGGTCGGCGTCCTCGAAGCGGGCCGCCGCTTCACCCGCGCCACCCTCCCCAAGAACTCCTGGGACCTGAAGAACTACCTGTGGGCACCCGGACTCGGGCTCTACGGCATCCAGCGCATCCACCTGCTCGGCAACGTCATGGTGCTCGCCGGGGCCGGTGTGGGCGGCGGTTCCCTCAACTACGCCAACACCCTGTACGTACCGCCGAAGCCCTTCTTCGAGGACCCCCAGTGGAAGGACATCACGGACTGGCAGGAGGAGCTGAAGCCGTACTACGACCAGGCCCGCCGCATGCTCGGCGTACGGCTCAACCCCACGATGACCCCGTCCGACGTGCATCTGAAGGCCGCGGCCGAGCGGATGGGCGTCGGCGACAGCTTCCACATGGCCCCGGTCGGCGTCTTCTTCGGTGACGGCGAGGACGCCGACGGCAAGGCCAAGGCCGCGCCCGGCGAACAGGTCCCGGACCCGTACTTCGGCGGCGCGGGTCCGGCCCGCAACGCCTGCACCGAGTGCGGCGAGTGCATGACCGGCTGCCGTCACGGCGCGAAGAACACCCTCAACGAGAACTACCTCCACCTCGCCGAGAAGGCGGGCGCGGTCGTCCACCCCATGACGACGGTCGTCGCCCTCACCGAGGACTCGCAGGGCGGCTACGCCGTGACGACCCTGCCGACCGACGCACGCCGCAAGGCCGGCAGGGGCAAGGGCAGGGCCGAGGGCCGTGTCTTCAAGGCCCGCCGGGTCGTCCTCGCGGCCGGCACCTACGGCACCCAGACCCTGCTGCACCGTATGAAGGCGAACGGCCGGCTGCCCCATGTCTCCGACCGTCTGGGCATGCTGACCCGCACCAACTCCGAGGCCCTGGTCGGCGCCCAGACCGACAACCGCCGCTACCGCAGGGCCCACGGGGCACCCGAGGTCGACTTCACCCGGGGCGTGGCCATCACCTCGTCCATCCACCCCGACGAGAACACCCACATCGAGCCGGTCCGCTACGGCAAGGGCTCCAACGCGATGGGTGGTCTGTCGATCCTCCAGGTCCCGTACGCGGGCGGCACGGCCTCGGGCACGGCGCGCGTACTCGGCTGGCTGGCCCACGCGGCCAAGCACCCGCTGCTGGTGGCCCGTTCGCTGTCCAACCGCCGGTGGTCGGAGCGGACCATCATCGGCCTGGTGATGCAGTCCCTGGACAACTCGCTCACCACGCACCTGAAGGCGAAGGGTCCGGGCAAGGGCCTGCTGACCGCCCGGCAGGGCCACGGCGCCCCCAACCCCAAGCAGATCGAGGCCGCCTCGGCCGCCGCGTCCACGATCGCCGCCGAGATCAACGGGTTCGCCGGGAGCAACGTGGGTGAGCTGATGGGCACCCCGCTCACCGCGCACTTCCTCGGCGGCTGCGCCATCGGCGCCACCCCCGAGGAGGGCGTCATCGACCCGTACCACCGGCTGTACGGCCACCCCGGTATCTCGGTCGTCGACGGCGCCGCGGTCTCCGCCAACCTGGGGGTCAACCCGTCCCTGACGATCACGGCCCAGGCCGAGCGGGCGATGTCGTACTGGCCGAACAAGGGCGAGCCCGACCGCCGTCCCGCCCCCGGAGCGGCGTACGAACGTCTCAGCCCGGTGGAGCCCGTGAACCCGGTGGTCCCGGCGGACGCCTTCGGCGCGCTGCGGCTGCCGCTGATGCCGGTGCCGGCGGTGCCGCCGAAGAAGCAGGTGGCCGAAGAAGCGGCAAAGGCCGCTGACTGAACAGGAAAGGCCGCTGACTGAAGCGGAGAAGGACCCGCACCCCCCTCCGAGCGCGGGTCCTTCTCTCGTGTGCCAGGTGTGACAAGCGAGGCGGGCGAAGGGTTGCCCTCCCCATCACGGTTTTCGGAGTGATGTGAGTCACATGTGAATGTGGCCGGAGTGACGCAACGAATCCACGGGGCCGGGTGTCACATACATGTCCGATGGGCCCGATGGGGCTCTCGTGAGACATGTGAAGCGCAAGGCGTAAAGGGTGGGGGACATGAAGTCGAAGATGTCGCGGGCAACGGTGGCCGTCTCGGTCGTGGCCACGCTGGGTCTCACCGCGGCGTGCGGTGGCGGCGGCGAGGACAAGGACGCGGAGAAGAAGCCGTCGGCGGGCTCCTCCGCACCGGCCGGCAAGCCGAAGGACGCGGCGGGGCAGGGTGCCCTGACCGAGGCCCAGCTGCAGAAGGCCGCCCTGACGAAGGGCGACGTCAAGGGCTACACGATCGCCGACATGCCCGCGGAGGACATGCCTTCCGAGACCGTCCCCGCGAAGCCGGCCGCCTGCCAGCCCATCGCGAACATGTTCTTCTTCACCTCGGACCCGCAGGCCAAGGCCCGCGCCGGACGTACGGTCACCCCGAAGGACCAGCTCTCCGGCAGCGTCATCTCCCTCGCCCTCGCCGCGCACGAGCAGAGCGACGCCGAGAAGGTGATGGCCGACCTGCGCAAGGCGACCGAGAGCTGCACGAAGTACGAGCACGTCGGCAACAAGTACTCCGGCATCGAGGTCCTCCCCGCTCCCGAGCAGGGCGACGAGGCCGTCGCGTACAAGATGAAGGGCGACATCGAGGGCGCCAAGATCCCGATGTCCTTCACGGTGGTCCGCAGCGGGTCCACGCTCATCGGGTTCTACTCGATGAACATGCTCGACGCGGACAAGGCGAAGGTCCCGGCGGAGGTGCTGGAGGCCCAGGTCGCCAAGCTGGAGAAGGCGGCCGGCTGAGACTGGTGAAGGCGGCCGGCCGAGACTGGTGAAGGCGGCCGGCCGAGACTGGTGAAGGCGGCCGGCTGAGACGAGCCCGGCAGACCGAAGCCGATCCTTCCGGCGTGGCAACCCGTCTGCCGGTGGCAGGGCGAAGGGCCCCGCGGGTTTCCGTCCCGCGGGGCCCTTCGGCGTCAGCGCCGACGTCAGGCCCGCGCCGGTGCCTCGAAGCGGCGCCGGGGGGTCGCGTCGCTGGCGGGGAGGGATGTCGGACGCGCGCACGGGGTGCGGTACCCGGTGTCGGCATCTGGGGTGCGGGCTGGTCCTGCATCGTGCCGGGCGGCTGAAGGCCTCCGTAACCGTCTCGCCGCCCTCGGACCATCCCGCCGGTCGGCCCCGGGCGTCCCCGGAGCCGACCGTTCTCTTGAGTGACCGGGCTGCTGTCCCCTGCGGTCCGGTCACCACCCTGGAGCGAGGTCCCACGGCGCACGGCACGATCCGTACGCCTCACCGCTCCAGCGGAGCCACGCGTGGTTCTTTCGGACCCGGACCTGGCTGGCACGGGCATCGGGACCAACGAAGCGTGTCGTACGGCGGTCACGCGCCGTACGGGTGAGAGGGCAGGCGTACGTACGTGCCCCCGGGGCGCTTCGAGAGGGGCCGTCTGCCGACAGGTCAGATGCGGCCCCGGCACAGCTCCAGGAGGGTCATGGCGAGTGCGGTGCCGGGCTTGCCCAGGGCGTCGCTGTAGTGGGCGAGGATCTCCATCTCCCGCGAGAGGTTCACGCGCCGTCCGCCCGACTCGATCCGGGCGTTCTGGATCACGGCCGACACCGCCATCCGTTCCTGCACCAGCCCGATGATCCGGTCGTCCAACGCGTCGATCCGCTCCCGCGCGCCGCTGATCACGCCTGCGGCCTCCTCGGTACGAGCGCCGGTCCTCTCGGCGACCGTGGACTTCGGGGTGATCGCGGTCTTCTCGGTGGTGGTCTTCTCCGCGGCGGTGGTGGTCATCTTCGGAACTCCTCGTGTCCGGTCCCGCACCCCGCCCCGACAGTCCCCGGAAAACGCCAGGCGCCCCGGACCTTGTCGGCCCGGGGCGCCTGGGGAAGTCGCTTGTCAGTAGCTCAAGCAGCACGACCATGGCAGCCGGTGGGCCGGTTGCCATAGGTAAAGACGAAGGTCGAGTGCGCGAACATGGGCGCCAGTATGCCACGGGTTCCGACAGGGCCTGTTCCGCCGGTTCCGGGGGTCCGGGGGTGAACCCCGGTGGCCCGCACCCCGGGAGCGCACCCCGGTAGACTCGGCCACACAGACCCCCGCCCGACCGCCGGAAGGCACCCCGTGTCATCAGCGACCTCCGCTGCCGCCGCCCCCGACACCGTCCTGGTCGTCGACTTCGGCGCGCAGTACGCCCAGCTCATCGCCCGCCGTGTCCGCGAGGCCCGGGTCTACAGCGAGATCGTGCCCAGCACCATGCCGGTCGCGGAGATGCTCGCCAGGAACCCGGCGGCGATCATCCTCTCCGGCGGCCCCTCCTCGGTCTACGCCGAGGGCGCCCCCCGCCTCGACCGCGAGCTCTTCGAGTCCGGTGTCCCCGTCTTCGGCATGTGCTACGGCTTCCAGCTGATGGCCACGACCCTGGGCGGCACCGTCGACAACACGGGCGCCCGCGAGTACGGTCGCACGCCCCTCCATGTCACCAAGAGCGGCTCCACCCTCTTCGAGGGCACCCCCGACGAGCAGTCGGTGTGGATGTCGCACGGCGACGCGTGCTCCGCCGCACCCGAGGGCTTCACCGTCACCGCCTCCACCGACGTCGTACCGGTCGCCGCCTTCGAGAACGACGAGAAGAAGCTGTACGGCGTCCAGTACCACCCGGAGGTCATGCACTCCACGCACGGCCAGCAGGTGCTGGAGCACTTCCTGTACCGGGGCGCCGGGCTGACCCCGTCCTGGACCACCGGGAACGTGATCGAGGAGCAGGTCGCCGCCATCCGCGAGCAGGTCGGCGACAAGCGCGCCATCTGCGGCCTCTCCGGAGGCGTCGACTCCGCGGTCGCCGCGGCCCTCGTGCAGAAGGCCATCGGCTCCCAGCTGACCTGCGTGTACGTCGACCACGGTCTGATGCGCAAGGGCGAGACCGAGCAGGTCGAGAAGGACTTCGTCGCGGCCACCGGCGTCCAGCTGAAGGTCGTCGACGCGGAGGAGCGGTTCCTCAAGGCGCTCGCCGGGGTCTCCGACCCCGAGGAGAAGCGGAAGATCATCGGCCGCGAGTTCATCCGCGTCTTCGAGCAGGCGCAGGCCGAGATCATCGCGGACGAGGGGCCCGCGGTGGAGTTCCTCGTCCAGGGCACCCTGTACCCGGACGTCGTCGAGTCCGGCGGCGGCACCGGCACCGCCAACATCAAGTCCCACCACAACGTGGGCGGCCTCCCCGAGGACCTGGAGTTCCAGCTCATCGAGCCGCTCCGCAAGCTCTTCAAGGACGAGGTCCGCATGGTCGGCCAGGAGCTCGGCCTGCCGGAGGAGATCGTCCAGCGGCAGCCGTTCCCCGGCCCCGGCCTCGGCATCCGGATCGTCGGCGAGGTCACCAAGGACCGCCTCGACCTGCTCCGCGAGGCCGACGCCATCGCCCGCGAGGAGCTGACCGCGGCCGGCCTCGACCGCGACATCTGGCAGTGCCCGGTGGTCCTCCTCGCGGACGTCCGCAGCGTCGGCGTCCAGGGCGACGGCCGCACCTACGGCCACCCCATCGTGCTGCGCCCGGTCTCCTCCGAGGACGCCATGACGGCCGACTGGTCGCGACTGCCCTACGACGTGCTGGCGAAGATCTCGACGCGCATCACCAACGAGGTGCGGGACGTGAACCGTGTGGTCCTGGACGTGACGTCCAAGCCGCCGGGCACCATCGAGTGGGAGTGACCCCCTCGCCGGGTCACGGGACTCAGGTCCGCTTGAGAGTGCGCACCGGCTCTCCGGGCTTCCAGACCTGGACGACCAGATACGTGTCGTCCTCGACATAGGTCCGTACGACCTCCGCCAGCTCGGTGCGGAAGAGGTGGAACCGCTCCGGCGGTTCCGCCTCTTCGCCGTACGCGGCCTTGACGGCCGGATCGTCGACCTCGGCCGCCCGCCCGCTGATCCGCACGTCACCGCCGCCCATCCCGGTGCCCGGGCCCGGGTTGGCCTGCAACGCGAACCGGGGATCGCGGCGCAGATCGAGTGCCTTCAGGGAGTCCGGCATCATCCCCAGCCACAGCTCCCCGTTGGCGAACCTGACCTCCAGACCGGTCGTGCGGGGCGAGCCGTCCCGGCGCAGGGTGGCGAGGACGTGGTGCGTGAAGGCGCCGAAGCGCGCCTCCACCGTCCGCGCGAGATCGGGTTCGGCGGCGGCGAAGGCCGCCCAGCTCGTGGAGTTCTGCGGCACCAGAGGTGGTGTAGGACGTGGCATGGGACGAGTCTCGCGCGGATACCCGACATCCACTGTCCGGTTACCCCGAGCGACTGACGGCTCATACCTGGGTGACGGGACGCTGGTGCGCTTCTGTGACTTGCGTAACGGTTGCGCACTTTCTTCAGGGAACGGACCTGTTCCGTAGGGACGACCGACGGTAGCTTCCGCTTCGTAAAGGAAGTCAGTCTGGAGGACACATGCACGGGCCCACACCGCCCCTGCCCCTACCCACCGACCAGCTGCGGTTCGCCATGCCGCCGATGCACGAGTCGGTGGAGGACGAGCGGCGCCACCGCAAGGAGCGGCTGGCCGGGGCCCTGCGGATCTTCGGACGGCTGGGGTTCGAGGACGGCGTCTCGGGGCACATCACCGCCCGCGATCCGGAGTTCAGCGACTGCTTCTGGGTCAATCCGTTCGGGATGTCGTTCAAGCACGTCACCGTGAGTGACCTGGTCCTCGCCAACCAGGACGGTCAGGTCATCGAGGGCCGCTACCACGTCAACCAGGCCGCCTTCACCGTCCACGCCCAGGTCCACGCCGCACGCCCGGACGTCGTCGCCGTCGCCCACTGCCATTCGGTGCACGGCCGTGCCCTGGCCGCGCTCGGCGAGCTGATCGAGCCGATCACCCAGGAGTCCTGCGCGTTCTACGAGGACCACGCCCTCTACGACAACTACACGGGCGTCGCCGTGGACGCGGACGAGGGGCGGCGGATCGCCGCGGTGCTCGGGAGCCGCAAGGCCCTGGTCCTGCGCAACCACGGCCTGCTGACCGTCGGCGACTCGGTCGACGCGGCGGCGTGGTGGTTCCTGTCGATGGAACGCTCCGCCCAGGTCCAGCTCACCGCGAAGGCCGCGGGTCGCCCTCTACTGGTCGACCACCGGCTGGCCGTCGCGACGCGGGAACAGGCGGGCGGGGACCTGGTGGCCTGGATCAACTACCAGCCGCTGTGGCAGGACATCAGCCGAAGCGAGCCGGACCTGCTGAGCTGAGCCGCCGGAACGGCGGTGGCCCGGGACCGGGCGCGGTGTGCGGGTGGCAGCGCCATGGAACGGTGCAGCCCCGGTGTGGTCCGGATCGCGCCCCCCTCAACGGCCCCGGTCCCGTCCCGCTGGATGATCTCGGTCCGGGGAGACTCTCACAGCCGGGTCAACAAGACGCCCCGAACTTCACCCCGCGCTCTCCTTGTGCTCAGTGCCCCTGCCGGGCGCGGGCCGCATTCCGTACGGCACAATTCGCTGTCATCGCGGGGCGGGTGTCCGGCCTTACGGCTGTGGTGGTGAGCGGATGTACGGACGTCGCCCCGTGACAGTGGTGACGCCGTCGATGACGGTGACGGCGAATGCCGAGGACAGCGGACGCAGAGGCGTGCGCGGCGCGGGAAGGCGGGCTCGGGCGTGGCGGTGCAGGAAGCCAGAGGGGGCATGGGCTCGGCTGCCCATGAGGGCGGATGCACGTGCGGGGACTGCCCGCACGGCGCGCGCACAGGACACCGGCGCGCGGTCGCCGAGTTCCTGCTGAAACGCGAGGAGTTCGCCTCGGGGCAGGGCCTGCCCGCCGCTGTCGCCCACTCGGCGTCGGCCTCCCGCCAATGGGTCTCCGACGAACTCACCCAGTCCGCCGCCGTCGTCGCCGAACGTGGCCGCGTCGAGGGCGAGGCCTGGCTCGGCCGGCTCTGGCTGCGCACGGCGATCGTGGTCTGGGCCGCGGCCGTCGCCCTGCTTCTCGTCCAGGCGCTCACCGCGATCGGCGTGGGCTGGACGGCCGCGCGCTCGGCCGGTCTCGTCGCCGCTCTGCTCGTGGCCACGACGCTCACCGGCGCCGGCTATCTGCACCGCGCGCGCGGCGGCGCCCTGGCCCCGGTCATCGGCGAGGACAACCGTCTCTCCACCTCCCGCGCGATCGCCGCGAGCTGGGTCCTCTTCGTCGTCTTCTGCGTTCTCGTCCTGGTCGGTCGTCTGGCCGCCGCCTCCGACCACGGCGAACGCGACGCCCTCATCGCCGGCTTCGAACTCGGCCGCGGCGCCGGCATCGTGACCGTCCTCGCCGTGGTCTGCGCCATCGCCGTCCTGGTACGACGCGTCGTCGGCCTCCGTGTCCTCGGCCAGCGCATCCAGAAGGTCCGCGCGCACCGCCCCCGCGCCGCCGACCTCCTCACCGACGACTCCGGCCGAGGCAGCTTCACCGACATCCAGTACGTGACCATCTGCGCCGTCGCCCTGATCTTCGCCGCGGTACGCCTGGCCCGCCGCCCCGACCAGCTCCCCGACCTTCCCTGGAGCCTCGCCCTCCTCGTCCTCGTCTCTGCGGTCACCTATGTCGCCGGCAAGTACGCCGAGGGCGGCCGGCCCGTCATCCTCTCCGTCGTCCGCGCCCGTGAGGCCGGCGACCTCGACGCCCCCATCCGCAACGGCGACGACATCGAGATCCGCGGCGCCGGCTTCGTCCCGCCCGGTGCCCAGACGGCCGACCACCTCTCCCGCATGGTCGTCCGCATCGGCCCCGTCCACGTCCACGTCCCCCTCGTCCCCGTCGCCGGCGGCTTCAGCAACCCCACCGACGCGGTGCTCACCGTGCCGGTCCCCGCCGACGTCGAACCGGGCAAGGTGGACGTCCAGGTCGTCACCGCAGCCGGCGTCGAAACGAACCGCTACGCCATCGAGGTCTCAGCCGACTGACCGGCGTCGCATCGCATTCGCCCGGTCGGGCCAGGGCGCTGCGGCCAGTGCGGGTCGAGGTGGGGAGTGGGAGCGGGGCTGCGGGACGGTGTCGGGACGAGAACGCCCAAGTCGGAAAAAGAGTGACGCGTTATTGAGCGTCCCCGCCCCTGCGAACGTATCGTCTGTTGAGGGGTCAACGGCACGGCGGACAAGAGGCGGCGCAGACTGATGACTCACGGTACTCGCACGGACTCCCACACCCCCTATCTCGACAGTCGCCACGACTGGCGGGACACAGCCACCCGCTATGCGCTGCTGCCCCTACGGGTCTTCCTCGGCGTCACCTTCATCTACGCCGGCCTGGACAAGCTCACCGACAGCGCGTTCATGGCCGAGTCCGGCTCCGGATCGATCGGCGACATGATGAGCGCCGCCCGCGACGCCTCGGCCATCCCCGCGATGATCGACATGGCCCTCAAGAACCCCGTCGGCTTCGGCTACGCCATCGCCATCGGGGAACTGGCCGTTGGCATCGGCACCCTGCTCGGTCTCCTCGCCCGCCTGGCCGCCCTCGGCGGCGCCCTCATCTCCCTCAGCCTATGGTTGACGGTCAGTTGGTCCTCCAGCCCGTACTACTACGGCAACGATCTCCCGTACATGTTTTGCTGGGTGCCATTGGTGCTGGCCGGAGCGCCGTACTGGTCACTGGACGCCCTGATCAGGGGCCGACGACATTAACGGCCAGCGTCCGCCTGGTAGTCCGACAGATGTCTGTACAGCGTCGCCCTGGACACTCCAAGATCCTTGGCGATGGCGCTGATGCTCTCGCCCTTGCTCTTCCTCGCCCTGGCGACGGTCAGTAGATCATCGGTGATGACCGTGGGGCGTCCTCCGGTGCGCCCCTGCGCCTTGGCTGCCTCTAGTCCGGCCTTGGTCCTGTTCTTGATCAGAGAACGTTCGAACTCTGCCATGGCGGCGATGATTTGGAAGAAGAGCCGACCGTCCGCAGAGGTGGTGTCTACGGCGCTGAGGGCCCCCGTGAGTACTTTGAAGCCGATCCCGCGCTCCCTCAGGCCGTCCACGATGCCCACAAGGTCGATGAGGGACCTCCCGAGCCTGTCCAGCTTCCAGGCGACAAGGACATCCCCCTCTCTGAGGTAGTCGAGTGCTGCGCTCAGCTCGGGGCGGTCGAGGTTCTTGCCGGATGCCTTGTCCTCGAAGATCCGAGAACATCCCGCTGCGGTGAGGGCGTCCCGCTGGAGCTGTGCCTCCTGGTCGTCCGTTGAGACTCGGGCGTAGCCGATGAGGTGGGTGGTGGGTGTCGTCACGCCGCCAACGTCTCACAACTCGTCTCAAAATATCAAGAGCTCGGTGAGGGCTCTGAGACGAGTTTTGAACGTGCTGGACGGGTCCTGCGCGCTCCTCTGCCTGCCGTCTCGTAAACCAAGGTTTCTGAGACGCTCTTCGGTGAGCCTTGAGACGGGGAGCGGGGGTAACGGAGGGTGGCATTCGCCGCAGGGGCCGCAGGGGCAGGTTCCTGTGACGCTGTACGAGTTTCAGGGCTTGCCGCGCTTCGTGCACCTCGTGCACTGGCAGGGAGGCCAGGCGAGCGTGACAAGGGGCTGAAGGTCATCCGTCGTGGATACGACTTGTTCCTGCTCCCATGTCTTCCCCGAGTCGCGAGAGACGCGCAGGGTCATCAAAGGGCGGTCATCCTTCACGTACTCGGAGAACGGTACGGAGTGAGGCAGGGCTATGCGCTTCCATTCCAGATAGGGGGAGATTTCTCCCGTGAACAGTTCACGGTTGATCTGCGTCCCGTCTGGCCGGAAGTTGAGGTGTACCACTTGCGTCTCGTCGAACAACCACCAGTCGGTTCCCGAGAGCGGCAGACCGTAGTCATCGTGCGTGACGTCCAGGACGCGGATATCCTCCCCAGCTTGGATGTTGCCGGGGATACCCCAAGCGAACTGGTATCGCTGATAGTCCGTCAATGGCTGCCGTACGACCCGCACTCGCCCTATGCACCGGCCCGAGGCCAAGTAGCCGTGAACGCGCTCATGCCAGCGTGAGTTGTGCTCGGCGGGCTTGGGCTCACCCCGAAGGAACCGAGCAACATTCTCGGTCTCCTTGGGCATGGTGTACGTGGGCTGAGCCTCGAACCGCCAGGCTTCGCGCTGGAAGGCGTCGAACGTCCTGCGCCATTCATCACCATCCAAGAGCACGTACGGCCTCCCTGAGCACTGCTTCGGGGATCTCCACCAGAGCCTCGCCCTCCGGCGGTTGGAAGGCCGTGGAGACGTCTCCCTGGACCACGATGGAGCCGCTGGCCGTGCGGTAGAGGTTCGGGCAGTCGTCGTCATCGCAGTTGGGCCCGTCGAACTTGCCGGTGAGACGGGTCAGTTCCTCACGTGCCATGGTGTCCCCTTGTCTACGGCCCTTGTTGGAACCTTCGCTGATCGACGCTACGCAGGCCGTTGTCCCTCGTCCATGCCGACTCTGAACTATTCCGGTTGCGGAATAAAGGATCTTGAGAGGCTTCCTGAGGAAGCTCTCGGGACTCTGTCGGTCACCGTGTGACCTCGCTCTCACTCTTGTGAACTCTGTCCCGGACTTCAGTAAAGGACACGTACATATTTAATGTGGGGGGTTGTGTATGCCCCCGCGAAGCGAGTCTCTAGAAACCACAGGTGCTAGTGGGCATCCCCTTCGAAGGGGATGCCCGCAGAGTCAGTGAATAGTGAATGGTTGACTTCTGTTCCCTAGGTCCACCTCTCCACCGAAGTCAGTGGTGTTGGAGACTCCCTTGGTGAGTGGGTATAGCCGGATGGTGATCCCTGCCTTCAGCAGGTGACGTGTCCTTTCGGCTTCATTTCCCTTGTTCCTCTCCCACATGTGGCGGAAGGTCTCCCCGGTGTCCCGGTACTCGTACCTGTCCGGCTTGTCTCCCTCGACCGCCAGGGAATCGTGTTCCTCGTAGAGGGCTGCAATCTCTTCTTCCGTGGCTCTCTTCGCGAATCCCGATGAGTTCTTGCCGCCGGGGCGGATGGATCTCTGGAGTTCCGTTACGTACTCTTCGATCTCCTGAAGCCTCTGCGAATTGTTCGACCCTTTGACGTAATGGCGCTCATGCATGGGCAAGTCCCCGATGGTTCCGAGGATCATCGTCTCGACAAGCTCTTCCACCTTCTCGGCCCGGAAGGCGTACCCCTTACCGCAGGATTCCCGATTTGCTGACTTGTTGCACCGGTACACCGGCTTGCCTTGCTGTCTTTCCGGGTTGAAGAGGTACAGGTTCCTTCCGCAGCCGCCGCAGAGGACAACTCCGCGATAGGCGGTCGTGTTCTTTGTGGAACGGCGGGCGGCGCCGGGGCGCCCGTTCATCTCCTGCTGGAGCTTCACCCATTCTTCGTCCGTAACAATGGGGTCTGCCATCCGAATCTTCCCTTCGGATGTGAGGATGGCCTGCGATACCCCGTACTTCTTTCCGGGGACCTTCACCTCCTCGCACTTCCAGCCAAGGATGGTTTCCGACCTCAGAATGTTGGTGATGGTGCGACTCCGCCATACGGGCATGGATGTGCCGTTCTTCTTTCGGCGCTCCGACATCCTCTCGCCCGCAGGAGAAGGAACCCCTCTCGCGTTGAAGTCATCACAGATGGTCGAGTAAGGCTCTCCGTCCTCGACTACTCGCTTGTACATCTCTCGAATGACTTGCTTTTGATTCTCCCGGACCCGAAGCCTCATCGCGCCGTCGGTGTCACGGAATGACTCGTAGCCGTAGGGCGGGTTTCCCTTGGCCCATACGTTTTTCGACTTGGCGTAGCTCTGGAACGACTTGACGCGCATGGAGATGTTCTGCGCTTCGGTCTCGGCGATAGCCGCGAACAGGTCGATGATGACGTGCCGGAAAGGGCCCACCATGTCGAGCACGGGTTCCTTGACCGAAACCAAGGCCTTGCCGCCATGTGCGGACGCCCACTTGATCATGTCCTGCATGTCGACGACCTTGCGGACGAACCGGTCCATCTTCCAGAACAGCAACAGGTCGAACTCTGGGGCTCGGTTGTTCAGCCACTCTCCGAGTTCCGGTCTCTCGAAGGGGTGTGACTTGGTGGCGGAGATGTGAGCGTCTCTGGCCACGCCTACCACCTGCCAGCCGAGGTGCTGCCTCTCGTTCACGTAGGCCGTGCAGTCCTGGAGCTGCCGCTCCAACGACGTAGATGCATCGGTCTCGTTGCTGATCCTGAGGGCGATCAGTACCCGCACAGGCTTCACGGATCACAACCTATAACAGCGATACGCAAGTGACCTCCCCTATCTCATGGCCTGCCTCCCGCTGATCCTCGCCGGAGCCCCCGTCCTCTCCGTGGACGCCGCCTTCCGCTCCCGGCGCAACGGACGCAGAGCCGACAGCTACCGCTGACGCTCCCCCGACCAGCCCCAGCCCCCCGACGGAGCCACCGTGTCACCCCGCGCCGGGCGCTGCCCCGGGCCCCGGGCTTGGCGGGGCTCCCGGACTGTGGCGCCGAAGCCGAGCCGACGGCGAGCCTGCCGAGGTGAGTTCGGGCGGGGTGAGTTCGGGCGGGGCGAGTTGAGGCGGGGTGGCCTCCGCGCTGCGCGGCAGGCAGGCGCCGGGATGGACGGAGCAAGGGCGGTGCAGGCGGTGCGATCGCCCTTTCCCGGCCGATCGTTCCCACCCCGTCACACCCCGCCCGAGCCACCCCCGCCATCCCCACCGGCGGCCCGTCCGTCTCCCGGTATTCGTCCAGCCGGCCCAGCCCCAGCCCCAGCGGCCCCCGCAGCCCGTGTACCGCCCGGCGGGTCCGTCCGCTCAGCCGCTTCCGCCGGGCCTCCCCCTCCTGTCCGCCCGGACGCCCGGTTGCCCCGCAGCGCGTGGTGGACGAAAGCCACGGCGCCCGCGAGGCACAGGCCGCCGAAGGTGAGGGGGAGGACGACGAACCAGGGAGTCTCCCAGGCACCGCCCGCGTCACCGAGGTAGATGACCCCGGCGGCGGTCAGGAAGAAGCCGCCGACGAGTTTGCCGGGCTGGAACTCATGCCGCAGCACGGGCCACCTCCGCCTGTCCCAGACCGACCTCCAGGTCGAGGGTGATCGTGCCGCCGCCCGACGAGCCCCCCACCGGGGGCAGCGTCAGACGATCGCTCTTGTCCGGTGCCACGTCCACGTCCTCCTTGCCCTCACCCGGCAGCTGAATGTCACCGAAGCCCACCTGCACATCGACCCGCACCGTGACGTCCGGCGGGACCACGACCTTCACCTTGCCCGCGCCCACTTCCACACTGGTGGACAACGTCTGGCCCTTCGCCAGGTCCATCCGCGTCAGATCCAACGTGCCCACACCTGTCCCCAGCTCGTACCTTGCCGCCACGTCCGCGGCCTTCTTGGGCGTCCACTCCGTGCGGGCCCAGTCGGTCGTGATGGTCGACGGGAGTGCCGCCGCGCACGCGAGGAGGCCCGCGGTGACCAGGGCCAGGAAGATCGACCCGGCTCCAGTACGGCCGAGGAAAGCGCTCACCGCTATGCCCAGTCCGAACACCACCAGCGCGCAGGCAAGCCCCGTCTCCACGGCGGCGGTCGGGGTGCGGTCCTCCCATGTCGCGGTGGTGCCGAGGCCGCCGGCGACCAGGGCGAGCAGGAAGACCCAGCCGCCGATCCAGCGCGACCCGCGTTGCTTCGGGCCGCGGACGGTGCGTATGTCCTGGTGGGAGGGAGTGCCCCGGGCGATGTTGACCGCCGCGGCGATGTCCCGCCCCTGGGTCTCCCAGGGGCCCCACAGGTAACCCGTGTTGCCCACGTGGGTGCCGTCCTTGACTATCGGGTCCCGCCACCAAGAGGGGTAGGAGACGGCCACGGGAGGCGCCTGGGCCTCCGGCGGTGCGTCCGCGACGGCCTGGGCCGCCAACGGGTCGGGGTCGGGGGTGCCTCTCTGCCGTGACCAGTAGCCCGCGCCGGCCAGGAGGAGGGAGACGATCACGGAGAACGTCAGGACGGTGCCGTTGCCCAGCATGGTGAGGAACACGCCACAGCCGACCAGCGCGAAGAGGATGGCTGCCAGGGCCTGACCGTCGACGCGGCCGGTGAGCAGTTTCCGTACCTCGTTCTCCTCCTCGTCGTCGTACGGCACGAACAGCCAGGCGAAGCCGTAGAAGACGAGGCCGAGACCGCCGGTCGCGGAGAGCACCGCGAGCACGATCCGGAAGATCACCGGGTCCATGTCGCACTGTCGCCCCAGGCCGGCGCAGACGCCGCCCAACATCTTGTACCGCCGGTCTCGCCGGAACCCCTGGGGAGCGACCGGGGCGCCGACGGGATCGCCGGCAGCTCCTAGTCCCGCCGGAGCGGCAGGGCCGCCGGGAGCGGCTCGGTCCGTCGGACCACCTTCGCCCGGGCCGGCCGCACCAGCGCTGTGGGCGGCTTCAGCCGCGGGCGTGCCCGCGCCTGCGGGCGTGCCCG
This sequence comes from Streptomyces sp. NPDC042364, assembly GCF_056437585.1. Classification (NCBI taxonomy): domain Bacteria; kingdom Bacillati; phylum Actinomycetota; class Actinomycetes; order Kitasatosporales; family Streptomycetaceae; genus Streptomyces; species Streptomyces sp. NPDC042364. The sequence goes on along the minus strand of NZ_JBWKAJ010000010.1, from coordinate 176,328 downwards.
TGCTCGCGCCGGTGTGCGGCTCCTTCGCCGCGCCCCGGCCATCCCGTGCGCGCGGCTCCTGGGCGGTGCCCGGTGAGGACACGGCGTCCTGCGGCTGGGTGTCCGGCCGCTGGGAGCCGGGTCCCGAGCCGGGTCCCGACTCCGATGCCGCGTGCTGGTGATCCGTCATGCGTCCATCGTGACCGCCGTGCCGGTTCGATGGCAGTCGGGATGACCCTGGTCGAACCCTGATATCCGCCCCGGGATGTGTTCGATCACGGGGCCGGGCGAAGATCAGGGGCGTCTCGGGGATCGACCCTGATGCCCCGATCGGCCGTGCGTGTGAACATCGATGGCATGCCGGAAGCCGCAGCACTGCCCATCGACACTCCGCGGCCTCCGCGCAAGCTCTACCGCAGCAGCGACGGTCGCTGGCTCGGTGGAGTGGCGCGAGGGCTCGCAGGGCATCTCGGGCTGCCCGTGACCTGGGTGCGGCTCGTGTTCGTCGGCCTGTTCACGGCAGACGGCCTGGGCGCGCTGGTGTACGCGGCGTTCTGGTTCTTCGTGCCGCTCGGCGTCGGCGGGGTCGACAATCAGCGGCCGTCGGCCATCACCACCGAGACGTCACCCGACGGCCGCCGCAGACTGGTGGCCCGCAGGCCGGACCGGGGCCAGATCGTCGCCCTTCTCCTCATGGTCGTGGTGGCCATGGTCTTCGTCGGCAATGTGAATCTGGGCGACGGTGCGAGAGCGTATCTCTGGCCGACGGTGCTGGTCGCCGCAGGTGTGGCCCTGGTCTGGCGCCAGGCCGACAATGCGCGGCGTGCCCGCTGGGCCGAGGTCGGCCGCCGTCGGCGCACCCTCACCCTGCTCCGCTCCGTGGCCGGAGTCCTGCTCGTCACCGCCGGAGTCTCCGGGATATTCGTCCTCCAGGGCTCCGCCGCCCACCTCGGCTCGGTGCTGCAGGCCGCCCTCGCGGTCCTGGTGGGGATAGCGCTGCTGGCGGGCCCCTACCTCGTCAGGATGACCCAGGACCTCTCCGAGGAGCGCCTGATGCGCATCCGCGCCCAGGAACGGGCGGAGGTCGCGGCCCATGTCCACGACTCGGTGCTGCACACCCTGACGCTGATACAGCGCAACGCGGACAACCCGAACGAGGTCCGCCGCCTGGCCCGTGCCCAGGAGCGCGACCTGCGCAACTGGCTGTACAAGCCCGAGGGCACCGGCAAGGACGAGGCCGACGAACCCGACACCCTCGCCGAGGCCGTGCGGCGCAACGCGGCGGAGGTCGAGGACAAGCACGGTGTGCCGATAGAGGTGGTCGTCGTCGGCGACTGCCCCCTCGACGAGGGACTGACCGCGCAGATGCAGGCCGCGCGCGAGGCGATGGTGAACGCCGCCAAGTACGGTGGCGAGGGCGGCGCCGTACAGGTCTTCGCCGAGGTCGAGGGAAGGACGGTCTTCGTGTCCGTCCGTGACAGAGGCCCCGGCTTCGATCTCGACGCGATACCCGCCGACCGCATGGGCGTCAGAGAATCGATCATCGGCCGCATGGAGCGCAACGGGGGTACGGCACGGCTGCGCGCCGTACCGGGTGGCGGCACGGAGGTCGAGTTGGAGATGGAGAGGGCGGAGACGACGTCATGAGTGACGCGAACGGGCCGAACGACCTTGCCGCGACGAGCGGTTCGGGTACCGAGCCTACTGCGGGCCGGGGAGGCGACCGGGCTGTGCAGGGACCTGGCCCCGCCGGTGGCGAATCCGACGGCGCCGCGGCGCAGGGGGCGTTCGGCGACGCCGGAGTCTCCGACGCCTCCGACGCCTCCACTTCCGGCAGTTCCGCCGGCGCCGCGCCCGGGGCCGAGCCGGAGGCCGAGGTGTCCGGGCCCGGGCGCCACGTTCGGGTCGTGCTCGTCGACGATCACCGTATGTTCCGTACGGGAGTGCGGGCCGAGATCGGGCAGACGGAGCGTACGGGGGTCGAGGTCGTCGGGGAGGCGCCCGACGTCGACCAGGCGGTCTCGGTGATCACGAGTACCCGTCCCGAGGTGGTGCTCCTCGACGTGCATCTCCCCGGCGGCGGTGGGGTGGAAGTTCTGCGTCGCTGCTCGGCGTTGATGGCGGACACCGAAGAGCCGGTTCGTTTTCTCGCACTGTCGGTCTCGGACGCGGCCGAGGATGTCATCGGGGTGATCCGGGGCGGCGCGCGGGGCTATGTCACCAAGACGATCACCGGCACCGACCTCGTCGACTCCATCTTCCGGGTCCAGGACGGGGACGCGGTGTTCTCCCCGCGGCTGGCCGGCTTCGTCCTCGACGCCTTCGCCTCCACCGACGCCCCGCCCGTCGACGAGGACCTCGACCGCCTCACCCAGCGTGAGCGCGAGGTGCTGCGTCTCATCGCCCGCGGCTATGCGTACAAGGAGATCGCCAAGCAGCTCTATATCTCGGTGAAGACCGTGGAGTCGCATGTCTCCGCGGTGCTCCGCAAGTTGCAGCTCTCCAACCGGCATGAGCTGACGAGATGGGCGACGGCACGACGGCTGGTGTGAGGGCCGAGCAACCACGGACGGCGCCGCAGCCCCGGCCGGTCCCGACGAGCCCTCCCGCCTCCCGGCACCAGACGGCCCCCGGTACCGCCAGGCCTTCCGGCACCGGCCCGCCTACGACGGTCCCGGTGGCACAGCTGAGCGGCGTTGCCTCCTGTGGACCAGCGCCGGCCGGGGCACGACCCGAGCCACCGGTTGTCAGCCCTCGCTCACGCCACCCGCGTGGCGCCGACGAACGGCATCTCGTCGAGGGGGGCCACGCGTACCGGGGCCGAGGGGTTCGGGGCGTGGATCATCTGCCCGTTCCCCACATAGATGCCCACATGGCTGATCCCGGAGTAGAAGAAGACCAGGTCGCCGGGGAGCAGCTCCGAGCGGGAGACGCGGCGGCCGGCGCCGATCTGGGTGTACGTGGTGCGAGGGAGGGAGACACCGGCGGAGCGGTAGGCGGCCTGGGTGAGGCCGGAGCAGTCGAAGGCGTTGGGGCCGGTGGCGCCCCAGACGTACGGGCTGCCGAGCTTGGAGTAGGCGTAGGAGACGGCGGATGCGGCGCGGTGATTGGGGGCTTTGGAAGCCGAGGACGCCGGTGAGACCGGGCCCGTGACGGTGCGCGGGGACGAGAGGGAGGAGCGCGACACGCGGCCCGGGCCGGAGCCGGGGGTGCTCAGACGGGTGCGGTCCTCGGGCGTGAGGCGGTCGAGGAGCCTCCGTGCCTCTGTCAGCTTCGAGGCGACCGTCTTCTTGTGCTGCTTGACCTCGCGCTGCTTGGTCCTGAGGGTGCCGAGTTCCACCCGGGCGGCCCCGCGGAGGCGTTCGATCTCCAGCAGCTGCTGCCGTACGCCGGCCACATCCGTCGCCTGCCGGTTGCCGACGCGTTCGGCGAGGGCGGCGTTGTCGAGATACCGGTCCGGATCACCGGAGAGCGCCAGCTGCCACGAGGGGTCGAAGCCGCCGCTCCGGTACTGCGCGGTGGCCAGTGAACCCAGCTTTTCACGGGCGGAGTTGAGCCGGTCGGTGCGGCGGGCCGCTTGGTCGCGCAGTTCCTCCAGGTTCTCCTGCGCCTGGTCGGCCTTCTCCTTGGCGCCGTTGTACTTGTCGGTGACGACCTCCGCCTCCTGGTACAGCTTGTCCACCTTCGCCTTGATCTGCTCGGGCGTGAGGTGGGGTTCGGCGTGTCCGGTGCCGTCGAAACCGGTCGCGGTCGCCGCGCCCGCGAGGGCGAGGGTTGCGGCGGTGCGGACCGTCGGGCCGCCGAGCGAGCGCTGTCTGGGCTTGCGGTGCGCTGCCACGTGGACTCCATGTCCTCTCGTACGACCGCCGTCCGTACGTCGGTGCGCACAGACCGCCTGGGGGAGCGGTTTCGCGTCCGGCGACGGCCCGCACAGGGGGGAGCGGGACGCCGCCGGACCTTCTCGGCGGTGGTGTCCGACTGCCGCCCCTGGCCCGGGCGGCGGTGGGGAGCCGGTCACCTGAGGGAGGACGTTAAACCTGGCTGTGCCGGCCCTGTGACGCGTTGTACGGAAGTGGCGCGCACAGGCCGCGAGGTGACCGTATGTGACCGTGATCTTGCCGCGGCGCCGCCATGATCACGCTGTGTAATGATCGATGCGAGGATTCCGCGCCGGGGCGGAGTGAGGGGGTGCTATGGAGCGCATATATGCAAGATCGTCCGTGCGGCGCGAGCCGTCTCCGGGCGCGGGGCGATGGTCCGAACCCCCGTCCGAGGTACCCGCCCCCGGTGCCCGGCCGGTCATCGCTCCCTCATTAGGCTCCGCCCATGGACGTACTCATCCACCTCTTCGTCGCGCTCCACATCATCGGGATCGCCGCCCTCCTGGGCGGCTTTCTCACCCAGATGAAAGCCATGGGCCAGGGCACCGCCCGCTTCGTCCCCGCCATGCTGCACGGCGCGCTCACCATGCTGATCACCGGAGCGGTCCTCGTCGGCCTCAACCAGGCCGACGACCAGCCGGTCAACAACATCAAGATCGGCATCAAGATGGCCCTGCTGGTCGTGATCATGGGACTGGTGTACGTGAAGCGCGACGACGAGGCCGTGGACAAGGCGCTGTTCGGGCTGGTGGGTGCGCTCACCATGGCGAACGTCTTCATCGCGGTGCTCTGGACCTGAGCCGGCCCGCCTCCCCGGCGGACCGGCCGCCTCCCCGGCCGTCCGGCCGCTACGCCGGCCGCACCACGCTGTGGATGGAGGACTCGCCGTCGTAGAAGACCGACTCCTCGCGGACGTAGGTTCCCGGCTTCGGGGCGTGGATCATCATGCCGTTGCCGATGTAGAGGCCGACGTGGCCGACGTTGTCGTAGAAGAAGATCAGGTCGCCGGGGCGGGCTGAGGCGAGCGGGACGGTCGTGCCGGCGTTGACCTGGTCGTAGGTGGTGCGGGGGAGGTCGACGCCGGCCGCCTTCCAGGCGGCCTGGGTGAGACCGGAGCAGTCGTAGGACCCGGGGCCGGTGGCGCCCCAGACGTACGGCTTGCCGATCTGCGCGCGTGCGAAGGTGAGGGCCTTGGCGGCCTTCGCGGCGTAGGTGGAGTCCTCGACCGTTGTCGTGGTCCCGGTGCCCGATGAGGTGTCCTGAGGGGTCTCCTGGGGCTCCTGGGCCTGCTGGGTCTCCTGCGGCTGGGCCGAATCGGCCCGTGACGGGGCCGCCGCCTGCTGCCGCGCCAGTTCCTCCGCCTTGCGGTCGGCCTCCTCCTGCTCCCGCCGCTCGATCGCCGCGAGCCGGGCCTTCTCCTCCGCGGTGAGCTGGGAGAGCAGTTCGCGGGCCGCGGCGAGCTTCGCCTGGACCTTGGCCTTGCCGGCCTTGAGGGCGTTCTGCGACTCGGTGAGCCGGTCGAGACCGGCGGACGCCTCCTGGCGCCGCTTCGAGGTCTCCGCCTGCTGGGTGACGTACTCGTCGACGGCCTCCTGCCGGCGGTCCGTCAGTCGGTCCATCAACTGGTTCCGGGCGAAGTACTCCTGCGGGTCGTCCGCCAGGAGCAGGGCCGCCGTGTCGGGGGCGGCGGCGCCCGTGCGGTACTGGGCGGCCGCGTACGAACCCAGTTCCTCGCGTGCTTCGTTGAGCTTTTCCGTCCGCTTCGCGACGTCGTCGAGGAGGCTGTCGACCTGTTTCTTCTGCTTGGCCGTCTTCTCCTTGACCGAGTTGTAGCTCTCGGTCGCCGTCTCGGCTTGGCGGTAGAGGTCGCCTACCTTCTTCTCCACCTCCTCCAGGCTCGGCTTGTCGTCGGCCGAGGGTGCGGCGGTGGCCGTCTGCGAGAGCAGGGCCACGGAGGTGAGGGCGGCCGTGGCGAGAGCGGGGGTGCGTATACCCGCGCGCGTTCGGCCGGCCGGACGCGGCTTGCGGTGCGGCGCCATGGTTCGGCGACTCCTTCCGTAGTCCGCCTACCGAGTTAGCTGTCGGGTTCGGGCGGAAGCTTCGGAAGGTTTGCCCTACGGCCCTCGCCGCGTACGGCGGTCGGGTCGATTCACCCCAGAGGTCGGTGGGTCCCCGGCTCCGGCTGCCGTGAGGGGCGTACCGGACTCGGCGGAGGCCGTGCGGCCCGGCGACGTTCGCCGGTTGGGTCGTACGGCCTGACCCAAGACGCTAGCCAACTGTTGTGGCCCGTGTGAAGGTTGATGTTCGATATGCCCGATACGTTTTCGTGACCTTGACCTCGCGGGCGCGATAGGTGGTACGTTCGATCACTCACCGCGATGAGGTCGGTGCGACCGGTGGCCGGTGGCTCCGCGGGGAGCGGACCGGAGCGCGCCCCGTACGGACTTCCCGGGGCGGCCCCTCGCTGTCAGTGGGGGCGCCTAGACTCGGAGAGCGATGAGCAGCCTCTTTGACGACAGCTTCCTGGCGGATCTCCGGGCCCCCCGCGGCCGTGACGAGGAGCCCCCGCCGCCGCCCGAGGACGATCATGTGCCGGAGCCGATTCCGGACGATCTGTTCGGCGGGAAGTTCGACGTGCCGCCGGACCGGGACGCCTACTACCGCGACGGTGCCCCGCGCCCCGCGATCGACGCGGCGGCGCTCCTGGACGGGCTGAACGAGAACCAGCGCGCGGCCGTCGTGCACGCCGGCTCCCCCCTGCTCATCGTGGCCGGGGCCGGCTCCGGCAAGACCCGTGTGCTCACCCACCGCATCGCCCACCTCCTCGGCGAGCGGAACGTCCACCCGGGCCAGATCCTCGCGATCACCTTCACCAACAAGGCCGCGGGCGAGATGAAGGAGCGCGTCGAACAACTCGTCGGACCCCGGGCGAACGCGATGTGGGTCATGACCTTCCACAGCGCCTGCGTCCGCATCCTGCGCCGCGAGAGCAAGAAGCTGGGCTTCACCTCCTCCTTCTCGATCTACGACGCCGCCGACAGCAAGCGCCTGATGGCCCTGGTCTGCCGGGACCTGGACCTCGACCCCAAGCGCTTCCCGCCCAAGTCCTTCAGCGCCAAGATCAGCAACCTGAAGAACGAGCTGATCGACGAGGAGGACTTCGCCGCCCAGGCCTCCGACGGCTTCGAGAAGACCCTCGCCCAGGCCTACGCGCTCTACCAGTCCCGCCTCCGCGAGGCGAACGCGCTCGACTTCGACGACCTGATCATGACGACGGTCAATCTGCTCCGCGCCTTCCCGGACGTCGCCGAGCACTACCGCCGACGCTTCCGTCATGTCCTCGTCGATGAGTACCAGGACACCAACCACGCCCAGTACGCCCTGGTCAGGGAGCTGGTCGGCACCTCCGAGCACCCCGTCGACGTACCCCCCGGCGAGTACGACATCCCGCCCGCCGAGCTGTGCGTCGTCGGTGACGCCGACCAGTCGATCTACGCCTTCCGCGGTGCGACGATCCGCAACATCCTCCAGTTCGAGGAGGACTACCCGAACGCGACCACGATCCTGCTCGAGCAGAACTACCGCTCGACGCAGACGATCCTCTCCGCCGCCAACGCCGTCATCGAGCGCAACGAGTCCCGCCGCCCCAAGAACCTGTGGACCAACGCGGGCGCCGGCGCGCAGATCACCGGTTACGTCGCCGACACCGAGCACGACGAGGCCCAGTTCGTAGCCGACGAGATAGACCGCCTGACGGACGCGGGGCACGCCAAGGCCGGGGACGTCGCCGTCTTCTACCGGACCAACGCCCAGTCCCGTGTCTTCGAAGAGGTCTTCATCCGCGTCGGCCTGCCCTACAAGGTCGTCGGCGGTGTCCGCTTCTACGAGCGCAAGGAGGTCCGGGACGTCCTGGCCTACCTGCGTGTCCTCGCCAACCCGGAGGACTCGGTCCCGCTGCGCCGCATCCTCAACGTCCCCAAGCGCGGCATCGGCGACCGCGCCGAGGCGATGATCGACGCCCTCTCCCAGCGCGAGAAGATCAGCTTCCCGCAGGCGCTGAAGCGCGTCGACGAGGCGTACGGCATGGCCGCCCGGTCGACCAACGCGGTCAAGCGGTTCAACACCTTGCTGGAGGACCTGCGGACCGTCGTCGAGTCGGGTGCCGGTCCGGCGACCGTTCTGGAGGCGGTCCTCGAACGGACCGGCTATCTGGCCGAGTTGCAGGCGTCCACCGACCCGCAGGACGAGACCCGCATCGAGAACCTCCAGGAGCTGGCGGCCGTGGCCCTGGAGTTCGAGCAGGAGGCAGGTGCAGGTGAGGGCGGGGGCGCGACGTCCGCCGGTCTCGCCGAGTTCCTCGAGCGGGTCGCGCTGGTCGCCGACTCCGACCAGATCCCCGACGAGGACGAGGACGGCTCGGGTGTCATCACTCTCATGACCCTCCACACCGCCAAGGGCCTGGAGTTCCCCGTCGTCTTCCTGACCGGCATGGAGGACGGCGTCTTCCCGCACATGAGGGCCCTCGGCCAGACCAAGGAGCTGGAGGAGGAGCGCCGGCTCGCGTACGTCGGCATCACCCGCGCGCGGGAACGGCTCTACCTCACCCGGTCCTCGATGCGCAGCGCCTGGGGCCAGCCGTCGTACAATCCGCCCTCCCGCTTCCTGGAGGAGATCCCGGCCACCTATCTGGAGTGGAAGCGCACCGGAGCCTCCGCGCCGATGTCCTCGGGTCCGGCCTCGGGGATCGCGTCGTCGCTGTCGTCGTCGCGCTCCCGTTCCTCCGCCTCGGGCGCGTCCGGCTTCGCCACCCGTCGCACCAACGAGAAGCCTGTGGTCTCCCTCGCCGTCGGCGACCGTGTCACCCACGACCAGTTCGGCCTCGGCACCGTCGTCGCCGTCAAGGGCACGGGAGGCAACGCGGAGGCGACGATCGACTTCGGCGACGCCAAGCCGAAGCGGCTACTGCTGCGGTACGCGCCGGTGGAGAAACTGTAGCGAGGGTCATCGGAGGCTCGGCGGCGAGCTCCCGGCGACATGACTCGGGCCCCTGCTCAGCAGGGGCCCGCTTCCTTGCCTGGTCCTGTTCGACTCTGCCCGGTCCGGTTCGGTGCGCGGGTTACGTCGGGTCCAGTCCGTGGCTGCGCAGCCAGGCCAGGGGGTCTATGGCCGAGCCGCCGGCCGGATGGACCTCGAAGTGCAGGTGCGGTCCGGTCGAGTTGCCCGAGTTGCCCGAGTAGGCGATGACGTCGCCGGCCTTGACGGTCGCGCCGGAGGCGACCTTGTACGTGGAGAGGTGGCAGTACCAGGTCTCGGTGCCGTCCTTGGCCGTCACGACGACCATGTTGCCGTAGGCCGGGTTCCACTGGGTGCGGACGGTGCCGTCGGTCGCGGCCATCACCGGCGTGCCGTACGAGACGGGGAAGTCGATACCCGTGTGCTGCGACATCCAGTTGACACCGGACTGCCCGTAGAACGCGCTGAGCCCGTGCTTGGCGACCGGCAGGGCGAACTTCGGCCGCAGCCGCTCCTTGCGGGCCGCCTCGGCTGCCGCCTTCTTCTGCTCCAGCTCCTGCTGGGCTTTGAGGTCGATGCGCTCCTGTGTGCGGCTCGCGCGGTCGGCGAAGTCGTCCGCCTCCGCGGAGAGGCTCTCCAGCTGGGTGTCGAGCTGGTTGTTGGCGGTGGACGGCTTCACGGCGGTGGCGTCCGACTTGGTCGCCGCCGTCGTCTCCGTGTCGCCCCCGCCGACGCCCACGGAGGCCGCCGCGATGCCCGCGACACCCATGACGCACGCCGACGGAACGGCCACGGTCAGCAGGGCGGAACGTTTGGCCGGAGCGCGGCGACGTGATCGCGAGGCCGCGCGAGTGGCCGCGCGGCCCGGGCTCGCGCTCCTGGGGGCCGGGGTGACCTCCTCCTGGTCGTCGAGGAGCGCGGCGTGTTCCACGTCGCCGGCCTCGAACTCGCCGTCCTGGAGGAGGGGTTGGTCCTGGTCGTGTGGGGTGACCTGCTCGAAGGTGGCGGTTGCCTGCTGGGCGAACTCCACCGCTTCGGGTGAGGGGTGCTCGTGGGCCTCGGACGGCTCGGAGGCGCTGTCACCGTACGACTCGGAGTCGCCGCCGTCGTGCTCGTCGGAGGCCGACGCGCCGTCCGTGTTCCACTGCGTGGCGTCGAACACGCCGGTCGCGAAGTGCTGCACCCCGACCCACTGCTGAGTCTGGCCTGCGTCCAACTGGTCCGTCTGTGCCAGTTGTTCGGCCTGGAGCCAGCCGCTCGCGTCCCACTGGCCGCTGGCGTCCGGACCCGCCGACTGGGCCGGGACCTGGGCGAGGTGCTCGTAACCGGCGGACCAGGACGTGGTGTCGTAGTTGCCCGTGTCGTACGCGGCCTGGTGCTGCGCCGCGTACGGGTCGTAGTTCAGCGTCTGGTGGCTGCCCGTGGACCACTGGGAGGCGTCGTAGGAGCCGGTGCCCGGGTCGTTGCCCGGAAGGTCACCGAAAAGAGGGTCGGTCTCGAAGGTTCCGGTGGCGCCCTCCGGGGCACTCGTGCCGGAGTCAAAACCAGTGGCGGCGTAATCGCCGTACGTGGTGAAGTCGCCGTAACCGGCTTCCTGGTGGCCGTACGACGCGTACTGCGCCGGGTCGGCATCGGAGGCCGGGGCCGGGGATGTTGCGGTCCCCGACGGGTGACGATCGTTCACCAACTTCTCTTTCGCCTCGACGACAGGGGCTGGCAGAGCAGTGCGGGTGACTGTACCCGGCGGTACGCGGGCGCGACAATCTTCAACGGGTTTCACGGCCGTAGGAAACGGGCATTCGAGCGTCTTTCGGCGGTCTGTGGGGACGAGTTTGGCCTTGCGTTCGAAGCCTGTTCGATAATCGGCGGCCGTGTGGGGCTTGTGAGGCGGCCGGGTTCCCGGTTTGCGCGGGCTCCTCGATGCGCGGGCGAGCCGCCCAGGGGGCGCGTGGATGCCTTCCGGAAGGGTGTCGCGATTCCGGCGCATGGTGGGGGCGTGTGGAGGTGCGCCGCGTTTACGGCGGTATGTCCCGCGATCGGGTCGTGGCTGCGCTTCGGGGGAGGCGGTGGTGCGGCACGGCGATCGTGTCGCGGCCGGTGTCACGCCACGGTCAGGCCGCCCGGGTGCGCGGCGGGGCGGGTCGCGGTGGGGGTCGCGTCCAGTGCCTGGCGGATCTCGGTGGCGACGGTGGGGTGCACGGGCAGTGCGAGATGACCGATGCCGGTGACCTGGATGTTCCGCGCCATGAGGTCCGGGTGGTCGATACAGGCGGTCTCCGCCGGAACCATCACATGGTCGAAATCGCTCCAGAACGCCACGAAATGCGTACGGCAGCCCGGTGCCGGCTCGCGCAGCTCCTCCAGCAGCTCCGAACCGGGCCGCATCTGCCGGACGATCGGGTGCGCGTTCGCGAGCGGCGCGACCTGGGTGCCCCCGTGCGGGGTGCCGAGCGTGACGACCGTGCGGACGCGGTGGTCGCCGCCGAGCCGCTGCACGTAGTACCGCGCGATCAGTCCGCCCAGGCTGTGCCCGACGATGTCCACCTGCTCCCGGCCCGTCCGCTCGCAGATGTCCTCGATGTGCCGGCCGAGCAGTTCGGCGGCGGTTCGGATGTCGTAGGTCAGCGGCGAGTAGTTGAGGGACTCCAGGTGCCGGCCGCCGTCCTGGGCCAGGGCGCGGCGCAGCAGGACGAACACGGAGCGGTTGTCGATGAAGCCGTGCAGGAGCACCACCGGAGGCTTGTCCTGCGTCGGAAGCCGGGGCGCGTCAGTCGAGGGGGGCAGCGGAGTGATCCGGCGCTCCTGGATGATCCCGGAGGGGTAGAGCAGCAGATGTCCGGCGAGGATCGCCAGTTCCAGGGCGGTCGCCTTGAGCAGGGCCATCGAGAGACCGGCCAGCCTGATGGGCAGGAGCCGCTCGCAGAGCGGAAGAAGGGGCGCTGCCGCCCTGGTGACCTTCATGCCCGACCCTCCCGTCGGCAGACGGCCGGACGGCCGGCGTCCCCCGTATGCCCTAGTGGAGAGCCCGCGGGTGCGGTCGGCGGGCGGCGTGGACGCGAAGGCCGATCATCTGCGACGCCTGGTGCGTCCGCGTACATCCGGGGCGTCCGGATGCCTCCGATCGGTGCAACGCGTGGTGCGTACGCGACGCGTGGGGCGCCGGTGACGCTACGGGAGCCGTCGATCCTCCTTCCGGCCCCCGCTGTCCTGCCGTCCACCGTCCGCCGACGTCGCCCCACCGCCGTGGCTCCCGTGAACGGCGAGGGTGGTGCGGCGCCTGCTGACGGCCCTCCTTTCGCGCCCGCTCCCGTTCGTGGCGCGCGCGGCACGGGGGCTGAGGTGTCTCGGCGTGGCCGCCGGGGCACCTCGGTTCCCGCGACGCGTGAGCCGCGAGAACCGGGAACAGTGCGCGGCGAACGTGTCCCACCGTGTGATTTCCCCCTCGGTCCCCACCGCGAAACTGCCGGTTGCGGGATGCTGGGGATAACGTTCGTTCACTTCCCCGGTGTGTGGTGCGGGTGGCTGTTCTGTGGAACTGATGACATGCGGACATGCCCGGTGCGGCGGGTAGTGATATGTGCGGTTTTCGCGGTGCGCGCGGTATTGGCGGCCGTGCTCTGTTACGGATGGGTGTAGTCGTTTCATGGAGGCAGTGATGGGTGTGGCAGCCGGTCCGATCCGCGTGGTGGTGGCCAAGCCGGGACTCGACGGCCACGATCGCGGGGCCAAGGTGATCGCGCGGGCGCTGCGCGACGCCGGTATGGAGGTCATCTACACCGGCCTCCACCAGACGCCGGAACAGATCGTCGACACCGCGATCCAGGAGGACGCCGACGCGATCGGGCTCTCCATTCTCTCGGGCGCCCACAACACGCTCTTCGTGGCCGTGATCGATCTCCTCAAGGAGCGCGACGCCGAGGACATCCTCGTCTTCGGCGGCGGCATCATTCCCGAGGCCGACATCGCGCCCCTCAAGGAGAAGGGTGTCGCCGAGATCTTCACGCCCGGGGCGACGACGGCGTCGATCGTGGACTGGGTGCGGGCGAACGTGCGGCAGCCGGCCGGCGCGTAGCCGGTTCCCTCCGGGGGCGAGGCGGGGGCGGGGCTTCGGCCGCGTGTGTCTGTGCGGGTGCGTGGGGACTGGTCGCGCCCACGCGGCGGAACCGCATGGTGTCGGCGCCCCGCGCCCCTGAAAAGCGACCGGGGCTGCGCCCCGTGCTTTTCCTGTGAAGGGCGGGCCGCAGGCCCGACCCCTGAAGGGGCGCGGGGAACTGCGCGAGAAACCACGAACCACCCGCACCCGCCAACGAACCCGCACCCCCGAGCTACTGGGCGCCCCCCGGATTACCGTCCGGCGCCAACTCCGCCGTCATCGTCGCGCGCAACCGCAACGTCGTCGCCAGGCGCTGGAACGCCTCGGCCCAGTAGCCCCCGGCGCCCGGCGCCGCTCCCTCCGGTTCCTCCGTGGCCGCCGTGAGCGGTTCGAGTCGGGCCGCCTCGCCGGGGTCCAGGCACCGCTCCGCCAGGCCCATCACCCCGCTGAAGCTCCAGGGGTAACTGCCCGCGTCCCGCGCGATGTCGAGGGCGTCCACCACGGCCCGGCCCAGCGGCGGAGCCCACGGGACGTCGCACACTCCGAGCAGTTGGAACGCTTCCGACAGGCCGTGCGTCCCGATGAACCCGGCGACCCACGCGGCCCGCTCGTCGGCGTCCAGCGTCGCCAGCAGCTTCGCCCGCTCGGCGAGCGACACGGCCCCCGGCCCACCCGCCTCCGGGGTGACGGGCGCCCCCAGCAGAGCCCGCGACCAGCGGGGATCACGCTGGCGTACCGCCGCACGGCACCAGGCGCCGTGCAGCTCCGCCTGCCAGTCGTCCGCGACCGGCAGGGCCACCACCTCCTCCGGCGTACGGCCGCCGAGCCGTGCCGACCAGGCGTCGAGCGGTGCCGCCTCCACCAACTGGCCCAGCCACCAGGACCGTTCACCCCGGCCGGTGGGCGCCTTGGGCTGGACGCCGTCGCGCTCCATGCCCGGGTCGCACTCGTGCGGCGCCTCGACCACGATCGTGGGCGTGTCACCCGTATGGTCCACGGCCACGCACGCGGTCGCCCGCCGCGCCATCCGGCCGGCGAGCGCCGAAGTGGGCAGCGCGGACAGCAACTCGGCCGCGGTGGACCGCACATTGCGACTGCGGTCGGCCAACGCCCCCTCCAGGAAAGGTTCGTCCGCCGCTTCGAGCCCCGTCCGGAGCGAGTCGAGGAACATTAGCCGGTCCTCGGCCCGTTCCGTCGACCAGGTGGTGGCCAGCAACTCCCGTGCGACGGCGGCGTCCTGCGCCCGCAGGGTGGTGAGCAGCGCCACGCGTTCGGCGAACAGGCCCTCCAGCCAAAGGCGTTGTATGCGCTCCGGTTCGTCCGGGCCGGGCAGCGCCGAACTGCCGCCCGGCGCGGCCCGCAGCGCGAAACGCCAGTCCGTGTTCAGCCGGGCCAGCCACAACGCGCGCGTACCCGCGAAGGTCAGGGCGGCGGTGCGCAGATCCGTACGGCCGCGCGCCGCGTCGAGCAGCGCGGGCAGCATCTCCGGTGGCGCCGCGTACCCGTGCGCGTTGGCCAGAGCCAGCCACTGGGGCAGCAGCTCCATCAGGTCCGGCGCCGTCCCCCGGCGACCGCCACCCGTACCGGGCCGGTCCGTCAGGAGCGTCGCGAGGCGGCGGGCAGCAGCCGGCGGCAGTGTGGGCCGTCCGTCCGGTGGGGCGGGCTGCGGTCGTGCCGCCGCCCGCACGGGGCGAAGCCCCGCCCGGCGCCGTACGGTCTCCACCGCCGCCGCGTCCAGCAGGGCCACCGGTGCCTCACGTCCGGACACCGGCACCGGAGGCGTACGGCGGTCCGTCCCGAGCAGCGCCGAGGTGACTAGCTCCTCCCAGGCGGACCCCGCCGGGGCTGCTGACGTTCTGGTCATGAGAATTCCTTCCGTGCGGGGCCGGTCGGGTGGGAGTGGCCGGTCCGTCGGCCGGGGCGAGTGCGCCCGGTGCCGCCGTCGCTCAGCACAGGGCGACCGCCTGTCCCGACGACTCCTCCGCCCACGCCGTCAGCGGAGTGAAGCCCCGGTGGCCGCATTCGCCGAAGACCGTGACGGGGGCGCCGCCGGACAGGGCGACGAGGCGCCACAGACCGGGGCGTGACCGGGCGGACGGAGTGAGGGGCAGGGCCAAGCCGGCGTCCGGGTCCGTCAGCTGCCAGGAGTCGCCGTCCGGGGTGGGTATGACGCGCGCGAGGGTGACCGGGTACGAGTCGAGCCACGGGTCGTCCCGCAGAGCCTCGCCGTAGCGTGCCGCCGCCTCGGCCGGAGTCACCCCGGGCGGCCGTACGTCCGCCGGTGCGGGCGCCGTGAACCGCCGGCCCAGGGTCGCTCGGAGCCGGCCGCCGCCCGGGTACGCGGACACCTCCGCCTCGAACGCCAGGCCCACCGGCAGCGACAGTTCCGGCGCGCGGCCGGCCGCCCCGTAGGACAGGAGCAGGGCCGTTCGGCCCGACTCGGCGCCGTGGAGCCAGATACGGCGGGTGGTGAGACGGGCGTCCGATGTGTCGTACTGGGCGAGGGCCAGCCAGCGGTCGCGGACCGGGGGCCCGTCTGCGGGGCCCGACAGACCGACGCGGGAGCGGACCGTCGCCGCGAGTTCCTCCGGGAGGCTTTCCCGGCGCAGCCAGCCCTGGTCGAGAAGGTGGAGGAGGGCGCACTCCTCCAGGAGCCGGACCGGCCAGCCCGCTCCCGATCCCGGTATGGCGCCCAACTCCCGGACCCGCGCCGCGAGTCCGGGAGCCTGCGCGTCGATCATCCGGGCGGCCGTCTCCTCCCACAGGCCGTATCCCGCCTGCTCCGCGGCGGCCAGTCCGCCGCGGAGCAGGTCGGTCAGGCGCTGTTCGAGCTCGGTCGCGCCCGCGGTGATGCGCTCGGCGCGCCGCTCGGCCCGGCGACGCGCCGCCTCGGGGTCAGCGGACGTGGCCCCAGATGCCGCGCCCGTCCTCGTCGTCCTCTCCGCTGCGCGCCTGCGGCGGCCTTCCAGCCACTGCTCCGCCCAGTCCGGCGCCTGCCCAGGCGGCACCGCACCGGCGTCGCCCGCCCAGAGCAGCAGCAGTCCCAGCGCGTGTTTGCACGGGAACTTGCGGCTCGGACAACTGCACTTGTACGCGGGCCCGGATGAGTCCGCGACGTCGACCACAGTCTGATACGGCTTGCTTCCACTGCCTTTGCACAGTCCCCACACCGTCCCCTCGTCCGAAGTGCCCGCCTGCGACCACGGTCCGGCCGCGGCGAGTTTGCTTCCGGCTTTGCGCGAGGCTGCGTCAGGTGCCAGTGCCAGCACCTGCTCAGCCGTCCAGCGCACCCCCTGCTGAGTCATGTTCCGAAGGTAGATCCCACCACTGACAATTGGCTTGCGCCAAGGGATTTCCGCAGGTCAGACTGGATTGTCAGTGGTGTGGTGCAGTGTGGTCAGCAGATCCGAACCGGCCGAGCTGGAGGGGGACTCAGCCATGCCTGCGTCCGTAGAAGCGACCACTGTCGACCCGAGCCGCAACCAGTCCGCGCCCGCGAACACGGGTGCGCGCGGAGAGCGTGAGCACACCGGAGGCGAGGAGCTGCGCCCGCACGCCGAACACGCGTTCGCTGGCGAACTCGCCGCGCTCGCGGCCCAGGACGACCGGCCGCGCCCGGTCCGCTGGAAGCTCTCCCCGTGGGCGGTCGCCACGTATCTGCTCGGCGGGACGCTCCCGGACGGCACGGTGATCACACCGAAGTACGTCGGCCCGCGCCGCATCGTCGAGGTCGCCGTCACCACCCTCGCCACCGACCGCGCCCTGCTCCTGCTCGGAGTGCCCGGCACCGCCAAGACCTGGGTCTCCGAACACCTCGCGGCGGCCGTCAGCGGCGACTCGACCCTGCTCGTGCAGGGCACGGCCGGCACCCCGGAGGAGGCGATCCGCTACGGCTGGAACTACGCGCAGCTGCTCGCCCACGGCCCGAGCCGGGACGCCCTCGTGCCCAGCCCGGTCATGCGCGCCATGGCCGAGGGCATGACCGCCCGGGTAGAGGAACTGACCCGCATCCCGGCCGACGTCCAGGACACCCTGATCACGATCCTGTCCGAGAAGACCCTGCCCATCCCGGAGCTGGGGCAGGAGGTGCAGGCCGTCCGCGGCTTCAACCTCATCGCCACGGCCAATGACCGCGACCGCGGGGTCAACGACCTGTCCAGCGCCCTGCGCCGCCGCTTCAACACCGTCGTGCTGCCGCTGCCCGAGAGCGCCGACGCCGAGGTCGAGATCGTCTCGCGCCGCGTCGACCAGATCGGCCGCTCCCTCGACCTGCCGACCGCGCCCGACGGCATCGACGAGATCCGCCGTGTCGTCACCGTCTTCCGCGAACTGCGCGACGGCGTCACCACGGACGGCCGTACGAAGCTGAAGTCGCCCAGCGGCACGCTCTCCACCGCCGAGGCGATCTCCGTCGTCACCAACGGGCTAGCCCTCGCCGCCCACTTCGGCGACGGCGTCCTGCGCCCCTCCGACGTGGCCGCGGGCATCCTCGGCGCCGTCGTCCGCGACCCGGCCGCCGACCGCGTCATCTGGCGGGAGTACCTGGAGGCGGTCGTACGCGAGCGCGACGGCTGGACCGACTTCTACCGCGCCTGCCGCGAGGTGAGCGCGTGACGGCCCGGGAGGAGCGCCAGAAGAGCGCGCGGCCGTCCGGCGCCGGACCACTGCTCCTCGGTGTACGGCACCACGGCCCCGGCTCGGCGCGGGCGGTACGGGCGGCGCTGGACGCGGCCCGGCCCCGGGTCGTGCTGATCGAGGGCCCGCCGGAGGCGGACGCCCTGATCCCGCTCGCCGCCGACGAGGACATGCGGCCCCCGGTCGCCCTCCTGGCCCACGCGGTCGACGAGCCCGGCCGGTCCGCCTTCTGGCCCCTCGCCGAGTTCTCGCCCGAGTGGGTGGCCATCCGCTGGGCCCTGGAGCACGCGGTCCCCGCCCGCTTCATCGACCTCCCGGCCACGCACACGCTGGCCTGGGGGAGGGAGGACGCCGCGGCAGCGCAGCCGGAAGGACCGACGTCGGGGGCGGAGGGGCCCACTCAGGGAGCGCAGGGGGAGGCCGCCCCCGAAGCGGCCGAGGCCGAGGCCGACGAGCGGACCGGGGCAGGTGGTGCCGAACCGGTCGAAGGGAACGCCGACGACGGTTCGGGGTCCGTGGGATCCACGGTTCGCGTCGATCCGCTGGCCGCGCTCGCGGAAGCCGCCGGTTACGACGACCCGGAGCGCTGGTGGGAGGACGTGGTCGAGCACCGGGGGACGGACGGGGACGCGTTCGCGCCGTTCGCCGCGCTGGCGGAGGCCATGGGCGCGCTGCGGGAGGTATACGGGATCGGGGGCCACGACCGCGACCCGGTGCGCGAGGCGTACATGCGCCTGCAGACACGGGCCGCACAGAAGGAGTTCGGGGACGACGAGGTGGCCGTCGTGTGCGGAGCCTGGCATGTGCCGGCACTGCGGGAGAAGCGGACGATGGCCGCCGACCGGGCCCTGCTCAAGGGGCTGCCCAAGGTCAAGGCCGACATGACATGGGTGCCGTGGACACACCGGAGGCTCGCCCGGGCCAGCGGCTATGGCGCGGGGATCGACTCACCCGGCTGGTACGGACACCTGTTCGGGGCTCCCGACCGTCCGGTCGAGCGCTGGCTGACCAAGGTGGCCGGCCTGCTGCGCGAGGAGGACCGCATCGTGTCCTCCGCCCATGTCATCGAGGCGGTACGGCTGGCCGAGACGCTGGCCGCGATGCGCGGTCGCCCCCTGCCGGGCCTCACCGAGACCACCGACGCCGTACGGGCCGTGATGTGCGAGGGCTCGGACATGCCGCTGTCGCTGGTGCACGACCGGCTGGTGGTCGGGGATGTGCTGGGGGAGGTCCCCGCGGCGGCGCCGGCCGTGCCGTTGCAGCGGGACCTGGCGCGGCTCCAGCGGCGGCTGCGCCTCAAGCCGGAGGCCCTGGAGCGGGAGCTGGAGCTCGACCTGCGCAAGGAGAACGACGCGGAGCGCAGCCGTCTCCTGCACCGGCTGCGGCTGCTCGGCGTCGAGTGGGGCGAGCCCGCGGTGTCGCGGAACAGCACGGGGACGTTCCGGGAGACCTGGCGGCTGCGCTGGGAGCCGGAGCTGGCGGTGCGGGTCGCCGAGGCCGGGGTGTGGGGGACGACGGTGCTCGCGGCGGCGACCGCGAAGGCCGAGTCGGACGCCCTCTCCGCCCAGTCGCTCGCCGACATCACCGCACTCGCCGAGCGCTGTCTGCTGGCCGAACTGACCGACGCGCTGCCCGTGGTGATGCGGGTCCTCGCCGACCGCGCCGCACTCGACGCCGACGTCGCCCACCTCGCCCAGGCCCTCCCGGCCCTGGTCCGGTCCCTCCGCTACGGCGACGTCCGCGCCACCGACACCCGGGCACTCTCCGAGGTCGCCGCCGGGCTCGCCGAGCGGATCTTCGTCGGACTGCCGCCGGCCTGCGCCGCGCTCGACGCGGAGGCGGCACAGGAGATGCGCCGCCATGCGGACGCGGTGCACGCGGCGGTCGGGCTGCTGGGCGACACCGCCGACGCGGGACACGGTGACCTACGGGACCGCTGGCACGCGGTGCTGCGGGTGCTCTCCGGTCGGGACACCGTGCCGGGCGTCATCCGGGGCCGGGCTGTACGACTCCTGCTCGACGGGGGTCAGTTGGGGCAGGACGAGGCGGCCCGGCTCATGGGGCTCGTGCTGTCGCCGGGCACGGCGCCGGCCGACGCGGCGGCATGGATCGAGGGGTTCGTCGGCGGCGGCTCGGGCGGCGGAATGCTGCTGGTCCACGACGAACGGCTCCTCGGGCTGGTCGACGCCTGGCTGACCGGCGTGCCGGGGGACGCGTTCACGGACGTACTGCCGTTGCTGCGGCGGACGTTCTCGGCGTACGAGCCGGGGGTGCGCAGGACGCTCGGCGAGCTGGTGCGGCGCGGACCGGGGCGGGAGAGCGCGGCGGCGGCGGGCGGGTCCGGCGCGCCCGGCTTCGCGGACGAGCTCGACGGCGAGCGCGCGGACGCGGTGCTGCCGGTGGTGCGGCTGCTGCTGGGCCTGGACGACGACCGGGCGCACATCGATGACAACGACCTTGTGGGGGTGGCGGGATGACGATGACGCCGGACGGACTGAGGGAGACGGGGCGAGCCGCCGGCGGGGTGGCCGCCGGGGACGGGCACGGCCACGCGCCGGGGCCCCGGTCGGGCGACCGGTCCACGACGACCGTGCGGGTGATGCCGCTGTGGGCCCGCCCCCGCACGGGGGTGGGCGGATGACGACGAGGAGGTCGGCGGAGGGAGCCATGGGGACGGTGGGGGGCGTGCGTGGGGACGCGGCCGACGAGCGGTTGCGGCGCTGGCGGCTGGTGCTCGGCGGTGACTCCGCCGACGGCACCGGATGCGCGCTCGGCGGACGGGACGCGGCGATGGACCAGGCGCTGACCGCGCTGTACGGCAAGGGGGACAAGCCGCAGACGGGGCGGGACCGTTCGGCGGGGCTCGGGGCGTCGGCGCCGTCGGTGGCGCGGTGGCTCGGGGACATCCGGACGTACTTCCCCTCCTCCGTCGTCCAGGTCATGCAGCGCGACGCGATCGACCGGCTCGGGCTGTCCACGCTGCTGCTGGAGCCGGAGATGCTGGAGGCGGTGGAAGCCGACGTCCACCTCGTCGGCACCCTCCTCTCCCTCAACAAGGCCATGCCGGAGACGACGAAGGAGACGGCGCGGGCCGTCGTGCGCAAGGTCGTCGAGGACCTGGAGAAGCGGCTCGCCACCCGCACCCGGGCCACCCTCACCGGTGCCCTCGACCGCAGTGCCCGTGTCAGCCGTCCGCGCCACCACGACATCGACTGGAACCGCACGATCGCGGCCAACCTGAAGAACTACCTGCCGGAATACCGCACGGTCGTGCCGGAGCGGCTCATCGGGTACGGGCGGGCCTCGCAGTCGGTGAAGAAAGAGGTCATCCTCTGCATCGACCAGTCGGGGTCGATGGCGGCGTCGGTCGTCTACGCGTCCGTGTTCGGGGCGGTGCTCGCGTCGATGCGGTCCATCAGCACCCGGCTCGTCGTCTTCGACACGGCGGTCGTCGACCTCACCGACCAGCTCGACGACCCCGTCGACGTCCTCTTCGGCACCCAGCTCGGCGGAGGCACGGACATCAACAGGGCGCTGGCGTACTGCCAGTCGCAGATCACCCGGCCCGCGGAGACGGTGGTCGTGCTGATCAGCGACCTCTACGAGGGCGGCATACGCAACGAGATGCTGAAGCGGGTGGCGGCGATGAAGGCGTCCGGGGTGCAGTTCGTGACGCTGCTCGCCCTCTCCGACGAAGGGGCACCGGCGTACGACCGTGAGCACGCGGCGGCCCTCTCCGCCCTCGGCGCACCGGCGTTCGCCTGTACGCCCGACCTCTTCCCCGAGGTGATGGCGGCGGCGATCGAGAAGCGGCCGCTGCCGATACCGGACAGCGCCTGAGGGAGCCTGACCCGTGGGACGCGGTGACAAGGGCGAGGTACCGGACAGGGGTGGTTGAAAGCGGACATGACAGTGCATCGGCGACGTGGGGCTTGCGCGACGGCGGTCGGTCCGTGCGAGGATCGGCAACGCTTCACAGCCTTCATACGGGTGTTCGCATCTCCGCCCCGTACCCCGAAGTACCGCCGCACGGGAGGAACCTCCCCGCTTTGACCCCGACAGCCGCGCTTCCAGGTGCCGGCGCCGCCCTGCGCGGGTTGCGCGGGGCCGCCGGGCGCCGTGTGGTGCGGGTCCTGCTGGTGGTGGGAGGGTTGTTCGTCCTCGGGATTCTCTGCGGGGGACGGGCGAACGCAGCGGAAGACGCGCCCACTTCGACTGCTGTCGGCGCGAGCGCCGTGGATACGCGGCCGGGTGGTAGCGGGCCTGTTGGTGTGGTGGGCGCTCTCACCGACTCGGTCGCCGAAGTCACCGGCGCGGTCGATGACATGGTGCCGCCTGTCCGTGAACACACCGCCGAGCCGGTGCCGCGGGATGCGGAGCGGCCCGTCACGCGGGATGTCGAGCGGCCCGTGACCGAGCACGTCGAGCGGCCGGGCGCCCGGGACGTCGTACAGCCGGTCACCTCCCAAGCGCCTCGGCCGGTCATCGACGAAGCCTCGCGGCCGGTCATCGATGGGATTGCGCGGCCGGTCACGGAGGGCGTGCTGAGGCCGGTCGCCGGGGGCGTCCTGAGCCCCGTCAGCGGGGGCGTCCTGAGCCCCGTCGCCGAGGACGTTCTGCGGCCGGTCGCCGAGGGTGTGGTGCGGCCGGTCGGGGATGTCGCGGAGTCGGTGACCGACGGGTCGGGGGATACGCCGTCCTTCCCACCGGGGGCTCAGATGCCCTCGTGGCCGGGCGGTCCCGGTCTTCCGGGGCTTCCGGAGTTGCCGGAACCGCCTCGGCTGCCCGGGGTACCTGCGTGGCCCGCGTTGCCGGGGGACACGTCACCCGTCGACGTGACGCCTCAGGAGCCGGGCGGGGAGCGGTCCGCGGAGGCCGACCAGGGCGTGGACGGCACCCGTGAGCGGGGAGTCGGTCCCGCTCCCGTCGTGCACGGACCGTTCGCCGGCGATGGTGACCTGGCCGTGGCGGCGCCCCACCGTGACGCCGGGGCAGGGGACGCGCGTGTCGGGCGGACGCCCGGGCCGCAGGGTCCCGACGGTGTGCCCACGGGTGCCCTCGGCGGTCACTCCGCGGGCGACAACGGCGGGCCGCGGCACACCGAGCCCCATGCCGTCACTTCTCTTCACCGGGCGCTGCTGGGCCTCGCGCCCGGCGCCACCGCGGCCGACGCCGCGGACGGGACCCGGGACCGGCACCGGGACATCCCCGAGTTCCCCGGGTAGGGCAGACCGCCCCCGCCGCGCTTGTCGAGCGGGGGCGCGACAGATCCGCCCTCGGTCCGGAACGTCCCTCCCCTTCCCGGAGGCCCGGACGAAGCCCCTCGGAACCGGTACCGCGACCCGTCGCAGCGACGGAGGCGACCACGCCGGGTGCACAGCCGCAGGTCCCCGCAAGGGGACCGCAACGGAAGCGGCGGCACCGGTCACGGTTCCCCACCCGGTTCCCACGACTCGGATTCCCGAAGGAACTGACGTACACATGAACAAGAACATCCGCCGCTCCATCGTCATAGCCGCCGGTGTCACCGGGGCGTGGGCGCTCGGGTCCACCGTCGCCGGCGCGGACGAGCTGTCCGCGTCGGCGGTCACCGTGCCCGACGTGAGCGCCGACACCGCCGACACGGACGCCGCGGGCCCGGTCGCCGACACCCTGCGTACGGCCACCGGCACCGTGGACGGCGCCCTCTCCGAGATCACCGGCAGCGCCTCGGACGTCACCTCGTCCGGCGAGGCCGGCGGCCCGGCCGGGACAGGCGGCGGCGGTCCCACGGCCGGGCCGGCGTCCGACAAGCCGGGCGACATGGTGAGGGCCGTCACCGGCTACCTCTCCCACGTTTCCGATGTCTCCGACGTCTCCGCCAAGGCCGGCAAGACCGCCACCACGCCCGTCGAGGCCGCCGATCAGGCTCGCCGCTATGTCGACGGCACGGTTTCGCACGCCGCCGACAAGGTCACCGGCACGGAGGCCGCGACCACGGAGGCCGCGACCACGGCGTCCGCGGCCACGGCGTCCGCGGCCGGTACGGCCCGGGCGGCGGCCGCCGACCGGCAGAGCCCCGGCGACGAGATCGACTACCTCTTCGGTCCGCTGGCCGCTTTCGCCCCCGAACTGGAGGAGGCGCTCGCCGCCGCCCAGACCAGGCTCCACGGCACCGGCAACGCGGCCCGTGGCATGGCACGACAGAGGACGCACGCCCTGACCACCGGCGCGGAGCGCACGGCAACCGCCGCCCGCTCCACGGCCCACGGCATCGCCGGCGGCGCCCGGACCCGTTTCACGGCGGCGACCGGCGAGGCCCGGTCGCAGGTCACCGGCGCCACGACCGCCGGCCGGTCCGCGGTCGCCGCGGTTCCGGCCCACATCACGGGCCGGGCCGGGGAGGTCCGTACGACTGCCGTCGATGGGGTCGGTACCGCCCGCACCCAGGTGACCTGCGCGGTGGCGGACGCCCATGGCACCGCCATCGGCACGGTCGAGGGACTTCCCCCGGCGGCCACCCGCACGGTCACCCCGGTCGTCGACGAGACCGTCACCGCCGTCGTGCCCCCGGTCGTCGGCGCCGCCGTCGACGGTGCCACCCCCGTGGCGGGCCGTGCCGCCGGTGACATCACGACCCTCACCGGCACGACCACCACCCACACCACCGCAGTGGCGCACGGCGCGGTCGCCGACACCACGTACGTGGCGCACGGCGCGGTCGCCCGAACCGCCGCCATGGCGCGGAGCGTCCTCGCCGAGACCACCGCTCTCGCCGCGCATGCGGTGGCCGCGGGTCACACGCTCGGCCGAGGGGCCGCGGGGGACGCGTCCGAGCTCGCCGGACACATCGTGGCCGACGTGCCGCCGTATGCCTCCGGTGTCGCCGCCCAAGCCGTCGACGGCACGACCGACGCGGTGCTTCCGCCGGTCGTGGGCACCGCCGTGGACGCGATGCTGCCCGTCGCCGGGCAGACGGTCGGGGACGCGGGCGGGGTGGCGTACGGCGTCGCCGGCGACGTGGCGCCGTTCGCGCACGGCGTTGTCGGCGGGGCCGCTCCGTCGGCGACGGAACTGATCGGGAACCAGGTCGCACCGTTCACGCACCGGCTGGTCGCGGACGACGTGGCCGCCTTCGCGACGGAGCAGGTCGCCGAGGGTGCGGCGGGCTTCGCCGGGCAGCTGGTCACCGAGGACGCGGCGCCGTTCGCGGGGCACCTGGTCACAGAGGACGCGCGGCCGTTCGCGGACGGCACGGTGGACGCCGTGCGGCCCTTCGCGGACGGCACCGTCGGTGCCGTACAGCCGGTCGCGGACGCAGCCGTCGGCTACGTCAGCCCCGTGGTCGAAGGTGCCGGCGGGAGCGCGACCCGCCTCGCCGGCGGTGTGGCGGGGGGCACGGCGCCCTTCGCCTACGGCGTGGCGGAGGGCGTGGCGCCCTTCGCGCACGGCGTCGCGGGTGACGTCACGCCCTATGCGCACGGCGTGGCGGGGGACGTGGCGCCCTTCGCCCACGGCGTCGCGGACGACGTCACCCCCTTCGCGCACGGCGTCGCGGGAGAGGCCGGCCCGTTCGCCGGTCAGGCCGCCCGGTTCGCGCAGGACCTCACCGGGACCGTCCGCGCGACCGGTGCCCCGCTGGCCGGCAACGCCGTCACCGGCGCCGATGCCCTCGCCGACGCGGTCGCGCCGCGCTACGTCCCGCGCGGCGTCTGACGGTGCCCGCTGCCACGCGGCGCCCGACGGGGCCTCGCCCCACGCGGAGCCCGGCGGGGTCATGTCCCGCGCGGCCGCCGATCAGGGCGGCCGGGTGAGGACAGCCGGTCCGTAGTTCTCCTCTCCGTAGTTCTCCTCTCCGCCGGTGGAAACCCGGACGGCCGGAAGCCGTCGGTCGGTTCGGGTGGAGACCGGCGGAGGGACGGCGGGTGGTCCTCATCGGGGAGACGATCACCCGCCCCGGGTCCTTCCGAGTCAGGGGGAAGGCCTGGAAAAGGGGCCTCACCGGGCGCACCCCAGTCCGGTGAGGCCCCGCAATCCGGCGCACATGCGGCTCACATCCGGCACGCCGTGCCAGTGAGCGCGGCATCATGTGACAGGTATCACCGCTCAGGTGTGACGCGCGATTTAGGGGGCTCCCGGAACCAGCGATAACCTGCGAGACGGACATGCCGCGCGCTCGGACACCGTGTGCGCCTCCCTTGTGACTCTCGGCGGACGTCACGTTGCCCTTCGCGGCACGCCCACGCATCCAACGAACCGCGATCACTGATAGGGACGGAAGCGCGTGGACCTGTTCGAGTACCAGGCGAGGGACCTCTTCGCCAAGCACGGTGTACCGGTGCTGGCCGGTGAAGTCATCGACACGCCTGAGGCGGCGCGCGAGATCACCGAGCGGCTGGGCGGCAAGTCTGTCGTCAAGGCTCAGGTGAAGGTCGGTGGTCGAGGCAAGGCCGGTGGCGTGAAGCTCGCCGCCACCCCGGACGAGGCCGTCGCCCGTTCGACGGACATCCTCGGCATGGACATCAAGGGCCACACGGTCCACAAGGTCATGATCGCCGAGACCGCTCCGGAGATCGTCGAGGAGTACTACGTCTCCTTCCTCCTCGACCGCACCAACCGCACCTTCCTCTCCATCGCCTCCGTCGAGGGCGGCATGGAGATCGAGGAGGTGGCGGCCACCCGACCCGAGGCCGTCGCCAAGACCCCGATCGACGCCAACGAGGGCGTGACCCCCGAGGTCGCCCGCCGGATCGTCGCGGACGCCAAGTTCCCGGCCGAGGTCGCCGACAAGGTGGCCGACATCCTCGTCACCCTGTGGAAGACCTTCGTCGCCGAGGACGCGCTCCTCGTCGAGGTCAACCCGCTGGCCAAGGTCGCCTCCGGCGAGGTCATCGCCCTCGACGGCAAGGTGTCCCTGGACGAGAACGCCGAGTTCCGTCAGCCCGGGCACGAGGAGCTCCAGGACAAGGCGGCGGCCAACCCGCTGGAGGCCGCGGCCAAGGAGAAGGGCCTCAACTACGTCAAGCTCGACGGCGAGGTCGGCATCATCGGCAACGGCGCGGGTCTCGTCATGAGCACCCTGGACGTCGTCGCGTACGCCGGTGAGGCGCACGGTGGCGTCAAGCCCGCCAACTTCCTCGACATCGGCGGTGGCGCCTCCGCCGCCGTCATGGCCAACGGCCTGGAGATCATCCTCGGCGACCCGGACGTCAAGTCCGTCTTCGTCAACGTCTTCGGCGGCATCACCGCGTGCGACGAGGTCGCCAACGGCATCGTGCAGGCGCTCCAGCTGCTCAAGGACCGGGGCGAGGAAGTCACCAAGCCGCTCGTCGTCCGCCTCGACGGCAACAACGCCGAGCTGGGTCGCAAGATCCTCTCCGACGCCAACCACCCGCTGGTCCAGCGCGTGGACACCATGGACGGCGCGGCCGACAAGGCCGCCGAGCTCGCGGCTGCGAAGTAAGGGACGAGGACACACAGCCATGGCTATCTTCCTCAACAAGGACAGCAAGGTCATCGTCCAGGGCATGACCGGTGCCACGGGCATGAAGCACACCAAGCTCATGCTGGCCGACGGCACGAACATCGTCGGTGGTGTGAACCCGCGCAAGGCGGGCACGACCGTCGACGTCGACGGCACCGAGATCCCGGTCTTCGGCACCGTCGCCGAGGCGATCGAGAAGACGGGCGCGAACGTATCCGTCCTCTTCGTACCGCCGGCCTTCGCCAAGGCCGCCGTCGTCGAGGCCATCGACGCGGAGATCCCCCTCGCGGTCGTCATCACCGAGGGCATCGCGGTGCACGACTCCGCCGCGTTCTACGCGTACGCGGTCGAGAAGGGCAACAAGACCCGCATCATCGGTCCGAACTGCCCCGGCCTGATCACCCCCGGTCAGTCGAACGCCGGCATCATCCCCGGTGACATCACCAAGCCGGGCCGCATCGGTCTCGTGTCGAAGTCCGGCACGCTGACGTACCAGATGATGTACGAGCTCCGTGACATCGGCTTCTCGTCGGCCGTCGGCATCGGTGGCGACCCGGTCATCGGCACCACCCACATCGACGCGCTCGCCGCGTTCGAGGCCGACCCCGACACCGACCTCATCGTGATGATCGGTGAGATCGGCGGCGACGCCGAGGAGCGTGCCGCCGACTTCATCAAGGCGAACGTGAAGAAGCCGGTCGTCGGCTACGTCGCGGGCTTCACCGCGCCCGAGGGCAAGACCATGGGCCACGCCGGCGCCATCGTCTCCGGTTCCTCCGGCACGGCCGCCGCGAAGAAGGAGGCCCTCGAGGCCGCCGGCGTCAAGGTCGGCAAGACCCCGACCGAGACGGCGAAGCTGGCGCGGGAGATCCTGGGCGGCTGAGCCGACGGACATACGGCGCCGGCATCGGCTTCGGCGACATGGCGCTGACCGTCGGCTTCCGTCGATCGGCACCGGCCTTCGCCTCGGCTGAACGTCGGACGGGCCCGCACCCCTGCCGGGGGTGCGGGCCCGTCGTGTTTCCCGTGACCGGCCCAGGGGCGGTCACGGTACGTGGCCATGGCGCCGGGCGGCTCGTCCGCCGGCTCATCCGGCTTCCGGGTGCAGTCGCTCGGGCCCTGCGGCCTGCGCTGCCCTGAGCTTGGCCCGAAGCTTGAGCTGCGCGTCGGAGAGGGCGCCCGGGACCGCTTTCGGGGGGACTCCGCGGACGGGGGCACCCGGCGGGACCGGGGGTTCGTAGCGGTCGGGGGCCGTGCGGAGGGTCAGGGCGATGGCGGTGAGGAGCACGCTGGTGAAGACGACGGCCGCGTGGATCCAGCGCCGGGCGCGCAGATCGGCCCTGGTGCGCAGCGCGATCGGCGTGGTGGAGCGGGGCCGGACGTCTGCCGACGACTCGCTCAGCAGCCGGTGCAGCTCCTCGGGCGCCACCTCTTCCGGGAGGCCCGCCAGGACGGCCGTGCGCGCGTACTGCACACGCCCCGCCGTCGCCGGGGTGCTCGCCTCCGTCTCGGCTGCCGTCTCCGGCAGGTTCAGCCCCAGCCCGTCGTAGAGGACCAGGGTGCGGCGGTACGGGGAAGGCAGCTTCTGCAGTTCGGCCAGCAGGGCGCGGCCGCTCGGTTCCGACGGTTCCGACGCTTCCGGCTCGGGGCCGCGGAACCGGCCGGTGAGACGCGGGAGCAGCCGGTGCCAGGGCGAGAGGGCGCATTCGTGGGCCATCGCGCGCACCCACCCGGCCGGGTCCGGGTCGACGGCCACCTCCGGCCATTGCTGCCAGGCCAGCTGGAAGGCGCGCTCGACCGCGTCGCGGGCCTGCCGACAGCTCCCGGTGAGCAGATACGTCTGCTGCACGAGGGTGGGAGCACAGGACGTGTAGAGGGCGTCGAAGGCCTGCGCGGGCGTCAGAGGCGGGGGAGCGAGCGCCGGATCAGCGGAGGCCTCCGCGTCCGTGCGGTGGGGTTGCTCATACCACTCGGCGTCGGCCGGGCCGAGTGCCGCCCCGGCCGCCGTCCCGGCCGCCGCCCGGGCCTCGATCGGCGCCCCGGTATCACCCGGTGCCTCCGCCTCGCCCTGCGCTTCGGCGACAGCTTCGGCGACGTCCGGTGCCTCCGCACCGGACCCGGCATCACCCGCATCAGCCGCGGACCCGTCCTCGGTCTCGTGAGTGCGATCGGCGGTCCGGATCCGGGACGCGGGCGGGGACCCCGCTTCGGCCGGGGCCTTGGCCCTGGTCATCGGTGGCCCTCGCGCGCGGAACCCCGATGAGAACGCTGTAGGGCGGTTCTCCGGTGCCGCTGCGGAGCCATTCTGCGTACAAAAAAGCACATAAGCATATATTGGGCGACACGTGCGCAAAGCACCTGTTACGTGAGCACATCGTGTGTCGTTGGGAGCATGGCGGACGTGACGCATGCGACCGACCCGACCGACCCGTCCGCCGTACCGGGCCGCCCCACCTGGCGCGGCCGGTCCGCGCCGCCCCCGTTCTCCCCGGCCGGCACGCCGCCGCGGTCCGCGCTGTCGCCGCTGCCCGGCCCGACCCGCTTCCGGCCGCCCAGACTGGTCGCCGGGACGCTGGGCGGCATCCTGGCGGCGGTGCTCGGCCTCGGGGCGTTCGCCATGCTGGTGACATTGCTGTGGATCAGCTCGCCGTACCCGGACAGCGGGCCGGGCGGGGCGATGCGCGTGGCGGCGGCACTGTGGCTGCTGTCCCACGGGGTGGAACTGATCCGGACGGACACGCTCTCGGGCGCCCCCGCCCCCGTCGGCCTCGTCCCGCTGCTGCTGCTCGTCCTGCCGCTGCTCCTGTTGTACCGCTCGGGTCGCGACCAGGCGGGGGACGGCCTCGGCGCGAGCGCCCGTGCG
The DNA here is from genome assembly GCF_056437585.1 of Streptomyces sp. NPDC042364. Taxonomy (NCBI): domain Bacteria; kingdom Bacillati; phylum Actinomycetota; class Actinomycetes; order Kitasatosporales; family Streptomycetaceae; genus Streptomyces; species Streptomyces sp. NPDC042364. Next base: position 146,401 of record NZ_JBWKAJ010000010.1, on the reverse strand, counting down.
ACATGGGCGGGGCTCGTCGCGGGCTACACGGCCGTCGGCGGGGCGGTCACGCTGTACGCCACGGGTGGTGCGCTGCGGCCCTCATGGGTGTGGGCGGCGGTGTGCGTACCGACGCTCGCGGCGCTCGCGGCGGGCACGGGGGTGTGGACGGCGTACGGGCGCCCCCGGCTGCCGCTGCCCGCGACCCTCGGGGGCACGCTGGAGACGGAAGGGCGGCGTCAGCTGCTGACCGCCGCGGGACGGGCCGCCGGAGCGGGCGCGCTGGTGCTGGTCGGTGGCGGGGCGCTGCTGGTGGCGGTGGCCCTGGTGGCGCACGGTGACGCGGTCCGTGCCTCGTTCCCGCAGCTCACCGAGGGGTGGTCGGGTCGTTTCGCCGTACTGATGCTCTGCGTGGCCCTGGTGCCGAACGCGGCGGTGTGGGCGGCGGCCTATGCGCTGGGCCCGGGCTTCGTCCTGGGTGCCGGGCACGGCGTGGGGCCTCTGACGGCGCCGCCTCCGGAGACTCTGCTGCCTCCGTTCCCGTTGCTCGCGGCGGTGCCGACGGGGAGCGGTACGCCGTTGATCTGGGCGGTGGGGGTGGTGCCCCTGGCCGCCGGGGTGACCGTGGGCCGGTTCACGGGGGCGCGGGCCGCTGCGGACCGCGCCGCCCCGTGGTCCGTGGGCCGCACCGCCGCCGCGACCCTTGTCGCCGCCGGACTGTGCGCCGCGGCCGTCGCCCTGCTCACCCTCCTCGCCGGCGGCCCCCTCGGAGTCGCCGCGCTCACCCACGTCGGCCCCCTCTGGTGGCAGACCGGTGGAGCGACCGGCGCCTGGGTGGCCACCGTCGCCCTGCCCATCGCCCTGGCCTCGCGCTGGTGGCGCACCCGAGGACGCGAGACCGACACGGACACGGACACGGGCACGGACGAGTACACGTCCGCGTACGTGTACTCCTACGCGGACACCGTGCCCCGGTCCACCGGGGAGCGGACCGGCGGGGGAGGCGGCCCGTTCCGACGCGAGGGGGCGGTCGTGGAGGCGGAGGGGGGCGGGAGGAGTCAGCCGGGCGTGGCCCGGAAACGGGGGAGGGGCCCGGCGGAGGCGCTTCGTGGGTGGTGGGCGACGAGGCGGGGATTGCTTTCGCGAAAGCCGAAGCCGGTCGTCCCCGTCCCGGATCCGGATGCCCCGGGCGCGTCGACGAAGACGCCGGGCGGCCTTGCCCGTGAACCGGGGGCGGCTCTCGACCGTGAACCGGCGGCCGCGGTGCCCGGCGCGTCTCCGCGCGGATGGGAGGAGGCGCCGGATGCCGCGGCCCCGGGCGAGCGCTTCGCGGAGCCGGCCTCGGCCGCACTGGCGTCCACGGCCGAGGTCGGTGCGGACTTCTCCCTGCCCGAAGGACCTGCCACGGGCGGCGGCCCGGCCCCGGTTCACCCCGACCGGTATCCCACGGACGCGCCCTCCGCCGCCCCACCGCAAGCGCAGCCGAACCCCTCCACCAGCCGACGGCGAGGGTGGTTCCGAGCGGGGGCCGTCCCGCTGACCTCGTGGTTCTCCCGCTCGCGGTTCGCCAGGCCGACCCGGCCCCCGGTCCCCGAGCCGTCGCCGTCCCCTCTCGACCAGGGCGACGACTCGGCGAGCCCGAAGGCACCGGGCCAAGCCCTCTGACGCCCGGAGCCTTCGGCGCGCCGCTGCGCACCACGCCGCCGCGCATCGCGGGCCCGAAACGGACCCGCCGCGTTCGCGTCGGCGTTCGCCCCCGTGTCTACTGCGCGCTGCCCAGCATGTCCCGGACCGGGCCCTCCGGGAGCAGTTCCTTGCAGGACTTCTCGGAGGCCGTGGTGAGGGCGTCGTTGACGCAGGTGTAGTAGTCCCGGTAGACGAACTGGGTCGTGAACGTGGCGAGGACGACGGTGAGAGCCAGGGAGGCTGTCACGAGGCCGCTGATGGCCGCCGTCCGCTGAGGGCGGCCGTTCACCTCGGGGCGGGCCGGCGCACTCGGATCCGGTGTCCGCGGCTTGGTGCGCAGCGCGCTGATCGCCCAGTACAGGGCGAGCGAGCCGAGCAGCAGCGCCACATACGGCCAGGCGAAGAGCGCGAAGAAGAAGGCCCACATGCCGGAGAGCAACGCGTACCGCGCGCGACGCTGGGCGGGGTCGGCCGGGTCCCAGCGCATTCCGGCGCCCGGGCCGCCGTCGGGGCCCTGCCCCGGACCGCCGGGGCCACCCGGGCCCTGCGCACCTGGACGCTCGCCGAAAGGGCCACCGCTGGAGCGGCCGGGCTGCCGGTCGCTCCACTGACTGCCCCACGGCGAACTGCCACCCCCGCCGTGACCGCCTCCATGGTCACCGTCGGAGCCCTGGCCGCCCGCGGGCCGCCGTGGCTGCCACGGCCGATCGGGCGCACCCTCCGGCGGCGGGGCGAACGGATTGTCCTCGGCGGGTTTCGAGGAACCGCCGGCACCCGCGGACCCCGGGGAACCGGCGGACCCCGACGACCCCGGCTGCCCGGGCCGCTCGGCGGCGTCCTCGCTCTCGCGCGGAGGCGTGGGAGAGGAGCTCCGCTCGCGCAGCAGGAGCGAAGGAAGGCGGAGGCTGCGGTCCGGCATCTGGAGTGCGTCTTCCCCTTGGTGGATACGGCGGTTGATACGACGGTGGACACGGTCGTGGACAGGGCGGCGGCGACGGCGTCGGCGGCGTCGGCTGAACACGGTGCTGAGCGTGCTGGGTCCGGCGGTGGATCCGGCTGGTACGGCATGAGCTGTCACTTCGTGAACGCCCCGCACACCGACCGCGTTCCCGACCGCTTTCCCGGGCCCGCTCCTCGCAGACGCTACCTTCCGGCCACGCCCCCGTCCCACGGGGGCCGCCGGGTGTGCCGGTATCGTTGCTGACGGTCGGCCGGTTCGTAGACTTCCCCGTATCGCGGGACGTGAAGCATTCGTATGAATGCACAAGTACGGGTCCGGCGGACCGGATCGCTCCGCACGACCGTGGAGCGACCCCAGGAACCCGTGCGCACCCGCACGGAACCAGAACCGCAGAAAGGGTCCCACCGTGGCCGCCAAGCCCGTGGCCAAGCGCCTCGTCGTGCTGGTATCCGGATCCGGCACCAACCTCCAGGCGCTGCTCGACGCCATCGCGGCGACCGGCGTCGAGGCCTACGGCGCCGAGATCGTGGCCGTCGGGGCCGACCGCGGCGGCATCGAGGGGCTCGCCCGGGCCGAGCGCGCCGGGCTGCCGACGTTCGTCTGCCGCGTCAAGGACAACGGCACCCGCGAGGAGTGGGACGCGGCGCTCGCCGAGGCCGTCGCCGCGTACGAGCCCGACCTGGTCGTCTCCGCCGGGTTCATGAAGATCGTGGGCAAGGAGTTCCTCGCCCGGTTCGGCGGGCGGTTCGTCAACACCCACCCCGCCCTCCTGCCCAGTTTTCCCGGAGCCCACGGTGTGCGTGACGCGCTCGCGTACGGCGCCAAGGTCACCGGCTGCACCGTCCACTTCGTCGACGACGGCGTCGACACCGGGCCGATCATCGCGCAGGGCGTGGTGGAGGTCCGGGACGAGGACGACGAGAGCGCTCTGCACGAGCGCATCAAGGAAGTCGAGCGAAGGCTGCTCGTCGATGTCGTGGGGCGGCTCGCCCGCAACGGCTATCGCATTGAGGGACGAAAGGTAGTTATCCAGTGACCGCCGACAGCACTGTCACGGCCGAGAGCGCCAAGCGGGCCATCCGTCGCGCGCTCGTCAGCGTCTACGACAAGACCGGGCTCGAGGAGCTCGCCCGTGGCCTGCACGAGGCGGGCGTGGAGCTCGTCTCCACCGGGTCGACCGCCGGGCGCATCGCCGCCGCGGGCGTCCCCGTCACCAAGGTCGAGGAGCTGACCGGCTTCCCCGAGTGCCTGGACGGCCGGGTCAAGACGCTGCACCCCAAGGTGCACGCGGGAATCCTCGCCGACCTCCGTCTGGAGGACCACCGGCGGCAGCTCGCCGAACTGGGCGTGGAGCCGTTCGACCTGGTCGTCGTGAACCTGTACCCGTTCCGCGAGACCGTCGCCTCCGGCGCCACCCCCGACGAGTGCGTGGAGCAGATCGACATCGGCGGCCCGTCGATGGTGCGCGCGGCGGCCAAGAACCACCCCTCGGTCGCGGTGGTCACCAGCCCGGCCCGGTACGCGGACGTCCTGACGGCCGTCAAGGACGGCGGGTTCGACCTCGCCGCCCGCAAGCGGCTCGCCGCCGAGGCCTTCCGGCACACCGCCGAGTACGACATCGCCGTCTCCTCCTGGTTCGCCTCGGCCTACGCGCCGGCCGACGACTCGCCGTTCCCCGAGTTCATGGCCGCCGCCCTGGAGCGCAAGAGCACCCTGCGCTACGGCGAGAACCCGCACCAGCCCGCGGCCCTCTACGTCGACGGCACGGGCACCGGTCTCGCCGAGGCAGAGCAGCTGCACGGCAAGGAGATGTCGTACAACAACTACACGGACACGGACGCCGCCCGCCGTGCCGCGTACGACCACGACGAGCCCTGCGTCGCGATCATCAAGCACGCCAACCCCTGTGGCATCGCGATCGGCGCGGACGTCGCCGAGGCGCACCGCAAGGCGCACGCCTGCGACCCGCTGTCCGCGTTCGGCGGGGTCATCGCCGTCAACCGGCCGGTCAGCAAGGAGATGGCGGAGCAGGTCGCCGAGATCTTCACCGAGGTCATCGTCGCGCCCGACTACGAGGAGGGCGCCCTCGACGCCCTCGCCAAGAAGAAGAACATCCGCGTGCTGAAGGCGCCGGCCGCGCCCTCCCACCCCGCCGAGGTCAAGCCGATCGACGGCGGTGCCCTCCTCCAGGTGACGGACCGGCTCCAGGCCGACGGCGACGACCCGGCCAACTGGACGCTCGCGACCGGCGAGGCCCTCTCCGCCGAGGAACTGGCGGAGCTGGCCTTCGCCTGGCGGGCCTGCCGCGCCGTCAAGTCCAACGCGATCCTCCTCGCCAAGGACGGTGCCTCGGTCGGCGTCGGCATGGGCCAGGTCAACCGTGTGGACTCCGCGAAGCTCGCCGTCGAGCGGGCCGGCGCCGAGCGCGCGCGGGGCTCGTACGCCGCCTCCGACGCCTTCTTCCCGTTCCCGGACGGGCTGGAGATCCTCACCGAGGCCGGCGTCAAGGCGGTCGTCCAGCCCGGCGGCTCGGTCCGCGACGAGCAGGTCGTCGAGGCCGCCCGGAAGGCGGGCGTCACCATGTACTTCACGGGGACGCGGCACTTCTTCCACTGAGCCGGGCCCGTCGGCCCCGCCAGGTCCGCCGGCGGGGTCCTCGACCCGGTAGCGCACGCGGGGCGCCGCTCTAAGCGGCGCCCCGCGTCGCGTCCGCTCGTGGTCGGCGACCACCATGAACGCGTTCGCTCGGGCGCCGTTCGTGCCCGCGGGCGAAGCCTGCGGAATGGCCGATACCCCGGTGCAGAGGCGTTCGTTCCGCTGCGAGGCTCGGGGGGCCAACCCAGTCGCTCGGGTCACAGGGGGTCAGTCATGCGCAAGAGATCGAGGCCGGCACGGCGGATCGCGATCGTCGGCGCGGTGTTCGCCGTCGCGCTCGGTACGGGGGTGAGCGGCGCCGCGAGTGCCACCGCCGCCGTGGACGGGGCGGCGCTCGCCTGTCCGGTCGGGTACCTGTGCCTCCAGCCGCAGTCCGGCTCCCGGCCGGTGCTGGTGAGAGAGGGCGACCGTGCCTCGTTCAGTCCCGCGCTGCGGGTCGCCGAGGTCACCAACAGCACGAGAGTCACCTACTGCGTAAGCGGGGACTTCAGCTATGCGCTCGGTGCGGGCCGGACACAGAGCCGGGACAGCTCGGTGATCTCCGTGGCGCCCATGCCGCCCGGTGGGGCCTGCCTGGCGTGAACGCGCCGAAGGGCCGTACCCCGAGGTCGCGGGGGTACGGCCCTTCCGGTCATCCACGGCTCAGTGACGCGGACGGTTGAACCACTGCCCGCCGTCCTGCTTGCTGCAGAAGACGATGATCAGCACGGCGAGGACGAGGCTGATCAGACCGAAGATGTTGCCACCCAGGATGCTGATCACGCTGAACAGCGTCACGAACGAGGCGTAGACGATCGCGGAGATCCGGATGCCGCCGCGACCGGTGGAGAACTTCGACGCCGTCAGGATGGCCCAGACGGCGAACCCCAGCGTGAGCACGCCGAAGAAGATGAACATCCCGGCGCCGAGGTTCGCGATGGTGTCCGCGTCCTCCGAGGACAGCGAGCCGTCGGCGTTGGCGTTGTCCGAGATGTAGTCGGCGAACCAGGCACTGGCCACCATCAGCGCCACACCGCCGACGACCTGGAAGCCGCCGAGCACGTACAGCATGATGCGCGCGGCCTTCACACCGCCGGGGATCACGGAGGGCCCGTCCGGGTAGCCGCCGTAGCCCTGCGAGACCGGCGGGGCGGCCGGGTAGCCGTAGCCGGGCTGCTGGGGCTGGTTCTGGGGGTAGCCGTAGCCCTGCGGCTGCTGCTGGGGCTGGCCGTAGGGGTTGTTCGGGTCGCCGAAGCTCATGGCGGGTCTCCTCCGTTGCCTGGTGCGGGGACGCGCGGCACGGGTCGGAGGAATGCCCTGATCCTGTTGTGGTCACGCCCCCCGGCAGTGCCCGCGGCACTGTGTCCCAATCGTTTTATATGCCCGTCCGGATGTCCAGCCGCATTCCCAGGGTGTTGTGCAAGTGCAACACATCCGATCTTGTCGGCCCGGCCGGGGCCGAGGCGGCCGGGTATGGGTCGCCCCCGCCCTCGCGGGACTTCGGCGGGCGCCTCCGCCGGCCGGTCGGCCATCGCCGGCGGGACCTCCGGCGGTGTCCGATGGGCGGCCGGATTGGAACCGGGAGCCCGTCATCCGCGAAGATTGGGCCCATGACCGCCCAGATTCTCGATGGCAAGGCCACCGCAGCCGCGATCAAGTCCGATCTGACCGCCCGCGTGGCGGCGCTGAAGGAGAAGGGCGTCACGCCCGGCCTCGGCACGATCCTCGTCGGGGAGGACCCCGGCAGCCAGAAGTACGTCGCCGGCAAGCACCGCGACTGTGCGCAGGTCGGCATCGCCTCCATCCAGCGCGAACTGCCCGCGACCGCCACCCAGGAAGAGATCGAGGCGGTGGTGCGGGAGCTCAACGAGGACCCCGCCTGCACCGGCTACATCGTCCAGCTGCCCCTTCCCCGGGGCATCGACGAGAACCGCATCCTCGAACTGATGGACCCCGACAAGGACGCCGACGGCCTCCACCCGATGAACCTCGGGCGCCTCGTCCTGAACGAGCCCGCCCCCCTGCCCTGCACCCCGAACGGCATCCTCACCCTCCTGCGCCACTACGGCGTGGAGATCAAGGGCGCCGAGGTCGTGGTCGTCGGCCGCGGTGTCACCATCGGCCGCCCGATGCCGCTGCTGCTGACCCGGCGCAGCGAGAACGCGACGGTGACCCAGTGCCACACCGGCACCCGTGATCTGGCCGCCCACCTCAAGCGCGCCGACATCATCGTCGCCGCGGCCGGCTCCGCCCACCTCGTCCGCCCCGAGGACGTGAAGCCGGGCGCCGCCGTCCTCGACGTCGGTGTCTCCCGCTCCGCCGAGGGCAAGATCGTCGGCGATGTGCACCCCGGCGTCGCCGAGGTCGCCGGCTGGATCTCCCCGAACCCCGGCGGCGTCGGCCCCATGACCCGGGCCCAGCTGCTCGTCAACGTGGTCGAGGCGGCGGAGCGCAGTGCCGGCTGACGACAGGGCGCCGGGGAAGGCCGAGGGCCCGGGAACACCCCGGGCGTCGGCGGAGCCGAGCATGTCGCGGACACCGACCGGCTCAGGGGCGCCGGGTAGGCCGGGTACGCCGGAGGAACCGGTCGCATCGGCGGCTCCGGGAACGTCGAAGGCGCCGGCCGGGGGGTCGGCCGAGCCGGGTGCTCCGGCGAAGTCGGTCAGGTCCGAGAGGCCGGGCGCGTCGGAGAGGACGGAGATGTCGGGACGCTCGCGGGAGACGGAGAAGGAGAAGGAGACGAGGTCGGAGAAGAGGTCGGAGAAGAGCGGGACGACGGTGACGTCCGGCGCGCCGGACGAGATCGAGGTGCGGGATCCCATCAGCGCGCCCGACGCCGACGGCAGGCCCGTCCGCACCACCCGCCGCTTCCCGATGTTCACCAGGGACACCGCCCGGCCCGAGGGCGGCGGCCGGGCCGCACCCCGGGACGCGCCCGCGCCCGCCCGTCAGTGGCCGATCCTCGCCGTGCTCTGCACCGTTGGCCTCGGACTGCTGCTCACCGCGTTCGACGCGTTCCGGGCCGGCACGATCCTGATCGGCTCGGCGCTGCTCGTCGGGGCGCTGCTGCGCTGGCTGGTAACGGACGTCGGCATGCTCGCGGTCCGCTCCCGCTTCACCGACATTGCCACGTACATCACGCTGGGCTCCGCCATCGTGCTCCTCGCGCTGATGGCGCAGCCCGAGCCGAAGCTGGAGCTCCCCTTCCTCAAGGACGTCCTGCACTTCACGGTCGGCGACGAGACCGGCTGACCGGACGCGAGACGGCGGCCCGTCCCCTCCCCCGAGTCGGGACGGACCGCCGTCGTGATCCACCCTCGTGCACGGCCGGCTTCCTGTTCAACAGCTGTCAGTCCGCTGTGGCACGGAAGTGACAATTCCGCGGAGGTGTTCCGGCCCGGCCACGACGACGGCACCCGCAGGCCACCTCCGGGTGCCCGCCGCCCCCGGGCCCCGCGGCGAACCCGCCGGCCGGCCACCACCAGCCCGCCGTGCGGCAGCCTTGTACTGAGTCGCATGTCATCCCCCTGGTCCCCGTATGACCGTTCGACCGTCACCGGTGCACAGGGGGCGGACGCCCCCTCGTGTCCCCGCTCGACGCGGGTGACCGTGCCCGGGTGGTCGTGGTGTCTATGTGCTGACGAGTTCGAGGATTCGGCACCGATCCGGTCGGCACCAGCGCTAGCGTCGGTATTTGAGACGGTCCGGGACGTCCCGCGCGGGGATCTGTCAATCCGCCCGGAAAGCCGGGATGTCGGTGGGACACTGGACCCCGGACCGGCAGGGGGCGCGCAAGGATGTGCGCCCAGCCCGAAATGCTCCCGCGCGCCCCTTTTCCGGGAACTGGCGTCCCGGCCGGGCGCATCCCAGTGGGTAGTCCGGAACGGGGCCTGAAAGAGGGCCTCGGGCTCGGTCATGGACCAGGATTCTGCGAGGGCATCATGCACGGCACAGGGATAGTCGGCGCGGGGGGCATGTACAGAGACGCTCGGGGGGAAGAGGGGGGAATCAATGCCTCGTTGGAGGGCATTGCCGGATGAACTCGATCCACAGGTGAAGGAGTTCGCGAGCCAGCTGCGCCGGCTCGTCGACCGCGGTGGGCTGAGCATCGCCGCGGTGGCCGACCGTACGGGCTACAGCAAGACGTCATGGGAGAGGTATCTCAACGGCAGACTGCTCGCGCCGAAGGGCGCGATCGTCGCGCTGGCCGAGGTGACCGGCACCAATCCGGTCCATCTGACGACCATGTGGGAGCTGGCCGAGCGCGCCTGGAGCCGCTCGGAGATGCGCCACGACATGACCATGGAGGCCATCCGCATATCCCAGGCGCGCGCCGCGCTGGGGGAGACCGGGAGCCAGGCGGCCGTCAGGGGCGGCAAGAACGCCAGGGCGGGCCGGAGCACGACGGTGACTCCGGGCGTGGCGGGCCCGGCGGGGGTCTCGCCGTCCGTTCCGGCGCAGCCCCAGGGGCCGGAGCAGGAGCGCACGGGCCGTTCCTCATACGGGAGTTCGACCCCGTCGGCGCCGTCCTCCGCCGCGTCCTCGTCGTCGCGCTTCGGTGGCGGGCCGGGTGCGGCAGCCGGTGCTCCCCGGGTCAGCTGGGGCGCCACCCCGCCCCCGTCCCCTTCCGGCGCGTCCCGAACGCCGTCCACTCCGTCGCCCTCGGTCTCCTCGGCGTCGTCCGCCCGCCCCGGCGATGGGGCGGACGCCCCGTCCGGCGCCTTCGGCCCGCCGCCCGCCGGCAGCGGTCGCACCGGCGACTCGGCGCCCGGGCGGCGGGTGGCGATGTTCCTCGCGGGAGCCGTCGGCGCCCTCGTGGTGATCGCGGCGGCCTTCTTCCTCACCCAGGGTGACGGAGGGGGCCAGGCCGAGGACAGGTCGCCGGCGAACACCGCGACCGGGACCGGTGCCGACCCCGACCTTCCGGCCGGCGTCAAGTGCGCCGGAGCCGGCTGCACGGGCAAGGACCCCGAGACCATGGGGTGCACGACGGGTGGCGTGAAGACCGCCGACGAGGCCACCGTCGGCACGGCCCGGGTCGAGGTCCGCTACAGCGAGAAGTGCCGTGCCGCCTGGGCCCGGGTCACCCTGGCGGCTCAGGGCGACGAGGTGCGGGTGACGGCCGGCAAGCTCAGGCAGAAGGCGGCGGTCGAGGCGACCGGCGACAACATCGCGTACACCCGGATGGTCGCGGTCAAGGACGCGGGCGACGCCAAGGCATGCGTGAAGCTGACGACGGGCGAGGAGGGCTGCACGGGCTGACGCACCGCACGGCGGACGGCCCGCACGGCGGACGGCCCGGACGGCGGATGGCCCGGACGGCGGATGGCCCGCACGGCGGACCGTCGGGACGGCGGATGGCCCGGACGGCTGACCGGGGTGAGTCGCGCGGACCGTCCGGCCGCGGCGCGGACTCCGCAGCCTCGGCTGCCACACCCTCGGCCTGGTCGGCCGGCCGCGGCACATTGCGTCGGCCGACCGGCCGCGGCCCCGGACCGCCTCGGCTGACCGGTCGAGTCAGGGATCGGGGTGCGTCGGCTGACCGGTCGAGTCAGGGATCGGGTCGCGTCGGCTGACCGGCCAAGTCAGGGCAACGGGCCGCGTCGCCGTCCGCCCCTGCCCGCACCCGTACGACGACACCGGCCGGACTGCCGCCGAGCCGGACCATCCGGCCGATGCCCGGACCTGCCGCTTCCGCCCCACCCGTGGCCGTGGCCGCGGGCGTGACCATGAGTGATTCCGACCGTCCGCAAAGTAATCGGAAATTGACGGGAATGCCTTCCGCTCGCCTGGGCATGCGGAAGGTACCCCCACGGGAGTCCGGCCGCCCGGGAGAGTGACAACCCTCCTGGCCCGGCACCCCCACCCGGCGGCCGCCCATGGTCCATCCCCCCGGACCGGCGGCCGCCTTTTATACGCCCGGCGCGCCACGAGACGGCCGTGTGTGGTGGGCCACACGAACCCGGCCGTCCGGGATCCTGGATGCGCGATAGCCTGACCACCGATCTCTCTTGACGCCAAGAGATCGATCAAACGTCCGGGGCAGGGACGCCCCACCGCCAGCTGTCATACGGAGAACGCCATGACCCGCACTCCCGTGAACGTCACCGTCACCGGCGCGGCCGGCCAGATCGGTTACGCCCTGCTCTTCCGCATCGCCTCCGGCCAGCTGCTCGGCGCGGACGTGCCGGTCAAGCTCCGCCTGCTGGAGATCACGCCGGCGCTGAAGGCCGCCGAGGGCACCGCCATGGAGCTCGACGACTGCGCCTTCCCGCTCCTCGCGGGCATCGACATCACGGACGACCCGAACGTCGCCTTCGACGGCGCCAACGTGGGCCTGCTCGTCGGCGCCCGCCCCCGCACCAAGGGCATGGAGCGCGGCGACCTGCTGGAGGCCAACGGCGGCATCTTCAAGCCGCAGGGCAAGGCCATCAACGACCACGCCGCGGACGACATCCGCGTCCTCGTCGTCGGCAACCCGGCCAACACCAACGCCCTCATCGCCCAGGCCGCGGCGCCGGACGTCCCGGCCGAGCGCTTCACCGCCATGACCCGCCTGGACCACAACCGCGCGCTGACCCAGCTGTCGAAGAAGACGGGCGTCCCGGTCTCCGAGATCAAGAAGCTGACGATCTGGGGCAACCACTCCGCCACCCAGTACCCGGACATCTTCCACGCCACGGTCGCAGGCAAGAACGCCGCGGAGGTCGTCAACGACGAGAAGTGGCTCGCCGAGGACTTCATCCCGACCGTCGCCAAGCGCGGCGCCGCCATCATCGAGGCCCGTGGCGCCTCCTCGGCCGCCTCCGCCGCCAACGCCGCCATCGACCACATCTACACCTGGGTCAACGGCACCGCCGAGGGCGACTGGGCTTCCATGGGCATCCCGTCCGACGGTTCGTACGGTGTGGCCGAGGGGCTCATCTCCTCGTTCCCCGTCACGGTCAAGGACGGCAAGTACGAGATCGTCCAGGGCCTGGAGATCAACGAGTTCTCCCGCGCCCGTATCGACGCCTCCGTCAAGGAGCTGGAGGAGGAGCGCGAGGCGGTCCGCGCGCTCGGCCTCATCTGAGCGGTCACCCCGTCGGCCTCCCCGTCGGCCTCTCCGAAGGTCATCTGAGCGGTTCCACGGCGCCGTTGCCCCGAGGGCCCGGCGTCACGGTCCCCTGGCGGGTCCGCGCAGGCTCTGTCCCGGTTTCGCCCGGGACGGGGCCTGTCTGCGTATACGCCGCTACCGTCGTCACACACGTTCATGTGCACACGTGCCGGCGCACGTCCTGCACGCCGCGACGGCAAGGGCCGTGGTGATCGCCCTCGCGACCCTGGTCGGCGGCGGCGCCGGCCTTGGTGTCCGGACCCTGGCCGGACGGTCCGGCGAGCACGAACCGTACGACCGCCGCGGGCACCTCCGCGCCGACGCCTCCGCCCGGCGGCGAACCCGGCTGCGTACGCTCCGAGGATCCGGCCGGTTTCACGGTGGATGCGAACTGAACCTTGTCACGCGGCCGTCCCCGTCAGATCTTCTCGAGTTCGCCCGGCAGTTCCGACACGTCGACCGAGTCGTCCGCCGACGGGGTGTCGGAGGGCACCGGCTCGTCGTAGTCGGTGAAGTCCATGGTGACGTCGGTGCCTTCGCCCTTCTCCGTGGCCCGGACGAGGCGGTGGTCGGAGTCGGTGGTGATGAACAGGGTGTTGGTCGTGCCGCCCTCCACGGCGGAGACGGGGACGACCTTCTGCCGGTCGACGGTCGTCTCGCGGCCCTTCTTCAGCGGGCCGGTGTCTCCGGAGTCGCCGATGAGCTGGTCCTGGAGGTCCTTGAGGTCGCAGGTGTCGGCCATGCCCTTGAGCAGGGCGTCGGACGTGGAGCCGTGGATGTAGCGGTCCTCGAAGAGCTCGGCGGCCGCCTCGCCCTGGGGCCCGGGGACCTGGGCCTTCCAGAACGCGGCATCCGGCTTCATCCAGACCTCGTCGCCCTGCTTGACGATCTCGACGCTGCCGCCGTCGGCCCCCATCTCCAGGGAGCCCGCGCAGTTGCCGTCCTGGTCCAGGGCCAGATCCATGGAGGTCGGCCGCGTGCCGGCGGCCCGGGTGCCCTCGCTCCTGTCGGTGAGTTCGAGATGCACCGACTCGGCCTCGCGCAGAGCCTCCTCGGCCTTGTCGGTCAGCTCCCGCGCGCTCGGATCCTCCTCGTGGTCCGCGTACGAGGGGGCGGGGGACAGGAAGAGGGCCGTCGCCGCGGCGCAGACGGCCACCGCCGCGACGCCGCCCCGGCTGTGACCGGCCATGCGTCACCTCCGTGGTGCTCGTGTCCCTCAGCGTAAGGTCGCCCCTCCCCCTCCGCACGTTCACCCGCTCGGCGGTACGTCCGGCCGTCCGTCCACCTCCCGGAAGAAGGCCCGCACATCGGCGACCAGCGCCTCCGGGACCTCCATCGCGAGGAAATGACCGCCCCGGTCCAGCTCTGTCCACCGCACGACGTGGTGGTCCCGCTCCGCCCAGCGGCGGATCGTGACGTCCCGGGCGGAGACGAGCACGGCGGTGGGGACACGGCGGCCGGCGGCCTCCTCCGCCGGTTCGTTCCCCTCGCTCCAGGGGTCCGCACCGCTCCAGGAGTTCTCGTCGCCCCAGCCATTCGCGGAGATCTCCTCGTAGTAGACCTGGGCGGCCGAGGCTGCCGTGCCGGTGAACCAGTACAGCGAGACGTTCGCCAGCATCCGGTCCCGGTCGACGCCGTCCTCGGGCAGCCCGTCCTCCGGGTCCGTGAGTTCCTTGAACTTCTCGACGATCCAGGTCAGCTGGCCGACGGGCGAGTCGGTGAGGGCGTACGCCACCGTCTGCGGGCGCTTGGAGTTGCACTGCAGATAGCCGTCGTTGAAGTTCTGCATCGCTTGCCGGCGCCGCTGCTCCACCTCGGTCAGGCCGTCAGTCTCGCCCTCCTCGCCCACGGGGAAGGTGATCATGGCGTTCACGTGGACGCCGATCACCCGGTCCGGCGCCTGCCTGCCGATCTCGGGCGCCACCCAGGAGCCGGTGTCGTAGCCCTGCACCCCGTAACGCCCGTACCCCAGACGGGACATCAGCCCCGCGAGGACGCGGGCCATCCGGGCCGCGTTCATACCGGGGCCCGACAGCGGAGTGGAGAAACCGAACCCCGGGAGCGACGGGACGACCAGGTGGAACGCGTCCGCGGGATCTCCGCCGTACGCCCGTGGATCGGACAACGGCCCGATGACATCGAGGAAGTCCACGACCGAGCCGGGCCAGCCGTGCAGCAACAGCAGCGGCGTGGCGTCGGGCTCCGGTGAACGCACATGGAGGAAGTGCACGTTCTGCCCGTCCACGGTCGTCGTGTACTGCTCGTACGAGTTCAGCAGCGCCTCCTGCGCCCGCCAGTCGAAGCCGGTACGCCAGTACTCCGCGAGCCCCTTCGCATAGCCCGCCGGCACGCCCCGGCTCCATCCGACGCCGGGCAGCTCGTCCGGCCACCGGGCGCCGGCGAGCCGCGCCCGGAGATCGTCCAGCCGGTCTTGGGGGATCTCGACGCGGAAGGGGGTCAGCGCCTGATCGGTGCGGTCGATGTCGTCGACGGGTTCCGTGGGTCCCACGGGTTCGGTGCGTTCGGTGGGCGTGGTGTGGGCGTCCTGTACGGCGCGGACACCGGGGGTCGGGTTCGTCATGGCAGTGACGCTAGGGACCGGTTAGGTCACCTACGGGCCTAAGAGCTCCGAACAAAAGTGGAGTCCGATCGGCTCGCGGCGTCTGGTGCGTGCGGTCGCAAGGCGCCGGAAGCTCCTTGTAGCGGGGCTACCAGGGGCTTTCGGCAACGCGGCGAGCGGGCGTGCCAGGCGTCGCGAGCCGGGCTCCACTCTTGTTCGGAGCTCCAAGGACGCGGCAGTCTCGTGACCATGCCGGAGACCTCCGGGCGGCTGCTGAGACTGCTCGCCCTGCTGCAGACCCACCGTGAGCGCGACCGTTCCGGAGCGGAACTCGCCGAGCACCTCGGAGTCAGCCGCCGCACCCTGCGCCGGGACATCGAGCGACTGCGGGACCTCGGCTACCCCGTGCACGCCGCTCGGGGCACCGCGGGCTACCGGCTCGGCGCCGGTGCGAGCCTGCCTCCGCTGCTGCTGGACGACGAGGAGGCGGTCGCGGTGGTCGTCGGGCTGCGCACGGCCGCCGACGGCACGGTGGCGGGCATCGAGGAGGCCTCGCTGCGTGCTCTCACCAAGCTGGAGCAGGTTCTGCCCTCCCGGCTGCGGCATCGGGTCACCACCCTCCACACCGCCACGGTGCGTGCGGGCGCGGCCCCGGCCCCGAAGGTCTCGGCGGACACCCTCATGACCATCGCCGAAGCCTGCCGCCGCCGTGAACGCCTCCGCTTCGTCTACACGAGCCCGCGGGCGACCGGGGCCGACGCCGGACGTGCGGACACGGCGGCGGCCGAAGCGGGACGACGGGAGCGCGACAGCCGATCCGCCACCGGATCCGCGGCTGTCGGCAGGGCCGATGCCGGTGGGCCGGTGAGCGGTGATGTGGGCGGGGCCGATGCCGGTGGGCGGGTGGATGTCGGCGTGGTGGTTGGCGGGCCGGTGGGCGATGCCGGCGGGCCGGTGGGTGACGGCTCGGTCGGTGGGGGGCCCGATGCCCGCGGGTCCCGCCGCGGAGTGCCTCACGCGAAGCGGTCCGGTGCTCGTGGGGAGCCCCGGACCGGCTCCCCCGACGCGCACCCCGTCCGCTCGGTCGAGCCGTACAGTCTGGTCAGTTTTGACCGGCACTGGTATCTGGTCGCCTGGGACCTCGCCCGGGCCGACTGGCGGACCTTCCGGGTCGACAGGCTCGTCCCGCGCGGCCCGACGGGGCCCCGCTTCACGCCCCGGCCGATCCCCGAGGGGGACGCGGCCACGTATCTGGCCTACCGCCTCTCCTCGCGGACCTGGCCCTTCCGTGCCACCGTCACCCTCCACGAACCCGCCTCCGCCGTCGCCGGCCGGGTCTGGCCCGGCATGGGGGTGCTCGAACCACTGGACGACCACGGCTGCCTGCTGCACCTGGGCGCCGACACCCCACGGGACCTCGCCTGGATGATCACCTCCGTGGACGCCGACTTCAGCCTCCCGGCCGACGCGCCCCCGGAACTCGCCGAGGCGCTCCGCGTCCAGGGGGCCCGTTGCCTGAAGGCGACCCGCCCCGCACCGCGGAACCCGAGGGACACCCGGTGAGCTGCCCGGCGGCGCGGGAGCACGACCGAACGGCTCCTGTCCGCCTGGCCGACCTCATCACCCTCGGCCGCCCCTCCTGGACCGCCCCACGCCTCCCTGGACCGCCCCACCCCTCCCGCGACCACCCGGCTCGCCCGCCCTCACGCCGCCCCCCGGGGAACCGCGGGGAGCCGGTTGGCCGTGTCCTGCATCGATCACTAGTCTGAGCGCCGACATGGCCCGGACAAGCCGGGCGCCGGGCGTCGACGCCGCGGGGGCCCGGTCCCCGCGCACCGGTCCCGCTCGGCAGCGCACACCAGCCCGTCGGGGGAGCACATGGGAGAACAGCGCAGGCGACTGCGGTCCAGCACGGTCGTACTCGGTGGCATGGGCGTCGTCGCCGCGGCCCTCACCTCCTGCGGATCGGACCCGGACCGCCGGTGCGTCGACCGCGACAGCTACGACTTCGCCAACGGCTACAAGATCATCGCCGACAGGAACTGCAACTCCGGCTCCTCGTCGTCGTACGGCAAGAACCGCAAGAGCAACAGCAGCGGCAACCGCAGCCAGCCCGGCACCGTCGACGCCGCCTGGTACTACGACGCCGACGTCACCGGCAACCGCGCCGCCGACGGCACCTTCAGCCGCAGCGAGGCCGTCGACCGGGACGGCTTCGGCTGCTCCGGCTCCAGCGGCGGCTGACCCGCCCGGGAGACAGAGCCATGGAACGCCGCACCATCGAACCCCGGCCCGGCTGGCAGCAGACCGTCGAGGAACAGGGCCTCATCTACCCGCTCACCCGCTACCCGGACGGCTCCCTGCGCCCCTACTGGGACGAGAGCGCCTACTACGTCTTCTCGCTGCCCGAGGTGGAGGCGCTGGAGGAGGTCGTCGAGGAACTGCACGCCATGTGCCTGGCCGCCGCCGCGCACATCGTGGAGCACGACCGCTTCGCCGACCTCGGCATCACCGACCCGCGCCTCGTCGGCCTCGTCACCGAGGCATGGCGCCGGCGCGCCGAACTGCCCTCCGTCTACGGCCGCTTCGACCTGCGCTACGACGGCACCGGCCCCGCCAGGCTGCTGGAGTACAACGCCGACACCCCGACCTCGCTCGTCGAGGCGGCCAGCCCCCAGTGGTTCTGGATGGAGGAACGCTTCCCGGGCGCCGACCAGTGGAACTCCCTCCACGAACGCCTCGTCGGCGCCTGGAAGAAGCAGGCACCCCTCCTCCCGCCGGGCAGCCCCCTGTACTTCGCGCACTCCGCGGGCGACGAACTCGGCGAGGACCTGATGACCGTCGCCTATCTGAAGGAGACCGCCGAACAGGCCGGACTCGACACCGACTGGATCTCCATGGAGGACATCGGCTGGGACCGCCTCTCCGAGCGCTTCGTCGACAAGAAACTCCGCTTCATCCGCAGCGTCTTCAAGCTGTACCCCTGGGAGTGGCTCACCACCGACCGCTTCGCCCCGCACGTCCTCGCCACCCTCGACAACGGCGGCGGCACCGGCACCACCCTCTGGATCGAACCCGCCTGGAAGATGCTCCTCAGCAACAAGGCGCTCCTCGCCGTCCTCTGGGAGCTCTACCCCGGCCACCCGAACCTCCTCCCCGCCTACCTCGACGGCCCCCGCGAGCTTGCCGCCGGCCACGGCTACGTCTCCAAGCCCCTCCTCGGCCGCGAGGGCGCCGGCGTCACCGTCCACGAACCCGGCGGGGATCCGGTCATCCGCGAGGAACCCTGCTGCTACCAGGAGTTGGCCCCCCTTCCGGCCTTCGACGGCAACCATGTCGTCCTCGGCGCCTGGGTCGTCGAGAACGAGTCCGCCGGCCTCGGCATCCGCGAGTCCTCCGGCCTGGTGACGGACGAGTACGCCCGCTTCCTGCCGCACGTCATCCTGTGAGGCACGCTCTCCCTCCCGGCGGGTCTCCGCGTCGTTCGAATGGTGGACGCCCGGCCCTGCCGCTCAGGGCCGCCCGATAAGGTGATCGGTGGGCCGTGACTGGCGCGCTGGGATGGGACGGACCATCGGGGAGCGGCCCGGGAAGATGAGTGCCGTGCGCCTGGGCCGTACCGTGAACGCTGAACGCAACGTCCGGAGGTCCCCATGTCAGCCGAGCCCCTCTCCACCGAGTCCACCGCCTTCCGCTCCGCCCTCGACGTGATCCGCGCCGTCGAGCCGCGCGTGGCCGACGCCATCGGCCAGGAGGTCGCCGACCAGCGCGAGATGCTCAAGCTGATCGCCTCCGAGAACTACGCCTCCCCGGCCACCCTCCTGGCGATGGGCAACTGGTTCAGCGACAAGTACGCCGAGGGCACCGTCGGCCGCCGCTTCTACGCCGGCTGCCGCAACGTCGACACCGTCGAGTCCCTCGCCGCCGAGCACGCCCGGGAACTGTTCGGCGCCCGCCACGCCTACGTCCAGCCGCACTCCGGCATCGACGCCAACCTCGTGGCGTTCTGGGCCGTCCTCGCCGACCGGGTCGAGGCCCCCTTCCTGGAGAAGGCCGGCGCCCGCCAGGTCAACGACCTCTCCGAGGCCGAGTGGGCCGAGCTCCGCCAGGCCTTCGGCAACCAGCGCATGCTCGGCATGTCCCTGGACGCCGGCGGCCACCTCACCCACGGCTTCCGCCCGAACATCTCCGGCAAGATGTTCGACCAGCGTTCCTACGGCACCGACCCCGCCACCGGCCTCATCGACTACGAGGCCCTGCGCGCCTCCGCCCGCGAGTTCAAGCCGATGATCATCGTCGCCGGCTACTCCGCCTACCCCCGCCTCGTGAACTTCCGGATCATGCGCGAGATCGCCGACGAGGTCGGCGCCACGCTCATGGTGGACATGGCGCACTTCGCGGGACTCGTCGCCGGCAAGGTCCTCACCGGCGACTTCGACCCGGTGCCGCACGCCCAGATCGTCACCACCACCACCCACAAGTCGCTGCGCGGCCCCCGCGGCGGCATGGTCCTGTGCGACGACTCCCTCAAGGACCAGGTCGACCGCGGTTGCCCGATGGTCCTCGGCGGCCCGCTCCCGCACGTCATGGCCGCCAAGGCCGTCGCCCTCGCCGAGGCCCGCCGGCCCGCCTTCCAGGACTACGCCCAGCGCATCGTCGACAACTCCCGCGCCCTCGCCGAGGGCCTGATGCGCCGCGGCGCCACCCTGGTCACCGGCGGCACCGACAACCACCTCAACCTGATCGACGTCGCCACCTCCTACGGCCTCACCGGCCGCCAGGCCGAGGCCGCGCTGCTCGACTCCGGCATCGTCACCAACCGCAACGCCATCCCGGCCGACCCGAACGGCGCCTGGTACACCTCCGGCATCCGCATCGGCACCCCCGCCCTGACCACCCGCGGTCTGGGTACCGCCGAGATGGACGAGGTCGCCGGGCTCATCGACCGTGTCCTGACCACCGCGACGCCCGGCACCACCAAGTCGGGCGCCCCCTCCAAGGCCCAGCACGTCCTCGACGCGAAGGTCGCCGACGAGATCTCCCGCCGCGCCACCGACCTCGTGGCCGGCTTCCCGCTGTACCCGGAGATCGACCTCGGCTGACGCCGCCGGACGCCGCCCGTCGCGACCGCGCCGGGCGGCCACCTCCGTGGGCCAGGCGTCCGGCGGCTCCCACCGCGCCCCCGCGTGGCACGGAGGACACCCGCCCGGCGTCCGGACTGTGTTCCTCGTCTCACCGGCCCCGATCGACCGGAGCCGGGCGCCGGGCCGCCCGGAACGCGCCGCCCGTGCGGGCGCGCACCACGTCTCCGCACACGCCTCAGGCGCTCCGGCACGTCCGCGTGCGATCACCGCGGCGCTCCGGCACGTCCGCGTGCGATCACCGCGGCCTCGGCGACGATGCGGCCCCCTCCCGCGTTCTGACCACAGGGGTACACCGTCCGGGCATGATCGGTCCGGCCTGTGTCCCATCTGTTTCCGGTAGGTTCCGGACCGGGCCCTGATACCTGAGAGAATGGTGCGCATGGCCTCTGACCGACCCCGTGTGCTCTCCGGAATCCAGCCCACCGCAGGCTCGTTCCACCTCGGCAACTACCTCGGCGCCGTACGCCAGTGGGTGGCTCTGCAGGAGTCCCACGACGCGTTCTACATGGTCGTGGACCTGCACGCGATCACCGTCCCGCAGGACCCCGCGGACCTGCGGTCGAACACCCGGCTCGCCGCGGCGCAGCTGCTCGCGGCCGGTCTCGATCCCGAGCGGTGCACCCTCTTCGTCCAGAGCCATGTCCCCGAGCACGCCCAGCTCGGCTGGGTCATGAACTGCCTCACCGGCTTCGGCGAGGCCTCCCGCATGACCCAGTTCAAGGACAAGTCCGCCAAGCAGGGCGCCGAGCGCGCGAGCGTCGGCCTCTTCACGTACCCGATCCTCCAGGTCGCCGACATCCTGCTCTACCAGGCGAACGAGGTCCCGGTCGGCGAGGACCAGCGCCAGCACATCGAACTCACCCGTGACCTCGCCGAGCGCTTCAACGGCCGCTTCGGCCGGACCTTCGAGATCCCGAAGCCGTACATCCTCAAGGAGACGGCGAAGATCTACGACCTCCAGGACCCGGCGATCAAGATGAGCAAGTCTGCGTCGACCCCCAAGGGGTTGATCAACCTGCTCGACGACCCCAAGGCCACCGCCAAGAAGGTCAAGAGCGCGGTCACCGACACCGACACCGTGATCCGCTACGACGCCGAGAACAAGCCGGGCGTCAGCAACCTGCTCACGATCTATTCGACCCTGACCGGCACGCCGGTCGCCGAGCTGGAGCGGGACTACGAGGGCAAGATGTACGGCGCGCTCAAGACGGACCTCGCCGAGGTCATGGTCGAGTTCGTGACGCCCTTCCGGGAGCGCACCCAGCAGTACCTGGACGACCCGGAGACGCTCGACTCGATCCTGGCCAAGGGCGCGGAGAAGGCGCGCGCCGTCGCCGCGGAAACCCTCGCCCAGGCGTACGACAGGGTGGGCTTCCTGCCCGCCAAGCACTGAGCCGCACGACCTGCGTCGGCCGAGCGCCGACCCGCGCCCCCGGCAGCGCCGTACGAGCGCTGCACATCACTACGTTCGCGCCTGCCCGGAACACCGCCGTGGCCGTACAGTCGATAGCCGGTGGCGCGTCACGACAGACGAAGACACAGACGCATGACACGACGACAGGAGACGACGTGGGGACCGTAACGATCGGTGTGTCGATCGCGGTCCCGGAGCCCCACGGCAGCCAGCTCCAGGAGCGGCGCGCGGGCTTCGGCGACGCCGCGGCTCACGGCATCCCCACCCATGTCACGCTGTTGCCGCCGACGGAGGTCGAGGAGTCCGAGCTGCCGGCGATCGAGGCGCACCTCATCGAGGTCGCGGCCGCCGGCCGGGCCTTCCCGATGCGTCTGTCCGGCACGGGTACGTTCCGGCCGCTCTCACCCGTGGTGTTCGTCCAGGTCGTCGAGGGCGCCGAGGCGTGCGCCTGGCTGCAGAAGCAGGTCCGGGACGCCTCGGGGCCGGTGGCGCGCGAGCTGAACTTCCCGTACCACCCGCACGTCACCGTGGCGCACGGCATCCCCGAGGAGGCGATGGACCGGGCGTTCGAGGAGCTGGCCGACTACGAGGCCGAGTGGCCCTGCACCGGCTTCGCGCTCTACGAGCAGGGCGCCGACGGGGTCTGGCGCAAGCTCCGCGAGTTCGCCTTCGGCGGCTCGGTCGTGCCCCCGCAGGCGGGCGCCCCGGTGGGCGACACCACGCTTCCCACCCACTGAGGGCCGACGCGCCCCGGCCCCTACAGCGGCAGCCGGCGGAACAGCGGCCTCGGCAGATGGCGCAGTGCCGCCATCACCAGCCGCAGTGACCCCGGCACCCACACCGTCTCCGAGCGGCGCCGCAGACCGAGCTCGATGGCCGTCGCCACCGCCTCCGCAGTGGTGGCGAGGGGTGTCGCCGGACGGCCCGCGGTCATGCTGGTACGGACGAAGCCGGGCCGTACGACCATCACGTGGACGCCGGTGCCGTGGAGGGCGTCGCCGAGGCCCTGGGTGAAGACGTCGAGGCCGGCCTTGGCGGACCCGTAGATGAAGTTGGAGCGGCGGGCCCGTTCGGCGGCCACGGAGGACAGCACGACGAGGGAGCCGTGGCCCTGGGCCTGGAGGGCACGCGCGCAGACCAGGCCGGCCGACACGGCCCCCGTGTAGTTGGTCTGCGCGACGCGCACGGCGGCCGCCGGGTCGCGTTCGTCGTGCGCCTGGTCGCCGAGCACACCGAAGGCCAGCAGCACCATGTCGACGTCGCCCTCGGCGAAGACCTTGCCGAGGATCGTCTCGTGGGAGTCGGGGGCGAGGGCGTCGAAGGTGACGGTGTGGGTCTCGGCGCCGAGGCCGCGCAGATGCGCGGCGGCCTTCTCCAGGTCCGGCGAGGGGCGTCCGGCAAGCCACACCGTGCGGGTGCGGCGGGCGATCAGCCGGCGGGCGGTGGCGAGCGCGATCTCCGACGTACCGCCGAGGATCAGCAGGGACTGGGGGGTGCCGAAGGCGTCCTTCATGACAGCTCCTGAGCGACTGGGGAACGGGGGGGCAGGGCGCGGTAAGGGCGCCGGGGGGTGCCGTGCGGGACCTTCGGAACACCCCCTACAGGCCCAGGCGGCGGGCCAGGTCCGACACGAACACGCCGTCGGGGTCCAGCTCCCGGCGCAGCGCGCGGAACTCGGACAGGCGGGGGTACATCGCGGTCAGCAGTTCGGGCCGCAGCCGGGCGTCCTTGGCCAGGTACACGCGTCCGTCGGCCGCCGCGACCTCCTCGTCCAGCCGGTCGAGGAAGGCGCCGAGACCGGGCAGGCCCGCCGGGATGTCGAGGGCGAGCGTCCAGCCGGGCATCGGGAAGGACAGCCAGCCCGGGTCGCCCTCCCCGAACCGCTTCAGCACGGCGAGGAAGGAGGGGCAGCGGCGCGCGGAGATCCGGGCCACGATCCGCCGCAGGGCCTCCTCGCGGCCGTGCCCGACGACGAACTGGTACTGCACGAACCCCGAGCGCCCGTAGAGCCGGTTCCAGTGCGGGACCCCGTCCAGGGGATGGAAGAACGTGGAGATCCGCTGGAGCTGGCCGGCGCGGGCCCGGGGCGCCTTGCGGTACCACAGCTCGTTGAACAGGCCCACGGTCGTACGGCCGAGCAGGCCCTCGGGGACGAAGGCGGGGGCGGCCGGGAGACGTGAGGTCCGGAACTCCAGCGGACTGCGGCGGACGTCCCGGCGCGGGAAGAGAGCGCCGCGCGCGCGTGCGGACGACTCCAGCGCCTCCAGGGGTGCGTGCTCGCCGCGGGTCAGGACCGCGCGGCCGGTCGCCGAGCCGCGGGCGAGGAGGTCGATCCAGGCGACGGAGTAGCGGTAGTAGCGGTCGGTGGCCGTGAGCCGGGCCAGCAGGTCGTCCAGGTCGGCGGCGCGTTCGGTGTCGACCGACATCCAGGACGTCTCGACGGGCAGCAGCCGTACGGTCGCGGTGAGGATCACCCCGGTCAGGCCCATGCCGCCGGCCGTGGCCTCGAAGAGCGGTGTGCCGGGCGTCACCGTGCGGATGCCGCCGTCGGCGGTGAGCAGTTCCAGTGACAGCACATGGCGGGCGAACGACCCGGAGACATGGTGGTTCTTGCCGTGGATGTCCGCCGCGACGGCACCGCCCACGGTCACCTGGCGGGTCCCCGGGGTCACCGGCACGAACCAGCCCAGCGGCAGCAGCACCTCCATCAGCCGGTGCAGCGAGACACCCGCGTCGCACAGGACGGTGCCGCCGTCCGCGTCGATGGCATGGACGCGGTCCAGGCCCGTCATGTCGAGCACGGCGCCGCCCGCGTTCTGCGCCGCGTCCCCGTACGCCCGCCCCAGCCCCCGGGCGATCCCGCCGCGCGCCCCGCACGCCCGCACGGCGGCCGCCGCCTCCTCGTACGTGCGGGGGCGGATCAGCCGGGCGGCGGTCGGGGCGGTGCGGCCCCAGCCGGTGACGGGGGTGGTACGGCCGGAGAGGGGGACGGCGTTGGCTGGCATGCCCGCGACCGTATCGTCGCGAATGCTGATGAATCCGGCGTATCGCCCTGCCTGTCCGGGTGCCTCACCGAAATGGGTGATTAATGGGATGTCGTTCAAGATTGCCGGAGTTCTCGGGTTGCCGCCTAGAAGAGTGGCATCGCATGGACGAAGTTGACGCTGTCGACGGTGTGCGCGCCCTGGACCGGCGGCTGCTCTCCGTGTGCCGGGCGCGGGGCACGGACCCACGCGTCGCGGCCGTCGCATGCGGACTGTCCCGGGCCGGGGAGCACGGCGCGCTCTGGCTCGCCGGCGGGCTCACGGGCGCCGTCGTCGACCGGGAGCGGCGTGCCGCCTGGCTGCGCGGCACAGCGGTGACGGCCGGGGCGCATCTGGTCAGCATGGGCGTCAAACGGCTCGTACGACGCGCCCGCCCCACCCACGTCGAACCACTGGTGCGCACCGCCGGACGGCACTCCTTCCCCAGCTCGCACGCCACGTCGTCGGCGGCGGCCGTCGTGGCGTACGGGACGCTCGGCGTCGTCCCGCTCGTGGCGCCGCTCGCCGCCGCGATGTGCCTGTCGCGTCTCGTGGTCGGCGTGCACTACCCGTCGGACGTGGCGGCCGGAGTGGCGCTGGGCGCCGCCACGGCCTCACTGGGCGCCCGTTGGACGACCCGCCGGGCGGTGGGCCATGGCTGAGCCCACGACGACCGTCCTGGAGCGGCGGACGACGCCCGGAGAAGCGCCGCCGAAGGCCGGGCTCGCGCTCGGCCTCCTGCGGACCGCCCGCCCCCGCCAGTGGATCAAGAACATCCTCGTCATCGCCGCCCCCGCGGCCGCGGGGGAGCTCTTCACGTCCCGCGCGCTGACCCGGCTCCCGCTCGTGTTCGTGCTCTTCACGGCCTGCGCCGCCGCCGTGTACCTCATCAACGACGCCCGTGACGCCGAGGCCGACCGCGCCCACCCGGTCAAACGCCACCGCCCGGTCGCCGCCGGCCAGGTCCCCGAGCCCGTCGCGTACGCCGTCGGCGGGGCCCTCATCGTCCTCGCGCCATCGGCCGCGGCATGGCTCTGCTCCCCGTCCACCGCCGCGCTGCTGACCGCGTACCTCGGACTCCAACTCGCCTACTGCGTCAGCCTCAAGCACGTCCTGGTCGTCGATCTCGCGGTCGTCACCACCGGGTTCCTGATGCGGGCGATGATCGGCGGGCTCGCGCTCGGCATCCCGCTGTCGCGCTGGTTCCTCATCACCACCGGGTTCGGCGCGCTGTTCATGGTCGCCGCCAAGCGGTACTCCGAGGCCGTGCAGCTCGCCGACCGGGCCGGGGCGACCCGGGTGCTGCTCACCGAGTACACCGCCGGATACCTGCGCTTCGTCTGGCAGTTGGCCGCCGGGCTCGCCGTCCTCGGCTACTGCCTGTGGGCCCTTGAGGAGGGCGGTGTCCCGAGCACCGGTGTGCTGCCGTGGCGTCAGCTCTCCATGGTGGCCTTCGTCCTGGCCGTCCTGCGCTACGCCGTCTTCGCCGACCGGGGCACCGCCGGTGAACCCGAGGACGTGGTCCTGCGCGACCGGCCCCTCGCCTGCATCGCGCTGGTGTGGCTGGCGATGTACGGGCTGGCCGTGGCCGACTGGTGATCAGCGCTCGCGTGGGTACTCCGGCATCGGGTGACCACGACGAGGGCAGGGTCGGATCATGGACTGGCTGAAAAAGCTCCCCGGGATCGGCCCCCTGGCCGAGCGCCTGATGACCACGCACGCGTGGCGCTCGTACGAACGGCTGGAGCGGGTGACCTGGACGCGGCTGGCCGCGGCCATGACGTTCCTCAGCTTCCTCGCGCTCTTCCCGCTGCTGACCATGGGCGCGGCCATCGCCGCGGCGACGCTCGGCGAGGACCGGCGGCGCCGGCTGGACGACCGGCTCGCCGAACAGGTGCCCGGCATCTCCGACCAGCTCGACATCGCAGGGCTCGTCGAGAACGCCGGCACGGTCGGGATCATCGCCGGCGCACTGCTGCTCTTCACCGGCATCAGCTGGGTCGGGGAGATGCGGGGGTGTCTGCGCGCGGTGTGGGAGAAGCCCGAGCCGGACGAGAACCCCGTCCTCGCCAAGGCCAAGGACGCGGGCGTCCTCGTCGGACTCGGCGGCGCGGTGCTCGTCTCCCTGGCGGCCTCCATGGTGGCGTCGGCGACGGTCGGCTGGACGGCGGACCGGCTCGGCGTCGACCGGGACGGGTGGGGCGGTGTCCTCCTCCAGGTCGCCGCGTTCGGTGTGGCCGTGCTGGCCGACTTCCTGCTCCTCCTGTACGTCCTGACACTGCTGCCGGGCGTCCATCCGCCGCGGCGGCGGCTCGTGGTGGCCGCGCTCATGGGCGCGGTCGGCTTCGAACTGCTGAAGCTGCTGCTCAGCGGATACATGCAGGGCGTCGCGTCGAAGAGCATGTACGGGGCGTTCGGTGTCCCGATCGCGCTGATGCTGTGGATCAACCTCACGGCGAAGCTGCTGCTGTACTGCGCGGCCTGGACGGCCGAGGGGAAAGGGGAGGAGACCGAGGGCGCGTCATAGCCCGGCGGCGCCGCCCAGTGGCTCGGGGGTGCGCGTCTCGTAGGCGGGTGCGGGTGGTGTGTTCTTCTCGCGCGGTTCCCCGCGCCCCTGAAGGGTCGGGCCTGCGGCCCGCCCTTCATCGGACAGCACGGGGCGCAGCCCCGGTCGCTTCTCAGAGGCGCGGGGAACCGCGCGAGAATCCACGAGATGCTGCAGCCCGCGATGCACGGCAACCCCGCGGACGCGACCCGGACCGGCTCCTACTTCCGTCGCAGGGGCCACTTCCGGTTCACCAGGAACACCCCGCCCGCCACGAGGCCGAGCACCCCGCCCGTCACTCCCAGGGCGATCCCGATCCCGCTGGACCCGCCGGCCGCCGCGGAGGCCACCGCCTTGCCGCCCGCGCCCCCGGAGGCCGGCGCGGGGGAGGAGGCCGGTGCCGTACCCCCCGGCTGCGCACTGGGCTCGGCGCTGCCGCCGGAGGTCTCCGCTCCCTTCGGCGGGACCAGTTCACCCACCGGCTGCACCTTGCCCGCCGCCGCGAACCCCCAGTCGAAGAGCTTCGCGGTCTCCTTGTAGACCTGGTTGTGCTCCTCCTTCTCGGGGTGCATGACCGTGACGAGGAGCACCCGGCCGTCCCGCTCGGCGACCCCCGTGAACGTCGCGCCCGCGTTCGTCGTGTTGCCGTTCTTCACACCTGCGATGCCCTGGTAGGAGTCCAGACCGCTGTCGCCCGTGAGTAGCCGGTTGGTGTTCTGGATCTCGAAGGACGACCGGCTCTTCTTGCCGTTCTTGCCCTTCCTGGTCTCGCCCGGGAACTTCGCGCGCACGGTGGAGCAGTACTCCCGGAAGTCCTTCTTCTGCAGCCCCGAACGGGCGACCAGCGTCAGGTCGTACGCCGACGACACCTGCCCCTTGGCGTCGTAGCCGTCCGGGCTGACCGCGTGGGTGTCGAGGGCCTGGAGCTCCTCGGCGTGGGCGTTCATATCGGCGACGGTCTGCTTGACGCCGCCGTTCATCGCGGACAGCACGTGCACCGCGTCGTTGCCGGAGCGAAGGAAGACACCGAGCCACAGATCGTGGACGGTGTACGTCTCGTTCTCCTTTATGCCGACCATGCTGGAGCCCGCGCCGACCCCCGCGAGGTCGGTGGGGGCGACCTTGTGCTTGTCGTCCTTGTTGAACTTCGGCAGCAGCGTGTCCGCGAACAGCATCTTCAGGGTGCTCGCCGGGGCCAGCCGCCAGTGCGCGTTGTGCGCGGCCAGCACCTCGCCGGACTCGGCGTCCGCCACGATCCACGAGCGGGCACTGATGCCCTTGGGCACCACCGGCGCGTCACCGCCCAGGTTGGCCTGCGTCCCCGGCCTGCCCAGCTGTTCACCGCCGACGGTCGACATCGCCGCCGGGGGAGTCGCCGACGGGGAGGCGCTCCCGCTCGGGGTCGGGTCGGCGGCGTACGCGACCGGGGCGACCGTCGTCGAGATCAGCGACGTCAGCGAGAGGGACACGGTGATGGCGGAGGTGACCAGCAGGGAGCGCCTGGCGGTCTTCTTCGAGGCGGGCACGATCGAGAAAGTACATGGCGCGGCCCCGTGAATCCCACCGCCGTTCTCGGCCATCGAGCGGCCCGGGCCCCCGCCCTCGCTCGCACCCCGGCGCGAGCCCCCGGCGGGCGGCGGTGATACTGAACGCATGAAGCTCAGCCGCCCCCTCTCCTGGTTCCTGCTCGCCTTCGGGGTGTGGAGCTGGGTCATCTGGGTCACTTTCATCCGGAATCTCTGGAAGGACGGCAGCGGCCTCGCCTTCGACGACGCGGGCGATCCGACCGCGTACTTCTGGGTGCATCTGACGCTCGCCGTCGTCTCCTTTGTCCTTGGGACGGTCATCGGCGTCATCGGGTTGCGCGGACTGCGCGCACTTCGCCGGACCACGTGACGGGGAGTACGACGTGATGGTGATCGTCTTCGTCCTCGTGGCCCTGCTGGTGCTGGCCGCCTTCGGGGCCCTGCACCGGTACGCCTGGCGCCGGTTGGTGCGCGACACGACACGGGGGCCGGGCCTGGCCAGACGCGTGGGCACCGGGGTGTTCATCGCCGGGCCGGTGCTGCTGTTCGCGGCCTTCGGCGCCGAGCGCGGCGGCGCCCCCTTCTGGTTGCAGCAGACGCTGGGCTGGCCGGGCTTCCTGTGGCTCGCCCTCGCGCTGTACCTGCTGCTGGCTCTGCTGGCGGGGGAAGTGGTACGCCCCCTGCTGAGCCGTCTGGTGGCACGTCGCTCCCCGGCCCCGGCCGAGCGGCCCGAGCCCGCGGTACGCGAACCGGAGCCGGTCCCGGCGGGCGCGCGGCTCACGGCCCCGGCCGAGGCGACCGCGACCGCCGACCCGGTCGACACGACCATGACCGCCGACCCGGCCGGGCCGGCCGCCGCGGACGGCACCGAGACCGAAGGTGCCGCTCCCGCCGGCTCCGAAGCCGGCGGTGCCTCACCCGCCGAGCCGGCCGGGTCCTCCCCCGCCGGAGTCTCCCGCCGCCTCTTCGTCTCCCGTGTGGTCGGCGGTGCCGCCGCCGCCACCGCCCTGGGGACGGTGGGCTACGGCACGTACGGCGTCGTACGCGGTCCCGGGGTCAAACGGGTCACCGTGCCGCTGGCGAGGCTCCCGCGCGCGGCGCACGGTTTCCGGATCGCGGTGGTCAGCGACATCCACCTCGGTCCGATGCTCGGCCGGGGCTTCGCGCAGAAGGTCGTCGACACCATCAACGCGACCCAGCCCGATCTGATCGCCGTGGTCGGCGACCTGGTCGACGGCAGTGTGAAGGACCTGGGCCCGGCCGCGGCACCCCTCGCGGGACTTCAGGCACGGCACGGCAGCTACTTCGTCACCGGCAACCACGAGTACTTCTCCGGCGCCGAGCAGTGGGTGGAGGAGGTGCGGCGCCTGGGGATGACCCCACTGGAGAACGACCGCCGGGAACTGCCGTACCTCGACCTCGCCGGGGTGAACGACATCGCCGGGGAGGACGAGGGCCAGGGCCCCGACTTCGCCAAGGCGCTCGGCGACCGGGACACCTCGCGGGCCGTCGTGCTCCTCGCCCACCAGCCCGTCCAGATCCATGACGCCGTCGACCACGGCGTGGACCTCCAGCTCTCCGGGCACACCCACGGCGGCCAGCTGTGGCCGATGAACTACGTCGCCGAGGCCGCCAACCCCACCCTCGCGGGCCTGGAGCGCTACGGCGACACCCAGCTGTACGTCAGCCGGGGCGCGGGCGCCTGGGGGCCTCCGGTACGCGTGGGGGCACCGTCGGACATCACCGTCGTGGAGCTGGCGTCGAAGCAGGCGTGACGATCCGTCAGGGCCGTTCACGGAAGCTGTGGTTGACGCCTCGCCCGGTCCCCTCCCGACTCGACGGGACCCCTCTTCCACGCGTGCGAACGGGTGTGGTTAGGTGATCGCCGCCACCGCGGAAGCACGGAGCGTCGTGGGCCGGGTGGAGTCATGGGGAGGGGCGCCGATGCGGTCGGTTCGCATGCGGGTTCTCGCGTCGCTGCTGGTGCTGGTGATCGCGGCCGTCGGCGGCTGGCAGATACTGCCCGCCCAGCGGGACGCGGACAGCACGATCACCGTCGGTACGATCGACCCGGTGACGTCCCTCGACCCGGCCGGCGCGTACGACGCGGGGTCCTGGGCCCTGTTCAACAACGTCTTCCAGTCACTGCTGACCTTCGAGCCCGGCGGCGCCGGCCCCGTCCCCGACGCGGCGCGCGGCTGCGAGTTCGCCGGCAACGCACTCACCGTCTACCGCTGCACCCTCCGCCAGGGGCTGAGGTTCCCCGGCGGGCGCGAGGTGACCGGGGCGGATGTGAAGTACTCCTTCGACCGGGTCAAGCGGATCAACGCGGACACCGGCCCCGCCTCGCTCCTCGGCACCCTCCGGTCGGTCAGCGTGAGCGGGCCGACCGTCAGCTTCCGCCTCACCGGGCCGGACGCCACCTTCCCGTACAAGATCGCCACCGGCGCCGGATCGATCGTCGACCGCACGAAGTACCCGGCGAACAGGCTGCGCACCGACGGCGGCGCCGACGGCACCGGGCCGTACGTCCTGACGTCCTACACCAAGGACCGGCAGGCCCGCCTCAGCCCCAACGAGAGCTATCGGGGCGCCGTCCAGCACACCGGCGAACGCGTCCTCATGCGCTACTACAAGACCTCGGCGGCACTGGCGAAAGCGTGGAAGGAACGGCGGATCGACGTCGCCGCGCGCACGCTGCCGCCCGCCGTGCTGGCCGGGCTGTCGCCGACCGACCCCGACCAGCGGGTCATGGAGTCCGACAGCACCGAGACCCGCAACCTGGTCCTCAACATGCGGGAGGGCTCACCCCTCCACGACCGCCGGGTGCGGCAGGCGCTGGCCGCGCTCGTCAACCGGGAGAAGCTGGTGGCCGAGGTCTACCAGGGCACCGCCGACCCGCTGTACTCGCTGATCCCGGCCGGGATCACGGGCCACACCACCTCGTTCTTCGACATGTACCCCAAGCCGGACCCGCAGCGGGCCCGCAAGCTGCTCGACGCCGCCGGTGTGAGCATGCCGGTGCGCTTCACCTACGGATACGCCGAGGGCCGGGAGTCCGCCGTCGCCGAGGCCGCCGAACTGAAACGGCAGCTGGAGGCGACCGGACTGTTCTACGTGACGACGAAGGCCTACCCCCGGGCCGAGTTCCAGCGGCGCTGCGCCGACGGCAAGCTCGACGCGTACGGTGTCGGCTGGGTGGCCGGCTTTCCCGACCCCGACACCTTCAGCGGCCCCCTCGTGGGCACCGACGGGCCCATGAAGAACGGGTACGACGGCAGGGAGGCCGACCGGCTCATCCGGAACGCCCGGCGCTACGCGGACCGCAGCCGGGCGGTGAACGACTTCAGGAGCCTCCAGGACGTCGTCGCGCAGGACGTCCCGCTGATCCCGCTGTGGCAGCGCAAGGAGTACGTGCTCAGCACGGAGGACGTCGGCGGGGCGCAGTACCTGTCCGACGCGACGGGGGTGTTCCGGTTGTGGCGGCTGGACCGGATCTGACGGCGACCGGCAGTCGGTGGCGTCTCAGGGCGCCGGCAGGGACACCGCCACCGTCAGGCCGTCACCCGGGGACGTCGTCACCGTGACCCCGCCCCCGTGGGCCTCCGCCACGCCCTGCACGATGGCCATGCCCAGGCCGCTGCCGACTCCTCCGCCCGCCCGGAAGAAGCGGTCGAAGATCCTCGCCGCGTCCTCCTCGGACAGCCCCGGACCCTCGTCCGCGACGGACAGTCGTACGGTGCCGTTCTCGCGCTCCACACAGAGGCGGACCGGCACGTCCGCGGGGGTGTGGGTGCGGACGTTGCTCACCAGGTTGCCCAGGATCTGCCGCAGCCCCGACTCGTCGGCGTGGACGAGGAGGGCACCCTCCGCGGCGACCGTGACGGGGCGTTCGGGCTGCTGGGCACGCAGATCGGCGGCGGCGTCACGGACCAGGCAGGCCAGGTCCACGTTCCGCAGCCTCAGTTCGGGGTGCTGGTCGAGCCGGGCGAGGGTGAGGAGTTCGTCGACGAGGCGGCCCATGCGGTCGACCTCGCCGTTCATGCGGTCCCAGGCGCGACGGCGCTGCGCGGGGTCGGTGAGCATGCCCTTCTCGTGGAGCTGGAGGTAGCCGCGGATCGCGGACAGGGGGGTGCGCAGCTCGTGCGAGGCGTCGCCGACGAAGCGGCGCAGCTGGGCGGCGCTGCGTTCACGGGTGCGGTAGGCCGACTCGACCTGCTGGAGCATCGAGTTGAGGGCGAGGCGCAGCTGCTCGACCTCCAGCGTCGCCTCGGAGCTGGAGGGGATGCGGCGGGTCAGATCGCCCTCGGCGATCGCGGACGACGTCTCGACCATGTCCTCCAGCGGCCGCATCCGGCGCCGCACACTGAACAGCGTCAGACAGGCGAGGAGCGCGAGGAGCAGGGCGCCGACCCCGAAGTCCAGCCGGAGCGCCTTGGCGATCACCCGGTGCAGCGACTCGGTGGAGGTGGCGAGCAGGACGGTCGTGCCGTCGTCGAGGCGGGCCGCCGTGACCCGGTGCGGGGCGCCGGACACGTCGACGTCGTGGGGTTCGTCGTCGGCGACGAGAGCCGCCGGGTCGTCGACGGCGGCTGCGAGCGCCCGCTGGCCGGCCGTGGGCGCGAAACCGGCGACGGTCAGCGGCTCGCCCCGGGCGTCCAGGGCGGTGAAGACGGCGCCCTGGACGAGGGAGCCGGCGTCCTCGGCGGCGGGCTCGGCGGACGCCTTGCGGCTGATGGCCAACAGTGCGCTCAGCGCGTCCACCTGTTCCATGCTGACCTGCGCCCGGCCGATCGAGTCGCGGGTCGTCATCAGCTCCGTGTCGACGCTGTCCAGCAGGTACAGTCGCATGCCCAGCGCGCTGACCGTGGTCGCCGCGGTGATCGCCACGGCCAGCAGCACCACGTTGGCGAGGGTGAGCTTGGCGCGCAGGGAGTAGTGGCCGCGCCCCTGCCGACGCCTGCCGGGGAGCCGCCGGAGGAGTGTCATGCCAGCCCGTATCCGACGCCCCGCCGGGTGGTGATCAGCGGCGGGCCGAGGGCGTCGAGCTTGCGGCGCAGATAGCTGATGTAGGTCTCGACGACGGTCGACTCGGCCGGCGCGTGCTCGTACTGCCAGACATGGCGCAGGAGTTGCTCCTTCGGCACGATCCGTCCGCCGTTGCGCACCAGGAACCGCAGCAGCGCGTACTCGGTCGGCGTCAGCTCCACCGTGCGGCCCGCCCGCTGCACCGAGTACGTCGTCTCGTCCAGCTCCAGGTCGCCGTAGCGCAGGGGCGGGCGCTGGGGGAGGACGTCGGCACGCCGGGTGCGGCGCAGCACGGCCGTGACGCGGGCGACCACCTCGTCGATGTGGAACGGCTTGGTGATGTAGTCGTCGCCGAAGCCGAGCGCGCCCACGATCTCGGCGGGCGAGTCCCGCGCCGTGAGGAAGACCAGCGCCAGCTCGGGCCGCCGGGCGCGCAGTTCACGGCCGAGGCCCCGGCCGTCGCCGTCCGGCAGCATCACGTCCAGCAGGGCGGCGTCGGGCCGGGTGCGCTCGGCGAGCGCGAGCGCCTCCCGGACCGTGCCGGCCGTCATCACCTCGAAGCGGTGGTAGCGCAGGGCGATGGCGAGGACGTCCGCGATGCTCGGCTCGTCCTCGACGACGAGCACGGTGGCCGCCGTCCCGTCCGGCCCCGCCCCGGCGTGGCCCACGGCCTCGTCGACTCCCTCGTGTCGGGTCATGTCCTCAGTATCCGCACAGGAGTTCCGCCCGGGGACGGCTTCCCCTTTGGAGTTCCTTGAGAGTCATGGGCGGGCCATGTCGCCCTGGCCGCCCGGCGGTCGAAGGTGTTCCCAGGACCTGGGGGACCAATCGACCGCCGCAGAAGGAGAGTTGATCGTGGCGACACTGGCACGGTGGTGCTATCGGCACCGACTGGTGGTCCTGTTGCTGTGGGTGGGGACGGTCTTCGGCGTCGGCTTCGCCGGCTCGGCCGCGGGCACCGACTACGCGAACGTCTTCTCGCTCCCGGACACGGACTCCAAGCGCGCGTACGACCTGATGGACAGGGCCTTCCCGGAACGCGCGGGCGACGTGGACACGGTGGTGTGGAAGGTCGACGAAGGATCGGTGCGGGACGCGTCCGTACGGTCCCGGATCGAGCCCGCGCTCGAACGGATCGGGCGGATGGAGGGCGTCGGGGAGGTCACCGGCCCGTACGACGAGGGCGGCGGCGCGGGCGGAGGATCGGGCGTCAGCCGGGACGGGACGATCGCCTACGCCCAGGTGACCTTCACCGAGCAGGCGAACTCCGTGCCCAGGGCGCTGATCGACGACGTCATCGAGACGGCGCAGGACGCCGAACGGGACGGACTCCGGGTGGAACTGGGCGGTCAGGCGATCGCCCGGGCGCAGGAGGCCACCCAGGGCACGTCCGAGGCGGTCGGCATCCTCGCGGCGGCCGTCGTCCTCTTCCTGGCCTTCGGCTCGCTCTTCGCGATGCTGCTGCCGATCGTCGTGGCGATCGCGGGCGTCGGCACCGGCATGATGGCCACGGCCCTGCTCAGCCACACCACGAACATCCCGGACGTGGCCCCGCTGCTCGGCTCGCTCATCGGCCTCGGCGTCGGCATCGACTACGCCCTCTTCATCGTCACCCGGCACCGGCGCGGCATCCTGCGCGGCATGAAACCGGAGGAGGCGGCCGTGACCGCCCTCAACACCTCCGGCCGCGCGGTGCTGTTCGCGGGCGGCACCGTGTGCATCGCCCTCGCGGGCATGCTGGTGATGAACCTCCGCTTCCTCGACGGCGTCGTCATCGCGACCTCGCTGACCGTGGTGCTGAGCGTGCTCGCGGCGGTCACCCTGCTGCCGTCCCTCCTCGGGGTGCTGGGCCCGCGCGTCCTCAGCCGCCGCCAGCGGCGCCGGCTCGCGGTCGCGGGGCCCGAGCCGGAGGTGACGAGCGGTCTCGCCGCCCGCTGGTCGGCGTACGTCGAGCGGCGCCCGCGCTCGACCGCCGTGCTCGCCCTCGTGGTGATGCTGGTCCTAGCCGTGCCGGTCCTCTCGATCCGGCTCGGCACCTCCGACCAGGGCAACCACCGTGACACGACGACCACCCGGCAGGCCTACGACCTCCTGGCGGAGGGCTTCGGCCCCGGCTTCAACGGCCCCCTCCAGGTGGTCGTGGACGGGACGGACGCCCAGGGCCTCGTCTCGCGCATCGAGTCCACGCCGGGTGTGGCACAGGTGGCCGCCGTACCGCCCGCGAACGGGGTCACCGTGATCCAGGTGGTCCCTACGACCTCGCCCCAGGACGAGCGGACCGACCGCCTCATCGACCGGCTGCGGCAGGACGTGATCCCGGAGTCCGGGGCCGAGGCCCATGTCGGCGGGGTGACGGCGGTGTCGAAGGACTTCGCGTCGGTCACGGGCGACCGGCTTCCCTACTTCATCGCGACGATCATCGCCTTGGGCTTCCTGCTGCTGATGGTCGCGTTCCGCTCCCTGGTGGTGCCGCTGACGGCCGCGCTGATGAACCTCGTCGCGGCGGCCGCGTCCTTCGGGGTCCTGGTGGCCATCTTCCAGTGGGGGTGGGGCACGGAGCTGCTCGGCGTCGGCAAGGAGGGCCCGATCGCCGCGTTCCTGCCGGTCATCATGCTCTCCCTGCTCTTCGGGCTGTCGATGGACTACCAGGTGTTCCTGGTGAGCCGGATGCACGAGGAGTGGGTCCACACCCGGGACAACGCCCGCGCCGTGCGGGTCGGCCTCGCCGAGACCAGCCGGGTCATCAACTGCGCGGCCCTGATCATGATCTGCGTCTTCAGCGCGTTCGTGCTCAGCGGCGAACTGGAGGCCGCGATGGCCGGCATCGGTCTCGCCGCCGCCGTCGCCCTGGATGCGTTCGTCCTGCGTACGGCGCTCGTACCGGCCGCGATGCATCTGCTGGGGAAGGCGAACTGGTGGCTGCCGGCGGGGCTGGAGAAGCGGTTGCCGCATCTGGCGGTGGAGCCGAGGGAGGAGCCGGCGGCCGTCGAGCCGACGACCGGGTCGGAGGGCGGCGGCCCGGCCTCCGTGGTCCACGGCTTCATCCGCACGGCGGACGGCGAGCCGGTGGGCGACGCGGAGGTGACCCTGCTGACCCGGGGCGGACGCCGACTGGACCGGGTGACGTCGCTGGCGGACGGTTCGTACATCGTCGCGGTGCCGGGCCCGGGCACGTACCTCCTCGCGGCGACATCCCCGGCGCACACGTCCCGCGCACGACAGGTGGACGTCGGGGAGGGCCCGCTGGTGTACGACGTGGAGCTGGCGGGGGTGACGGAGGGGGAGGTGGACGCGGTCAGCTGACCTTCGTCTGCCCGGCCTTGAGGATCAGGTCGACGTCCAGGGTGACTTCGGCGCCGATCGACCTGGGCAGCGTGACGGTTTCGCCGGGGGCGTGGATACGGTGGGTCTGGTACTCGCCCCCGGTCGGCTCGGTGAGCACGTGCACGCGCTGGTGCTGGCGGTTGGTGATGACGTACACCGGGATCTTCGCTTGGGCGTAGGCGCCGACCTTGCCACGAAGGTCGTTCTCGTCGTTCTGGAGGTGACCTCCAGAACGAGACGGAATGCGATCGGGTCGTAGCAGTTGTTCTCGATGAGATGGTCGTCGATGTCGGCGTCGACGACCGCGAGATCCGGGATCGCATAGTCTTCGGCTCCGTTCGGCAGCCAGACACCCACACCCTCGAGTACCTCGGTTTCGCCGCCGGCGAGGCCCGCGGCGATGAAGGGGGTCCGCAACCTGGACAACGCACGGGCGTGGCCGACGTTGGGGGGGCGGCGTCACAACGATCGTGCCTCGGATGATCTCGACGCGGTACCCCGGGAGCCGGTCCACGATCCGGTTCGCCTCCGCGATCAGCGGACGGTTGCCGTGGGGCCGCTCGACGGATGCTGCGGACATCGCGTGCCTCCTGTGGGCTGGGGTCGAGGCCGTCATCGTAGGCAGGGGCGAGGCCAGAGGTCCCGTTCGACCCCGTTCATCCGAAAGTGATCACCCGAGTTTCCCGGTGGCCCCCGGATCCGGCAGCACCTTCGTCATCCCCGGAAGGAAGTCCGTGAACAGTTCGTGGACCTCGTGGACGAGGGGGCGCAGGACCCGGAAGCGGGCCAGGGACACCCCTCTGGTCGTCAGCCGGGCCCCTCGCTCCGCGAGACGGTAGCTGCGTTCGCGGCCCTCCGTGCGGTCGAAGACCCAGTAGAGGACGAGACCCATCTGGGAGAGCCACATCAACTCGGGCAGGACCTCCCGGAGTTCCTCGGGGACCTTCGCCTTCGAACCGGCGAGGACCTCGCGGTGGATGGCGATCGACTCCTCGCGCGCCCCCGCCGACTCCGGGGAGAAGGGGCTGAGGGGACTGTCCGGGTCGGCCGCGTTCTTGAAGAACTGCGCCGCGAACTCGTGGTACGGCTCCGCCACGTCCAGCCAGGTCGTCAGGACCCCGGCGATCCGGGCCTGGAGGTCCGTCTCCCGCTCCAGCACCGGCCGCACCGCCGCGAAGTGCTCCGCGCCGATCCGGTCGTAGAACCCCTGGATCAGGTGCTCCTTGCCGGCGAAGTAGTAGTACGCGTTGCCGACGGAGACCCCGGCCTCCTTGGCGATCGCCCGCATCGTCGTCTTGTCGTACCCGCGCTCCTGGAAGAGCCGCAGCGCGGTCTCCAGGATGAGCGCGCGGGTCTGCTCGGACTTGGCGGAGCCGCCCCTGGGGCCGCCGGGTGCCCCGTCGTCCCTGGCGGCGGCCGGCGGCTCCGCCGCCGGGGGCTCGGAGCCGGGCTCTGCACTGGGTTCGTCGTTCACTGCGGGCACGGGCAGAGCCTAACCAGTCGGGCACGTACCGCTGTCGCAGCCGCCGGGGGAGACCCCGGACGAGGTGCCGGGCCGCGGCTTCGGCGCGGTGTACGTCCACCCCTGCCGGGGGTCGTACGCCCAGCCGTCCGCGGTGGAGTAGATGCTTCCGCCCCACTGCTGCCCGCCGCCCGCCCCGCCCACCGGGCGCGTACCGCTCCCGTACTCGACGCCCCGCCACTTCGCGGCGGCGAGCACCGCGCCCCGGGCGAGCCGTGCCCCGGCGGGGGCGCTCAGCCGGTGGGCGAGCGGCCGGTGTTCGCGCAGTGCCCACAGGCACACGATCCAGGCGGCGGAGCCCCGGTACACCTGCCCGGCGTCCCCGACGACGGTGATTTCCGCCAGGGTCGCCCCGTGGTCGAGTGATGGGAAGCGCCGCCGGGCCTCGTCGGACCACGCCGGGACGAAGTCGAGCGGCACCAGCTGCCGCTGCCTGCCCAGCCATCCCCGTACGAAGACGCACAGGGTGCACCGGGCGTCGTAGAGCACGGTGAGCCCGCGGACCGGGACGCGCTCGGCGCCCCGGTCGGCGGTGGCCGCGATCGCCGCCATCGAGGTCACGCCCCGGCCGGCGGGACCGAGGGCGCCCCCGGCGTGGTCCAGCCCTGCGGAGCGACCGGCGGTACCAGCTCCCGCTCCATGGCGCCCCGCCGCCGGAACTTGTTCAGCACGAACACGTTGCCCAGGTGCAGCGCCCCCAGCACCAGCAGCACCACGCCGAGCTTCGCCGACACCGCCTCGAACACCTCGCGCGGGCTGTCGATGGCGCCGTCCGTGTTCAGGTACAGGGCCACGAAGCCCAGGTTCACCAGATAGAACCCGACCACCAGCAGGTGGTTCACCGCGTCCGCGAGCTTCTCGTTCCCCCGCAGCACATCCCCGAGGAAGATCCGCCCGTTCCGGCTCAGCGTCCTCGCCACCCAGACGGTCAGACCCACGCTGACCAGCAGATAGATGACGTACGCGACGACCGTGAGGTCCATGCCCCCACCCCTTCAGGCTCTCTTGAACACGTTCAAAACGTGCTGTCGATGAGACAGTAGCCCTGTTTTTGAACATGTTCAAGCAGAGTTCGGGGCGTGGGAGTGCGCCGGGGAGGAGTCAGGAGGTGCGGGCCAGCTCCGGCCGCTTGAGGTAGTCCGTGAGGCCGATGACGTTCCCCCAGGGGTCGGCGAACTCCACGGTCCAGCCGGTGGCGACGGAGAACGGCGGCGCGATCGGCTGGATGCCCGCAGCCGCGAGGACGCGGGCCGCGGCCCTGGCGTCCCGCACCTCCAGCCACACCCGGGTCGCCGCCCACCCCGGCGGCCGGTGCCGCGGC
The DNA here is from genome assembly GCF_056437585.1 of Streptomyces sp. NPDC042364. NCBI lineage: Bacteria > Bacillati > Actinomycetota > Actinomycetes > Kitasatosporales > Streptomycetaceae > Streptomyces > Streptomyces sp. NPDC042364. The sequence goes on along the minus strand of NZ_JBWKAJ010000010.1, from coordinate 106,638 downwards.
GCGGCCTCCAGCCGGAGCAGCAGCCCGGGGGTTTCCTTGCCCACCTTCAGCTGGGCGATCCCCACCTCCTCAAGGTGGAACGCCACATCGAAACCGGCTCGCCCGTAGAAGGCGACGGCTTCGCCGAGGTCGCCGACCGGGAGGAGGATGTTGTCGAAACCGAGCAGCTCGTACGACCCATTGTCTGACATGTCGTCAGATTAGAGCTTCGGCCGGCTTGCTGGCGGGAGCGACGGCACTCGCGTGGCAGGTGGTCGACTCCGGTCGCGGCGCCGGCGGCATCTCGATGTGGAGGTTGATTTGGCCAGAGAGGTACTGACCGCATGTTTGCAGCCACTGCCGGCATCCGAGGGGGTGCGTCAAGCACTTGCAGAGGTCATGGCTCCCTTTGATCGTAACGGCTTGGGCGAAGACCTCCCTTCCGGTGAATGGGACGCTTGGTCATCGGGTGCCGCGCACCGGGAGTTCTTTGTCAGGTCTGGATGTGAGAGGGATCAGCGACTGATTCGGGATTTCGATCCACCACGTCAGATCGACTACCAGCTCCCGATGGGTCGTTGTTCGGGAGGCCCGTTGGGCTTGTTGGACATCCAGATGCAGCGGTCCCGGTCGGCTGTATCGGCTCGTGCCCTGTGGAGGAAGTGGGAAGAGTTCTCCGCGGGCTTCCCTGCGGCGCGCAGCTTGGCGGATCTGATCGCCGAAGATCCGAGTGCAACGGTTCGTCATGCCGGATCCGCATGGCGCGAGTATGCGGCTCAACCGCTGGTGCGTGTGATTCTGGGTGAACCTGAACTTCGTTCCCGTTTCGGAGACCAGGCGGTAGGGGATTTCGGTGTGGGCGTCGCCCGCTTTGTGCGGGTGAAGGTCCATGAAGCCTTGGCGCGTGACGCTTTGCTGACTCTCGACGGAGAGTGGATCTCCAGGGAATCCATGCCGCACGAGCAATACATCGAATTCTTCAACTCGTACGTGGACGGCCTGTCCCCGGACACCGTGGTCGTCAACATCACCTACCACTCGTGATTGCGGGGAAGGCCGTCCTGCGGCCCGCGTTCGTAGAGACCGCCGACGTGCTGGGGCGTTGACCTCCTGCGCGTCCGGGCCCGAAGGCCGGTGACCCCCTTTCAGGGCCGCTACCTACGGGACAACCCGTGCATAACGGGGCACCCGTTCACCGGGACGGGCGGCCCACTCGGGAGCCGTGGCTTCGAGGCCGGGGACAGCGGAGTCGGGTCCGTGATCCCCTCCGTCAGGCCGCGCAGCCCCCCACCCGCCGCGTGCTCAGCGCGATGTCGTCCATCCGTACGTCGTACGAGGACGGGCTGGGGTCGGCCTGGTACAGCTGCCAGCCCAGCTTCAGCTTGTCGAACGTCGGGAAGACGAAGTCGTCCGTCGTGCCGCCGTGCTGCTTCGTGGAGACGGTCAGGTCGGGCTGCTCGACGCCGTCGAGGTAGACGGTGACGCGGTTGTCCGTGGCGTCGAGGTGGAACTCCGCGCAGGTCCACGCCCCGTCGGCGGCCGGCGCGGACGTGCGCCAGTTCGTCCAGTCGCCGGTGGGGCCGAGGTCGGAGCCGACGCCGTAGAAGTTGCCGTTGTCGGTGGGGGCGTACTGGCCGCCGAGCGGCCGGACCAGGGTGGGGGAGTCGGAACCGGACGCCTCCGCGAGGGTCCAGTGGGCCCAGTCGGGTGCCGTCGGGAACCGGTCCACGCGCAGCCGAACCCGGGCCCAGAAGCTGTTGCCGGGCGGAGCCAGGTCGGGGAAGACGACGAAGGCCCGGCCGTTGCCCTCGGTGCGGAGACGGAGTTCACGGCCGCGCCCGTCGGCGGCGCGCTCGACGGTCAGTGAGCCGTTCGCGGCGTCGGTGGTCCAGCCCCGTCCCCCGGTGACCGGGCCGAGGGGGAGCCGGTTGAAGTTCTCCTTCACGAAGGTCCCGCCGTACACGTCGTGCGGGGCGGGGGTCGCCGAGGCAGTGGGGGGTGTCGCGATCAGCATCGCGGCCACGGCCGACAACGCGGCGGCGGCTTTCCTCAGGGAGTTCATGGGGGCAGTCTCTGATCAACAGCCCCATCCGTCACACCAGTTGGACACAATCCAGCCAGGAGACCCCCCTCCACACGGCTGACCTCTACTCCGGGAACGTCGGCTCCAGGCTCAGCTCCGTCACGGTCTCGGTCGTGATCCCGGATGCGCTCGCCCGGAAGAACAGGCTCGTCCGGCGGTTCACACTCCCGGCGAGGAGGTCCTTGTCCCCGTCGCCGTCGAGGTCGCGCAGGCGGAGGGCGGAGCCGAACATCTCGTACCGTTCAGGGTTGCCCGGTACTCCCGCCGTGGCCCGGCTGAACCACTGGGAGCCCGCGCCGGTCAGGCCCTTCCTGCCGCCGCGCAGGATGTGGATGCCACCCGCGTCCTTCGTGGAGCCGACCTCCTCCCCGGAGACTCCGACCGCGAGGCCCGGGTGGCCGTCGCGGTTCGTGTCGCCGACGGAGAGGCCGTACCCGAAGCCGTCCCTCTTCGACGCGGCCGTGGCGATGCCGGAAGCGGCCTGGGTGAGGCGGTAGTTGGTGGCCGGTCCGGACTTGCCGCCGCGCACGACGACCACCGAGCCCGCACCCTTGTTGTACGAGGTGTCGCCGACCGCCAGATCCCCGTAGCCGTCCTTGTCGAAGTCCGCGATCACGCCGGTCGGGTCGTAGTCCGGCTCCTCGTTGTTGATCGAGACCAGCTTGCCGCTCCACCTGACCGTCTTGCCGCCGCGCAGCAACCAGGCGTCCTGAGTCATCTTGTCCTTGCGGTAGCCCTGGCCGAGGGCATACAGATCGGTGGCCCTGTCCTTGGTGACCTTCCCCGCGACCAGCCCGGTCGGTTCGAAGGTGCGGGTGTGGTCCGAGCGGGTGTGCTTCGTGACCTTGCCCGTTCTGCCGGACCGGGTGAAGCCACCCCGGTAGATGTGGATGGTGTCGAGGCCGTCGGCGACAGCCAGGTCCGCCTTGCCGTCACCGTCGAAGTCACCGGTCTCCAGCTCGTTGCCGAAGCTGCGGTGGGACTTGGCCTTGAGGGGGGAGCCTCGTCACCTTGGTGCCGAGACCGGACTTGCCGCCCCACATGATGGTGACCGCGCCCGCGCTGGCCTTCCCGCTCACCTTCTCGCTGCGGTCGGCGACCGCCAGATCCGCGTAGCCGTCACGATTGAGGTCGGCGGCGGCGAGATCCTCACCGAAGCCGTCGCCGTAGCCGCCCGCTTCACCGGACTTGCCCGGCACACCGGGGCTGTTCTGCGTGAACGTCCTGGTCTTGGTCCCGGGGCCGGTCGCAGCCCCATAGGTCACCGTGAACGAGCCATGGTCGGTGGTCGCGTAGTCCCGGTACCCGTCACCGTTGAAGTCGTCGGCGTACTTGGCGGGGGTGGCGCTCGCGCTGCCCGTCGAGAGGGCGAGCAGTCCGCCGGTCAGCGACACGGCCGCGGCCGTCGCGAGAACCAGGCGGGTGTTCCTGCGTGTGAACATGCGTCTCCTGCGGTGCGCGCGGGGGCTCGTCGGCCGGCCCGCGCTGGTCTGGGACGCCGAGAGGGCAGAGCCGGGGGTGGTGCCAACGACATTGACTCGCGGTACAGCTGAGTCATCGTCATGCGCAAGGCGCTGCCGAACAGGCGTACAGAAGAGACACACGTCGAGGTGCAAGGGTTGTGCGGGAACCGTGGGGAACATCGTGTGCCGGGCTACGCCACGACCACCCGGGTTCCGTTGAAGTTCGCGACGATCTCCAACTCCCCGCCCAAGGCCTCCACGTAAGCCGCGACTGTTCCCACCTCGGCGGACTCGGTCCTGCCGCGTTCGATGGCGGACACCCGTTCCTGTCGTACGTGCATACGGTCGGCCACCTCGCGCTGGGTGAGGCCGAGTTGTCTGCGCATCTCGGCCAGCCGGTGGGCACGTGCTTCGGCGACCATACGCCGGGCACCCGCCGTGATGTCGTCCAAGTCCTCGGTGTCGAAGACCTCTTCCTTGACCTCGTCCCATGAGTGAAAGCCGGTCATCGCTCTGTCTCCTCGTGACGTCGCCGGGCCAGGTGGTCCAGCCACTCGGTATAGCGTTCCTCGGCCAGGGGGATCGAGTGGCGGTACCACGCCGTCCATCGCCCCGCCTTGTCACCGGCCACCAGGAGCACCGCGCTGCGCCCGGGATCGAAGGCGAAGAGGATCCTGATCTCCGTGTCACCGGACGAACCGGGTCTGAGCTCTTTGAGGTGATGCAGGGCTGAGCCCTTGATCCGGTCCACCAGAGGGCGTCCGAGCTCCGGGCCCTCCTCCACGAGAGCCTGGATCGCCTGGCCCGCCAGGCGTGCCGTGGTGCGGTCGTCTTTGCGCAGTGCGTGCAGCCAATCGCGCACCTCTCCGGTCATTTCAAGATGTCAGGCCATCAACGATCACCATGTAGTACGTGTACATACTAGTACCCTGGTGTACTAGATACCATCCGAGGGTGACAGTCCGGCGTAGATCACTCGATGGAGTGACCGTTCTTCAGTAGGCCCCGCTCCCTCTCAAAAGCCGCGCGCCTCGAACCCGTTCGTCCGGGGGTCGGCCACGCGCTCGTGTCGCCCCACGACCAGTTCCTGTCGATCGCGCGGAAATCGGCCTCCCCGGCGCGGACGGGAACCGACCCCCGTCGAGCGACTGTCTCCCCTACGGGGCGGACCGCATGCTCGCCGTCATCCTCGGCAAGCCGATGCCGCTCGCCCAGAGCACGGAGATCACGGACCCGACGATCCTCAGCCAACTGTGACCGCGAGGTAACAACTTCTCTCCGGGGCCTCCTCTCCTGCAATATGACGGACAGCCCATATTCAGCCGCTCAAGCAATCGACGCAGGAGTCAGTACCGTGACCGAGCAGCCCCAGCAGCCCGCTCAGCCCCCGCAGCCGCCCCAGCCCGGCTACGGGTACCCGAACCAGGCTCCTGGCCAGGCACCGGGCGCCAACCCCTACGGCGCCCCGCAGGGCGGCCACCCGCAGGACGCGTACAAGCAGCCGGGCGCCGCTCCGGGCTACGGCTACCCCCAGCAGGGCGCCCAGCCGGGCTACGGCTACCAGGCGCCCCCGGTCGGCGGCGCGTACACGGGCGACCCCAACGCCCCGTACGGGTACGACCCGTACGGCCGCCCGTACTCCGACAAGTCGAAGATCGTCGCCGGCATCCTCTCGCTGTTCCTCGGCTCCTTCGGCGTCGGCCGCTTCTACATCGGCCACGTCGGCCTGGGCCTCGCCCAGCTGTTCACCTGCGGCGGCCTCGGCATCTGGGCGCTGGTCGACGGCATCATCCTGCTGACGAGCAGCAACACCACGGACTCCAACGGGCGGGTCCTGCGTGGCTGAGCGCGGCCCCGCCGTGCTGCGACACCCGGCGGCGGCCCCCCTCGCGGTGGCCGCCGCCGGGCTGGCGGGCGCCGCCTACCTGTACGGCACCAACCCGCACGAGCCCGGCCATCTGCTGCCCCAGTGCCCGTTCCGCTATGTCACGGGGCTGCTCTGCCCCGCCTGCGGGGGCACCCGCATGGTGTACGACCTGATGCACGGCCAGTTCGCCGCCGCCTGGCACGACAACCGCGTACTGCTGCTCGCCGCGCCCTTCGCGCTCGTCCTGCTCGGCCGCTGGTTCGTCGAGGGGCTGCGCGGACGCCGCTGGCGTCCCGGACTGCGGCCCCGCACCCAGGCGTTGATCCTGGGCATCGCGGTGACCTGGACGGTCGTCCGCAATATGCGCTGAACGGCGGGGGTGGCTGCGCCAAATCCCCCTGCCTTCCCGCCGTGAGTCGCCGTAAATCCCTTACGCCCGCTTTATGTCGCGCAGTTGTCGCAACTTGGCCGGAACCGGATCACGGAATCGGAACGATCGGCTGTTTCCCCTCCCGTCCGTCCCATGAGTCTCACTACGCTGCAACGGCGACAGGGGGGATGACGGGGGATTACGTCGTGCTCGATCGTCGGCCGGCGTTCGCCGTGCCCGATCGCTGCCGGTTTTTGCCGCGCCCTCCCTCCTGGACTCTCCCCGGAGCAATCCGCTTCGGCCTTTTCAGTCAGTACATCCAGGAGTTACTTCCATGACCGTCCCCACCCCTGACGCTCCCTACGGCTACGACCCGAAGGGCCGTGCGTACTCCGACAAGTCGAAGATCGTCGCCGGCGTTCTGCAGCTCTTCCTCGGCACGCTCGGCATCGGCCGCTTCTACGTCGGTTCCGTGGGCGTGGGTGTCGCCCAGCTGCTCACCTGCGGTGGTCTGGGCTTCTGGTCCCTGATCGACGGCATCCTGTTCCTCACCAGCAACGACCGCACCGACGCGCAGGGCCGCGTCCTGCGCGGCTGACACCGCGCCCGGGCCCCCCGGGCCCGGTGAGGTACGGCGACAACGCTGAGGGCCCCGCTCCGATCCCGGAGCGGGGCCCTCAGCGTTGTACGGCCGGGAGAGGCCGGGGAGTCCTAGAAGCGGCGCGTGATCAGCGCCCGCTTCACCTCCTGGATCGCCTTGGTGACCTCGATACCGCGCGGGCAGGCGTCCGTGCAGTTGAACGTCGTGCGGCAGCGCCACACGCCGTCCTTGTCGTTCAGGATCTCCAGCCGCTGCTCGCCGGCCTCGTCACGCGAGTCGAAGATGAAGCGGTGGGCGTTGACGATCGCGGCCGGACCGAAGTACTGGCCGTCGTTCCAGAACACCGGGCACGAGGACGTGCAGGCGGCGCACAGGATGCACTTCGTCGTGTCGTCGAACCGCTCGCGGTCCTCCGCCGACTGAAGCCGCTCACGCGTGGGCTCGTTGGTGTCCTTCGTGATCAGGAAGGGCATCACGTCCCGGTACGCCTGGAAGAACGGCTCCATGTCCACGACCAGGTCCTTGAGGACCGTGAGGCCCTTGATGGGCTCGACCGTGATCGGCTTCTCGGGGTTGATGTCCTTGATCAGCGTCTTGCAGGCAAGACGGTTCTTGCCGTTGATCCGCATGGCGTCGGAACCGCAGATGCCGTGCGCGCAGGAGCGGCGGAAGGTCAGCGTTCCGTCCAGGTCCCACTTGATCTTGTGCAGACCGTCGAGGACCCGCTCCTTGGGGTCGATCTCCAGCTGGAAGTCTTCCCACACCGCCTCGGCCGCGACCTCGGGGTTGAAGCGGCGGATGCGGAAGGTGACGGTGATGTACGGGGACGCGGCGGAGTCGGCCTCGACCTTGTCCAGAACAGGGGTAGCCATCAGTACTTACGCTCCATCGGCTGGTAGCGGGTCTGGACGACCGGCTTGTAGTCGAGGCGGACGGTCTCGGAGCCGTCGTCGCCGACCTCGCGGTACGCCATGGTGTGACGCATGAAGTTGACGTCGTCGCGGTTCGGGTAGTCCTCGCGGTAGTGACCGCCGCGGGACTCCTTGCGGGCGAGCGCGGAGACGGCCATGACCTCGGCCAGGTCGAGCAGGTTGCCCAGCTCGATGGCCTCCAGCAGGTCGGTGTTGAACCGCTTGCCCTTGTCCTGGATCGCCACGTTCTTGTAGCGCTCGCGCAGCTCGGCGATCTTCTCGACGGCCGTCTTGATCGTCTGCTCGGTGCGGAACACCATGACGTTCGCGTCCATGGTCTCCTGCAGCTCACGGCGCAGGTCCGCCACGCGCTCGTTGCCCGTGGAGGAGCGCAGCCGCTCGATCTGCTCGACGACCAGGGACTCCGGGCTCTCCGGCAGGTCGACGAAGTCGGCCTTCTGCGCGTACTCGGCGGCCGCGATGCCCGCCCGGCGCCCGAACACGTTGATGTCGAGCAGCGAGTTGGTGCCGAGGCGGTTGGCGCCGTGCACGGAGACACAGGCGACCTCACCGGCGGCGTACAGACCCGGTACGACCGTCGTGTTGTCCGCCAGGACCTCGCCCTCGACGTTGGTCGGGATGCCGCCCATGGCGTAGTGCGCGGTCGGCTGGATCGGGATCGGGTCCGTGTAGGGCTCGATGCCGAGGTACGTCCGGGCGAACTCGGTGATGTCCGGGAGCTTGGCGTCCAGCTGCTCCGGCGGGAGGTGCGTCAGGTCCAGGTAGACGTGGTCGCCCTCGGGACCGCAGCCGCGGCCCTCGCGGATCTCCGTGTAGATGGAGCGGGAGACGACGTCACGGGAGGCGAGGTCCTTCATGACCGGCGCGTACTTCTCCATGAAGCGCTCGCCGTCCTTGTTGCGGAGGATGCCGCCCTCACCGCGGGCGCCCTCCGTCAGCAGGATGCCCATGCGCCAGATGCCGGTCGGGTGGAACTGGAAGAACTCCATGTCCTCCAGCGGCAGCCCCCGGCGGTACACGGCCGCCTGGCCGTCACCGGTGAGGGTGTGCGCGTTGGACGTCACCTTGAAGAACTTGCCGCAGCCGCCGGACGCGTAGATCACGGACTTCGCCTGGAAGATGTGGATCTCGCCGGTCGCCAGCTCGTAGGCCACGACACCGGCGGACTTCTTGACGCCGTCGACCTCGGTGATCAGCTGGTCCAGGACGTAGAACTCGTTGAAGAACTCCACGCCGTGCTTGACGCAGTTCTGGTACAGCGTCTGGAGGATCATGTGGCCGGTGCGGTCGGCCGCGTAGCAGGACCGGCGGACCGGCGCCTCGCCGTGGTTGCGGCTGTGACCGCCGAACCGGCGCTGGTCGATGGTGCCGTTCGGGGTGCGGTTGAACGGCAGGCCCATCTTCTCCAGGTCGAGGACGGAGTCGATGGCCTCCTTCGCCAGGATCTCGGCGGCGTCCTGGTCGACCAGGTAGTCACCGCCCTTGACCGTGTCGAAGGTGTGCCACTCCCAGTTGTCCTCCTCCACGTTGGCGAGCGCGGCGGCCATGCCGCCCTGCGCGGCGCCCGTGTGGGAGCGGGTCGGGTACAGCTTGGTCAGCACGGCGGTGCGGCTGCGCTTCGTCGACTCGATCGCGGCGCGCATACCGGCGCCGCCGGCGCCGACGATGACGGTGTCGTACTTGTGGATCTTCATGATCGGTTGCCTCAGCCCCGTGCCTAGCGGATGTTCGGGTCGAAGGTGAAGATCACCAGCGTGCCCAGCAGGATGGTGAACACCGTGGCGGTGTACAGCAGGCCCTTCAGCCACAGCCGCGTGCTCGCACGCTCGGCGTAGTCGTTGATGACCGTGCGCAGGCCGTTGGCGCCGTGCAGCATCGCGAGCCACAGCATCAGCAGGTCCCAGACCTGCCAGAACGGGGACGCCCAGCGGCCCGCGACGAACGCGAAGCCGATCTTGGAGACGCCGCCGTCCAGGACGAGCTGGATGAGCAGGTGGCCGATGACCAGGACGACCAGGACGATGCCGGACAGCCGCATGAACAGCCACGCGGCCATCTCGAAGTTGCCGCGGGTCGACTTCGGGGTCTTCTTGGTGCGCTTGCGGGGCGGCTCGATGAGCGGCGCCGGGTTCTCCGGGCTGTAGCCCGACAGGGTGCCCGAGCCCTCGACGGGGCCGATACCGGAGGCGGTGGTCTCAGTGGTGGACATGGCTGTCAGCTCCCCCACAGTTCACGGACGGCGTGACCGAGGACGGGGTACAGGGCCCCGATCATCAGCACGGCCCAGATGCCGAGGACGATCCACAGCATCTTCTTCTGGTGACGCGGGCCGTTCGACCAGAAGTCGACGGCGATCACCCGAAGGCCGTTGAGCGCGTGGAAGAGGATGGCGGCGACGAGGCCGTACTCCAGCAGCGCGACGATCGGCGTCTTGTACGTGGCCACGACCTTGTCGTAGGCCTCGGGGGAGACACGGACGAGAGCGGTGTCCAGCACGTGTACGAACAGGAAGAAGAAGATGAGGACGCCGGTGACTCGATGAGCCACCCAGGACCACATTCCTTCCCGGCCGCGGTACAGCGTTCCAGCCGGCACGGAAGAACCCTCCGGGAGCGGGATTGGGGCCGGCCGGCTTGTCTGTCGGTCTGACCCGGCCGGGTACGGTCCACCGGCCCTGGCCATCGTAGCCACGTGTGCGTGCGGCGCTTAAGCCGGGTGTGGCGGTGTGATCAAACTGGCATCGAGAGCTGCACGTAAGGGTGAGTATCGGGCGGCATCCGGGGTGGGAGTGCCCGTCGGCCGCCGGGCCCGGGTTCGTTGTGGCAGGTCGCGCCCCGTGGCGCGGCCGCACGGGTCACGGTCCCGCGCCCCTGAGGAACCCGATCAGCCGTTGTCGGGCGAGGCGCCGGAGTTCCTCTGCCACCACCACCCGCTCCTCCTCCGGATCGTTCGCCAAACGTGACCGGATGCCCTCCAGGGCGCGGTCCAGGAGCTCCACCGGAGGGGTGCCGTCCAGGCAGAGGACGAAGACGTGGCCGAAGCGGGCCTCGTAGGCCGCGTGGGCGGCGCTCAGAGCCGTGTGGGCCACGTCGTACGTGTCCGAGGGCAGGACGGGGAGGGATTCGCCGGCGAGGGCCTCGGCCAGGTCGGTCGCCGTCAGGTCGTACGCGGCCTCGTCGGAGGCGGCGAGCAGGGCGTCCAGGTTCGGGTAGGGGCGGTGGTCGGTGAGCCGGTGGGCCCAGCGGGCGCTGCGCAGACAGGTGAGGAGGGACTGCCGCAGGGTGTCCTCGGGGGCGTGGTTGAACCGCTCCAGGGCCGAGAGGCCGGGGGTGCGCGCCTGCTCCGGAAGGGTGACCTGACCGGGGAGGTGAGGGAGACGGTGCGGAGGCAGCGGGGTTCCTCGGCGGTGCGTAGGGGCCGGCGGGGCGGTGTGTGCGAGATGTGCCACCACGTTATCGAGGCGGGTCATGGGCTGTCCGTTCGATGCCCGAAATTCACCCGGTCGGGCAAGTTTCGGAAACTGTGGTGGACTGGTGGGACGGTGGGACGTCGTAGGTTCGTGGGGGAGGTGCGGGGGAGCGGACGGCAGAGAGGTGTGGGAGATGTGGCGGATGCGGACCGGGGCCGGGAGCGCGTCGTGAGCCGTGGCCGACGCCGGGCTCCCCGCAGGAGGACGGCGATGACGTCGAAAGGGTTGCTCCTGGGTTCCGGGGTCGCCCTTGCGGGTGGCGCGGTCGCTGTCGCGGTGACCGTGTGGCCGGGCGGCGACACCCGGGCGGCCGGCGGCTCGCAGTCGCAGGAGCGGTCGTCCGTGAGCGCCCCGACGGAGTCGCCCTCGCCGTCCCCCTCGACCTCGTACGCCCTGTCGCAGAAGCCGCGCACCGTTCCGGCGGTACGGCAGCACGAGGCCGCCCGCGGGCCGGGCTGGCGCCCCTCCGGCGGCGGCCGGGTCGTCGTCCGCGACGGGGCGCTGGCCGACGAGGGCCGGCTGACCGCCGGGGAGCTGGGCCTGACGTACGCGGGGGAGGCGAAGCCCCGCGAGGGCGACGTGGAACTGGCGCTCAACGGTTCGGGGAAGTCCGCCTCGGAGGCGTACACGCTGACGGTGAAGGACCGGCGGGTGCGGATCGCCGCGCCGGCCGAGGCCGGTGTCTTCTACGGGACCCGCACCCTGAAGCAGACGGTGCGCGGCGGCGGCACGGCGCCGGAGGGCGTCGTCAAGGACGAGCCGGCCAAGCCGCAGCGCGGTTTCATGCTCGACATCGCGCGCAAGCACTTCACGGCCGGCTGGATCGAGGACCGCGTCCGGGAGCTGGGCGACCTCAAGTACAACCAGCTCGGCCTGCACTTCTCCGACGACCAGGGCTTCCGGATCGAGTCCTCGACCCATCCCGAGGTGGTGTCGGAACAGCACCTCACCAAGGCGCAGGTGCGCAAGATCGTGGCCCTCGCCGAGAGCCGGCACATCGAGGTCGTCCCCGAGATCGACTCGCCCGGCCATTTGGGGGCCGTGATCGCCGGGAACCCTGGGTTGCAGCTGGTCAACGCGCAGGGCGTGGCCGCGAGCGGAGCGGTCGACATCTCCAAGCCGGCCGCCGCGAAGATCGTCGACGAACTCCTGAACGAGTACGCCGGCCTGTTCCCCGGCGCGCAGTGGCACCTCGGCGCCGACGAGTACCGGGCGCTGATGGCGTCGGACCCGGAGGCGTCCTATCCGCAGCTGGCGGCGGCCGCGCGGGCGAAGTACGGCGCGGGCGCGACCGTCGCCGACCTGGCGACCGGCTGGCTCAACGACCGGGCCGCGGTGATGCGCGGCCACGACCGGACGGTCCGGGCGTGGAACGACGGGTTCTTCCGGGGCGGCCGCGTCCAGGCGGACAAGCGGATCCAGGTCGCCTACTGGACGGGCAAGGAGATCGGGGCGCGGCCGCCGGTCGAGTACCTCGGCGCCGGGCGGCAGGTCGTCAACTACAACGACGAGTACCTCTACTACGTGCTCGGTGAGCCGAACCAGTTCGTCTATCCGACGGGGCAGCGCATCTACGAGTCGTGGACCCCGCGGGTGCTGCGCGGCACGACCGCTGTGCCCGCGCAGTACGACAAGCAGATCCTCGGCGGTGTCTTCGCGGTCTGGTGCGACCTCGCGAACCGGCAGACCGAGGCGCAGGTGGCGGCCGGTGTGCGGATGCCGCTGCGGGCGCTGTCCCAGAAGCTGTGGGACCCGGCGAAGCCGGCGCTGTCGTGGACGGAGTTCCGGGCGCTGGCGGAAAAAGTGAGCTGAGCGCGCCGCGCCGCGCCGGGGCGGGAGTTGGAGCTCGGCGCCGGGGCGGGAAAGGAGTGGACGGACGGGGCCGGTGAACCGTATGTTCCGCGTGTTCTGATCGCCGAGCGCGAGGGTCTGGGGAGGACCGCGCCCGGTTCCTTCACCTGCTCGCGCTCACCCGGATGCAGGACGACAAGGCGCGGAGCGGGCCACGCGCACCGGAGCCCGTCTCGGTTTGAGGTCGTCTTCGGGCAACCGTGCGGATTGCCCGATTCCGGGGGCGAACCGCCCGGCGGCTGTGGTGTATTCCCGGCATGGGGTACTGGGGGTACTACGTCGTGGGCCGCAGCGAGCGGCCGCTCGCCGAGCTGGACGCGCTGGCCGGGGCGCAGGGGATGACACTGCGCACCGCGGCGGCCGACGGGTGGCAGGTCTGGGCCTACCCGAGAGGTGCCGGCGGCGACGGTGCGGCGGGCGGCGACGGTGTCGGTGACGTCGGGAACATGAACGCGCTGGCCCGGGAGACGGGCGCGCCCGCGCTGTTCGGCTTCGTCATGGACAGCGACTGCGTCGTGGTGGAGGCGGCCGGGCCGGAGAGCGGGGCGTGGACGACGTGTCTGGCGCGGACCGCCATGGCCGACTACCTCGGGGACGGCGGTCAAGGGCTCACCGTCGACGACTACTTCCTCGAACCCCGTGACGCCGCCGGGCGGGCCGTGGCCTGGGCGGCGGAGGCGGGACGGGTCGTGGACGAGGAGATCCTGGCCGAAGTGCTGGCCACGGAACCTGGACCGGTGGACCCTCTGGCTGAAAATATCCTGTTCAGGTTGCTCGACCGGCTTGGGATCGTACCGCTGTGACAATCCCGGGCCGTTGCACGCAGTAAGGGGAAGTGCGGGTTCCGTTAGTGGCGTTGGGGGAACGCCCGGAAGTTCTCGGATTACGGGGCCCTGTCGAGCGATGACGAGCAGGATCGAGGGAGGCGTGATGAGCCTGGTGGAGCTGATCGCCCAGGCCGACGAACGCGGTCTGGCGGCAAGCGGGTTGGCTTGTTTGGACCGTTGCGTACCGCTTCTCGGCGGCGACGACGAGGTCCTGCGCCCGCTGTGGGCCGGGCTGGTGGACGACGGGGACGGCTGGGGCGAACGGGTCGCGAAGATACGGGGTGAGCTGGACACCGGCGACGGGGGCGGTGACCAGGGGGAGGACGTCGTCGTGCTCGCCCGTCGGATGCTCGACGCGGTGCCCGACGAGCGGTCCGGGGAGGGGCTGCGTGAGTGGGCCGAGGTGTGCTCCGTCGCCGCGCTGCGCATCCACCAGCTGCTCGATCCGCTGGACCGTGGGGGCGCGGAGGCCGTGGACGCGTGCCGGGAGGGGCACACCGACGGCGCTTCGCATCTCGTCGCCGCCGAACTCCGGCGCCAGGTCGTCGTCCTCGAACTGATCGCGGGGCACGGCGCGGGGGCCGTCCGGCAGGTGCTCGACGTCTCCACGGAGGGACGACGGATACTGCAAGCGGTCGTGTCGCGGCGGGCGCGGGGAGTGCGGGGCTGAGGGCGCGGCACGGCCGAGGAGGCGGTGCGGCCGAGGAGGCCGTGGGGCCGAGGGCGGCCCGTACCTCGTAAACCGCGCTTTGCGAGCGGGTCCTGTGGGTGTCCTGGGGGCGGTTGTGGGGGTACTGCGCCGGTGCCGTCGAAGGGGACCGGACCGTGTGACGCGAGGGGCGGGGCGAGCGCTTGTACGGGTGTGAGCGCACAGCAGACATTCGGTTCGGTCGGTTCGGTCGGTCAGTTCGGTTGGGGTGACGGCCCCGCACAGCGGTCGGGGAGTGCGGCCAAGCCCGTGCGGTGGGCGGCCGACGCGGTGGCGGTGATGCGGGAAGGGGCGCGGGTGCGCCTCGACTACTCGGCGCAGAGCCTGTGGCGGGTGGACCGGATGATCGAGGAGATCCGGCAGGAGGAAGCGCCGTACGCCGCCGTGGAGGGTGTCCTTCGGGGGTTCGGCGCGTACGGCGGTGAGGTCGTCGTGCGGTGGGCCGGCGGTGAGTGGGTCGAGGCCGGGGGCGGGTACTGGGTCCGCACCTGGGACGGCCGTCACTGGGACCCCTTCGAGGAGGCCCGCCGCTGCTACACGGGTGAGGGTTCCCTGCGGCTGCTGTGCCGCGACGCGATGCGCTCCGCGTAGGAGGCCCGTGCGCTCAGCAGCTCGGGGGCGCGGGTTCTTCGGCGGGTGCGGGTGGGTTGTGGTTTCTCGCGCAGTTCCCCGCGCCCCTGAAGGGTCGGGCCTGCGGGCCCGCCCTTCATCCCGGAAAGCACGGGGCGCAGCCCCGGCCGCAACAGGCGCCCGAACTCACGGCGTCAGGCGTTGCCCCAGCCGCGCCCCCGTCGCCGTGCCCAGTTGCGTCACGCCGTAGTACGCCGACTTCGGCGTGGTCGGCGTGCCGCCCGGGGACGGCACGTGCAGGATCGTGCCGTTCCCCGCGTCCTCGCCCTCCGCGCCGACGACGAGATCGGCGTGACCGTCACCCGTGAAGTCCGTCAGGGAGACCGCGGAGCCCAGCTTGTCGTCCTTCTCCGTGGAGCCGGCGACGTCGGGCGAGTCCTGGGAGAGGGCGAGGGAGCCGCTGCCGGTCAGCCCCGAGGACGTGCCCCTCAGCAGCCACACCGAGCCCGCGTTCGCGCGGTTCGTCCCGGCACGGGTGATGTCCTCGTTGGGTGCGCCGGTCAGGACATCGGCGTAGCCGTCCGCGTTCACGTCCCCTGCCGACACCGAGGCGCCGAACCCGTCGGACGTCTCCGACGCGCCCTCCACGTCGGCCGTGCCCTGGTGGACGGTCCGCACGCCGGTCGTGGTGGGGCCGTTGGCCGAGCCGGGGACCACCGTCACCTGGCCGCCCGCGCTGCCGCCCGACTCACCGGTGTACGGCTGGCCGACGACGATGTCGTCGTAGCCGTTGCCGTCGACGTCGCCCGCGGCGACGGCACGGCCGCCCTTCACCGTCAGGGTCGCCGCCTTGGTGAGCCCCAGCGACCGCGAGCCCTTGAACCAGGTCACCCTGCCGGTTCCGGAGGCGTCCCGGTAGTTGAGGACCACATCCGCGTACCCGTCGCGGTTGAAGTCGCCGCTCGCGGCGTCCGCGTACGCCAACGAGCCCGTCGCCGTGGTGAGATCACCGGCGACCTCGTGGCCGTCGTTGAACCGGGCGGCCCAGTTGCCGCCCGTACCGGTGGCGGCCGTGAACACGTCCGCCCGGCCGTCGGCGTTGAAGTCGCCGACCGCGACGGTGGCGCCGAACCGCGCCCCCTTCGGCTCGTAGTCGTCGCCGAGGGCCATCGTGTCGGCGTCGGCGGTGAAGGACGGCCCGTAGAGGATCGTCACCGCGCCCCGGTCCGCGTGTCCGGTGGTGTCGTCCTCGCCGGGCGCGCCGACCGCGAGGTCCGCGTAGCCGTCGCCGTTGACGTCGCCCCACGCGGTGGCCGCGCCCCACTGGTCGCCGGACTCGGCGGCACCGGGGACGCCCGCGCTCGACTGGTCCAGGCGGAGCCTGGCGGCGGCGACCGGGCCACCGGTCCCGCCCGGCACGAGGGTGAGCACACCGCTGCCGGTCCCCGGCGTGGCGGCGACCAGGTCGCTGACGCCGTCGCCCGTGTAGTCGGCGGTCGGGACCGCCGAGTTGCGGGCGGGGGAGGCGGCGTAGCGGCGGATCTCGGGAAGCTCCGCGTAGAGGTTCGCGCCGGGGGAGGCGGTCGACGCCGCGTCCTTCCCTCCGGAGATCACGTCCAGTTCGGCCGGCTCGCCCTGCCCGTACACGCCGCCGTCCTCGGACGCGGTGAGCGTGACCTCGCCGGTCGGATCGCCCCCGTACTGGCCCAGCTTCCAGGCCGCGAGCCGGGCCACCGACTCCACTGCGGCCCGGGTCGGAAGGGAGCCGTCGTAGTCGCCGAGGACCGCCACGCCCGTCGAGGCGCCGTCGAAGCCGGGGGTGTGCGCGCCGCGCACCGGCAGGTCGGCGCCGCCCGCGCGGCCCTCGTGGATCCGGCCGCACTTGGCGACGACGAAGTTGTACCGGAGGTCGCCGAGGCCGGCCTCGACGTCGTACGCCATGAGCGCGCGGACCAGCGCCGGGGAGTCGGCGCAGCTGTAGGCGTCGGTGCCGCCCGTGTGGTGCACGAACACCGCGCCGACCTTGTCGTTGTACTGCGGCGAGCCTGCCACCGTCGACTCGTTCGCACCCCATCGGGCGCGGCCGACGATCGGGGGACGGGTGACGGTGGAGGGGACGGCCACGGGCGGATCGTCGGTGACGAACGCCGCGTTGCGCATGCCGTCCGCGCCCGCCGCACCCGCCGCCGCGGCCGTGTGCCCGGCCGTGCCGTCCGCCGTCCCCGGGTCCACGAGGTCGACCCTGAGCCCCTTCGGGGGCTGTGCCGCCGGCGATCCGCCGGCCGTGACGACACGGGCCTCGACGCCGTCGCTGGGGCCGACCCACAGCGGCTCGGAGGCGCCGCGGGCGCCTCGGGGGCCGGCGACGGACGGGCGCAGGCCGTGCCAGCCGCTCCACTCGCCGGTCACGGCGTCACGCGTGCGTACCTGGGCCGTGCCGTCCAGCCGGGTGGCGGCATCGGTCCAGGAGACACCGAGGAGGGAGAAGGGAGCGGTGCGGGTGGGGGCCAGGGCGGGGCCACCGCCATCGCCGGCGGTGAGCGCCAAGTCGTGCACCCCGACGGGACCTTGGGCCCGCGCGGCGGACGGCGCCGTGCCGTCCTGGGGCCCCACCACGGCGTACGACACCACGCTCGCGCCGCCCGCGACGGCCGCGCCGAGTGTCAGCCACGCCCTCCGCTTCGCACTCATCGGTCGGTACGCACGGCCCTTACGGCGAATCAAATGCCCCACCCCTACACGAAAAACGCAAAGACACCACCCGGCACGAGGGCGGCCTTCTATTCAGAGCACAAGCGGCCGAGAACATCACCATTGCGCGGCATGCGTGTGACTCAAGTCATGCAGACGGGAGTTGCTCCCCCTTAAGAGTGATCCACGACGGTTCCGTCCGGGGCTCTGTGACACTTCCGCGGGGCCGGACGCAGATGAGCGTGGGGCCCGCCGACGATCCCGAGGGGTCGGGAAGGGCCCCGGACCGCGATCTCGTACTGACTAGGACAGCTCTTGGGCCAGGGAGGCGAACCTCGCCGCGTGCAGGCGTTCGACGGGGAACTGGGCGTGGCCGTCGCGCGGGCACAGGAGGGCGACGAGGCCGCGTTCGCCGTGGCGTACCGGCTGGTGCAGCCGGGGCTGCTCGGCTATCTGCGCGGCATCGTGGGGGACGACGCGGAGGACGTCGCCTCGGACGCCTGGCTGGAGATCGCACGCGACCTCGGGCGGTTCAAGGGCGACGGGGTCGGGTTCCGCGGCTGGACCGCCACCATCGCCCGGCACCGGGCCCTCGACCATCTGCGGCGGCAGAAGGTCAGGCCCCGGGCGACCGCGCTCGAGAACGACCTGCTGGACCTGCCCGGCGTCCACGACACGCACGACCAGGCGCTGGAGTCGCTCTCCACCGAGAAGGCGCTCGCCCTCGTCGCCCGGCTGCCCCGCGACCAGGCCGAGGCCGTGCTGCTGCGGGTGGTGGTCGGCCTCGACGGCCCCGCCGCCGCCCGCGTCCTCGGCAAACGCCCCGGCGCCGTCCGCACCGCCACCCACCGGGGGCTGAAGCGGCTGGCCCAGCTGCTCCGCGCCGAGGGTGTGACGGAAGAGGGCGCCCGGACGCTGGGGGAGTCGGGATGAACGGCAGCGGCGGCAGCCGCCGCGGCCACGACAGCGATGGGCGGCACGGCGACAGCGAAGGGCGCGAGATGCCGTCGGGCAGGGCGGAGTCGGACATGGGCGAACGACGCGACGACAGGGCGGGCCGGGACGGCCACCACGCCCTGGACGGCGCCCCGGCTTCCGGCGCCCGCGGTCCCGCCGACCTCTCCGACACCGGCCTCACCGCCGCCGACGCCCTGCCCCTCGACCTCCTCGCCGTCGCGGTGCGTGGTCGCGCCGAGGCGGACAGCGCGGGAGAGGCGCGCGCACTGGAGGCGTTCCGGGCGGCGCGGGAGCAGGGGCCGCGTACGGGGCGCACGCGGCGGCGGGACGACTGGCGCCCGAACCCGCGGCGCCGGGTGCAGCTCTCCGTCCGCACCACCCTGGCCGTGCTGCTGTCCAGCCTCACCCTCGGCGGTGTCGCCTTCGCGGCGATAGGTTCCGCCACCCGCGACGGCGACGGCGGCGGGCCGGAGAGCGAGCCGCGGAACGGCCGTACGGGGGCCGCGCACAGCGCCCCCGCGGCGCCGGGCCCCTCCGTGACCCCGGGCGCCGATCCGTCGACGGTCGACCGGCCCGCCGGCGCCCAGGACACCGAGGCCCACTGTCGCGCGTACGAGGAGAAGGCCGACGGGCGGGGCCGGGCTCTGGACGCCACCGCCTGGCGGCGGCTGACCGACGCGGCCGGCGGCACGGCCGAGGTCGCCGCGTACTGCGCCGCCCAGCTCGCCGGGGCCGAGGGCGGCGGGGCCGCCGCGGACCGGGAAGAGCGGGCCGGTGACCCCGCCGGGAAGCCGGACGCGACAGGGCGGCCCGCCGGGTCCGAGGCCGGGCGGAAGCCCGGCGACGCGGGCGAACCGGCCGCGGCCGCCACCGGGAAGCCGGACCGGGCGGAAGAGCCGGCCACGCCGGGCACCTCGGACAGGGCGGACCGGCAGGACCAGGCGGACGAGCCGACGGACGGGAAGACCCCCGGCCCGGTGGACGGGGCGGACAAGGGCTCCGGAACGAAGTAAGGCCGGTGTGCTCGCGAGACCCCCGTACTCGCAAGGCACCCGGCCGACTCCGCCGATGGCAACGGCCGGGGCCGCCACCCCCCACAGGAGAGGCCCCGACCGTCGCGCGGCACGGGCCGCGCGGCGACCCGTACTACCTACAGCGCCGCACCCCGGATTTGTGTCACACCTCGCCGGATCACGAGTTAGTTGCATGTTCTACGGACATGGACGGGTAGCGGTTTCAGGCCGTAACGTGCCATTCGCGCCGGATCGCGGAGGACGACCACAGCTCTGACCACCGGTGAGGTTGAGACCGCAACCGATAATCGAGAACCACGACGGTGAGAACCCGGGCCGCGAGAGCGGCGCCGGCCTAGGCGCAAAAAGGGGCGCGGTGCTGGGGGACGACGCGGAGCTGACCGCCGCGGTGCTTGCGGCACAGGACGGGGACGAGACCGCGTTCCGGACTGTGTACCGCGCCGTGCATCCACGGCTGCTCGGATACGTACGGACGCTCGTCGGCGATCCGGACGCGGAGGACGTCACCTCCGAGGCGTGGCTCCAGATAGCCCGCGATCTGGAGCGGTTCACCGGTGACGCCGACCGGTTCCGCGGCTGGGCCGCACGGATCGCCCGCAACCGCGCGCTGGACCACATACGCATGCGTGGCCGCCGCCCCGCGATAGGGGGCGACGAGACCGAGCTGACCAGCCGGGCGGCCGAGTCCGACACGGCGGGCGAGGCGATGGAGGCACTCGCCACCGACCGCACGCTGTCCCTCATAGCCCGGCTGCCGCAGGACCAGGCGGAGGCCGTGGTGCTGCGGGTGGTGGTCGGCCTCGACGCCAAGACCGCCGCCGAGACACTGGGCAAGCGCGCGGGCGCCGTACGGACGGCCGCGCACCGGGGCCTGAAGCGCCTCGCGGAGCTGATCGGGGAGAATCCGGAGGCGGCCGCGGAGGCCGATCCGGAATCCGGCGACTCACTGGACGCCGTGCCCCCACCGAGAGAACCGCGTACCCGCGCGGCCACGTCCGCCGGTGTGACGCATACGCGTTCGCGGACGCAGAAGGACATGTGATGGCCGACGAGCAGTACAAGTGGCTGAACCGCGATATGGCGGAGCGGCTGCTGCGCGGCGAGCCGCTCGAAGCCGTCGACCCCGACACCCGCGCCCGGGCCGACCGGCTCGCCGAGACACTCGGCGCACTGGCCGCCGAAGTCACCCCGACGGCCACGCCGAGCGCCGAACTGCCGGGCGAGGAAGCCGCGTTGGCGGCCTTCCGCGCCGCCCGAACCGCTCGCACGGGGCAGCGGGACGAGGCCGCCGGGGCACGGGGCAGCCGTACCCACACACCGACGGCGGTCGCCGACGCCGGGCTCGTACGACTCGGGCGCCCCGCCCCGGACGGCCGGCGGGCCCGCTGGGGCCGGCCCGCGCGCTTCGGGCTGGTCGCGTCGCTGGCGGGCGGGATGCTCGGCGGCGCCGTGCTGGCGGCGGGCAGCGGTGTCCTGGTCGGCTCCCTCGTGGACGACGAACCGGAACCCACCGTCTCCGTGTCCTCGCCCGCCCAGTCGCCGGACCGGCCGCTGATGTCGCCGTCGCCGCGCGAGGCCGCGCCGGAGGGCGGCACGGGCGGCGGGGCGCAGGGCGAACCCACACCGCGGGGCGGCGGCTCGGGGGAGAACACCCCCGAGGGCGGGGATGCCGGCGGTACGGCCGAGGACGGCGCCGGGCGGAACCGGGGCGGCCTCACCCCCGAGTGGTGGAACAGCGTCCTCTCCGCGTGCCGCGACGTCCGCGACGGCAAGGACCTGGCCGACGACCGCCGGCGCAGCCTGGAGGACGCGTCCGGCGGCAAGGGCGAAGGCCGGCTGAGGAAGTACTGCGACGGCGTACTCACGGGCGGCGGGAACCCCGGCGACACGAACCGCAAGGGCCGGGGCACCGGTGGCACCTCGGGAACCGCCGGTTCCTCCGGCGCGGGGTCGAAGACCGGCTCCGGGCTCGACCCCGACGAGGACGACGACTCCGACCGCGGCCGGGGCAGCGGGCAGGGCAACGGCAACGGCAAGAGCCATGGCCGGGGCAAGGGCAACGGCAACGGCAAGAAGACCGGCGGCAAGGGCAACGGCCACCACAAGGGCGGCAAGGGCGGCAAGGCCAAGGGCGGCAACAGCCACCGGGGGCAGGGCGGGGCGGTCGAGATGATCGCCGTCGACCTGAGCACGAGCCCGGCCGGTGGGCCCTCCTACCCTGCCTGACCTGCGGTTTCCATCCCGCCCAGAAATTCCTTCCCGTAACGGGTAACACTTTCGGCCGCCCCGCCGCAGTAATGAGTGAGCCGACTGGTCATCGGCCGTCGCATAGAGCCGGGGTTCCCCCCGTACCTACGGCTCGTGCACCCAGGCGCGGGCGGGACACGTTCCCCCGGTCCCGCCCGCGCCCCAATCCCCCGTGTTCACCCCGTAGTCCCAGTGACGCCTCCGGCGCTCTCCCGCTATGCGCCCTGTGACGCACATCACTCGTCGCCACTGTCCCGGTCGTCCTTCTCCTCCCCGGCTCCGCGCCCGCCCCGCCGACGACGGCCCGTCACCAGTGGACGACCACCTTGTCGCCGTTCCTGACCTGTGCGAACAGCCGGGCGATCGCAGCCTCGTCCCGGACGTTCACACAGCCGTGGGAGGCGCCGCTGTAGCCGCGGGCCGCGAAGTCGGACGAGTAGTGCACGGCCTGGCCCCCGCTGAAGAACATCGCGTACGGCATCGCCGTGTCGTACAGGGTCGACCAGTGGTCGCGGGACTTGAAGTAGACGCTGAAGACGCCCTCGCGGGTGGGCGTGTACTGCGAGCCGAACCGCACCTCGACCGTCGTCAGCGTCCTGCCGTCCACCATCCAGCGCAGGGTGCGGCTCGTCTTGCTGATGCACAGCACCCGGCCCGTGAGGCACCGGGGGTCCGGCTCCGCCGCGGGCTGGCCCCCGAACGCGTACAGCTCCCACTTGCCCGGCTCCCGCGTCATCCGCACCAGCCGTGCCCAGGTGGCGGTGTCCGTCCGCCCCGTCCGCGGCAGCCCCCGCTTGCCCTGGAAGCCCTTCACGGCCTGGACGGTCAGCTCGTCGTACGTCCCCGTCGGTCCGACGTGCAGCCAGGCGACCTGCCGGAGACGGGCCTGGAGTTCGCGCACCTCGAACCCCTCGTCGCCACGGGACCACAGGACCTTGGGCGGAACCGCGGGGGCCGTTCCGCCGCCGCGTCCCTTGCCGCCCGCCTCCCCGCCCTTCTCGTCGCCGCCGCCCTTCTCGTCGCCGCCGCCCTTCTCGTCGCCGTCGTCCGCCGAGGGGCCGCCGCCCGGCGCGGCCGTCGAGTCGACGCGGACCGGCTGCCGTGGGCCGCCGTCGACCTCCACCACCTGGCCCGTGCAGCCGCCGGCCACCACGATCGCCGCGAGCACGGCCACAGATCTCCGTATGTCCTTCGTGCGCATCCGGCTCCCCGTCGTCTCATGGCCGCGGTCTCGTGGCAGCGCGGTCCCGGCCGTCCGCCGGCCAGGTCTGTCCGAAAGGCTGCCCGGGCGTGACCCGCCGCGAACAACGGGGCATGGTTGTGAGCAAGGTCCCAGCAGGTGCCCCTCCACCGGGCGCACGGCCGCCGCTACAGTCCGTCGCGAGGGTCGTCTGTACTAGCGAGTAACCAGCGAGTAACAAGCAACGCGGAGGCACACACCATGGCGCGCGAGTCGGAGTCCGGACTGCCCATCGAGCCGGTCTACGGACCGGAGGCCCTTGAGGGCTGGGATCCGGCGGACAAGCTGGGTGAGCCGGGCAAGTACCCCTTCACCCGTGGTGTGTACCCGTCCATGTACACGGGCCGGCCGTGGACGATGCGGCAGTACGCCGGTTTCGGCACGGCGGTGGAGTCCAACGCCCGCTACAAGCAGCTCATCGCCAACGGCACGATGGGCCTCTCGGTCGCGTTCGACCTGCCGACCCAGATGGGCCACGACTCCGACGCCCCGATCGCGCACGGCGAGGTCGGCAAGGTCGGCGTGGCGATCGACTCCATCGACGACATGCGGGTGCTGTTCGGCGGTATCCCGCTGGACAAGGTCTCCACGTCGATGACGATCAACGCCCCCGCCGCGCTGCTGCTCCTGCTGTACCAACTCGTCGCGGAGGAGCAGGGGGTCGGCGCCGACCAGCTGACCGGCACGATCCAGAACGACGTGCTGAAGGAGTACATCGCGCGCGGCACGTACATCTTCCCGCCCAAGCCCTCGCTGCGGCTGATCGCGGACATCTTCAAGTACTGCAAGGCCGAGATCCCCAAGTGGAACACCATCTCGATCTCCGGCTACCACATGGCCGAGGCGGGCGCCTCCCCCGCGCAGGAGATCGCGTTCACCCTCGCCGACGGCATCGAGTACGTGCGCACGGCCGTCGCGGCCGGCATGGACGTCGACGACTTCGCGCCCCGCCTCTCCTTCTTCTTCGTGGCCCGCACGACGATCCTGGAGGAGGTCGCCAAGTTCCGTGCCGCGCGCCGGATCTGGGCGCGGGTGATGCGCGAGGAGTTCGGCGCGAAGAACCCCAAGTCGCTGATGCTGCGCTTCCACACGCAGACCGCGGGCGTCCAGCTGACCGCCCAGCAGCCCGAGGTGAACCTCGTGCGGGTGGCCGTCCAGGGCCTCGCGGCGGTGCTGGGCGGTACGCAGTCGCTCCACACCAACTCCTTCGACGAGGCGATCGCCCTGCCCACCGACAAGTCGGCCCGCCTGGCCCTGCGCACCCAGCAGGTGCTGGCCTACGAGACCGACGTCACGGCGACGGTCGACCCCTTCGCCGGCTCCTACGTCATCGAGAAGATGACCGACGACGTCGAGGCCGCCGCCGTCGAGCTGATGCGGAAGGTCGAGGACCTCGGCGGCGCGGTCTCCGCGATCGAGCACGGCTTCCAGAAGAACGAGATCGAGCGCAGCGCCTACCGGATCGCCCAGGAGACCGACTCCGGCGAACGCGTCGTCGTCGGCGTCAACCGCTTCCAGCTCGACGAGGAAGAGCCCTACGAGCCCCTCCGCGTCGACCCGGCCATCGAGGCCCAGCAGGCGCAGCGCCTCGCGAAGCTGCGCGCCGAGCGGGACCAGGCGGCCGTCGACACCGCCCTCACCGACCTCAAGAAGGCCGCCGAGGGCACCGACAACGTCCTCTACCCGATGCGGGAGGCGCTGAAGGCCCGTGCCACGGTCGGCGAGGTCTGCAACGCGCTCCGCGAGGTGTGGGGGACGTACGTGCCGTCGGACGCCTTCTGACGGGGGCGGTGGCCCTCCGGACACCGGGGCGGGTTGTCGTACCTCCGTGCCACAATGCGGCCCATGTTCGGAGTCGTCGACCTTCCCACCTATCTGGCGGGCCTCGTCCTGATCGTCCTGCTGCCCGGCCCCAACTCCCTGTACGTGCTGTCCGTCGCCGCCCGGCGGGGGATACGGACGGGGTACCGGGCCGCGGCGGGCGTGTGGTGCGGGGACACCGTGCTGATGACCCTGTCGGCGGCGGGGGTGGCCTCGCTGCTGCAGGCCAACGCCGTGCTGTTCGGGATCGTGAAGTACGCGGGCGCCGGATATCTGACATGGCTCGCGGTCGGCATGCTGCGGGCCGCGTGGGGCATGTGGCGCAGCCGCCGGCAGACGGTGGCCGAGGCGGCGGGCGGGCAGGACGTGGAGGGGGAACGGCCTTTCCGGCGGGCACTGGTCATCAGCCTGCTCAACCCGAAGGCGATCCTCTTCTTCGTCGCCTTCTTCGTGCAGTTCGTGTCGGAGTCCAACCCGCTCATGGGGTTCTTGACCCTGGCCGTACTCGCCCAGTTGGCAAGCGTGTTGTACCTGTCTGCGCTCATCTTCGGTGGGTCTCGTCTAGCTGCTGCGTTCCGTCGTCGAAGGACACTCAGCGCGGGGGCCACCTCGGCGGCCGGGGCGCTCTTCCTGGGGTTCGCCGTCAAGCTGTCTCTGGCAAGCGTGTAGGGGGCTGCATGTCTCACCTTGACGATGCTGCGGCCATGCTCGCCCGCATGAGCCTCCAGGAGCAGCGCGAGGCGCTAGGAGCCCTCGGCCTGCCTGAACGGCTCCCGAAGGAGTCTCAGGAGCCCTCCAAGGTCACCCCGTTCTCTGCCCTTGTCAGCACCCCCGGCAGGCGGAAGCGGCAGCCGGTCACCGTGAGGGCCGTGCGTAGCCCCGAGGCGTCCTGACTCTCGGTTTACCCGTGCGTACCGCTACGGGGGCAGCCCTCGTACCCGCAGGAGTACTAGGCGGCTACCTGCCCGGTGTAAAGCCCATAGGCGTGCTCGGCCGAGGCGTAAGAAATCTCGCGCCACGGCCAGGACTCCGGTTCCTCTCCGCCGAGAAACCAAGCCTTCTGTTCGAGAGTGAGTTCAATCGGCTCTGTAGGGTCCGTGGGGGGCCGATCTCCAGCCGAGTGACCCGCCGGGGCCGTGTCCGCCGTAGCGGCCTTCGTGATGCCGCTCTCGGGCTTCCTGCGCTTGCGCGCTTCGGGTCCGGCCTTGACGGCTGCCAGCACCTCGGCCGGGGCAGTCAGGCAGTAGACGACGGTATCGGCGCCCGAGCGGGCACCAGTGTCGGCGAGATAGCCGTACTCGACTAGCTTGCGGCGGTGCGGGTGCACCTTCGTCGCGTTGGACAGGCCGACCATTTCTGCAATGGTCGCCATTTCGCCCGCCCAGCCGACGTAGCCGTCGGGGCGGACCAGGAAGACGCCGGTGCCGTACGCCTCGGAGGCCGGTATGCGGACCCGTCGCACGGCCCGCAGCTCCGGGAGGTCGGCGGCCTTGGTGCCGACCGTGAGCAGCGTCCAGTGCGGGCCGTGGAAGACGTCGAAGAGACGTACGCCGCCGCGCCGTCCGTCGGGCGCGCGGTCCCCGGCGCGGAGCGCGTCCGGGGGCAGGTTCTCGCGGGTGTCGACGCTGAGGGAGGAGCCCCGGTAGCCGAGGTCGAGCTGGCGGGTGGCGCGGCCCCGGCGCTCCTCGCCCCGGTGGACCCGCGTGGACAGGCCGAGCACGGCCGCGGCCACCGGGCGCCGCTCCTCCTCGTAGGTGTCCAGCAGCGTCACGTCCGACATGAGGCCCCCGGAAGAGCGGGAAACCCGCTTGCCTTGAGGGGGCGCAGCCCCCGAAAGGGGCGCGGGGAACCGCGCGACCAGCCACGCTCGGCCCCCAGTTCATCCACGCCCGAACCCTCCCCCACCTATGAACCCCGACCTCCAGGACCCCCTACCTCCCCGACCTCCCCGGCCTCCTCCTCGTCCGTGCCTTCCGGATGGCCCTCGTCACCACCGGCGGCAGCAGGTCCACGGCCAGCCGGCGGGCCCCGCCGGGGGCCGGGCGGGGCCGGGGCCCGGAGGCGATGGCGGCCGCCGGTTCGGTCGGCTCGGGGGCCGTCCAGTGGCGGGACCTGGGGAAGGCCGGGGCCTTCATGCCTTTGGATTTGAGGCGGATGATGCGGTGCCCGGCGGCCCGCTGGTTGCTGAGGTGGCAGTCGTCGCGCCCGGCGACCATCCCCAGCAGGGCCTCCTGGAGCGGCTCGGGGTCGTCCCAGGTGCCGTAGAGCTTCTGGGTGCTCAGGCAGACGGGGTTGAGGCCCCGGTTGAGCACGGCCTCCCACGCGGCGATCGACACACCGGGCGTGTGCTCGGAGCGGAAGTCGTCGAGGACGACGACGCCGCCGGGGAGCAGGATGTCGCGGGCGGCGGTGATGTCGCCCTGCACGTGCTCGTAGAGGTGCGACGCGTCGATGTGCACGAAACGGCACGAGCGTGGCTCGACCTCACCGGGGACGATCGAGCTGGGGCCTTGTAGGACGCGGGGCAACGCGTCGTGGAAGGCGAGGTAGTTCGCCTCGAAGGCCCGCCGGGTCAGTGTGCTGCGGTACGACTTGGTGGCTTCCGCCGCGTTGGCGTCGTCGGGGGCGTCGCTCTCGAAGAGGTCGCAGACCGTGTAGGACTCGCCCTCCTGGAGGTGTCGGCCGAGGAAGATGGCGCTCTTGCCCATGTAGACGCCGACCTCCAGGAGGTCGCCCCGCACACCGGCGGCCTCCTGCCGGTCGAGGAACCAGTTGAAGAGGAGCTGGTCGAGCACCGGGAACCAGCCGGGTACGTCGTCGAGTTCACGGGGCGGCCGGATCGTGCCTTGTTCAGAGGTCATGTGAGAGGTCATGAGGACGGAAGACTCTCTTGCGTCGACGAGGCGAACAGGCGAACGGGCCAGGAACCTATGAGAAGCCCCCGACCCGGTCAAGGATGCTGCGGAGCCTCTCCGCGGAGGCCGTTTCGAACCGCTGACCTGGGTGAACACTGGGACAATTTCGGGTTCAACGACGGCGTCCCTGAAGTGACGCGCGCAGCCGCGGCTGCAGCGGCCGTTCGACCGCGTGGTGCAGCAGCCACGCGAGCAGCAGCATCAGCGCCACGGTCAGCGCGAGTGTCAGGGAGGACGGCAGACCCAGGCCCCGGTGCAGCGCCTGCACCAGCGGCCAGCCCAGGTGCTCGTGGACCAGGTAGAAGGGGTAGGTCAGCGCCCCGGCGGTGGCCAGCCAGGGCCGGTTCACCCGGTCGAGGAAGCCCAGCGCCACCGCGCCGACGGCGACGAAGCCGAGGGTGACGGCGAGGACGATGGCCGGTTGCGGGCGGTACGAGAAGAACGCGTCGTTCGGCGCGTGCCACATGTCCCGGACCGTGTGGTACTGGCTCAGCAGCAGACTGAAGACCACGATCAGCCAGGCGACGGTGTCCCGCCGGTCCCGGTGCACCAGGTAGAGACCGATGCCGCCGATGAACAGTGACGCGTACTCCGGCATCAGCACCAGCTGCAGGAACGGTTCCCTTGATGCTTCGGCCAAGGTCGCCGCCAGGGTCCAGCCGCCGCAGAACCAGATGACCCGCCTCCGGGTCACCCCGGGCAGGACGACGCACAGCGCGAACAGGACGTAGAAGCGGACCTCCGCCCACAGCGTCCAGCACACCCCGAGGACGCGGTCCGCGCCGAGCGGCATCTGCAGCATGGTCAGGTTGACCAGGAACTCGCTGGCCGACACCCGCGCGAACGCCACGCCCGGCAGGGCGAGGACCGCCGCGACGAGGACGACCGCCGCCCAGTACGCCGGCAGCAGCCTGGCCGCGCGGGACGCGAGGAACGACTGGACCGAACGCCCCCAGCCGCTGGCGCAGATGACGAATCCGCTGATCACGAAGAAGGCCTGCACACCCGCCCAGCCGTACGCGAACCAGCCGTGCGCGGTCGGGAACTGCACGGCGGGCGAGGCCCCCCACGCCTTCCCGATCTCCCCGTCGCGGCCCCCGTAGTGGTAGGCCGCGACCGAGAGGGCGGCGAGAAGCCGCAGCCCGTCGAGGGCGTACAGCCGGGGCGCGGGGCGACTCGTGCCGCGCGCCCCCGAAGTCCCCGGCGCCGAGGCGGGGGTGGTGCGTGGGGTGGTGCCCGCCTCCGGTGAGAGCGTCGGAAGCGTCGTGCTCTTCGCGGTCACGCCGCGCTCACCCCAGGGTCGCCCGCTTCAGGGACCGGGCCCGGCGCGCGACTCTTCGTACGGTCGCGTTGCGCGGGATGAACGCGAGCTGGACCGGGATACCGCCGGGCAGTCCCAGCGAGGTGAGCCGGCGCCGCTTGAAGTAGCGCGGGGTGTGCGTGCTCAGATGCTTCGCCAGATACGACGCGGCCTCCGTGCGCAGCGACGGGTAGATCTTGGACTGCATGGCGTACCCCACCGCCCGGACCAGCCGGTTGAGGTCGGCCACGCTCATGCCCGGCTGCTGCGAGGCCACCGCCGCCCGGTCGCCCAGCTCCGGCAGCAGCGCGTCCACGACGGTGACCGGCACCCGGTTGCTGTTCTCGTACGGCGCGAGCCGCTCCAGCAGGGTCCCCGTGCCGACGCGGGCCACCGGCAGCTCGTACAGCGCGGAGGCGGTGAGCAGGGCAGTGGAGAAGCAGCCGACCACCAGCGCCGGACGCATCCGCTGGTAGAGCACCTCGGCGAGGACCGGCGTGTCGAGCACCGTGAGGTCGGCGCCGAGCCGCTCGGCCTCCTTCTCCAGCCCGTGCGACCAGCGCGCCGGGGCGCTGGGGTGCGGCTTGAACACCACCCGGGTGTGCCCGAGGGCCACCGCTCCCTTCAGCATCCGTACGTGGAGGTCCTCCTCCTCCTCGGCGGTGAGGATGCCGAGCGCGGAGAGGTACTGGCCGAGCAGCAGCGCCGGCTCCTCGACGGCGGGCAGCGCGTCACCGGTGTCGACCAGCTCGGCGAGGACCTTCACGAAGGCGTCCGTCGGCACGATCTCCGCCGGGACGCCGAACTCGGTGAGCAGCAGCGGCTCCAGGCCCGGCACCAGGTCCAGGTGGAGCAGCCGGTCGATACGGGTGCCGACCAGCGGGTCGAGCTTGTTGCGGGTGGGGCCGTAGCTCATCAGGCCGTCGGCGTACACGGTGACGGGCGCGCCGGTGAAGATCTGGGTGAACCCGAGTGCCGGGTGCACCTGGATGGACTCCACCGCCAGCTCGACGTCGTCGTCGCCGAGGCCCCACAGCAGCCGCAGATGCCGTTCCCACAGGGGCACGTCGTCCATGCGCGGGGACCAGCCGCCGGGGTGGAAGGGGGAGATGGTCTCGTTCCAGGAGATGACGTCGTCGAAGCGGGTCCGGAGCCGCTCGAAGCCGGGCATCCCGTCCAGGGCGGGGGCCGTCTCCGGCGTCGCCGCGTTGTTGGAGATGAGCAGGACGCGCCGGTCGGCCGGGCGGAAGCACTCGGTGTCCAGGGCGGCGGCCAGGGTGGCCGTGCCGTACAGCGTGGACGCCATGAAGATCTGCGTGGTCACGCGGCGACCCCCGCCGGGGCGGGACGGCGGCGCAGCCGGCGCAGTCGCGTGGCGCGCTGGATGTCCATGGAGTCGAGCGCCTCGTCCAGCACGTCCTGCGGCATTCGGCGCAACGCGACCGCGCTCATCGACTTGAGTTTCCGTGCCACCGCCGGCTCGAACCTTTCGATGGATCCCAAATGGTGGGAGATGATCGCGCAGTATGTGCGCACGGCTTTGGGGAGAAGTCTGTCCGCGTCCCGGTCTTCCGCTGTTTCCGCGATGACCTGGTCGAATGCGCGAATGAAATCGAGTTGGCGCACATCACCGATCTGGGTCAGCGAAGAGGCCACTCCACGCCGGTAGAAGACGCCCAGCAGGCCCACCGTCGCAAAGGATTCCGCCTCCCGGTGCAGCTTCCAGATCCAGGGCCGGTCCTCCGCCGTACGCAGCCCGTGGGTGAAGTGCAGCACCCCCCGCTCGACCAGCCTGCGGTGGTAGACGCCCGCCCAGGCGTACGCGTAGTCGACCGACGTGGAGCGGTCGGCCGGCAGGATCGCGTCGCGCGGGTTCATCACCACGCCCCGCCGCCCGATGGGCATCCGGTGGACCGAACGGGCCCGCGCGGTGCACTGGACATGGTCCGTGCGTACGAAGTCACAACCCAACTCCTCTATCGCGGAGACGAGTTGCGGGTAGTAGCCGGGGGCGAGCCAGTCGTCCCCGTCCAGGAACGTCAGGTACTCGCCACGGGCCTTGTCGATACCCGTGTTGCGCGCGGTCGCCAGTCCTCCGTTCTGCTCGTGTCGGACGTACACGGCGCCCGGCAGCTCACGCTCCGCGCGCGTGAGAATGTCCGGTGTCTCGTCGCGCGAACAGTCGTCGACGAGAATGAATTCGAAGTCCTCACGCGCGTTGGCTCTGAGGCTCTTCAGGGTGTCGGGCGCATATTGCTGCACGTTGTAGAACGGCACGATGACGGAGAGCTTGACCACCCCTGTGACGTTAGGCGGCCCTCCGGCATTCGTCTTGACCACGCGCTTGATGCCAGGTGAACGACGCGTGGCGGTACCGTGAACCAGGCGCATTTCCCGGTGTTCCGCGGCCCGATTCGCCATTCGTCGACGCGCTGTTAACCCTTTGTTGCATTTGGGTTGGGCCGATCAACGAAATCCCTTCCTAGCGTCTTCGACGTGCCAGCAAGTGCTACGAACAGCCTGCGAGTCGCCGTCCTCGCCGATTCCGACACCCGGTGGAAATGGGGCGCGCTCACCGCGAACCGCCTCGCCCCGGAGCGCGCGGACATCCGCCTGGACGGCTTCCTCCTGCGCGGCCGCGCCACCCCGACCGCCCGTCAGCTCGAGGAGGTCGGGGTCCGCCCCGACTCCCTGCGCGAGGTGACGGGCGTCGAGTTCCTGCGCGCCCTGGGCACGCCGGAGGCGGCCGAGTCCTACGACGTCATCGTGCTCGCCCTCGTGGGCGGCGGCGTCCAGGCGATGCTGCACGGTCTGAGGCACGCCTGGGGAGCCCGGAGCAGGCGGCCCGTGGTCGTCACCGGCTATGTCGGTGTCGTCTACGAGAAGCTCGCCGACGGTCTGCTGCTGCGGCACGGCGCGGACATCGTCCTCGCCAACTCCCGCCAGGACGCCGACCGTTTCCGGGCCGTGTACGAGGGGGTCGGCGCCGACGCCTCCTCGGTCACCGAAGTCGCCCTGCCCTTCCTCGGCGGCAAGCCGTACGAGGGCGCGGACGCCCCCTCCGCGGAGGAAGGGCGCAGGCCCTACACGGTCGTCTTCGCCGTCCAGCCGTCCGTCCCGGACAACCGCAGGGACCGTACGTACCTGCTGGACCGGCTCATCCGGCACGCCCGGCTGCACCCGGACCGCGAGGTCCTGCTGAAGCTGCGCTCAAAGCCGGGCGAGCACACCACGCACATCGAGGAGCTGCCCTACCAGAAGCTGGCGCAGAAGATCGATCTGCCGCCCAACTTCCGCCTGGTCTACGGGCACATGGGCGAGGTCCTCGACACCACCGACCTGCTCGTCACCATCAGCTCCACGGCCGCACTGGAGTCGCTGCACCGCCGTATCCCCACCGTGGTCCTCACCGACCTCGGGATCCGCGAGGCGCTCGGCAACCACCACTTCGTGGGCTCCGGATGCCTGGCCTCCTGGGACCAGCTGGACGCCGGGCACCAGCCGGCGCCCGACCCCGAGTGGGTGGCCCGGCAGGGCGTCGCCGCCGGGAGCACCCCCTCCGGGGGAGGCTCGTACGCCAGCGCCTTCGACGCCGCCCGCGACCGCATCGCCAAGCTGGTCGCCGCCGAACTCCCGCCCCTCACGCCGTACTACACCCCCGTCACCGCGCCCGGCTATCTGCCCGGCATCCTCGCCCGCCACCACCTCGGCCCCGACGGCAGCCCGCTGCCGGGGGCGCCCGCCGCCGACCGGCAGGCGGGGCCCGTACGGCAGATCGTGCGCCGGGCGGCGCGCGGCGCCTACCGGCACGGGGTGCAGCGCGTCGCACCCGTCATCCGGCGGATGGGGGAGCTGTGAGCCGCCACCCGTCGCCCTCGCAAGGAGCCCTGCCGATGCCCCACCCGGAAGCGGACCGAACGACCTCCGCACGCCGCGTCC
Organism: Streptomyces sp. NPDC042364; assembly: GCF_056437585.1. Classification (NCBI taxonomy): domain Bacteria; kingdom Bacillati; phylum Actinomycetota; class Actinomycetes; order Kitasatosporales; family Streptomycetaceae; genus Streptomyces; species Streptomyces sp. NPDC042364. The sequence goes on along the minus strand of NZ_JBWKAJ010000010.1, from coordinate 73,773 downwards.
TCGCCGTGATCCCCGCCCGCGGCGGCTCCAAGGGCGTCCCCGCGAAGAACCTCGCCCCCGTCGGCGGCGTGCCCCTGGTGGCCCGCGCGGTCCGCGAGTGCAGGGCCGCCATGCTGGTGACCGACGTCGTCGTCTCCACCGACGACCACGCCATCGCCGCCGCCGCCCGCGAGTCCGGCGCCGAGGTCGTCCTGCGCCCCGCCGCCATCGCCGGCGACACCGCCACCTCCGAGGCCGCCGTCCTGCACGCCCTCGACGCCCACGAGGCGCTGCACGGCGCCGCCGTCGACGTCGTCCTCCTCGTCCAGTGCACCAGCCCGTTCATCCTCCGCGAGGACATCGACGGCGTGGCCCGCGCCGTCGTCGAGCACGGCGCCGACACGGCGCTGACGGTCGCCCCGTTCCACGGCTTCATCTGGCGGGACACCGCGGACGAGTTCGCCGGAGGCGACACCAGCCGCGTCGGCGCGTCGGCGGCCGGCGGCTCGGTCGCGCACGGCGGGCCCGGGGAGGCCGACACCGCCCGCGCCGCCGACGGCCTCGGCGTCGCGCCGACGGGCGACGGCCACCCCGAGCCCGCGGACACCGACGGCGGCTACGGCGTCAACCACGACAAGTCGTTCCGGCCCCGCCGCCAGGACCGCCCCCAGGACCTCCTGGAGACCGGCGCCGCCTACGCCATGGACGCGGCCGGACTGCGCAAGCACCGGCACCGCTTCTTCGGCCGTACGGAGCTCGTCCGCACCGACCCGGCCCGGGTCCTGGAGATCGACGACCCGCACGACCTGGCCCGCGCCCAGGCCCTCGCGCCGCTCTTCGACGCCAACCGGCCCGGCGCCCTCCCCACCTACGACGACATCGACGCCGTAGTCCTCGACTTCGACGGCACCCAGACCGATGACCGGGTGCTGATCGACTCCGACGGACGGGAGTTCGTCTCCGTGCACCGCGGCGACGGACTCGGCATCGCGGCCCTCCGCAGGAGCGGCCTGAAGATGCTGATCCTGTCCACGGAACAGAACCCGGTCGTGGCCGCCCGGGCCCGGAAGCTCAAGCTCCCGGTCCTCCACGGCATCGACCGGAAGGACCTCGCCCTGAAGCAGTGGTGCGAGGACCAGGGCATCGCGCCCGAGCGCGTGCTCTACGTCGGCAACGACGTCAACGACCTCCCGTGCTTCGCCCTCGTGGGCTGGCCCGTGGCGGTCGGCAGCGCCCACGACGTCGTGCGCGGCGCCGCACGCGCGGTCACCACCGTCCCCGGTGGCGAAGGCGCGATCCGAGAGATCGCCGGCTGGATCCTCGGACCCTCTCTCGACTCTCTCGACCCCCTCGACAAGTAAGGAACGTGTCGCCATGTCTGCCATCAACTCCCGCCTCCGCACCTTCGGTACCGAGCGCATCGCCGGCCCCGGCCAGCCCGTCTACATCTGCGGCGAGATCGGTATCAACCACAACGGCGAGCTGGAGAACGCCTTCAAGCTGATCGACGTCGCCGCCGAGGCCGGCTGCGACGCCGTGAAGTTCCAGAAGCGCACCCCCGAGATCTGCACCCCCCGCGACCAGTGGGACATCGAGCGCGACACCCCCTGGGGCCGCATGACCTACATCGACTACCGCCACCGCGTGGAGTTCGGTGAGGACGAGTACCGCCGGATCGACGCGTACTGCAAGGAGAAGGGGATCGCCTGGTTCGCCTCCCCGTGGGACACCGAGGCCGTCGCCTTCCTGGAGAAGTTCGACGTCCCCGCCCACAAGGTGGCCTCCGCCTCCCTGACCGACGACGAGCTGCTCCGCGCGCTCCGCGCCACCGGCCGCACGATCATCCTCTCCACCGGCATGTCCACCCCCAAGCAGATCCGCCACGCGGTCGAGGTCCTCGGCTCGGACAACATCCTGCTCTGCCACGCCACGTCGACGTACCCGGCGAAGGCCGAGGAGCTGAACCTCCGCGTCATCAACACCCTCCAGGCCGAGTACCCGAACGTCCCGATCGGCTACTCCGGCCACGAGACGGGCCTGCAGACCACCCTCGCCGCGGTCGCCCTCGGCGCCACCTTCGTCGAGCGCCACATCACCCTCGACCGCGCGATGTGGGGCTCCGACCAGGCAGCCTCCGTCGAGCCGCAGGGCCTGACGCGCCTCGTCCGCGACATCCGCACCATCGAGGCCTCCCTCGGCGACGGCGTCAAGAAGGTCTACGACTCCGAGCTCGGCCCCATGAAGAAGCTGCGCCGCGTCACCGGCGTCGTCGCCGAGGCGGAGATCGCGGCGGCGGCGGGCGAGCCGGTCGGCGTCTGAGCCCGACCGACGTGGCTGCGGGCAGTCGTGCCGCCGGGGCGGCACGGGTGGGCGCAGCGGCACCCTGCACCCGCAGGCGAGCGAAACCCGCCCCTCCCCCCAGAAGATCCGTACTCACGGAAGCGACGGTCGTACGTCGATGAGCCCCCGTGCCGGAACCGCCGGCCCCCACACTCTCGCCTTCGTCGAGAGCCCGGTACAGCTCCTGAACGTGCTGGAGTGGGCCCACACCCACGCCCTCGGCACGCCACAGGCCCCCGGCACGGGGCCGTCCTCCGGCACGGGGCCGTCCTCCGGCACGGGGCCGTCCTCCGGCACGGGGCCGTCCTCCGGCACGGGGGCACCCGCCGGCCTCGCCGCCTCCTACGGCGTGGGCCCGTCGGCCGGGGCGGCCGGCACAGGGCTCGCCCTGGTCGTCCTCTCGCCCAACGACCCCATGACCCGGGGCCAGTTGCGCCGGATGGCTGAACTGGCCCGGGACGAGGGCCACGAGGTGCGCTGGGAGGAGGCGCGCGGCGGCACGGCGGCCCCGTTCCGCACCGTCGGCGGGCTCGCCCCGCTGCTGCGCGCCGCCCGCCGCGTCGTGCTGGGCGACCCCTTCTCCCGCTACGTACAGCTCCTCCTGACGATCACCAGGGCACCGGACGTCGTCGTGGTCGACGACGGCACCGCCACCATGGAGTTCGTCTCCCAACTCGCCCGCGGCGAACGCCTGGTCCGCTGGCACCGCAAGGGCGGCCGCCCCGGCCCGCGGGACCTGGTCTTCGCCCCGGTCTCCGCCCGGGCCCGCAGACGGCTGACCCCGACCGCCGGCCGGCGCGTCGAGGTCTTCTCCTCCATGCCGATCGACGAGGCCCCCGACGGGGTCACCGTCACCGCCAACGACTTCGCCTGGACCCGGTCCCGCTTCGGCCCGCCCGGCATCACCAAGGGCGCGGACCTCGTCGGCACCTCCCTGGTGGAGACCGGCGTCGTGGACGGCGACCGCTACCTCGAAGCCGTCCGATCCCTCGCCACGGCGCACGGCGCCACCCGCTACTTCGCCCACCGCCGCGAGAGCCCGGAGAAGCTCCACACCCTCGCGGCCCAGACGGGCCTGGAGATCGTCCGTCCCGACCTCCCCCTCGAACTGATCGCCCGCCGCGGCCCCATCGGCCGCACCATCCTCAGCTTCCCGTCGACCGTGGTCCACACCCTGCCGCTGGCCCTGGCGGGCACGGACGTACGCGTCGCCGTCTGCGACATCGACCCCAGCTGGCTGACCGAGACCGCCTCCCCCCGCGCCCAGGGCTTCCTGTCCGGCGTCACGGGCACGGCGAGGGACGTACACCGCCTGTCGTCGGTGGCGCCGATCTAGTGGGTGTCCCGCCGCGAGCAGCCGCCGCACCGCGCGGTCCCGGCGCATCCGGAGCGCTGGCTTCCCCGGTTATCGCCGCGTGGATGGGGTGCGCACGAAGTGCCGCCCCCATGGGGGGAGTTGGGAACCAATGACGACACACGGCGAACGCGCGCGGCTGACACCGACGGCGGACGGCCACAAGGTCACCCCCGCCGAACTCTTCTTCGACCTGGTCTTCGTCTACGCGATCACCCAGGTCACCGCCCTGGTGGCGGCACGACCCCACCGCCCTGCGCCTGCTGGGCGGCATGGTCGTCCTGGCCCTCCTGGCCCTCCTGTGGTGGTGCTGGTGCTGCTTCGCCTGGCTCGGCAACGTCGTACGGGCCGACTTCGGCGGCATGTTCGCGGTCCTGGTGTCGGTGATGGCCGTGGTTCTGATCGTCTCCTTGACGGTCCCGGACGTCTACGCCGACGCCCCGGGCGGCTTCCCGGCCCCGCTGCTCTTCGTGCACCAGCGCGCTTCTCCAGTGGCGGGCGTGGCTGGAGGAACTCGCCGCCCTGTTCGCCGAGTTCGCTCCGCCACCGGACGTCCCCGAGGAGGAACTGCGGCGGCTGCGCGAGCGAGCCGTCGCGCCGGTCGTGACACTCGTCGTCGAGAAGACCGGGGCCGGCGAGATATGGCGCGGCGCATGCTCGCAGGCGCTCACGTGGTATCTGGAATCGACCGGTCTTCCGGCGGACCAGGCCGAGGAACTGGCGGACGACGTCGTGGACTCGGCGTTCGAGAGCTGGATCGCCCCTGATGAGAACGCGTTGGGCCGTGCCCGGAAGGCTCTCGGAGAGCACGGTGCGTGACGATCTGCAGACCTGGCTCAGCGTGCGCGCGCAGGTCGCCTGGAACCAGGCGACCGAGGACCTGGCGGGTCCGATCCGGGGGCGGCGCGACGCGATCGACGCCGCCGTCGCGCGGGACGAGTCCGGTGACCCGACGCGCGGAGAACGGATGCGCACGGCGTGGCGGTCGGTCCAGGAAGACGCCGCGGCCGGGCGAGCGCTGAGCTTCGACCTCATGGCCGGGTGGCAGCGCACGGTCCTCGGGCGCGGGGACGTCGCCTTCCGCGACCTCCCCGCCTTCGCCAAGGGGGGACGTGAACGGTACGGCCTGCATGCCGGAACACCCGGGGACTTCGACCGCTGCCTGGCGCAGGCCACCGCCACCGACGTCCCGCTGCCGGCCCGAGCGGCCCGGGCCTACCTGGACGTGTGCTTCTTCCACCCGTTCGACGACGGCAACGGGCGGGCCGCCCTGCTCGCGATGGCGTTCGTACTGGCGCGTGAGCAGGTCTTTCTGGACGAGGTCGGCCCCGTCCAGGTCCGGAGATACGCCGACGATCCCGTGGGCGCACGGGCACTGGCCCGCCTCGTCCACCTTCTGGCCACGGCCGCACAGCGCCGCGGGCCCGTACGCCCGCACGCTTCGACACCGTTCGCGGAGACCCCCGATCACCCGTCCCGGCATCCGGATTCGTTCACCAGCGCACTCACCAGGCGGTAACCGTGGCCCAGACACTCCCCGTCCGTACGAGGACCTCGACGTACCCCGACCGTGAAACCGCCCAATGGGCCGCCCAGCAGGTCGTCACCGCCAACGAACAGCTCATCCACCGCTGGCTGGCCCAGTCCACGCGTCCCCGGCTGACCATCGAGGCGTCCTGGCCCTCCCGGGAGGAGCCGGTGGGCAGGGTGCTGCTGCAGGCGATGATGCTGGCCGGGCGGCAGCCGGTGGACGTCAGGGCGGCCCGGGTGATCCTGAAGCGGTACACCGGTCGGCCCCACGGCTTCCTGGTCCACGCCACATTCCCGATCTACCTGTAGGCACACCGGGGTACGTCGCGCGAACCCGCCCGGCACGCCCCTGCCAAGCGCGTCCCGCACGCCCGGTGCGAACCCGCCCCGCCCCGTCCGTCCCGTTCCCGAAGGCCGACCGTGCCCCTCAGCCCCCTCGAACACGACCGCCGCTACGGCGAGCTCGACCAGGTGATCCGCGCCTACGCCGGGCAGCCGGCCGATGACACGGCGGAGCAGCCCGGCCAGGCCCTGACCGCGTACCTGCGCCACACCTGGCACACCCGCCCGTGGGCACTCGCCATCGCCGAGCGACAACTGCGCGAGTACGCCGACAAGCCGCCGGGCCGGCTGCGCCTGCGACTCGGTGAGTTCTACGCCATCCCGGACGTCGGTCTGCCCGAGGCGGACATCCAGGAGTGGCTGTACTGCCTCGCCGACCACATCAGGCGCAGCGTCGAGGAGGGGCGGATTCCCCCGACGGCCGCCCCCGCCACCCACTGACCCACTGGGAGTGGCACGCCCGCTTCCCCGAGCTGGGCCAGTTCCTGGGCGGCTGGTTCACGCAGGACATGCCCGACGAGTTCGACGTCCACGACACCGCCGTGGACGACTACCGGACGACCACCGACCCCCATCTCGTCGCCCGTCTCGTCGCCGAGCTCCACGAACTCCTCGCCCTCGACCTCGACGAGTCCGATTACGCCCTGGCCGTCGCCGAACTCGGCATGGAGGTCGACCCGCCGGCCCCGTACACCCCGAGCGCCTGGCTGAGCCATGTGGCCGACCGCCTCACCGGCCCTCGTCCCGACTACGGCCCACCCCACCCGAACGACCGGCGGTGACGCCCGCCGTCCCCTCACGGCGCACGGATCACGGCCGGGCGGCCAGGGGGTGGCCCTCAAACCGCTCCCCTCTCACGTCACCACCCTTCTCGCCCTTCGTGACCCTGGTCACCATCGGCCCATGAATTCGCATCTCACGGTCCCCGCCCGTACCTGGTGAGTCTCGCGGGCTGTAATCAAGCAGTCACCCGGCGGCGACGCTTCCAGCACATCAGGGCGCCCGGAACGTGGTATCCGTGGAGCATGGGAATCGTTCGGGAACCCCCGGACGTTTAGACGATGGGATTCGCGGGCAACCCCCGGCGTCCCCGGAGGACCCCCGGTCATCCCGGTGGGTCGCGCCGTCGGCGCCGCGTCGATCGCGTCCCGTCCATGCGGTCTGCCCGCCCCGAAAGGCGGATGGGCATACCCATCCGTGCCAATACGTATGCGTTGTGCGGCCAGAAATCTTCCCCTGACGGGCTGATTTTTTGTTGATCGAGGGTTGGATGGCCGCCCGATCGCCCTACCCTTCAGAGGGTGAACCAACTGATGTCCCGAGAGTCCGAGGCCGATCTGCCCGGGGAAGCCGAAGCCGCCCTCCCCGGCACGCTGCCCGAAGCCCTGCGCGCAGAACTCGTCGCCTTCCGCCGTGACTTGCACATGCACCCGGAGCTCGGCAACCAGGAGTTCCGCACGACCGCCGCGATCAAGGCCCGCCTGGAGAAGGCAGGGCTCCGACCGCGTGTGCTCGACAGCGGAACCGGACTCATCTGCGACATCGGCGACTGGGACGGCGGCCGGCCCCGCCTGGCGATGCGCGCCGACATCGACGCGCTGCCCATCCCGGACACCAAGCTGGACTGCGAGTACCGCTCCACCGTCCCGGACCGCGCCCACGCCTGCGGCCACGACGTGCACACCACCGTCGTGCTCGGCGCCGGACTCGTCCTCGCCGACATGCACCGCAAGGGGCAGCTGCCGCGACCCGTACGGCTGATCTTCCAGCCCGCCGAGGAGGTCCTCCCCGGCGGCGCCGGAGACGTGATCAAGAGCGGCGCGCTGGACGGTGTCGGGCGCATCATCGCCGTCCACTGCGACCCGCGGGTCGACGCCGGGCGCATCGGTCTGCGCCACGGCCCCATCACCTCGGCCTGCGACCGGCTGGAGATCGCCCTCGACGGCCCCGGCGGCCACACCGCCCGCCCCCACCTCACCACCGACCTCGTCACGGCCGCCGCCCGCGTCGTCACCGACGTGCCGGCGCTGGTCGCCCGCCGGGTCGACGCCCGCAGCGGACTCTCCGTGACCTGGGGCCGCGTCGAGTCGGGCCACGCCCCGAACGTGATCCCGCAGCACGCCGAGCTCTCCGGCACCGTGCGCTGCCTCGACATCAACGCCTGGCGGCAGGCCCCCGACCTGGTGCACGAGGCGATCGCCGAGGTCGCGACCCTGCACCGCGCCAAATCCGAGATCAACTACGTCCGGGGTGTCCCGCCGGTCGTCAACGACCCCGTCGTCACCGAGCTGATCCACGACGCCATGGTCGCCCGCCGCGGTGCCGCGGCCGTCGAGGACACCGAGCAGAGCCTCGGTGGCGAGGACTTCTCCTGGTACCTGGAGCACGTCCCGGGTGCCATGGCCCGCCTGGGCGTCCGCCGGCCGGGCGACCTCACAGTCCGCGACCTCCATCAGGGCGACTTCGACGCGGACGAACACGCCATCACCGTGGGCGTCGAGCTCTTCACCGCCGCCGCCCTCCTGGACGCCCGCATGCAGGTCCTCGACAGGGCCGCCCCCTGAGGGTTGTCCCGTGACCCCCGGCGGGCGCGCGACGCCATGCACGCGCAGGGGTCCCAGAGCAGGGACCTGACGCCGCGGGGCCGCCCTCCGGGCGACGACGCGGAAGCCGGACACGAGCCACGGGTCGGTCGCTCGGACCTGCCCGGTCCGCCGGCAGACGGGACCGTGCGGACACGGCTCGGGCGCACGCCTTCACGGAGCCGGTACGTGATCCGCACCCGTTCCGGTTGCGGCGCACCCGCCCTCGCGGCAGCCTGGTGCGCGTGTCGTACGGCATGTGTGCGACACGCGCACCGTCACGCTGAAGTCACCCCGCAGACACGGAACGCGAGGGACCCGCGAAGGGCTCTGCCCCAAGCGTCCCTTTCGATCCCATGGTTCACGAGGACGTAACCGGCCATCGGCACGAATGGATAACGGCCAGTCGAAACCCCGTTCCCAGGAGTGTCTACGCGCGTTAATGTGCGCCGAACTGAGCACCCGGCTGCGGGGCTTTGGAGAAGATGGGGAACTTCAAGATGCGTCGGATTTCCAAACTGACCCGCGTCGCGGTGGGGGTCGCGTCGCTGGCGCTCGCCGCCACGGCCTGTGGTGGGACCAGCAGCGAGAGCGGCAACGGCGGCGACGGCGAGAGCAAGGGCACCAAGGGCCTCGCGATCGCGTACGACATCGGCGGCAAGGGCGACCAGTCCTTCAACGACGCGGCGTACGCGGGCCTGCAGAAGGCCGAGAAGGAGTTCGGCTACAAGACCGCCGACATCGAGCCCACCGAGGGCGAGACGGACGCCGACAAGCAGCAGCGCCTGGAGTCCCTCGCCAAGCAGGGCTACAACCCGGTCGTCGGCGTCGGCTTCGCCTACGGCCCGGCGATGGAGGCCGCCTCCAAGAAGTACCCGAAGACCACGTTCGGCATCGTCGACTCGGTCGTCGAGGGTGACAACGTGGCGTCCCTCGTCTTCGCCGAGGAGCAGGCCTCCTACCTCGCCGGTGTCGCGGCCGCCAAGGCCACCAAGTCGAACACCGTGGGCTTCGTGGGCGGTGTGGACATCCCGCTCATCCACAAGTTCGAGGCCGGCTACAAGCAGGGTGTTCAGGACACCAGCGGCGGCAAGGTCAAGGTCATCTCGCAGTACCTGACCCAGACGGCCGAGGAGGGTGGCTTCTCCAGCCCGGACAAGGGCAAGGCCGCCGCCGAGGGCCAGATCGAGAAGGGCGCCGACGTCCTCTACGCCGCGGCCGGCCTCTCCGGCCAGGGCGTCATCGAGGCGGCCGCCAAGGCGAAGGTCTGGGCGATCGGTGTCGACTCCGACCAGTACAAGCAGGAGGCCCTCGCCTCCTACAAGGGCTTCATCCTCACCTCGGCCCTCAAGGACGTCGGCGGTGCGGTCTACACCCTCGCCAAGTCCGTCGAGGACGGCAAGCCGCTCACGGGCGTCCAGACCTTCGACCTGAAGGTCGACGGTGTCGGCCTCGCCGAGTCGAACCCGGAGTTCGCCAAGATCGCCGGCCTCTCCGACGCCGTCGCCAAGGCGAAGGAAGAGATCATCAGCGGCAAGATCAAGGTCAAGACCGAGTAGTCACACCTCTGCGGCCCTCACGGGGCCTCCGAGTGGCCTGAAACGGGCGGGTGCCACAACGGCACCCGCCCGCTTCCTTTTTCCCGCACCGGTCCGCTGGGCGCGCTCGTCCGGGGCGTGGACTTGCGGTGTGGGTGCCGGTCCGCCCGACGCTTGTGCGGGGTGTGGGCTGCTCGCGGGTGCGGGTGCGGGTGCGGGTGCGGGTGCGGGGAGCGCGGGGGCGCTTGTCTGTGGCGTGGGCTGCGTCGCGGGTGCCGGTCCACCGGGCGCTGCTCTCGGGGGGCGCCGACCGCGTGCGGCTCCCGCCGGGCGCTCCTCTGCGGTACTCCTCCGCGGTACGGCCTGCCTTGTCGGCATCGGACCGCTGAGCGCCCGTCAGCGGCCCGCACCCCCCGTCCCGGGCCGCCTCGCGGAGCGGCCTGCCGGAAGCGGGGGGCACCTCCCCGCACCGGCCCGCCGACGCGCCCCCGGCACAGCCGGGAACCGCGCGACCAGCCACAACGAACCCGTACGCGCGACTCCGGCGAAACCACCCCGCACCGAACATCCCGGCACCCCCGCCTCCCTTGCGACACGGCCCCATAACAAGAGGGCAACCGGGGCTTTCCCGCCAGGGTCTACGCGCGTTACCCTCGGCGAAAGCCAGCGCCGACGCTGTGAAGCACCACTGAGCAGTACCCTCCGGCGCTTGTACGACTAGGAGCACCAGAAATGCGCCGGGTTTCCCGCATCGCGGTCGCAGGCGCAGCGACCGCCTCCCTCGCCCTCGCCCTCTCCGCCTGTGGCGGCACCTCGACGGAGGCCTCGTCCTCCTCCGACGCGAAGGGCGGCGACAAGGGCCTCGCGATCGCGTACGACGTCGGTGGCAAGGGCGACCAGTCCTTCAACGACGCGGCGTACGCCGGCCTGGAGCAGGCGAAGAAGGAGTTCGGGTACAAGACCGCCGACATCGAGCCCACCGAGGGTGAGACGGACGCGGACAAGGAGCAGCGCCTGGTCTCCCTGGCCAAGCAGGGCTACAACCCGGTCATCGGCGTCGGCTACGCGTACGCGACCGCCGTGAAGGAGGCCGCCGAGCAGTACCCGGACACCACCTTCGGCATCGTGGACGACTCCACCGTCCAGCTGAAGAACGTGGCGGACCTGGTCTTCTCCGAGGAGCAGGCCTCGTACCTCGCGGGCGTCGCGGCCGCCAAGAGCACCAAGACCAACGTGGTCGGCTTCGTGGGCGGCGTGGACATCCCGCTGATCCACAAGTTCCAGGCCGGCTTCGAGCAGGGCGTCAAGGACACCAACCCGAAGGCCGAGGTGCTCACCCAGTACCTGACCCAGACGGCTGAGGAGGGCGGCTTCTCCAGCCCCGACAAGGGCAAGTCGGCCGCCGAGGGCCAGATCGAGAAGAAGGCCGACGTCGTGTACGCGGCGGCCGGTCTGTCCGGCCAGGGCGTGATCGAGGCCGCCGCCGCCAACAAGGTGTGGGCGATCGGCGTCGACTCCGACCAGTACAAGCAGGAAGCCCTCGCGAAGTACAAGGACTCCATCCTGACCTCGGCGATGAAGGACGTCGCCAAGGCGGTGTACAACCTGGCGAAGTCGGTCGAGGACGGCAAGCCCGAGACCGGTATCGTCAGGGGCGATCTGAAGAGCGGTGAGGTCGGCCTCTCCGCGTCGAACCCCACGTTCAAGGACGACAGCGAGCTCCAGGAGGCCATCGAGACGGCCAAGGAGAAGATCATCAGCGGCGAGATCAAGGTCAAGACCAGCTGAGCAAGCAGGACCTCGAGCAGACACGCGACCCGCGGGACGTGCGGTCGGGCCGGAGCCGTACATCCGGCCCGCACCTCCCCGGAGTCGCCGGTAACCGCGGGGTTACGTCCGCTCAACGGGGTACGGGGATTCTGCCTCCCTGTACCCCGTTGTCCCGGGCGTCGCCCCTTTCGATGCCGTAGGGGCGCTACGCGCGTAGACGACCCCCTTTCCCCAGGAGAGTGCGCCATCAACGCGTCCAGCAGCCCTCCGGCCGACGCGGCGGTCAACGGTCAGGAGACCGCCGTCGAACTCGCCGGGATCACCAAGCGATTCCCCGGCGTCGTGGCCAACCACGACATCCACCTCACCGTCCGCAAGGGCACCGTCCACGCCCTCGTCGGTGAGAACGGGGCCGGCAAGTCGACCCTGATGAAGATCCTCTACGGCATGCAGAAGCCGGACGAGGGCACCATCGCGGTCGACGGCGAGCAGGTGACCTTCTCGTCCCCCGCCGACGCCATCGCGCGCGGCATCGGCATGGTGCACCAGCACTTCATGCTCGCCGACAACCTCACCGTTCTGGAGAACGTGGTCCTCGGCAGCGAGAAGCTCCACGGCATCGGCGCCAAGGCCCGCCGCAAGATCAAGGAGATCTCCGACCGGTACGGCTTCGGGGTCCGCCCCGACGTCCTCGTGGAGGAGCTCGGTGTCGCCGAGCGCCAGCGGGTGGAGATCCTCAAGGTCCTCTTCCGCGGCGCCCGCACCCTGATCCTGGACGAGCCCACCGCCGTGCTGGTGCCGCAGGAGGTCGAGGCGCTCTTCGCCAACCTGCGCGAACTCAAGGCGCAGGGTCTGTCGGTCATCTTCATCTCGCACAAGCTGGGCGAGGTGCTGTCCGTCGCCGACGAGATCACCGTCATCCGGCGCGGTACCACGGTCGGTACGGCCGTCCCCGCGGAGACCACCTCGCGGCAGCTCGCCGAGCTGATGGTCGGCAGCGAGCTGCCCACCCCGGAGACCGGCGAGTCCACGGTCACCGACCGTCCCGTCCTGACCGTCGACAAGCTCCGTCTCGCGGCCCCCGGCGGCAAGGCCCTCCTGGACGACATCAGCTTCACCATCCACGCGGGCGAGGTCCTCGGCCTCGCCGGGGTCGAGGGCAACGGCCAGACCGAACTGGTCGACGCGTTGATCGGCCTGAAGGCCGCCGACTCCGGCACCATCACCCTGGCCGACGACGAGATCACCGCGTGGCCCACCCGCAGGCGCCGCGAGCAGGGTGTCGGCTACATCCCCGAGGACCGCCACCGGCACGGTCTGCTCCTGGAGGCCCCCCTCTGGGAGAACCGTATCCTCGGCCATGTGACCGAGCGGCCGAACGCCAAGGGCGTCTGGCTGGACCCGAAGGCCGCCCAGGAGGACACGCGCCGGATCGTCGCCGAGTACGACGTCCGCACCCCCGGTATCGACGTCACGGCCGCCTCCCTCTCCGGCGGCAACCAGCAGAAGCTGATCGTCGGCCGGGAGATGAGCCACAAGCCGCGCTTCCTGATCGCCGCCCACCCCACCCGCGGTGTGGACGTCGGCGCGCAGGCCCAGATCTGGGACCAGATCCGGGAGGCCCGCCGCGAAGGCCTGGCCGTGCTGCTGATCTCCGCCGACCTCGACGAGCTGATCGGCCTGTCCGACACCCTCCGGGTGATCTACAACGGCAAGCTGGTCGCGGACGCCGACCCGGCCACCGTCACCCCCGAGGAGCTCGGCTCCGCCATGACCGGTGCCGTCACCGGTCACCTCGAACACGATGAGACCCCCGAGACTCCCGGCCTGCGCAAGGCATCCGGGTCTCCGGAAGGCGAGGCCAAGTGATGAAGAAGTTCGACAAGGAGCGGGTGCTCCTCGCGGTCGCCGGACCGGTCCTCGCCCTGGCCGTGGCCTTCATCCTGACGGCGATCGTGCTGCTCGCGTCCGGCAAGAACCCGGTCGAGCCGTTCGCGATCATGTTCGAGCAGGCCTCGTTCTCGGACATCCAGGTCCGGATCATCAACCAGGCGTCGCTGTACTACATCGCGGCCCTCGCGGTTGCCATCGGCTTCCGCATGAACCTGTTCAACATCGGTGTCGACGGCCAGTACCTGCTCGGCGCCATGATCACCGCGATCGTCGGCGCCCACGTGGACCTGCCGGCGTTCCTCCAGATCCCGCTGCTGATGCTCACCGCGATCTGCACCGGCGCGTTCTGGGCCTCCATCGTCGGTGTCCTCAAGGTCACCCGCGGCGTCAGCGAGGTCGTCTCCTCGATCATGCTGAACGCGATCGCGACCTCCGTCATCGGCTACCTCTGGCTGCCGAACGTCTTCGGCGTCAAGGTCGGCAACAACAACACCACCGGCGAGATGGCCGAGTCGGGCTGGGTGCCCGGCATCGACATGGGCGCCGCCGGCGAGATCTACGGCCTGGTCCTCCTCGCGGTCGCGCTCGGCGTCGGCTACTGGGTCGTCATCAACCGCACCCGCTTCGGCTTCGACCTGCGCGCCTCCGGCGCCTCGGAGACCGCCGCCGCGGCCAGCGGTGTCGACCCCAAGCGGATGATCCTCACCGCCATGCTGATCTCCGGCGGTGTCGCGGGCCTCGCGGGTCTGCCGATCCTGCTCGGCGACACCCACACCTACAGCCTGAACTTCCCCACGGGCATCGGCTTCCTCGGCATCGGCATCGCCCTGCTGGGCCGCAACAGCCCCGTAGGCATCGCCTTCGCGTCCCTGCTGTGGGCCTGGCTCGACAAGGCCTCGCCCGAGCTGGACTTCCACGGCTACGACAAGGAGATCGCGGTCATCATGCAGGGCCTGATCGTGCTCTCGGTCGTCGTCTCCTACGAGACGGTCCGTGAGTGGGGCCTGCGCCGCCAGCAGCGCCGCGTCGGCGCCGAGCTCGCCGCCGGGAACGTCCTCGGCGCGGACAACAACACCACGAAGGAGGTGGCTGGCCGATGACCACGAGCACCACCGCGACCGACCTCAACCAGCCCTCGCTGGAGCCGACCGCCCGGACCGGGCGCAAGATGTCGCTGCCCGTGCTGCTGCTGGTCATCTCCGGCGTCCTGGCACTCACCTCGATCGTCCGCATCATCACCGGCGCGGACGGCATCACCAACGTCAGCCAGATGTCCACCGCGCTGGAGCTGGCCGTCCCGATCGGCCTCGCCGGTCTCGGCGGTCTGTGGGCCGAGCGCTCGGGCGTGGTCAACATCGGCCTCGAGGGCATGATGATCCTCGGCACCTGGTTCGGTGCCTGGGCCGGCTTCCAGTACGGCCCGTGGACCGGTGTCCTGGTCGGCATCGCCGGCGGCGCGATCGGCGGTCTGCTGCACGCCTTCGTCACCGTCACCTTCAACGTCAACCACATCGTCTCCGGTGTGGCCATCAACATCCTCGCCCTCGGCGCCACCCGCTACCTCGCGCCCCTCGCCTTCGAGGGCCACCAGGGCGGCTCCGCCAAGCAGTCCCCGCCGGTCGAGTCCATCGGTGACTTCACCATCCCGGGACTGTCCACCGCGCTGACCGAACTCAACGCCAAGGGCTGGTTCTTCGTCTCCGACCTCGCCGGCCTGCTCGGCGGTCTGGTCACCAACGTCTCGTGGCTGACCCTCGTCGCCGTCGCCCTGATCCCCGCCACCTGGTGGATCCTGTGGCGCACCGCCTTCGGTCTGCGGCTGCGCTCCTGCGGTGAGAACCCGATCGCCGCCGAGTCCCTCGGCGTCAACGTCTACAAGTACAAGTACATCGCCGTGATCATCTCCGGCGGTCTGGCCGGCCTCGGCGGGGCGTTCCTCTCCATCGTCGCCAACCCCTTCTACCTGGAGGGCCAGACCAGCGGCCGCGGCTTCATCGGCCTCGCCGCGATGATCTTCGGCAACTGGATGCCGGGCGGCCTCGCCCTCGGCGCCGGCCTGTTCGGCTACACCGACAGCCTCAACCTGCGCGGCGGCTCGGAGAACGTCCACGCCCTGCTGCTGCTCGGCGCGCTGCTGCTGCTCATCGGCGCGATCTGGCTGGCGGTCCGCAAGAAGTTCGTCCAAGCCCTGATCACCGCCGTCATCGGCGCCCTGGTGTTCACCTGGTACGCCACCACCAACGAGGTCCCGAACCAGGTCGTCGCCGCCACCCCGTACGTCATCACCCTGATCGTCCTCGCGCTCTCCGCGCAGCGGCTGCGCATGCCGAAGGCGGACGGCCTGCCGTACCGGAAGGGACAGGGCAAGTGACCGCCGTCGACTGGGACAAGCTGCGTACGGTGGCGCGGGACGCCATGTCCCGGGCGTACGCCCCGTACTCCGGCTACCCGGTCGGCGTGGCGGCGCTCGTCGACGACGGCCGGATCGTCTCGGGCTGCAACGTCGAGAACGCCTCCTACGGGCTCGGACTGTGCGCGGAGTGCGGTCTGGTCTCGGAGCTGCAGAACAGCGGCGGCGGCCGCCTCACGCACTTCACCTGCGTGGACGGCAAGGGCGAGATCCTCGTCCCGTGCGGCCGCTGCCGACAGCTGCTGTACGAGTTCGGCGGACCGGATCTCCTGCTGGAAACCCCCGAGGGGATCCTCCCTCTCTCGGAGATGCTGCCCCAGGCCTTCGGCCCGGACCATCTCACCAAGTAACTCCCGTGCGGCCCCTCCTGACGACCGGTCGGAGGGGCCGCGCCCTTTCCGATCCTCACCGGGTCGCTTTCGAAAACCCTCGAAAGGAAAGCCATGACTGTGTTGTCGATGGACGCCATCTCCGTGATCCGCACCAAGCGGGACCGCGGTGAGCTGAGCGACGAGCAGATCGACTGGGTCATCGACGCGTACACCCGCGGGGAGGTCGCCGACTACCAGATGGCCGCCCTGAACATGGCGATCCTGCTCAACGGCATGAACCGCCGCGAGATCGCCCGCTGGACCGCCGCGATGATCGCCTCGGGCGAGCGCATGGACTTCTCCTCGCTGTCCCTGCCGACCGCCGACAAGCACTCCACCGGCGGTGTCGGCGACAAGATCACCCTCCCGCTGGCGCCCCTGGTGGCGGCCTGCGGCGCGGCCGTCCCCCAGCTCTCCGGCCGCGGCCTCGGCCACACCGGAGGCACTCTGGACAAGCTGGAGTCCATCCCCGGCTGGCGCGCGCTCCTCTCCAACGAGGAGATGCTGTCCGTGCTGGACGGCGTGGGCGCGGTGATCTGCGCGGCGGGCGACGGCCTGGCCCCCGCCGACAAGAAGCTGTACGCGCTCCGCGACGTCACCGGCACCGTCGAGGCCATCCCGCTGATCGCCTCCTCGATCATGTCGAAGAAGATCGCGGAGGGCACCGGCTCCCTGGTCCTCGACGTGAAGGTGGGCAGCGGCGCCTTCATGAAGACCATCGAGGACGCCCGTGAGCTGGCCTCCACGATGGTGGGCCTGGGCACGGACCACGGTGTGAAGACCGTGGCGCTCCTGACGGACATGTCCACCCCGCTGGGCCTGACCGCCGGCAACGCCCTGGAGGTCCGCGAGTCGGTCGAGGTCCTCGCGGGCGGCGGCCCGGCGGACGTCGTCGAGCTGACCATCGCCCTGGCCCGCGAGATGCTCGACGCGGCCGGTGTGAAGGACGCCGACCCGGCGAAGGCCCTGGCCGACGGCTCCGCCATGGACGCCTGGCGCCGCATGATCGCGGCCCAGGGCGGCGACCCTGACGCGGAGCTGCCCACATCCCGCGAGCAGCACGTCGTCAAGGCCCCCTCCTCCGGCGTCCTGACCCGCCTCGACGCCTACGACATCGGCATCGCCGCCTGGCGACTCGGCGCCGGCCGCGCCCGCAAGGAGGACCCGGTGCAGGCCGCCGCCGGCGTCGAGATGCACGCCAAGCCCGGCGACACCGTCACCGAGGGCCAGCCCCTCCTCACCCTGCACACGGACACCCCCGAGCGGTTCGGGTACGCCCTGGAGGCCATGGAGGGGTCGTACGACATCGCGGCCGCGGGGACGCCGTTCACCCCGAACCCGATCGTGCTGGACCGCATCGCCTGAGCGGGCCGCGTCGCTGTCGACTCCGCTGTCGTCGTGTCCGCGATGAGTTCCGGGGACCGGTCCGGTCTACCGATCGTGGATGCGACGACACCCGCCGTACTCGTGCTGCCGGGCCCCGTCACCCGGGACGAGGTGCCTGGGCTCTGTGACGAGGTGCGCGCGCGACTGGAGGCGAGCCGGGCCGGCGGCGTCGTGGTGTGCGACGTCGCCGGGATCGGGCCGCCCGGCCTGGGCGCCGTCGACGTACTGGCCCGGCTGCAGCTCGCGGCGAGACGGTCCGGGGGCCGCATACGGCTCAGGGACCCCGACCCGGCGCTGTGCGCGCTACTGCGCCTGGTCGGGCTTGGCCTCGATGTGGAGGGGCAGGTCGAAGAGGGGGAACCAGCGGGCGGTGTCGAGGAAGCAGTGGAACCCGGCGATCCGGCCCGCTGATATCTCCAGCACCTGCACGGCCCAGGCGGTGAAGCCGCCCTTCTCCTCGTCGGGCTTGTACTGCGCGAAGCCCGGCAGGCCGTTCACCGCGACGGGCACCAGGTGCGAGCCGGCGCAGGCGGCACCCAGCGTGGTCATGAACCCGGTGATGTCGCTCGTCCCGGTCAGCCACAGGTCGAACGGCGGCATCGTCATCACCGCGTCCTCGTGCAGCAGGGCGGTCAGCGCCGTCATGTCGTACCCCTCGAAGGCGGCGACATAGCGCTCCAGCAGCTTCTGCTGCTCCTCGTCCAGCGGGTCGGAGACCTCGCCCTCGGCCGTCCGGTCGCCGCCCTCGCCGAGGGTCGCGCGGGCCCGCTGGAGCGCGCTGTTCACCGAGGCGACCGAGGTGTCCAGCAGCTCGGCGACCTCGCTCGCCTTCCAGGCCAGCACCTCACGCAGGATGAGCACGGCACGCTGCTTGGCGGGCAGCTTCTGCAGCGCGGCGACGAAGGCCAGCCGCACGGACTCCTTGGCCACGGCGGCCTCCGCCGGATCGGCGGTGGTCGGCAGCACCCGGGCGTCCGGGACGGGCTCCAGCCAGGTGTTGTCGGGGCGCGGGGCGAGGGCGGCCCGGGCGAGGGGGGTGGACTCGGTGAGATCCATGGGGCGGGCCCGCTTGTTCCCCGCGGTCAGCATGTCCAGGCAGACGTTCGTCGCGATGCGGTACAGCCAGGAGCGCAGGGAGGAGCGGCCCTCGAACTTCTCGTAGCTCCGCCAGGCCCGGATCATCGTGTCCTGCACGGCGTCCTCCGCCTCGAAGGACGAGCCGAGCATCCGGTAGCAGTACCCGGTCAGCTCGACCCGGTACTTCTCCAGCCTGACGTCGAGATCCGCCGTCGCCGTCGCCGTACC
Organism: Streptomyces sp. NPDC042364; assembly: GCF_056437585.1. NCBI lineage: Bacteria > Bacillati > Actinomycetota > Actinomycetes > Kitasatosporales > Streptomycetaceae > Streptomyces > Streptomyces sp. NPDC042364. The sequence continues at coordinate 54,973 of NZ_JBWKAJ010000010.1, read as the reverse complement.
GTCACCCATGGCCAACCCACCCCTGTGGCTCACTTCGTCACACGCGCCTTTGCGCGCCAACACTCCGGAAGCTACCGCAGCCCACTGACAATGGCCCCCGGAGCGGAAGAGGGCCAGGTCAGCGGGCTGTCGCCGGGAGGACCCGGAGGTGTGTCAGACGGTGGCGAGCCTCCGCTGCACCCGTGCGGCACGCGACCCCACCACGGTGATCGCCACGACACCCAGCACCGCCAGCAGCCCCATGGACACCGTCCCGAGCCAGCCGCCCGCGTGGAACGCCACGGCCCCGAGCGTGCTGCCCGCGCTGGACCCCACGTAGTACGCCGACTGGTACAGCGCGGACGCCTGCGCCCGCCCCTTCTTCGCCGTGTGGCTGACCGCCGACGACGCCACCGCGTGCCCCGCGAAGAACCCGGCGGTGATCAGCACCAGCCCCAGCAGCACCAGCGGCAGCGAACCGGAGAGCGACACCAGCAGTCCGGCCGTCGTCGTACCGCCCGCCAGGTACAGCGCGCCCCGCCGTCCCAGCCGCGCCACCAGCTTCCCCGCGGTCGAGGCGGACACCGTACCGACCAGGTACACCAGGAAGATCGACCCGACGACACCCTGCGGCAGCGAGAACGGGGCCTCGGTTAGCCGGTAGCCGATGACGGTGTAGACACCGCCGAAGACGGTCATGAAGAGCGCGCCGATGGCGTACAGCCGCCGCAGCAGCGGGTCGCCGAGATGCGAACGGACCGTACGGGCCAGCACCGCCGGCCGCAGCGAGCCCGCCGCGAAGTGCCTCGGCGCGGGCAGCAGCAGCCGGAAGGCCACCGCGCACCCCACCGCGATCAGCCCGAGCACACCGAGCGCGACCCGCCAGCCCCACTCCTGCGCCACCCAGCCGGTCACGACCCGCCCGCTCATGCCGCCGACGCTGTTGCCGGCGACGAAGAGACCGATCGCGGTGACGAGGGCCTTGGGCCGGACCTCCTCGGCGAGATAGGCCGTCGCCGAGGCCGGCACCCCGGCCAGCGCGGCACCCTGCACCGCACGCAGCGCCACCAGCGCGCCCAGCGAGGGTGCGAGAGGGACCAGCAGACCGACTCCGACCGCGACCACCAGCGACGCGGTCATCACCGCGCGCCGCCCGAACCGTTCCGACAGGGCGCTCATCGGCAGTACGAAGAGCGCCAGCGCACCGGTCGCCGCCGAGACCGTCCAGCTCGCGGAGCTCGCCGTTCCCCCGAAGTCGGCCGAGATCAGCGGCAGCAGGGCCTGCGTGGAGTAGAGGAGGGCGAAGGTGGCGACCCCCGCGAGGAACAGCGCCAGGCTCATCCTGCGGTAGCCGGGACCTCCCGGCGCCACGCGGGAATCGGCGGCGGTCTCACGGGGGGTGGGGACGGACGGCGTGCGGGGGACGGCCGGGACGGCGTCCACGGTGGTGGACGCCCCGGTACTGGCGGAAGGCATGCCTCGAAATTACGTACGGCCTCGCTCATCCGTCCAATGCATGGAACCCCCATAATCGTTCCCGTGATGCATGAGCAGAGGTCAGAGCGGCGGCTGTCACAGTCCAGTGACACAAAACAAATCCATGCCTATGCCAACGACCGTGACCGGAGCGCCGAGGGCTCGGGAGCGGTCGACATCGAGGACATCGTCCTGCGGCTCGCCCCCCGCCTCGCCTACTTCGCCGGTGTCGCCCGCACCGAGCACGTCACCCGGGCCGCGCAGGAGATGCAGGTCCCGCAGTCGACCCTGTCGCGGGCCATGGTCCGGCTCGAACAGGAACTCGGCGTCGACCTGTTCGCACGGCGCGGTCGCACGGTCTCCCTCACCCATGCCGGCCGCACCTTCCACGCCTCCGTCGAACGCGCCCTCGCCGAGATCGAGCGCGCCGCCGACGAGGTCCGCGCCGACGCCGACCCGGCCACCGGAAAGGTCGCCTTCGGCTTCCTGCACACGATGGGTGCCGAGACCGTCCCCGGCCTCCTCCAGGCGTTCCGCGCCGAGCACCCCCGCGTCCGCTTCAGCCTCGTCCAGAACTACGGCGAGGCCATGATCGAACGCCTGCGCGCGGGCGAACTCGACCTCTGCCTCACCTCACCCGTCCCGGACGCCCCCGACCTCGTCGCCCGCCGCCTGGACGAGCAGAAGCTCCGTCTCGTCGTCCCCGCCGACCACCGCCTCGCGGCCCGCAAACGCGTTCGCCTCGCCGAGGCCGCCGACGAAACGTTCGTCACCCTCGAACCCGGCTACGGCATGCGCCGCATCACCGACGACCTGTGCAAACAGGCGGGCTTCAAACCCCGTATCGCCTTCGAGGGCGAGGAGGCCGAGACGCTGCGCGGCCTCGTGGCCGCGGGCCTGGGTGTGGCGCTCCTGCCCCCGCCGGCCGTCCCGAGGCCGGGCGTCGTGGAGCTGACGGTCACCGCGCCCCGCGCGGCCCGGGAGATCGGCGTCGCCTGGCTGGCCGGACACCCGGACACACCCCCGGTGGCGGCCTTCAAGAAGTTCCTGCTGTCGAGAAAGGGCCGCCTCCTCCACGACAGCCCCTGAGGGTTGTCCCGGCTCAGCCACCCCACCGCGAGCGGACCGCCCCGAACCCGGAGGCCAGCGGCATCCGCAGCCCCAGCGGCGGCGGTGCGGCGAGCGCGTCCTCCACCGGGCGCGAGAACGCCCGCCCGAAGAGCACGCCCATCACGAAATCCACGGCGAGCGCGTGCACCTCGTCCCGGTACTGCGTCAGCCCGTGCCGGTCCGCGTGCACCTCGAACCGGCAGATGTCGGGGTTGGTCTTCTTCGCCCGCGCGGCGAACCGGAACGACAGCTCGGGATCGACCCGCTCGTCGTTCGTGCCGTGCACGATCAGCACCCGCCGCCCCGCGAGCTGTTTCACCGGTTCGGGCGGCGCGGCCGCGTCCTCCTCCGGCAGCCAGGGAGCGATCGCCAGCACGGAGTTGACGGCCTCGTGCCCGCCGGCGTGCAGCGCGGCGCGTGCTCCCATGTGGAGCCCCACCAGACACACCGGCACGTCGCCGTAACGCCGGACCACCTCGTCCGCCGCCCACTCGGCGTCCCGCGCGAGCCGTGCCTCGGTGCCGTTCCAGCCGCGGTGGCGGTAGTGCACGACATGGGTCGCCAGGCCCTCGTCGCGCCCCGCGCGGGCGAGTCGGCGCCCCAGGGCGCGCACCGAGGCGGTGGCGACCACGGGGGAGGGTCTGCGGGTGGAAGCCTCGTCGCCGGCCGGGAGAAGCAGGACCACTCCGCCGACCGTGCTCGGCTCCGGGCCGAACGCCCGCCCAAGTCGGGGCGTTCGTACCGGCATTGCTTGCTGCGCCATGACAGAACAGTGTCAGAAGAGATGGTGTACGCCACCCGTCCTGCGGGTCACCGTTGGGTATCGACGGAGCCGCCCGACAGGTGCTCTACGCGCGTAGGCGATATGGTGCGAAAATGACGAACCAGACTGACCGGACCGGAGCCACCCCGGACTCGGACCAGATCCGCCGGGCGCCCAAGGTTCTGCTGCACGACCACCTCGACGGCGGGCTCCGCCCCGGCACCGTCGTCGAACTCGCCCACGCCTCGGGCTACACCCCCCGGCTTCCGGAGACCGACCCCGACCGGCTCGGCGTCTGGTTCCGCGAGGCCGCCGACTCCGGTTCCCTGGAGCGGTACCTGGAGACCTTCTCCCACACCGTCGGCGTGATGCAGACCCGCGACGCGCTCTTCCGGGTCGCCGCCGAGTGCGCGGAGGACCTCGCCGAGGACGGTGTCGTCTACGCCGAGGTCCGCTACGCCCCCGAGCAGCACCTCGACGGCGGACTGGACCTCGCAGAGGTCGTCGAGGCCGTCAACGAGGGCTTCCGCGAGGGCGAGCGCCGGGCCAGGGAGGCCGGGCGCCGCATCCGGGTCGGCGCACTGCTCACCGCCATGCGGCACGCCGCCCGCGCCCTGGAGATCGCCGAACTCGCCAACCGCTACCGCGACCTGGGCGTCGTGGGCTTCGACATCGCAGGCGCCGAGGCCGGCTATCCGCCCACCCGGCACCTCGACGCCTTCGAGTACCTCAAGCGCGAGAACAACCACTTCACCATCCACGCCGGGGAGGCCTTCGGACTCCCCTCCATCTGGCAGGCGTTGCAGTGGTGCGGCGCCGACCGGCTCGGCCACGGCGTCCGGATCATCGACGACATCCAGGTCCACGAGGACGGCTCGGTGAAGCTCGGCCGTCTCGCCTCCTACGTCCGCGACAAGCGCATCCCGCTGGAGCTGTGCCCGAGCTCCAACCTTCAGACGGGCGCCGCCCGTTCGTATGCCGAGCATCCCATCGGGCTGCTGCGGCGGCTGCACTTCCGCGCCACGGTCAACACCGACAACCGGCTGATGTCCCACACCAGCATGAGCCGCGAATTCGGGCACCTGATCGAGGCTTTCGGTTACACGCTCGACGACATGCAGTGGTTCACGGTCAATGCCATGAAGTCGGCGTTCATTCCTTTCGATGAACGACTGGCCATGATCAATGACGTGATCAAACCCGGATATGCCGAGTTGAAATCCGAATGGCTGTTCCGTCAGGCACCGTCTACCAGTGGTTCCGTCAACGACTGAAGCCCCATCATCGCTTCGGGCTACGGCCGCATGGAGGGCGACGCGACCGGTTGTCGATGTTTGCCTCCGGCGGGACTTTGGTGTTTACGTTTCGACACCGCTCCACCGTCGAACGCATTCCAAGGACGCATTCACTATGAAGCAGTCTGCTGCCAAGACCCTCGGTGTCGCCGCCCTCGGTGCCGCCATCGCCGCTGTGGGCGCGGGCGCCGCGAACGCCGCCCCGAGCGTGCCGGCCGCTCCCGACGCCTCCCAGGCCGTGGGTACCGCCGCCCAGTCGCTGCCGATGGAGAAGGCGTCGAAGGTGCCGGGTGCCGGCGAGACCGTCACCCAGGGGCAGCGCGCGCTCGGTGCCGGGCTGGAGTCGGCGCAGCCCGCCGTCACCGACCCCGTCGCCGAGGGGCCGGCCGCCCCGGCCGGCGGACTGCTCGGCGGTCTCCCGGCCGGCGAGACCCTGCCCGCGAAGGGCGCCGGCGCGAGCGGCCTGCCCGTCGGTGCCTGAGCGGACCGATCGATTCCTACGCCCGTGGGGCGCACCGTTGCGAGGGTGCGCCCCACGGGCGTTGTCGGCGGACGCGCGTCACCACGCCGTGCGGGTCTTTCCCTCGGACGGGAAGAGGATCCACAGGGCTATGTAGAGCAGGAACTGCGGGCCCGGAAGCAGGCACGACACGAGGAAGAGCACACGCATCGTGGTCGCGGAGGTGCCGAAGCGCCGTGCCAGCGCTGCGCACACTCCGCCGATCATCCGGTCCTCCGCGGGGCGGGCAAGGCGGCTCATGAGGGGCTCCTTCGTCAGCGTAGGGCGCCGGCCGTGGCCGGTGGTGGGAGCGGGGCCTCTTCCGGGCCGCCGCTGTCTTCTCCACACCATCGACGCTACGCGGACGAAGCGGACGAAGCGTCCCTCTACGGAGCCATTCCGACCCTGGGAATCGTCGGGGTCCGACCCTGAGAAGGCTCTTCCCGGCGGTGGTCCGCCCCGACCCTGGTCTCCGCCCGGCGGCGCAGCGCGGCCCTGGCCGCCGGGACGACGGCGAGATGGGCGAGACCCACACCGACCGCGTTCAGCAGGATCGAGTCGATGTCCACGACCTGGCCGGGCACCCCGGTCTGCAACAGCTCGATGGCCAGCGACAGCAGGGCCCCGGCCGCGACCGACCGGGCGAGCGAGGCAACGGGCGACACCGACAGCCTGCCGTGCACCAGGGGCAGCAGCACACCGAGCGGTGCCAGCAGCGCGAGCCCCTCGCCGATCCGCAGGGCCGCCTCCGGCCAGCCCAGTGCCAGATCCGCTCTGATCCCCGCGAAGGGCCGCATGTTGATCGGACTCACCCAGGTGACGTCCAGCGGACGCAGCGTGATCCAGGCAACGACCGCGAGATGTGCGGCGAGGAGGACACCCCCCGCCGCACGAACACGGACCGCGGCACTCCCGCCGCTCGTACCTTGACGCTGCACGCCCCCCAAGACGCGCCCTCCGGCGCGATCGGTTCCGGCGGATTTTCCGGCGGTCCCGGGGCGTCGGCCGTTCTCAGGAGACCCCGACCTCCGTCGAGGGCGGTATACCCGCCCCCGGATCCGACCGGACGTCCGAGGTGCACTCGTAGCGGCGCAGCGAGTCGGCGCTGGTACTGCCCAGGACGACCGAGCCGTTGTCGCCGGTGGCCGCCGTGTCCGCGAAGGTGCACACGATCTGCGCGAGGGCGTACCTGGGCAGGGCGTCGGGGGTGGTGGACAGCCGCAGGGCGTCGTCCGGGTCGTCCGGGCGGGGGCCGGTCACCGTGATGCCGGACGGCACGGCCGTCCGGTAGCCGGCCTCGTCCTCCGCACCCGACGGCGTCTCACCCAGGGCGTCGAGGAGTCCCTGGGCGACCACCACGCGCCGTCTCGCCTCGTCCGTGCCGTCGGCCACCCGCACCGAGCGGTCGACCCGGACGAGTGCCCCGGAGCAGAGCAGGAACACCTCGACGGGCGTACCGGAGGGGTTGGCCTGCGTGGTGATGTCCTTCACGGACGACTCACAGGGCACCATCGAGGGCGCCGGGCCGAAGTCCGTCGGCACCTGGGTGGCCCGGATCCCACAGCCCGCCAGCAGCCCGGTGAGCACCCCGCCCGCGGCCAGGATCCGTATGCCCCTCACCCGCGCGGCCCGTCCTCGTCCCCCTCGGGTCCGTATCTCGCGGGCGCGTATCTCTCTCGCGGGCACCTCTCGTATCGTCACTGCCCGTCTCCCTCGGTGTCCTCCGTGCCGTCGCCCTGGTCCCCGTCGCGTTCCCGTGCGATCAGCGGGGCGGCGTCCCTGGGCAGGCGGAGGGTGAACACCGCGCCGCCCTCGGGGGAGTTGGCGGCGGTGATCCCGCCACCGTGGATGTGGGCGTTCTCCAGGGCGATGGACAGGCCGAGGCCGCTGCCCTCGGAGCGCGGACGAGAGGCACTGGCCTTGTAGAAGCGGTCGAACACATGGGGGAGGACGTCCTCGGGGATACCGGGACCGTGGTCCTGCACCTCGATCAGCAGATCCTCGCCCTCCTCGCGCACCGAGACCCGTACCGGCGAACCGCCGTGCTTGAGGGCGTTGCCGATGAGGTTGGCGAGGATCACGTCCAGGCGGCGCGGATCGAGGTTGGCCATGATGCCGCGCTCGGCGTCCAGCTCCACCGCGTCCAGCCAGGCGCGGGCGTCGATGCAGGCGGTGATCTGGTCGGCGATGTCCACGTCGTCCAGGACCAGCCGGGCCGTGCCCGCGTCGAAGCGGGTGACCTCCATAAGGTTCTCGACCAGGTCGTTCAGCCGCCGTGTCTCGCTCACCACGAGACGTACGGCGGGCTCGATCATCGGGTCGACGCTGCCGGTCTCCGCGTCCAGCTCCTCCTCCAGCACCTCCGTGACGGCGGTGATCGCCGTCAGCGGCGTACGGAGCTCGTGCGACATGTCGGCGACGAAGCGGCGGGACGCCTCCTCGCGGGCGCTCATGTCGTCGACCTTCTTCTCCAGGGACTCCGCCGCGAGGTTGAACGTCCGGGAGAGGTCGGCCAGTTCGTCCGTGCCGGAGACGCGCAGCCGGGTGTCGAGCTTGCCCTCGCCGAGCCGCCGGGCGGCGACGCCGAGGCGCTGCACCGGCTTCAGCACGGTCGTCGCGGCGGCCTGCGCGAGCAGCGCCGAGCCGATCAGCGACAGAGCCGTCGCGATCCCCAGCGACCAGGCCAGCGAGTTGAGGTCCTCCGCCTCCTTCTCCAGCGACTTGCGCATATAGGCGGTCGGGCCGCCGCCGATCATCTTCGCGCCGCCCACCAGATACGGGGTGTCCCCGTCGATGACGCGCTGCCAGTACACGTGGTACGGATGCTGGTTGCCCGAGGTGATCTTCTGCCGCTTGTTGACGGCCTTCTGCAGGGACGCGGGCACGTCCGCGAGGGAGAACCCGTTCAGCGCGTTGTCGGTCGAGGAGCCGGACACCGTCCTGCCGTCGGCGTCCTCGTCGACGAGCAGCACGCCGAAGCGCTCACCGCCGTCGGCCATCTTGCGCGCGGCGATCCGCAGTTGGTCCTGGGCCGGGTTCGGGCGCAGGGTGCTGACATGGCTCTGCAGCTCGCGCTCGAAGTCGTTGAGCGCCGCGTCCTGCGCACGGCTCTGCACGGCCTCGCGGTTGAGCCAGTACGCGATACCGGACGCCGACACGGCGGCCGTGAGCGCCACCAGCCCGAAGACCACCACCAGACGCAGCCGCAGGCTGGTGAAACGGATGCGGGACTGGACCTTCGTACGCGTCGCGGACCAGCCGCGGATCCCCCCTCGAGCCTTTGTCACTGAGGAACGTCCAGCCGGTAGCCCACACCGCGCACCGTACGGATCAGGGTCGGCGACGACGGCACGTCCTCGACCTTCGCGCGCAGCCGCTGGACGCACGCGTCGACCAGACGGGAGTCGCCCAGGTAGTCGTGCTCCCAGACCAGGCGCAGCAACTGCTGCCGGGACAGGGCCTGTCCGGGGCGCCGGCTCAGCTCCAGCAGCAGCCGCAGCTCGGTCGGCGTCAGCTGGAGGTCCTCGCCGTTCTTCGTCACGGTCATCGCCGCGCGGTCGATCACGAGGTTGCCGAAGGTGGCCGCGTCGTTGGCCTCGCGCTCACCGCGCCGCAGCACCGCGCGGATCCGGGCGTCCAGCACCCGCCCCTGCACGGGCTTGACCACATAGTCGTCCGCGCCGGACTCCAGTCCCACCACGACGTCGATGTCGTCGCTGCGGGCGGTCAGCAGGATGATCGGCAGCTGGTCGGTGCGCCGGATGCGACGGCACACCTCGAAGCCGTCGATGCCGGGCAGCATCACATCCAAAACGATCAGATCAGGCCGCTGTTCGCGCAGCAGCTTGAGACCATCCTCGCCGGTGGCGGCGGTGGCGACACGGTGCCCCTGGCGCGTCAGTGAGAGCTCCAGGGCCGTGCGGATGGCGTCGTCGTCCTCGATCAGCAACAGGGAAGGCACGGGCTCATTCTGGCCCATGGCATGGCCACGAATCGACCGTTGAAGCGCTCCCACGCGACACCCGCACACGATCGTCCCGCCCGCGTAGCCGTACGACTCTTCTCTGTGACCGCCCTGTGTCCTCGCTGGGACCCGCCCCTGTGACAGGTCTGTGACAGTCGGCGGACACGGCGATGAAAGTGGCCGGGCAATCTTTTCGGCACAGGCAGGAAGCACCGCGGCGGTCAAGCGCCGGAGCGGGGCGAGAGACCGGAACTCCACGACGGGGGGCGCGAGATGAACACGCTGCACAGCACCAGCACTAGCGCAGTTGTCACGCGTCTCCACGACGTCATCCGGAGCACGGAGAAGTCCGGTGCCGATGGGGGTCCCTCCCGTGCGAGCGTGTTCGAGCGTGGGGGAGGGCGGGGGTGCGCTCGCGGCACCGGGCGTCAGCACACCACGTATGCGCAGCAAGGGCTTCAGCCCTGCATGTCGGTGGTTGACGCGCAGCTGGGGGGAAGCGCCACGGGGGTGGCCCACGGGGGAACGGGGGCCGCGTACGGGGAGGGCACGGGGGAGCGCCGTTCTGTGTCGGAGGCGGAGTTCACCGCCTACGTCCAGGAGCGTCGTGCCTCCCTGTACGCAACCGCCTACCACTTGACCGGTGACCGCTTCGAGGCCGAGGACCTCCTCCAGAGCGCCCTCTTCTCGACGTACAGGGCGTGGGACCGGATCAGTGACAAGGCCGCGGTCGGGGGCTACCTCCGCCGCACCATGACCAACCTGCACATCAGCGCGTGGCGCCGCCGCAAGCTGAACGAGTACCCGACCGAGGAGCTGCCGGAGACCGCCGGCGACACGGACGCGATGCGCGGCACCGAACTGCGCGCCGTCCTGTGGCAGGCGCTCGCCCGCCTCCCCGAACTCCAGCGGACGATGCTGGTCCTGCGTTACTACGAGGGCCGCACCGACCCGGAGATCGCGGAGATCCTCGACATCAGTGTCGGCACGGTGAAGTCGAGCATCTGGCGGTCCCTGCGCCGCCTGCGCGAGGACGAGGTCCTCAGCTTCGGCCGTGACGAGGAGGAGTCCTTCGGGGAGCTTGTCGCCTGAGGGTCTGGGGGGAGCAGGGTAAGCGGGGGGAAGCACGGGGGATCACGGGGGATCCAGGGGAGATCGCGGTGGCGCGGGGGAGCGCCGCCGCGACAACCGGGGGAGAACCGACGGGACCACGGGGGACACGGGGTCACGACGGGGGACAACGGGGGAAGCGGGACCGGAGGGCCGGGGGGTCCGTCCGGTCCCGCTTCTGTGTGTCAACCCTCAGGCCGCCGCCTGCGTGCGGCGGCCCGCGGCGGCCGACGCCAGCCGTCCGAGCGCCTCGTCCTTGTCGCAGGGGTGGGCGCCCAGCTCCGCCTGCCGGGACACGATCGAGCGCTCCAGACGCATCAGCCGCCAGCCGCGCCGCAGCAGGAAGGGCACCGACTTGCGCCCCTCCTTCAGATCGCGCAGGAAGCGGCGGCGGAACGTCGTCACCGGACCCCGGGTCAGGCACAGCGCGTCCGCGAGGACGCCGAGTTCACGGCAGCGTCCCACGATCTCCGCGGCGAAGATCCCCTCGGCGATGAACAGCGGGGTCCGTTCGATGTGCAGGGTCTCCGCGCCGGTCCGCGCGCTGAGCGAGATGTCGTACGTCGGCACGGTCGTACGGCCTGTGCGGCACAGCTCCTCGATCGCCGCGACGGCGGTGTCCGCGTCCCAGGACAGCGGATGGTCCCAGTCGATGTCCGTGCTGCCCGCCACCAGGGGCAGCGTCGGGTCGTCGCCCTCCTTGTAGAAGTCGTCGAGCCGCAGCACGGGCAGACCGGAGCGGGCGGCGAGGAGGGATTTGCCTGAGCCGGACGGACCGGACAGCAGGACGACCCGGGTCGGTATCGGGGGATGTGAACTCACGAGAGTCCAGTGTGAGGCATGGCGCGGCTCCCGCCGAGCCGGCGGGTCGCCCTTGGAGCGCACATCACACCCCGACTACCAGACGTGCGGGAACCGTTGCCGTGAGTAGCCGGAAAGTGGTCGCCTGGCCCGCGCCGGGCCCGGCCACCGGTCGGCGGGTGCAGGGAGACCGCGCGACCGGCCGTGGACGACGGGGGTCGTCCGCGGCCGGTCCGCGAGTGCCGGCGCGTTCGTCAGTAGGAGGAGCCCGACGCCCCGAGCGACCCCGTCGGGTGCCAGACCGTCTTCGTCTCCAGGAACGCCGTCATGCGGTCGATGCCCGGAGAGGCCGACCAGTCGTCCACAGGCTGTGGACGCAGCACCCGCTTCAGGTTGTCGGCCGCGGCGATCTCCAGCTCCTTGGCGAGGACGTCGTCCGCGCCGGCCAGGTCGATCGCGTTGACGTCCTGGTGGGCGGCGAGCGGCGCCGCGATCTCCGCCGTACGGCCGGACAGGACGTTCACGACGCCGCCGGGCACGTCGGAGGTGGCGAGCACCTCGCCCAGCGACAGCGCCGGGAGCGGGGACTTCTCGCTCGCGATCACGACCGCGGTGTTACCCGTGGCGATCACCGGGGCGACCACCGAGACCAGCCCCAGGAAGGAGGACTCCTGGGGGGCCACCACGGCGACGACGCCCGTCGGCTCGGGGGTGGAGATGTTGAAGTACGGGCCCGCCACCGGGTTCCCGCCGCCGACCACCTGGGCGATCTTGTCGGTCCAGCCGGCGTACCAGACCCAGCGGTCGATGGTCGCCTCCACCTGGGCGGCGGCCTTCGACTTCGACAGGCCCTCGGCGTCGGCGACCTCGTGGACGAACTGGCCCTTGCGGCCCTCCAGCATCTCCGCGACCCGGTAGAGGATCTGGCCACGGTTGTACGCCGTCGCGCCGGACCAGCCGCCGAACGCCTTGCGCGCGGCGACGACCGCGTCACGGGCGTCCTTGCGGGAGGAGAGCGGTGCGTTGGCCAGCCACTTGCCCTTTGCGTCGGTCACCTCGTACACCCGGCCGCTCTCGGAACGCGGGAACTTCCCGCCGACGTACAGCTTGTAGGTCTTGAAGACGCTCAAACGGTCAGACATCGAGGTACGCCTCCAGGCCGTGGCGGCCGCCCTCGCGGCCGAAGCCCGACTCCTTGTAGCCGCCGAACGGCGAGGTCGGGTCGAACTTGTTGAACGTGTTGGACCAGACGACGCCCGCGCGGAGCTTGTTCGCCACGGCCAGGATCCGGGAGCCCTTCTCGGTCCAGATGCCCGCCGAGAGGCCGTACTGGGTGTTGTTGGCCTTGGCGACGGCCTCGTCCGGAGTGCGGAAGGTCAGCACCGACAGCACCGGGCCGAAGATCTCGTCGCGGGCGACGGTGTGCGCCTGGGTGACGTTCGTGAACAGCGTCGGGGCGAACCAGTAGCCCGCGGCGGGCAGTTCGCACGCCGGGGACCAGCGCTCGGCGCCCTCCGACTCGCCCTTCTCGACGAGCGAGGTGATCCGGGTCAGCTGCTCCTCGGAGTTGATCGCCCCGATGTCCGTGTTCTTGTCGAGCGGGTCGCCGAGGCGGAGCGTCGACAGGCGGCGCTTCAGGGAGTCCAGCAGCTCGTCCTGGATCGACTCCTGGACCAGGAGGCGGGAGCCCGCGCAGCAGACCTGGCCCTGGTTGAAGAAGATGCCGTTGACGATGCCCTCGACGGCCTGGTCGATCGGGGCGTCGTCGAAGACGATGTTCGCGCCCTTGCCGCCGAGCTCCAGGGTGAGCTTCTTGCGGGTGCCCGCGACCGTCTTCGCGATCTCCTTGCCGACGGCCGTGGAGCCGGTGAAGGCCACCTTGTCCACGTCGGGATGCGCGACCAGGGCGGCGCCCGTGTCGCCGTAACCGGGGAGGATGTTGACGACGCCCTTGGGCAGGCCCGCCTGGCGGCAGATGTCCGCGAAGAACAGCGCCGTCAGCGGGGTGGTCTCGGCCGGCTTGAGGACGACCGTGTTGCCGGTGGCCAGGGCCGGGGCGATCTTCCACGCCAGCATCAGCAGCGGGAAGTTCCACGGGATGACCTGACCCGCGACGCCCAGCGGCCGGGGGTTCGCGCCGAAGCCGGCGTGGTCGAGCTTGTCGGCCCAGCCCGCGTAGTAGAAGAAGTGCGCGGCGACCAGGGGCAGGTCGGCGTCGCGGGTCTCCTTGATCGGCTTGCCGTTGTCCAGCGTCTCCAGGACCGCCAGCTCACGGCTGCGCTCCTGGATGATGCGGGCGATGCGGAAGAGGTACTTCGCGCGCTCCGAGCCGGGCAGCGCCGACCACTTCTCGAACGCCTTGCGGGCCGCCTGCACGGCGCGGTCGACATCGGCCTCGCCGGCCCGGGCGATCTCGGAGAGGACCTCCTCGGAGGCGGGGCTGACGGTCTTGAAGACCTTGCCGTCCGCCGCCTCGGCGAACTCGCCGTCGATGAACAGGCCGTACGAGGGCGCGATGTCGACGATCGCGCGGGACTCGGGGGCCGGGGCGTACTCGAATACGGATGCCATGGTGATCAGTCCACCGTCACGTAGTCGGGGCCGGAGTAGCGGCCGGTGGCCAGCTTCTGGCGCTGCATCAGCAGGTCGTTGAGGAGCGAGGAGGCGCCGAAGCGGAACCAGTGGTTGTCCAGCCAGTCCTCGCCCGCCGTCTCGTTGACCAGGACCAGGAACTTGATCGCGTCCTTGGACGTGCGGATGCCGCCGGCCGGCTTCACGCCGACCTGGACGCCGGTCTGGGCGCGGAAGTCGCGGACCGCCTCCAGCATGAGGAGGGTGTTGGCGGGGGTGGCGTTGACCGCGACCTTGCCGGTCGAGGTCTTGATGAAGTCCGCGCCCGCGAGCATGCCGAGCCAGCTGGCGCGGCGGATGTTGTCGTACGTCGAGAGCTCGCCCGTCTCGAAGATGACCTTCAGGCGCGCGGCGCCGCAGGCCTCCTTCACGGCGACGATCTCGTCGTGGACCTTCAGATAGTGGCCCGCGAGGAACGCGCCCCGGTCGATGACCATGTCGATCTCGTCGGCGCCGGCGGCCACCGCCTCCCGGACGTCGGCCAGCTTGACCGACAGGGGGGCGCGGCCCGCCGGGAAGGCGGTGGCGACCGAGGCGACCTTCACGCTCGAACCCGCGACGGCCGCCTTGGCGGTGGCGACCATGTCGGGGTAGACGCAGACCGCCGCTGTGGACGGGGTCGTGCGGTCGGTGGGGTCGGGGTTGACCGCCTTGGCGCCGAGTGCCCGGACCTTGCCCGGGGTGTCCGCGCCTTCCAGCGTCGTCAGGTCGACCATGGAGATGGCCAGGTCGATGGCGTACGCCTTGGCGGTCGTCTTGATGGAACGGGTGCCGAGGGAGGCGGCGCGCGCCTCCAGGCCTACCGCGTCCACACCGGGCAGTCCGTGGAGGAAGCGGCGCAGTGTGCTGTCGGACGCGGTGGCGTCGGCTAGGACGTGGGGTGCGGCTGTGGACATGGTCACCAGACGAGCATATCTACGCGCGTAGCGGGTGTACACCCCCGAACTCTCGTCGAGCGGAATGCCGAGGGGTGGCGTCCGGCACCGGGCGGGGTCCGGGCCCCTGGTCAGGGAGGCGGCCGGGGGCCGTGCGCGGGGACGAACCCCTCGGGGCTGACTGCGCAGAAGCCGCACCGGCCCCGGGGGCAGGGGCCACTCCCGCTCGGCGTTCAGGAAACGGTGTCGTGCAGAATCGGGGCATGACCACCCCGGATCGACCGTCGTCCCAGAAGCAGCCGGAATCCCGGAAGCGCTCGGAGGCCTCGACGTCATCGGAGGGCACGCCGTCCTCGGAGACCCCGAAGGCCGAGCGGGCTCCCGAGGCCGCGAAAGCCCGGCCGCAGCGGAAGCCCCCGGCGGCCCCGCAGCAGACGCCGGCGGCGGCCCCGCAGCCCGCCAAACCCGTCTACAAGGACCGCGCCTACCGGTCGCCCGGTGGCCTCGTGGGCGGTGTGCTGCTTCTGGGCCTCTTCGGCTGGCTGGGCGCGGACGCGGTGATCACCGGGGACGGGCGTACACCCTGGCTGGCGCTGGCGGCGATGCTGCTGGCCGTGCCGCTGGTGGTGGCCTTCTCGGTACGGCCCGCCGTCTTCGCCAACGACGACCGGCTCCGGGTGCGCAACCCGTTCCGTGTGATCGAACTGCCCTGGGCCTCCGTCGTCTCCCTTCGCTCCGGTTACTCCAACGAGGTGATCGACGAGGCCGGGACCAAGTACCAGCTCTGGGCCGTCCCCGTGTCCCTGCGCGCCCGCAAGAAGGCCGCCCGGCAGCAGGCCCGGGAGGCCGGCAGGGCCGCCAAGGGCGACAGCAGCGGGCGTACGTCGCTGGAGCCGCGGACCGTCCGCGCCGAGACCGACCAGGTCATGGCCGAACTGCGCGAGCTGTGCGAGGCGCGCGCCGACGCGCCGGGGTCGCAGGGAGCGCCGAGCGTCCGCTGGGCCTGGGAGATCATGGGGCCCGCGGCGGCGGGAGCCGTGCTGCTGGCGATCCTGATCGCGCTGGGGTGAGCGCGGGAGGGCGCGCGACGCCGCCGGCCGCCCGGAAGCTCCGAGGCGGCCTTCGAACACCCCGGAACGGCTCGCAAGGGCTCTGCGATCGGCCCGACATCGCCTCGAACGGCGCGCAAAGGCGCAGGAAACGGTGCGCAAGCGCTCCGGAACCCGCCGTTCCCCGCTTCGAAGGGCACCCGTACTGAGGGCTCGTCAGGCGTGGGTCGTACGGTCATACGAATGACGAACACCGTTGCGGTCCGAGTGGCTAGGTAGCGATGAGCACCCATATCGAGTCCCCGGGGCGGCCGTCGCGACGGCTGCCCGAGTCCGCCGTGCCCGAGGGCTGCCCGGCCTGGAGCGGGGAGAAGGCGAGCCTGTGGGCGCGGGCGCAGCCCCCGGTGTGGGTGCCGGTGCGCATGCGGTCCCTGCACCTGCTCGCCCTGGCCATGGTCGGCCTGACCGCCGGGTTCTGGCTGGCCAACTCCCGCGACGTGCCGCCCGCACTCGCCGCGCTGGTCCCCCTGCACCTGGTGTGGACCCTGGCGCGCCCCGAGGTTCTGCGGGTCTCCGGTCCCGTGCTGACCCTCGTCCTCGCCTGGTACAGCGGCACGCACGACCTGCCGGTCCTCGTGGGCTTCCTCCTCGTGAACGCCGCCTGGGCCCTCGCCGAGTTCCGGATGAGCGCACGGCGGATGCAGCGGCAGTGGGCCGAGAGCGCCGCCGAGGGCGTCACCGCCGTCGTGCCGGAGGGGGTCGGGCCGCTGCGGCGGGGACGGTTCCTCATCGCGCTGGGGCTGGTGCTCGCGGCGCTCGGCGGGGGCTTCATCGTCGTCGCGTCCGGGTGGGAGGCGGCCACCGACCGGCGCGAGGCCATGCTGGCCGGGTGGTTCGTGGTCGGCTGGGGGCTCACCTCGCTGGCCTCCGGCCGCCTCGCCCGGCGCCGCGCCGCCGGGCTGCGGGGCGCCCCCGTCCCGGTCCTGAGGGTCCTGGTGCGCGACGGCGTGAACGGTGACGTCGAGGTCTTCACCGCCGACGACGTGGCGGCGCTGCGGCCGATGTTCACCGTCACGGCCGAGGAGTGGTACGACGACGATGACGAGGACGAGGACGAGGAGGACCGCCTGCTCGAGGAGAAGGAGCTGGAGGCGCTCCTCGACTCCCTCGACGGCGACGCGGACGAGGTGGCCCAGCCCGGACCGCTGCGCGAGGCCGTGCTCTACGGAGCGCCGTACGACGGCGGCGAACTCGTGATCGTCAGCGCACCCGAGGACGCGGGCGGCGGGGCGGACGAGGACGAGGACGGGGACAGGGACGGCGGCGGGGTCGAGAGCGGGCTCGCGGACGCGGCGGAGGGCTCGGAGCGGGACGCCGGACCGGAGGGGCCGGACGGAGCCGGGGCGGCGCGCGACGCGGGGGAGCCGGAAGCGGTCGGTTCCGGGGACGAGGAGGTCGTCGTGGAGTCCTCGATCGTGCCCGTGCGGGCCCTGTCCGACCGCGCCGTACGGCTGCGGCTCGGAGCGGAGAAGGCGCGGGCCCGGCGGGCCGCGGCTTACGCGGACCGGCGCGCGGCCGCCGCCGACGGGATCACCGAGAGGCTCGCCTCCGGGGCGGTACGGCGGTGGCGGGCCGGCTGGCCGGACCGGGCCGTCTGCCTGGTGATCGTGGTGTGGGCGTCGATCCTGGTGCTGAGCGAGGGCGGCGCCTGGCGGTATGTCCCGGGCGTCCTCCTCGGGCTCATCGGCGTGCTGCTGTTGCCGGGCATGGCCGCATGGCGCATCACGGCCGACCGGGACGGACTGTGGTTCAACGGCATGCGCGGCGTCCGGCACATCGAGTGGGACCACCTCATGACCGTGAGGTGCGAGCGCGGCGAGCTCAAGGTGGACAGCCGCCGGCCCCGGTTCGGCGCGGCCTGGCGGGTGCACGCGCCCCGTTGGGCCGGGCTGGAGCGGCGGTTCGGGCTGGTCCACCCCTACGAGCGGACGGCCGCCGAGATCACCGCCATGTGGCAGGACCCGGCGCTGCGGCCCACGGAGGAGAGCGGTGAGCGCGAACGGGGCCGGGCGCTGTGGCCGCTGGGCGCGGCGCTGGGGCTGGTGTGGGTGGCGGCGCTGGTGCTGGTGCCGTAGGGAGCCGGCCGCGGGAGGAACGGGCGAAGCCCCGGCCGGTGCGGCCGGGGCTTCCGTGCTGTTCGGGGAGGGCTGCCGGGCGCTCAGATGCCCGCTGCCGCCGAGAGGTCCTGCTTGATCTTGGCGAGCAGGTCCGTCGCCGTCGCGCGGGCCTCGGGGAGGTCGGCGTGGGTGGCGACCGGGACCACGACCTCCAGGTAGCACTTGAGCTTGGGCTCGGTGCCGCTTGGGCGGACGATCACCCGGGCGCCGTCGAGCGTGTAGCGCAGACCGTCCGTGGGCGGCAGCTTGTCCGTGCCCCGGGTGAGGTCCTCGGCCCTGGTGATGGCGAGGCCCGCGAGGGTGGTCGGCGGCTGCTCGCGGAGCTGTTCCATGGCGCGGGCGATGACCGAGAGGTCCTCGACGCGGACGGACAGCTGGTCGGTGGCGTGCAGACCGTGTTCCACGGCGATGTCGTCGAGCAGGTCCGGCAGGGTGCGGCCCTCCTCCTTCAGCTGCGAGGCCAGCTCCGTGATGAGCAGGGCGGCGGTGATGCCGTCCTTGTCGCGGACGCCCTCGGGGTCGACGCAGTAGCCGAGGGCCTCCTCGTAGCCGTAGCGCAGGCCGTCGACGCGGGCGATCCACTTGAAGCCGGTGAGGGTCTCCTCGTAGGGCAGGCCCGCCTTCTCGGCGATCCGGCCGAGGAGGGAGGAGGAGACGATCGACTCGGCGAAGGTGCCCTGCGCGCCGCGCCGGACCAGATGGGTGGCGAGGAGCGCGCCCACCTCGTCGCCGCGCAGCATCCGCCAGTCCGACCCGTCCTTGACGGCCACGGCACAGCGGTCGGCGTCCGGGTCGTTGGCGACGATCAGGTCGGGGTCCGTCTCGCGGGCCTTGGCGAAGGCCAGGTCCATGGCGCCGGGCTCCTCCGGGTTGGGGAAGGCCACGGTCGGGAAGTCGGGGTGGGGCTCGGCCTGCTCGGCCACCAGCGCCGGCTCGGGGAAACCGGCCCGGGCGAACGCGGCGAGCAGGGTGTCCTTGCCGACGCCGTGCATCGCCGTGTAGACGGTGCGCGCCGTCCGCGGGGAGCCCTCGGCGAGGACGGCGTCCGTGCGGGCCAGATAGGCGCCGAGGACACTGTCGTCGAGGGTGTCCCAGCCGCCGTCGGGCCGGGGGACGTCGGCGAGGGAGCGTACGGCGTCGATCTCGGCCGCGATCTCGGCGTCGGCCGGGGGCACGATCTGCGAACCGTCGCCGAGGTAGACCTTGTAGCCGTTGTCCCGGGGCGGATTGTGGCTGGCGGTGACCTCCACCCCGGCCACCGCGCCCAGGTGCCTTATGGCGAAGGCCAGGACCGGGGTCGGGAGCGGGCGGGGCAGGACGGCGGCGCGCAGACCGGCGCCGGTCATGACCGCGGCGGTGTCGCGGGCGAAGTCCGCCGACTTGTGGCGGGCGTCGTAGCCGATGACGACGAGGCCGCCGGCGGCGCCGTTCTTGTTCAGGTACGCGGCGAGACCGGCCGCCGCGCGGATGACCACCGAGCGGTTCATGCGCATGGGGCCGGCGCCGAGTTCCCCGCGGAGGCCGGCGGTACCGAACTGGAGGGTGCCGCTGAAGCGTGCGGCGAGCTCCGCGGTGTCCCCGGCGTCGATGAGCCCGGCGAGTTCCTCGCGGGTCTCCGCGTCGGGGTCCTCGGCGAGCCATGTCCTGGCCCGTGCGATGAGTTCGTCCTGCACGTCGGGGTCCAACCTCTCTTGTTCGTCAGCGTCGGGGTTCGGGGCCGGGCGCCTGGTGGCTCGGGGGTGCGGATCGGTTGGGTGGCTCGGGGGTGCGGATCGGTTGGGCGGGGCGCGGGGAACTGCGCGAACAACCACATACCACCCGCGGTCGCCGACGTACCCGAGCCCCCGAGCTCCGCCGCGCGGCTACAGGCGGTCCAGCACCTGCGTCAGCAGCTCGCCCATCCGGGTGGCCGAGTCGCGGCCCGCCTGGAGGACCTCCTCGTGGTTGAGGGGCTCGCCGGTCATGCCGGCGGCGAGGTTGGTGACCAGGGAGATGCCCAGGACCTCCGCGCCCGCCTCGCGCGCGGCGATGGCCTCCAGGACCGTCGACATGCCGACCAGGTCCGCGCCGATGACGCGGGCCATGCGGATCTCCGCCGGGGTCTCGTAGTGCGGGCCGGTGAACTGCGCGTAGACGCCCTCCTCCAGGGTGGGGTCGATCTCCTTGCACAGGGCGCGCAGCCGCGGCGAGTACAGGTCCGTCAGGTCGACGAAGTTCGCGCCGACGATCGGTGACGTCGCGGTCAGGTTCAGGTGGTCGCTGATCAGGACCGGCTGGCCGGGGCGCATGCCCTCGCGGAGGCCACCGCAGCCGTTGGTCAGCACGATCGTCTTGACGCCGGCGGCGACGGCCGTACGGACGCCGTGCGCGACGGCGGCGACACCGCGGCCCTCGTAGTAGTGGGTGCGGCCCAGGAAGACGAGCGCGCGCTTGTCACCGATCCGGTACGAGCGGATCTTGCCGCCGTGGCCCTCCACCGCCGGGGGCGGGAAGCCGGGCAGCTCGGTGACCTGGAACTCGGCCTCGGGGGCGCCGAGCGCGTCCACGGCCGGGGCCCAGCCGGAGCCCATCACGAGGGCGACGTCGTGGTTCTCGGCGCCCGTGAGTTCCCGCAGGCGCACGGCGGCGGCGTCGGCGGCGGCGTAGGGGTCGCCCTGGATGTCGTCCGGAAGAAGAGAAGCGTTCACGCGACGAGGGTATCCGGTCTGGGCCTACGCGCGTAGATGACAAGCCTCACGGGTTTGGGATCGTTGTCTTGTCGTTTCCCGCCAAAGGGTGCCGGGCCGGCCGCCCGGGGGCCCGGGAAGCGGGCCGAGGGCGCCGCGGACCCTCGGTGAGGCGGCCGGGGCCGCTTCTCAGCAGGGTCGCTTGCGGAGCTCCATCACATAGTCGTGCGGGGCTCCCGCGGACTCCGCGGCGTCGGCGATCTCGCCCAGGTAGCGGGCGGAGGGCAGGCCGCCCTCGTAGCCGTTCAGGACGTACACCCAGGCCGGTTCCTCACCCTCCAGGGTGTGCACGCGGACGCGCATCCGGCGGTATATGTCGAGGCCGACGCCCACCCAGCGGTCCATCGCCTCCTCGTCCATCGGGGCGATGTCGTACAGCGCGACGAAGACCTGGGCGCGGGGGGCCTCGACGACCGTCGCGAGCGCGCCCTCCCAGCCCATGTGCTCGCCGCCGAAGGTGAGGCGCCAGTCGTTCAGCCAGCCGGTCGCGCGCAGCGGGGAGTGGGGGGCGCGGCGGGACATCAGACGGGCGTCGAGGTTGCCGGCGTAGGCGGCGTAGAGCGACATGGGGGAGAGCGTAAGCGCTCCGCTGGGTGGGGCGGGGCGGGAGGGGGTGAAGGGGAGTGGGTGGGTCGGCGGGGTGCGGGTCCGTTGTGGCTGGTCGCGCAGTTCCCCGCGCCCCTGGATGGCCCTCGGGGCCGATCCCGCGCGTCTCGGCGTGGGCCGTCGGGCGGCGGTCGTGCGGGCGCCCGCCTGTTCTTCGCGGCCGGTTCCCCCGGGGCATGAGCGCCCTCGGGCCCGCTCCTCGGTGCCCGACCGCCCACGGCGCGGCTCCTCGGGTCCCAGCGCGTTCCGGTGGCTTCTCGGTGCCCGGGTGCTTTCGCGGCCGGGTCCTCGGTGCCGGGGGCTTTCGTGGCCGCTCCCCGGTTGCCCGAGCGCCACTCGAGAGCGGCTCCCCGCTGCCGTCCGAGCGTCTCCAGGGCGGGCTTCCCCGTGCCGTTGCCGGGGCCGGCGTACCCCGACTCCGTCGCATCGGGGTTCGTGCGGGAGAATGGAGTACGTGACTCGGATCGTGATCATCGGTGGCGGACCCGGCGGCTATGAGGCGGCGCTGGTGGCCGCGCAGCTCGGCGCGGAGGTGACCGTCGTGGACTGCGACGGTCTGGGCGGGGCGTCGGTGCTGACCGACTGCGTGCCGTCGAAGACGCTCATCGCGACCGCCGAGGTGATGACCACCTTCGACTCGTCGTACGAGGAGCTGGGCATCATCGTCGCCGACGACACCCCGCACATCGACACGCCCGCGCGTGTCGTCGGGGTCGACCTGGGCAAGGTCAACCGGCGTGTGAAGCGGCTCGCGCTGGCGCAGTCGCATGACATCACCGCCTCCGTGACGCGCGCCGGCGCGCGGGTCATGCGCGGGCGCGGGCGGCTGGAGGGGCAGCAGGACCTGGACGGGTCGCGCAAGGTCGTCGTCAGGGCGGCGGACGGGTCCGAGGAGACCCTGATCGCCGACGCCGTCCTCATCGCCACCGGCGGCCACCCCCGTGAGCTGCCCGACGCGCAGCCCGACGGGGAGCGGATCCTCAACTGGACGCAGGTGTACGACCTCGACGAGCTGCCCGAAGAGCTGATCGTGGTCGGTTCGGGTGTCACGGGTGCCGAGTTCGCCGGCGCCTACCAGGCCCTCGGCTCCCGGGTCACCCTCGTGTCCAGCCGTGACCGCGTGCTGCCGGGCGAGGACCCCGACGCCGCCGCCGTCCTGGAGGACGTCTTCCGGCGACGCGGCATGAACGTCATGGCGCGCTCCCGGGCCCAGTCCGCGAAGCGGGTCGGCGACCGGGTCGAGGTGACCCTCGCGGACGGGCGCGTCATCAGCGGTACGCACTGTCTGATGGCCGTCGGCGCCATCCCGAACAGCGCCGGCATGGGGCTGGAGGAGGCCGGGGTCAAGCTCAAGGACTCCGGGCACATCTGGACCGACAAGGTCTCGCGGACCTCGGCTCCGGGCGTGTACGCCGCCGGTGACGTCACCGGTGTGTTCGCCCTCGCCTCCGTGGCCGCCATGCAGGGCCGGATCGCCATGTACCACTTCCTCGGCGACGCGGTGGCCCCGCTGAACCTGAAGACGGTGTCGTCCAACGTCTTCACCGACCCCGAGATCGCCACCGTCGGCTACACCCAGGCCGACCTCGACGCCGGGGTCATCGACGCCGTCGGAGTGAAGCTGCCGCTGCTGCGCAACCCGCGCGCCAAGATGCAGGGCATCCGCGACGGCTTCGTCAAGATCTTCTGCCGGCCGGGCACCGGCATCGTCGTCGGCGGCGTGGTGGTCTCCCCGCGCGCCTCGGAACTGATTCACCCCATCTCGATCGCGGTCGACAACAACCTGACCGTCGAACAGATCGCGAACGCCTTCACCGTGTACCCGTCCCTGTCGGGCTCGATCGCCGAGGTCGCCCGCCAGCTCCACACCCGCAAGTCGGGTGGCGGCGTCTGACGAGGTCAACGGCAGTACGAGGACGGGTCCGGGCCGGTCGACGGCTCGGGCCCGTCGCGTTTACGCCCAGGATGGCCCCTATATCACTTCTCGCCCCACGGTGCGAACAACTTCTGTTATTCGGCGCAAACTGCTGAAAGCAGATGGTCGTTGGCGTTACTGTCAGTTTCGTGTTCGCTGCAGAACGTCGCCAATTGATCCTCGAAATGGTGCGGGCCAACGGAGCCGTGTCGCTCCGTGAGCTCGCCCGCGTCGTCCAGACCTCCGAAGTGACCGTACGGCGGGACGTGCGCGCTCTGGAGGCAGAAGGACTCCTCGACCGCCGGCACGGCGGTGCGGTATTGCCGGGCGGGTTCACGCGGGAGTCCGGCTTTCCGCAGAAGTCTCATCTCGCGACCGCCGAGAAGACGGCCATCGCCGACCTCGCCGCGAGCTTCGTCGATGAGGGCGAAGCCATCGTGGTCGGGGCGGGGACCACCACGCAGGAGCTGGCACGCCGGCTCGCGCGGGTCCCCGGGCTGACCGTCGTCACCAACTCCCTGTTGGTGGCCCAGGCGTTGGCCCACGCCAACCGTGTGGAAGTCGTGATGACCGGCGGCACCCTGCGCGGTTCCAACTACGCCCTGGTCGGCTCCGGTGCCGAGCAGTCCCTCCAGGGGCTGCGCGTCTCCAAGGCCTTCCTCTCCGGGAGCGGACTGACCGCCGAGCGCGGTCTGTCCACGTCCAACATGCTGTCGGCGTCCGTCGACCGGGCGCTGGTCCAGGCCGCCGCCGAAGTGGTCGTCCTCGCCGACCACACCAAACTGGGCACCGACACGATGTTCCAGACGGTGCCGACCGATGTCATCACCCGGCTGGTCACCGACGACCCGCCCGGCCACGACGACCGCGCGGTGACCGAGTTGCAGGCCCTGGCCGATCAGGGCGTGCAGATCTCCGTGGCCGGAGCGTCGGGCGGCACGGGCCAGGAGCCCGTCCCGGCACGCCAGTCCCGCCGGGACATGCCGCTCCCGGGCCCCCGCCGGAACCAGGTCCACGGCACCGCGCCGCAGTTGCGCAGCGCCACGGTGGTGGGAGAACCGCCGACCGGCGAGCGCGAGCGAGCGGCCCGCGTGGCGGACCTGCGACGCCGGTGAACCCGGCCGCTCCGCCACGGACGAGCCCCGGGCGCGCTGCCGCCATCGGACGCCGGGCGCGCACCCCGTCGAACGGGGGTACGCCGGGGTGTCGGGCCCATCGGTAGTGGCCGGCTGGGCCAGGGCGTCGAGCTCACGGGCAGTTCGTGGCGTAGGCCGGTGGCCGGAGGCGTACGGGTAGTGGTCGGGTGCGCCGGCGGGTGTTCGTCGCCGGCGGGCGTCGGGCGCCCGGTAGCCGTTGGCCGTGCCGGAGGCGCCGGGGGACTCGTGGTCGTCCCGTTCGCCAGGAGCCGGGTGGGTCGTCACCCCAGGCCCGGGCCGGGGCGTCCGCGGGCGGCGGGCTCGTCAGGGCTTCAGGCCCCGCAAGGTCAGGGTCAGCAGGCGGTCGGCCAGCTCCGGGTCGTCCGGGGTCTCCTCGGCCGCCAGCGCGATCGCGTGGGTGAGCTGGAGCAGATCGCCGATCGACACGTCGTCCCGTACGGCGTGGGCCTGCTGCGCCCGCCTGAGCAGGGCAGTGCCCGCCTCGCGGATCGGGGCACAGCACCGGGCCAGGTCCGAGGCGTCCTCGCCGGTGCGGGTGTCGGCGTACGACACCGTCATGAGCGCCTTCGCCAGGCCGCGATATTCACTCGCACGAGTGATGATGTCGCGCAGCCAGGTGACCAGTGCCGTGCATGGCCGGGGCGCGCCGAGCTGCTCCCGGGCCCGGGCGAGCAACTCCTGGACCGCGTCCTCGAAGACCGCGCCGAGGAGTGCCTGACGGTTCGGGAAGTGGCGGTAGAGCGTGCCGATCCCCACGTCCGCGCGGCGGGCGATGTCCTCCAGAGAGGCCGTCGTGCCGTTGGCGGCGAAGGCGACACGGGCCGCCGCGAGGAGGCGCTCGTGGTTGCGGCGGGCGTCGGCTCGCATGGGGCGGGTGCCCGCGGGCGGCCGGGCCCCGGCACGGGGCCGCGCTCCGGCCGGGGGCTCGGCCTGGGCGGTGCTCACCGTCGTGTCACCTGCTCTCTTCGCTGGGGTTTCCTCAGCCTAAGAGCTCCGAACAGAAGTGGAGTCCGATCGGCTCGCGGCGTCTGGTGCGTGCGATCGCAAGGCGCCGGAAGCTCCTGGTAGCGGGGCTACCAGGAGCTTCCGGCAACGCGGCGAGCGTGCGTGCCAGGCGTCGCGAGCCGGGCTCCACTTCTGTTCGGAGCTCTAAGAGTTCGTGGACCGCCGGGGGAGTTGCGCGGGTACGACGACACGGCACGACGTGACACGACACGACCCCCGCGGCCCTGACGGGCGCGGGGGTCGCGGAGTGTGCGGATTCTCAGTCCTTGATCTCGCAGATCGCCGCGCCGGACGTGATGGAGGCGCCGACCTCCGCGCTCAGGCCCTTGACGGTGCCGGAACGGTGGGCGTTGAGGGGCTGCTCCATCTTCATGGCCTCCAGGACCACGATCAGGTCGCCCTCCTTGACCTCCTGGCCCTCCTCGACCGCCACCTTGACGATCGTGCCCTGCATCGGGGAGGCGAGGGTGTCGCCGGACGCCGCCGGGCCGGACTTCTTCGCCGCGCGGCGCTTGGGCTTGGCGCCCGCCGCCAGACCGGTGCGGGCCAGGGTCATGCCCAGGGCGGCGGGGAGGGAGACCTCCAGGCGCTTGCCGCCGACCTCGACGACGATCGTCTCGCGGTCCGTCTCGTCCTCGGACTCGCTGGTGTCCGCGGGGGCGGCGAACGGCTTGATCTCGTTGACGAACTCCGTCTCGATCCAGCGCGTGTGAACCGTGAACGGGTCGGTCGAGCCGGTGAGTTCGGGGGCGAACGCCGGGTCCTTCACGACCGCGCGGTGGAACGGGATGGCCGTGGCCATGCCCTCGACCTGGAACTCCTCCAGGGCACGCGCGGCACGCTGGAGAGCCTGCTGCCGGGTGGCGCCGGTGACGATCAGCTTGGCGAGCAGGGAGTCCCAGGCCGGGCCGATGACACTGCCGGACTCCACGCCCGCGTCCAGCCGGACACCGGGACCGGACGGCGGGGTGAACGTGGTGACCGTGCCGGGGGCCGGGAGGAAGTTGCGGCCCGGGTCCTCGCCGTTGATGCGGAACTCGAACGAGTGGCCGCGCAGCGGCGGGTCGTCGTAGCCCAGCTCCTCGCCGTCCGCGATACGGAACATCTCGCGGACCAGGTCGATACCGGTGACCTCCTCGGTGACCGGGTGCTCCACCTGGAGACGGGTGTTGACCTCCAGGAAGGAGATCGTGCCGTCCACACCGACCAGGAACTCCACCGTGCCCGCGCCGACGTAACCGGCCTCCTTGAGGATGGCCTTCGACGCGCGGTACAGCTCGGCGTTCTGCTCCTCGGACAGGAACGGCGCCGGAGCCTCCTCCACCAGCTTCTGGTGGCGGCGCTGGAGCGAGCAGTCACGGGTCGAGACGACGACCACGTTGCCGTGCTTGTCGGCCAGGCACTGGGTCTCGACGTGACGCGGCTTGTCCAGGTAGCGCTCCACGAAGCACTCGCCACGGCCGAACGCCGCGACCGCCTCGCGCACCGCCGAGTCGTACAGCTCGGGGACCTCTTCGAGGGTGCGGGCCACCTTCAGGCCGCGGCCGCCGCCGCCGAACGCCGCCTTGATGGCGATGGGCAGGCCGTGCTCCTCGGCGAACGCCACGACCTCCTCGGCGCCCGACACCGGGTCGGGGGTGCCCGCGACCAGCGGCGCGCCCGCGCGCTGGGCGATGTGACGGGCCGCCACCTTGTCGCCGAGGTCGCGGATCGCCTGCGGGGGCGGGCCGATCCAGATCAGGCCCGCGTCCAGGACCGCCTGGGCGAACTCCGCGTTCTCCGAGAGGAAGCCGTAGCCCGGGTGGATCGCGTCCGCGCCGGAGTCCTTGGCGGCCTGGAGCACCTTGGCGATGTCCAGGTAGCTGGTGGCGGGGGTGTCACCGCCCAGGGCGAACGCCTCGTCCGCGGCACGCACATGCAGCGCGTCCCGGTCGGGGTCTGCGTACACGGCCACGCTCGCGATCCCGGCGTCCCGGCACGCCCGGGCGACGCGGACAGCGATTTCGCCTCGGTTGGCGATCAACACCTTGCGCACGATGGCTCCCTCTCCTTGAAACAAGCCGAGTTTAGGGACTGCCGACACGGCGTTTCGACCCGTCCTCAATGGTGACCTTGCCCACACGGAGCGTGAATCGAGGCTCGCTCGACCGGCGAAATCCCTTGTCGTACCGCATCACGCAGGACTCCACGCGAAAACCCTAGCCCTCCACTGTGGTCAAGGTCTCTGTGTGGCCATGCTGCGGCCGGTTGGGTTTCTTTGTGGAATCCCTACTAATGGCCCAACGATTCTTTGCTCTCGCGAGAACCCTTGTCCCCGGGTTTACCCGTTAGTAGCGTTCGCGATGTCTCGAACAGGTACTTGGGGTAACGGTGCCCCGGGGAGAACGGCGCGGCAGGGAAAGTGGGTGGGTGGCGGTGATCCGCAGACCGGTGGCGGTGGTCACGGCGATCGTGCTGTTCGCGGAGGGGCTGGGGATCGCCCTGCTCCAGTGGTTCCTCGGCACCGTCGTCGACCGGCAGAAGATGTCCCTCGCCGGGCTCGACCCCGAGGCGATGTCCCTCTCGTCGAAGGCCGGGGGCGTCGCCTTCGGGCTCTACTTCGCGTTCTGCGGGGTCGTCGCGCTGCTCGTGGCGATACGAGACCGGCCCGCCGCCGGGCTCGGGCGTGTCCTGCTCATCAGCGTGGCCGTGGTGCACGGGTTGCTCGGCGCCCTCACCGTGGGGCTGGTCGGGTGGGGGGCCTTCGTCTTCATGATGGCCGTGCTGGCGCTCGTGGTGCTCACGTTGATGACGTACGACCGGCAGGGGGGCGCCGGGGACGCGCTCGTGGGCGGTCAGGGTGTGCCGGGAGCGGATGACCCGGGTGCCCCGGGTGCGCCGAGGGCGGATGAGCGGGGCGCGCCGGCCGCGCCTGTCGCGCCGCCGGCCGCCGGTGCGCCCTGAGACGCCTCTACTGCTCTCGGGGAGTCCACAAGTCCGTGATGTTGACGCCCAGTTGGGCCAGGAGGCGGCGGACCAGGGGGAGGCTGATGCCGATCACGTTGCCGTGGTCGCCGTCGATGCCGTCGATGAACGGGGCCGAGCGGCCGTCGAGGGTGAACGCCCCGGCGACGTAGAGGGGTTCCCCCGAGGCCACGTACGCGGCGATCTCCTCGTCGGTGGGGTCGCCGAAGTGGACGACGGTGGAGGCGGTGGCGGAGGTGTAGCGGCCCGTCGTGGTGTCGTAGACGCAGTGGCCGGTCTGGAGGGTTCCGGCGCGGCCGCGCATCGACTTCCAGCGGGCCGTGGCCTCCTCGGCGTCGGCGGGCTTGCCGAGGGCTTCGCCGTCCAGGTCGAGTACCGAGTCGCAGCCGATGACGAGGGCGCCCTTGACGTCGGGCTTCGCCGCGACGACGGACGCCTTGGCCTCGGCGAGGGCGAGGGCCAGATCGGCGGGGGTGCGGGCGGTGACGGCGTCCTCGTCTACTCCGCTGACGATCACCTCGGGGTCCAGGCCGGCCTGGCGGAGCAGGTTGAGGCGGGCGGGCGACTGCGAGGCGAGCACTAGACGACGGCGCGGGTGCGGTTCGGTCATGCGGTCAGGGTAGCCGCGGGGGCCGGGCGCCCGGGGTCCGTCGGGAGCGCGGCCGTGCCGGCGCGGCCGGGATGCCGGCCGACGGTGGCCGCGCCGCCGTTCCCGGCGGCTCAGCGGATGCCCAGGACCAGCATCGCCAGGAGCATGGCCAGGGCCATGAGGATGCCGAGCCGGCGGAGCATGTCCTGGGTGTCTCGGAGTTCCTTCGGCGGCTCGTTCTCAGGGTCGGACCACAGCATGATCCGATGGTGCGGGGCGCTGTGGTCCGGACGCCTGAGTACGCGTACTCAAGTGGGGTCGGCGGTTCCGCTCAGCCGGGCCAGTAGGTGCGGCTCCACGAGGTGGGGCCCGGGGCCGGCAGGCGGTGCGCCGCGATGCGGGACGGGTCGGACCAGGAGTCCCGGGGGGCGGGCGCGCCGGACGGCTCCGTGGCGGCCGCCGCGGCGCGCGCTTGGACCACCGCCAGGGCGGCGGCCAGCTCCTCGGGGGTCGGATTGCCCCGTACGACCTTGATCACGATGGCTCCCGTCAGGTCTAGAGGGGGATGTTGCCGTGCTTCTTCGGGGGCAGGGACTCGCGCTTGGTGCGGAGCTGGCGCAGGCCCCGGACGATGTGGCGGCGGGTCTCCGACGGCATGATCACGGCGTCGACGTAGCCGCGTTCGGCCGCCGTGTAGGGGTTGAGGAGGGTGTCCTCGTACTCCTGGATCAGGCGGGCCCGGACCTCCTCGCGCTCCTCGTCGGAGGCGGCCGCGATGGTGCGGCGGTGCAGGATGTTGACCGCGCCCTGGGCGCCCATGACGGCGATCTGGGCGGTCGGCCAGGCCAGGTTGAGGTCGGCGCCCAGGTGCTTGGAGCCCATGACGTCGTAGGCGCCGCCGAACGCCTTGCGGGTGATGACCGTGATCAGGGGGACCGTGGCCTCGGCGTAGGCGTAGATGAGCTTGGCGCCGCGGCGGATGATGCCCTCGTGCTCCTGGCCGACGCCCGGGAGGAAGCCCGGCACGTCGACGAAGGTCAGGACCGGCACGTTGAAGGCGTCGCAGGTGCGGACGAAGCGGGCCGCCTTCTCGGACGCGTCGATGTCCAGGCAGCCGGCGAACTGCATGGGCTGGTTGGCGACGATACCGACGGGGTGGCCCTCGACACGGCCGAAGCCGGTGAGGATGTTGGGCGCGAACAGCGCCTGGGTCTCGAAGAACTCGCCGTCGTCCAGCACGTGTTCGACCACCGTGTGCATGTCGTACGGCTGGTTCGCGCTGTCGGGGACGAGCGTGTCGAGTTCCCGGTCCTCGTCGGTGACGGAGAGGTCGGCCTGTTCGGGGAAGGCCGGGGGCTCGCTGAGGTTGTTCGAGGGGAGGTAGGACAGGAGCTGCTTGACGTACTCGATCGCGTCCTTCTCGTCGCCCGCCATGTGGTGGGCCACGCCCGACGTCGCGTTGTGGGTGCGGGCACCGCCCAGCTCCTCGAAGCCGACGTCCTCGCCGGTGACCGTCTTGATGACGTCCGGGCCGGTGATGAACATGTGCGAGGTCTGGTCGACCATGACCGTGAAGTCGGTGATCGCCGGGGAGTAGACCGCGCCGCCCGCGCACGGGCCGACGACGAGGCTGATCTGCGGGATCACACCGCTCGCGTGGGTGTTTCGGCGGAAGATCTCGCCGTACATGCCGAGGGCCATGACGCCCTCCTGGATGCGGGCGCCGCCGGAGTCGTTGATGCCGATCACGGGGCAGCCGGTCTTGAGGGCGAAGTCCATCGCCTTCATGATCTTCTGGCCGAAGACCTCGCCGAGGGAACCGCCGAGGACGGTGAAGTCCTGCGAGAAGACGGCGACGGGACGGCCGTCGACCGTGCCGTAGCCGGTGACGACGCCGTCGCCGTAGGGGCGGTTCTTCTCCATGCCGAAGTCGGTGGAGCGGTGACGGGCGAACTCGTCGAACTCCACGAAGGAGTCCTCGTCGAGGAGCAGTTCGATCCGCTCACGGGCCGTCAGCTTGCCCTTGGCGTGCTGCTTCTCCACCGCGCGCTCGGAGCCGGCATGCGTCGCCTCGTGGATACGGCGCTCCAGATCCGCGAGCTTCCCCGCGGTCGTGTGGATGTCGATGGTTGCTGGCTCTTCCGGCTCGGACATCGGGATGCGGCTCCCTGCCTGCTCAGTGGGACGTGGGACGTGAGGACTTCGGGGTGCGTGCTTGCTCGGGGTGAGGGATCGTGCTGTCTCGGTACGTGCTCAGAAGTGGAGGCGGTTACTCATCCGTAGCGTAGTGCTGCCCCTACCGTTCGGCAGTGCGGCGTTTACCACACCTAGGGTGGGTTGCATGACGCCGCGAGATGCTTCAGACGACAACCGCTGGTCCGACCTCGACCGTCCGCCCCTCAACGGTGCCGCGTTGCGGCGGGGGCTGGTGCGGGACGGCGGACACGGGGGCCTCTACCGCGATGTGGAGGTCGTGCGGCGCACCGGTTCCACCAACCACGACCTGGTCGATCTCGCGGTCCGGGGGGACGCCGAGGAGGGCGCGGTCCTCGTCGCCGAGGAGCAGACGGCCGGCCGGGGCCGCCTCGACCGGCGGTGGACGGCACCGCCCCGCTCCGGTCTCTTCTTCTCCGTCCTCCTCAAGCCGACCGAGGTGCCCGTCCACCAGTGGGGCTGGCTGCCGCTGCTGACCGGTGTCGCCGTCGCCACCGGGCTGTCCCGGGCCGCCGGCGTCGACACCTCACTCAAATGGCCCAACGACCTGCTGGTGACCGTGGGCGGAGAGGAACGCAAGGCCGGCGGCATCCTCGCCGAGCGCGCCGGTGACGACGGGGTCGTCATCGGGATCGGCATCAACGTCAGCCTGCGGGAGGACGAGCTGCCGGTGCCCACCGCCGGCTCGCTGGCCCTCGCGGGCGCCGTGACCACCGACCGCGATCCCCTGCTGCGCGCCGTGCTGCGGGCGCTGGAGGAGTGGTACGGCCGGTGGCGGCGGGCGGGGGGCGACCCGGCGGCCAGCGGGCTTCAGGAGACGTACGCGGCGGGGTGCGCGACCCTGGGGCGCAAGGTGCGGGCCGAACTGCCGGGCGACCGGTCGATCGTCGGCGAGGCCGTGGCCGTCGACGGTGACGGGCGGCTGGTGCTGGCCACCGGGGACGGGGTGCAGGAGCCGGTGGGCGCCGGGGACATCGTGCACCTGCGCGCCGTGTGAGGAGAGGGGACGCCAGGGACTGGTGGTGTGTGTGGGGCGCCCGTTGTCCGGGAACCCGGTGACGGCGTCCGGCCCGCCCGCCGACCGATGCGGTGGGCCGTACGGTCAAGGGGGCCACCCCTGCCGATCGCACCTGAAGGAGTGAGCTGGCGCACACCTGCCGTAGAGTTGAGGCCGGTCGAGTACGTGACCGCGGGAGATCGGAAGGGCAGCTGGCGTGAGCGTCGAGGACACCGGCACGGACGCGCAGGGCCGCGTGGACCCGCCGGACCCCCAGGGCGCGGACGGCGGCGAGGAGGACCCGCTGGCGCTCCGGCTCGAAGGGCTGATCCTCGGTGCCGAGCGTCGTTACACCCCCTTCCAGGCGGCCCGTAGCGCGGGTGTGTCCATGGAACTGGCGTCCCGTTTCTGGCGGGCCATGGGCTTCGCGGACATCGGCCAGGCCAAGGCGCTCACCGAGGCGGACGTCCTCGCCCTGCGGCGTCTCGCCGGCCTCGTCGAGGCGGGCCTGCTCAGTGAGGCCATGGCCGTGCAGGTGGCACGTTCCACCGGCCAGACCACCGCGCGGCTCGCCGAGTGGCAGATCGACTCCTTCCTTGAGGGGCTGACGGAACCGCCGGAGCCGGGCATGACCCGTACCGAGGTGACGTACCCCCTGGTCGAGCTGCTCCTGCCGGAGCTGGAGGAGTTCCTCGTCTACGTCTGGCGGCGTCAGCTCGCCGCCGCCACCGGCCGGGTCGTGCAGGCCGCCGACGACGAGGAGATGGTCGACCGGCGGCTCGCGGTCTGCTTCGCCGACCTGGTCGGCTTCACCCGGCTCACCCGCCGGATGGAGGAGGAGGAGCTCGGCGAACTCGTCGAGGCGTTCGAGACCACGGCGGCGGATCTCGTCGCGGCGAACGGGGGCCGGCTGATCAAGACGCTGGGCGACGAGGTCCTCTACGCCACGGACGACTCGGGTGTGGCCGCCGAGATCGCCCTGCGGCTGATCGAGACCATGGCGAACGACGAGACCATGCCCGAACTGCGCGTCGGTATGGCCTTCGGGACCGTCACGACCCGGATGGGCGATGTGTTCGGTTCCACGGTGAACCTCGCGAGCCGGCTCACCTCGATAGCGCCCAAGGACGCCGTCCTCGTCGACGCCGCCTTCGCCGAGGAACTCATCCGCACCGGCGAGGCACCCGCGTCGGAGGCGGAGGCCGCCGAGGCCGCGGCCGCCGCCGAGAAGGAGGGCGAGGAACCGCCCACCTACCGCTTCGCCCTCCAGCCCATGTGGCAGCGCCCCGTACGAGGCCTGGGCGTGGTCCAGCCGTGGCTGCTCACCCGCCGGCCGGGTAAGGCGTAGGCCGCGCGGCGACTGCGCGGGCGCGGGGCCGTGGCCGGGTGAGCGGCGGGCTTCCGGCTGAGGAGTGCGAGCGGGCCGGCGGTACCCGCCGGGCCGGAAGCCGAGTGGGGCTTCCGGGTCACGGCCGAGGGACAGGATGCCGCGGCTGGACGCTCTCGGGGCCGGTGGCGGTGTCCTGCGGAAACAGGGAGCACATGCCCGCGCCGTAGGGCGGGCGCGGTGCGCGTCCGGCGCGTGGCGCGGGCCCTGGCCGCG
The DNA here is from genome assembly GCF_056437585.1 of Streptomyces sp. NPDC042364. Lineage (NCBI taxonomy): Bacteria > Bacillati > Actinomycetota > Actinomycetes > Kitasatosporales > Streptomycetaceae > Streptomyces > Streptomyces sp. NPDC042364. The sequence goes on along the minus strand of NZ_JBWKAJ010000010.1, from coordinate 21,468 downwards.
GTGAGGTTCGGGCGCGGCGTGGGTTGCCGGGGCCGTGAGCTCCCGTCATGGCCCCGTCGGCCTGGATGTCCGCCCTCACCTGCCCCCCGGCGTCTCACCTGCCCCCGGCGTGTCGTCGACGCACAGGCCGACGATCGGCATGCACAGACCGGTCCGCTGCGGTCGGGCCGGCTGGGCCGTGTCGCCGAGGGTGGTCGGGGAACCGGGGGCGGCCGATCGCCCGGGCGCGGCCGGCCGTGGGGTGGGGCCGGCCGGAGCACGGCGGGGGCCCTCGGGGGCCGCCGGGGTCTCCGGAAGGGAGGCGCTGGCCGCGGGGGCGCGGCGCGTGCCGGGGCCGCCGGGGAACTCGATGCCGATCGAGGGTACGGCGGAGCCGGTCCGCAGGGGCGGCACGGCGGTGGCCGACCCCGGTGACGGCGGTGCCGTCGGCCTGCGGCCGGTGTCGCCCATCGCGGCCTCGGCGGTCGCTTCGGCCGACGGCATCCCGCCCACGGCCGCCCCGGTGCCGCTCGACCCGTCCGTGACGTCGTCCGCCGACCTGGACGCGCCACCGGCAGCGCCGCCTCCTCCGGCGACCGGGTCCGAGGCCGGCCTCAGCAGGCTCAGCACACCTGCCACCAGGGCCATCCCGCCGAGCGCCGACAGCATCTTCCGGGGGCGCGGGCGCCGGTGCCGGCCCCGGGGACGGGCGGCGAGGCGGACGGGGGCGTGCTGGTCCGGATGGGCGCCCGGCGCCGAGCGCGCGGAGGCCGTGGACGCTGTGGACGCCGTGGACGTCACCCGCGCGGCCGAGGGGGCCCATGGCACCGAGCCTCGCCGGGCTGCTTGCGACGGTGTCCGCGGCCTCGGCGGTCCGGGTGAGGTCCGCGCTGTGGGTGATCCGTCGGCAGTCTGCGCCGTGAGGGGTCGCCGGGTGGTCGCGGGCGCCGGGGGCCGGGTGGGCGGGTCCGGGCGGGGCGAGGCTTTCGGCTGCGCCATGGACGGCCGTCGAGAGGCGTCCGGGGCCGGCGGCCGGGTCGGCGTCCAGGGCTGGGGCGAGCCCTTCGCGGCCCGCGCGGGCGATGAACCGTGCGGGTGCGGGTGCGGGTGCGGGCGCGGCTGTGGCTGTGGCTCCGGCCGCGGCTGCGGCGCGGCCGGTGGTGTTCCGGGCACCGTCTCCGTGGTGGGCGTCGCCGGTCTGGTCACCGGGTTCGTCGTCATGGTCCGTCCTCCCGCCGCGCCCCTGTCACCCGGTGCGCCTGGCGGAGCGCAGGCTATGCAGCGCGGAGGACGATGCGGGTCGGGAAGGAGTGGATGTCACTCGAACGGGGAAACGGGCCGCCGGATCGCCGGGCGGGCGGCGTCGAAACGCGTCGTCATCGGAGGGGCGCGACGGGGTCCGGGGTGTTGCGGGGCGCGCCGGGCTGCGATGATCGGAACGACGGTAGTTAACCTGCGTTAACCGGGAGGGTGTCATGGGTGTCGGTGTCGAGGTGACGGAAGGGCCGGGCGGCGAGCGGCGGTACGGCGAGTTCGTGGTCGTACGGCGGCACGCCCATGTCGCCGAGCTCGCCCTCGACCGGCCGAAGGCCATGAACGCCGTGTCCACCGGCATGGCCCGTTCCATCGCCGCCGCCTGCGACGCGCTGGCCGGCGACCGGGACGTACGGGTGGTCGTGGTGACGTCGACACATGAGCGGGCGTTCTGTGTGGGTGCCGACCTGAAGGAGCGGAACTCGTTCAGCGACGCGGAGCTGGTGCGGCAGCGGCCCGTCGCGCGGGCGGCGTACACCGGCGTGCTGGAGCTGCCGATGCCGACCGTCGCCGCCGTGCACGGCTTCGCGCTGGGCGGCGGGTTCGAGCTGGCGCTGTCCTGCGATGTGATCGTGGCCGACCGCACGGCCGTGGTGGGGCTGCCGGAGGTGTCGGTGGGGGTGATTCCGGGCGGCGGCGGTACGCAGTTGCTGCCGCGCCGGGTGGGGGCCGCGCGAGCGGCCGAGCTGATCTTCACCGCGCGGCGGCTGGAGGCCGCGGAGGCGCGGGAGCTGGGGCTGGTGGACCAGCTGGTGGAGGAGGGGCAGGACCGTACGGAGGCGTTGGCGCTGGCCGCGCGGATGGCCGCCAACTCGCCCGTGGGGCTGCGGGCGGCGAAGCGGGCGCTGCGGCTCGGGCACGGGCTCGATCTGCGGGCGGGGCTGGACGTCGAGGACGCGGCATGGCGCTCGGTGGCCTTCTCGGGCGACCGGGCGGAGGGCGTGGCCGCGTTCAACGAGAAGCGCAAGCCGGAGTGGCCGGGGGAGTGAGCGGGGTGGGCCTCGGCGGCGGCCGCGTGGTTCGCCCACGGGCCGGGACGGGGTGTCGGCGCGGTTCCCCGCGCGCGGGAAGAGCGGGGGCCCGCGGGTTCCGAGTGACCGGGGGCGCGCATGACCGAGCCGTACCCCTGTTCGCCCCACCAACGTCTCAAATCAGACCAAAGCTCCCTAGCCTGGAGTGGTGGGCGAGGACAGACGGCTGAGGGCCGTGGTGGCGTTGGCGCGGGGCATGGCCGCCGCGCACACGCCGCGTGAGTCGTGGCGGGCCGCCGCGGACGGGGCGTGCCGGGCCCTGTCCGGCAGCTTCGCCGCCCTGTCCGTGTGGGAGCGGGAGCGCGGGCTGCTGCGGGTGCTCGTGAACGTGGGCAACCGGGCGGCGGACGAGGAGGAGTTCCCGGAGGACGAGACGTACCCCGTGCACGAGTTCCCGGAGATCGCGGAGTTCCTGCACGAGCGGTGGCTGGAGGGGGGTGAGCCCAACGCCTGGGTGGAGACGGCGGCCGGACCGGCCGCGGATCGGCGCCGGGGCGGCTACTGCCATCACCGGGTGGCGGCGCTGCGCCGGCGCGGCCGGGGCTGCTGTGTGGTGGCACCCGTCGTGCTGAACGGCAGGGCGTGGGGGGAGCTGTATGTGGCCCGGCCCGCCGGGCAGCCCGTCTTCCACGGAGGCGACGCCGCGTTCGCGACGGTGCTCGCCTCGGTCGTCGCGGCCGGGATCGCGCAGTCGGAACGGCTGGAGGAGGCTCGGCGGCTCGCCTTCACCGACTCCCTCACCGGCCTCGGCAACCGGCGCGCGGTCGATCTGCGGCTGGACGAGGCGATGGAGGCCCACCGGCGTGACGGCACGGTGATCAGCCTCGTGGTCTGTGACCTCAACGGGCTGAAGAAGGTCAACGACTCCTTTGGGCACGCCGTGGGCGACCAGGTGCTGGAGCGGTTCGGGTCGGTGCTCTCGCGCTGCGCGGCGGAGCTGCCCCATGTCCTGGCCGCGCGGCTCGGCGGAGACGAGTTCTGCCTGCTGGCGGTGGGCCCGTCGGCGGACGAGGTGGTGCGGGTCGCCGGTGACCTGTGCGCACGGGCGCGGGAGTTGGAGCCGGGTGACGGGGTCTCGTGCGGGGTCGCCTCCACGGGCGACCCGATCGGGCCGCTGCGCTCGGCCCGGCGGCTGTTCCGGCTCGCGGACGCGGCGCAGTACCGGGCCAAGGCCGCCGGTTCCCTCGAGCCGGTCGTCGCGGGCCGGGAGGGCGACGGCGAGGAGGACCCGGTGGTCCGTCTCGCCGACCGGCCGCCCGCTCCCGTCGACCCGGCACACCCCGGGGACCGGCGCCGCTTTCGGGGGCGCCGGTCCTAGGGCGGGCCGCGCGGTGGTTCGAGGTCGCGCGCGGCCCTCGGACGCCTACGGCCCGGGTTTCGTCGCCGGGGCCGTAGGGGCCCCACGGCCGACAGGGGGGAGTGGGGCCGTGGGGACCTGGGGTCATCCGAGACGTCGACTCGTCGTGTGCGCGCAGGGGAGGGCGTGCACGTGAGGCGTCAACGCATCAGGTGTCATGACCGTAACCCTCCTCCCCACCCGGAAAGTCTGTTACCTGCGAGTTTCTGATCGTTCTTTGATCGAACCCTAAAGAACTTCTGATCATTCTCTGATCTACGCGAATTGCTTCGTCCGCGAATGTCGCGGATCGTGTCATGGATCGGCGGCCGCGTAAGGAGTCCCTCCCGCGACCGGTCGTGACATTCGACGATTCAGTCCCTACGATCCTGAATATGGATATGCACTCTGTGGACACGGTGGTGCTCGGGACGTCCGGTGTCACCGCCGCCGACGTCGTCGCCGTGGCGCGCGCCGACGCCCGGGTCGAGCTCTCCGAGGAGGCGCTGGCGGCCCTCGCCGCGGCCCGCGAGATCGTGGAGGCGCTGGCGGCCAAACCGGACCCCGTCTACGGGGTCTCCACCGGCTTCGGCGCCCTCGCGACCCGGCACATCAGCCAGGAGCTGCGCACCCAGCTCCAGCGCAACATCGTCCGCTCCCATGCGGCCGGCATGGGGCCGAGGGTGGAGCGCGAGGTCGTCCGCGCGCTGATGTTCCTGCGGCTGAAGACGGTCTGCTCCGGTCGCACCGGCGTACGCCCCGAGGTCGCGCGGACGATGGCCGACATCCTCAACGCCGGGATCACCCCCGTCGTGCACGAGTACGGCTCCCTCGGCTGCTCCGGTGACCTCGCACCGCTGTCCCACTGCGCGCTCACCCTCATGGGCGAGGGCGACGCCGAGGGCCCCGACGGCGTCGTACGGCCGGCCGCCGAACTGCTCGCCGCGCACGGCATCGCCCCCGTCGAGCTGCGCGAGAAGGAGGGGCTCGCCCTCCTCAACGGCACCGACGGCATGCTCGGCATGCTCGTCATGGCGCTCGCCGACCTGGAGACGCTGTACAAGTCGGCCGACATCACGGCCGCGATCTCCCTGGAGGCGCTGCTCGGCACAGACCGGGTCCTCGCCCCCGAGCTGCACGCCATCCGACCCCACCCGGGGCAGGGCGCCTCCGCCGCCAACATGCTCGCCGTGCTGAGCGGTTCCGGGCTCACCGGGCACCACCAGGACGACGCGCCGCGGGTGCAGGACGCGTACTCCGTGCGCTGCGCCCCGCAGGTCGCCGGAGCGGGGCGGGACACCCTCGCCCACGCGCGGCTCGTCGCCGAACGGGAGTTGGCGTCGGCCGTCGACAACCCCGTGGTCCTGCCTGAGGGCACCTCCCGCTCGAGCGGAGCCGAGAGCGGGGGAGGGCGGGTGGAGTCCAACGGCAACTTCCACGGGGCCCCGGTCGCGTACGTGCTGGACTTCCTCGCCATCGCGGTCGCGGACCTGGCCTCGATCGCCGAGCGGCGCACCGACCGGCTGCTCGACAAGAACCGCTCGCACGGGCTGCCGCCGTTCCTCGCGGACGACGCCGGTGTCGATTCCGGGCTCATGATCGCGCAGTACACGCAGGCGGCGCTGGTCAGCGAACTGAAGCGGCTCGCCGTCCCGGCATCGGCGGACTCGATCCCGTCCTCCGCCATGCAGGAGGACCATGTCTCCATGGGGTGGTCGGCCGCCCGCAAGCTGCGCACCGCCGTCGACAACCTCAGCCGGGTGCTCGCCGTCGAGCTCTACGCCGGCACGCGCGCCGTGGAGCTGCGTGAGGGGCTCACGCCCGCGCCGGCCACCCGGGCGGTCGTCGAGGCCGTACGGAAGTTCGGCGTCGAGGGCCCGGGGCCGGATCGTTTCCTCGCTCCCGACCTGGCCCTCGCCGACACGTTCGTCCGGGAGGGGCGGCTGGTCGCGGCCGCCGAGTCGGTCACCGGCCCGCTGGCCTGACCGGACATCCCCGACCACGCGCAGTGGGGCACCGCCACTCCGGCAGTGCCCCACTGCGTACACGTGTCGGTGGTGGCCGGGTCAGTACGCCTCCAGGCGCCCCTGTCGCACGGAGTACGCGACGAAGCCCGCGCCCAGGCCCAGGAAGAGGGTGCCGCCGACGATGTACGGCGTGGTGTTGGGGCTTCCGGTGTCGGCGAGTTGGGTGGTACGGCCCGTCGACTCCCCGTCCTCGGCCGAGCCGGAGGCGGCCGTCCCGTCGGAGTCGGTCGTGGTCGCCGTCTCCTGCCGTATGTCCGGTGCTTCCTGGGTCGCGTTGGCCGACGGCACGAACCACAGGGCAGCCAGAAGGGTCCCCGCGGCGGTGGCGGTCAGCAGCGATCGGCGGGCGGTGGGCGACGCGCGACGTGCTACGGACACGGAATATCGATCCCCTTGTGACGCTGGCGGATTGGCCGTGGACAGTGATGCTAATGAAAGGCGCGGGTCGCGGGAAAGTCGCGGGTCCCCCGAGCCGTACGCTCCGAAGCATGACTACAGCTGAGACATCACAGTTTGTCCGCCTTCGTGTGGAGTTGGTGGTGGAGGTCGAGAACGTCGAGGCCGTCACCGGCGCCGCGTTGCGGCGGATCGCCGACGATTCCGATATGCCGGGCGACGAACGGGTACACGCCGAGAGCGCGGTGACGGAGGACACGGCGGAGGCGCTCGCGTATCTGATCGACCCGTTCGACCTGGTCGGTGAGGTGCCGGGTGTCGAACTCGCCCAGGCCTCCTGGAGCAGTGAGGGCATCGACTACGACCCCGATTCGCCGGAATGGGGCCTCGACGAGGATGATGACGGCGGGGACGACGAGGAACGCGGACGCGGCTGAGGCGCTTTGGGGGAATCATGACCCCGGGCGGCAACCGCCGCCCGGGGTTCTCTCGTCTCATGGGGCGCACTGCTCACTCGCGCACCACCGCCGCCGGTCGCCGACGACCCGGTCCAGGCGGAGTGGCGTAGCCCACACATCGGCGCCAAGCGGAACGGCTCGGTGCCGTGGTGGTGTTTTAGTGCTTACGGGGATTCTCGGCTCTTGGGGATTTCGGCAACGATGGAGAAGCGTGTGATGACGAACAGTAAGCGGCGCAAGGGCCTGGTGGTCGCGTCCGCACTGCTCGGCGGGGTGCTGGTGCTCTCTGCGTGCAGCGGAGACGGCGGCGACAACGCGTCCGGGAACGACGGCGGGGACTCGCAGTCCAAGGTCGACGAGGCGGCGGCCAAGAAGACCTCCGAGGCCGACATCAAGATCACCCCGAAGGACGGCTCGAACAACGCCTCCATCAACAACTCCGCCAAGGTCGTCGTGAGCAAGGGCACGCTCACCAAGGTGACGATGACCACCGCGGAGGGCACCGCCGTCCAGGGTGAGATATCCGCGGACAAGAAGAGCTGGGCGCCGAGCGTGCAGTTGGAGCGGTCCACCAGCTACAAGATCACCGCCACCGCCGAGGACTCCGAGGGCCGCGAGGCCCACGAGAACGCGGCGTTCACCACCGTCTCGCCCGCCAACAGCTTCATAGGCAACTTCACGCCGGAGGACGGTTCCACCGTCGGCGTCGGCATGCCGGTGTCCATCAACTTCGACAAGGCGATCACCGACAAGGCCGCCGTCCAGAAGGGGATCACCGTCTCCACCAGCTCCGGTCAGGAGGTCGTCGGGCACTGGTTCAACGCGAACCGCATCGACTTCCGGCCCGAGGACTACTGGCAGGAGGGCTCCACCGTCACGCTGAAGCTCGCGCTCGACGGTGTCGAGGGCGCCGAGGGCGTCTACGGCGTCCAGCAGAAGACGGTCTCCTTCAAGATCGGCCGCAACCAGGTCTCGATCGTCGACGCCAAGACCAAGCAGATGAAGGTCACGCAGGACGGCAAGGTCGTCAAGACCATCCCGATCTCCGCCGGCTCGCCCGAGAACAAGACGTACGAGGGCCAGATGGTGATCTCCGAGAAGTTCAAGGAGACCCGGATGAACGGCGCGACGGTCGGCTTCACCGACGACGACGGCAAGGGCGAGTACGACATCAAGGACGTACCCCACGCCATGCGCCTGACGACCTCCGGCACCTTCCTCCACGGCAACTACTGGGGCGCCGACTCCATCTTCGGCAACGTCAACACCAGCCACGGCTGCGTCGGTCTGAACGACACCAAGGGCGCCAACGACCCCAACACCGAGGCCGCCTGGTTCTACGACAACTCGATCGTCGGTGACGTGGTCGTCGTCCAGAACACCGGCGACAAGACGGTCGCCCCGGACAACGGCCTCAACGGCTGGAACATGAGCTGGGCCGACTGGAAGGCGGGCTCCGCCGCCTGAACCGCCGGCCGAGCGGCACCGCGTCGATCACCGGACGCGGCCGCCCTGATGTGACCGTGTGACGCCGATGCCGCCCCCAGGGGCGGCATCGGTGTTTCCGGGGCCGGCCACAGGGTTCTCATCCCGCTTCTCATCCGGCTCTTATCGGGGACTTATCCCCTCATCACCTGGCCTCCCTAGCTTTCGGCCATGTTTCTCACCTACCTGAGGCGCGAACTGCGCCGCCGCAGAAGGGCGGCGCTCGTCGTCGCCTCCGGGCTCGCGCTGGGCATCGCGCTGGTGATCGTGGTCAGCTCCGTGTCGTCCGGGATGGAGAAGGCCCAGACCAAGGTGCTCGAATCCCTCTACGGGCTGGGGACGGACATGACCGTCACCAAGGCCGCCGCCGCGCCCGGTGAGAACGGCGCCGACCGCCCCCGCTTCGAGTTCGACGCACAGGACGAGGACTCGGACGCGGAGCAGAGCAGCGACCTCGTCCGCGTCCAGGGCTTCCAGACCCTGGCGAGCTCGACGGTCGCCGAGGTCGGCGCGCAGCAGGGTGTCGCGGACGCCGTCGGCGGCCTCAGCCTTCAGGTCATCAAGGTCGACGGACAGTTCCGGCGCGGCCAGTTCCAGCAGGACGAGGGCACGGGCGGCCGGCAGCAGGGCGCTCCCGGGCAGAACGGCGGCGCACAGAACGGCGGAGGCGCCGGGCAGCCGCAGGGGCGCGTCGAGGGCGGCGGCGCCGAGTTCGACGTCGACAACTACTCGGTGTACGGCACGGACGTCACCGAGCCGGACCTCGGCCCGCTGACCTCCTCGAAGATCACCGGCGGACGTACCTTCAAGACCTCCGAGACCGAGGCGCGGGTCGTCGTCGCCGACCGGTCGTACGCCGAGGAGAAGGATCTGAAGGTGGGTGACAGCGTCACCATCGACTCCGGGAAGTACGAGGTCATCGGCATCGCCACACCCGACAGCGGGGACGCCGCGGCCGACCTCTACATGCCGCTGAAGCGGGCACAGACGCTCGGCGACGCCAAGAACAAGATCACCACGATCTACGTCAGGGCGAGCGACTCCCAGCGCATCGACTCCGTCAAGTCGGCCATCCGGAAGAACATCCCGGGCACCACGGTCACCACCTCCGCCGATCTCGCCGACACCGTGTCCGGCTCCCTGTCCACCGCCTCCGACCTCGCGTCGAACGTCGGCAAGTGGCTCTCCGCGGCCGTGCTCGTCGCCGCGTTCCTGGTGGCGGGGCTGCTCACCTCCTCGGCGGTCTCGCGCCGGGTACGGGAGTTCGGGACGCTCAAGGCGCTCGGCTGGAAGTCGGGGCGGGTGACCCGGCAGGTCGTGGGCGAGGCCATGGTCAACGGGCTCGTCGGCGGGGCACTCGGTATCGCCCTGGGACTCGCCGGGGCGTGGGCCGTCACGGCGATCAGCCCGACCTTGCAGGCGGAAGTCGGGGCGACCGGCGGCGGGTTCGGCGGCGCCCCCGGCGGAGGCGGCTTCCCGGGCGCGGGTGGTCCCGGCGGCGGGCGCCAGACGGCGTCGAACGCGCTCGACATCGCCCTCACCGCGCCCGTCAGCGTCTCCACGATCGCCCTCGCGGTGGGCCTCGCCGTCACCGGCGGACTGATCGCGGGCGCGTTCGGCGGCTGGCGCGCCTCCCGGCTGCGCCCCGCCGACGCCCTACGGCGGGTCGAGTAGCCGCCCGCCCGCGACCGGAACGGCCAGGTAGGCGGCGGCGCCCCGAACGGAGCCGCCTGGCCGGCCGGGGGCCCTCCCCGACCCGAGCCGGCACGTCGGCCACGACCTCACACCATCCAGGAGTTGCACCATGTACGTACTCACCGGCGTGACCAAGCGGTACACACGCGGCAAGGACACCGTCAACGCGCTCGACGGCGTCGACCTCACCATCGCGGACGGGGACCGGCTGGTCATCCAAGGGCCCACCGGAGGCGGGAAGTCCACCTTGCTCCAGATGCTCGGCGGGCTCGACAGGCCGTCGGCCGGGAGCGTCGAACTCGACGGCACCGACCTGGCCGGGCTGTCCGAGGCCAGGCTCACCCGGGTGCGCAGCGAGAGCATCGGGTTCGTGTTCCAGAGCTTCAACCTGATCCCGACGCTGAGCGCGCAGGAGAACGTGGAGACGGCGCTGGTACCGCTCGGCGTGAAGGCCAGGGAGCGGCGGCGGCGTGCGGCCGAGGCGCTGGGGTCGGTGGGGCTGGGGGAGCGGCTCGGGCATCTGCCGGCGGAGCTCTCGGGCGGTCAGCAGCAGCGGGTCGCGATCGCCCGCGCCCTGGTGAAGCGGCCCAAGGTACTGCTCGCGGACGAACCCACGGGCAACCTCGACGAGTCGACGCGCGACGAGATCATGGAGGTGCTGGAGGCCCTGTGGAAGGAGCACGGGCTCACCTTCGTCATGGTCACCCATGACTCGGCGCTGGCCAAGAAGGCCCCGCGGGTCGCGACGATCAGCAAGGGGCGGATCACGGTGCGGGAGAACGCCGCGGCGTGAGACCGCCCTTGGGCGGCCTCGCGTGGGGTGCGGGGCGCGTGGGAGTGGGGACCGGGCACGTACGGGTTGCGCGTGGGCCCGGGCCTCGCGGTACGGGTGCCGCGAGGGCCACGGCGACGACTCCGAGACACGGCCCACCGGAGGCGGTACCTGCGGCGAGCGCTTCGTCAGGGTGTCGCCGCAGGGAGTCGCTACGGTTTCGCCGACGGCGCGCGGGTCGCGTCCGTGCCCCAGCTGGCCAGCAGACGCAGGGCCTCGGCGGACGGGGAGCCCGGCTCCGCGTGATAGGTGATCAGGGTCTGCTCGTGGTCGTCCGGGAGCCGGAACGACTCGTAGGAGAGGCTCAGGTCACCCACCAGCGGGTGACGCATCTCCTTCACGCCGTGGCTCTTCTCCTTCACGTCGTGCGCGGCCCACAGCCGCCGGAACTCCTCGCTCTTCACCGACAACTCGCCCACCAGCGCCGACAGCCGCGGATCGTCGGGGTGACAGCCCGCGTCCATCCGCAGATAGCTGACGATGTCGGCGGCCTTCTGCTCCCAGTCGACGTACAGGTCCCGGTAGTCGGGCCGCAGGAACACCATGCGCGCCCAGTTCCGCTCCTGCGCCGGCAGCTCCGACCAGTCACCGAACACCGCCGCCGCCATCCGGTTCCACACGAGGATGTCCGAGCGCCGCCCGGTGATGTACGCGGGGACGCCGTCCAGGGAGTCGATCAGTTGCCGCAGGGCGCCCCTGACCTGCTGCGGACGGGCCGACGGCTTCTTCTTGTGGGCCTTCGGCTTGGCGAGGTGCGTCAGATGGTTGCGCTCGGCGTCGCTCAGCCGAAGGGCGCGCGCGATGGCGTCGAGCACCTCCGCCGACACGTTGCGCCCGTTGCCCTGTTCCAGCCGTGTGTAGTAGGCCACGGACACACCCGCCAGCTGTGCCAGCTCCTCCCGCCGCAGCCCGGGCACCCGGCGGTGCCGGCCGAAGTCCGGCAGTCCGACGTCCTCCGGCTTCAGCCGGGCCCGCCGCGTCCGCAGGAACTCGCTGAGTTCGGCACGCCGGTCGAGGGGGGTTCCGGCGGGGCCGCCGAGCGGCTGCCCGTCCCGCACGGCTTCGGGCTGTTCGTCCATACGTCAAGTATTCCTGGTCGTACGCCCAGGAGCCTGACCCCGCCAGTGGTAGGACCAGCGGACGTACGCAGAGCCGTGGCCTGGGTGGATGCCGCGATCTCGGGCAGGCTGACATCCGTGCCCGGCCGGAAGGCAGGCCGGGCACGGATACAACGGCTAGGAGAACCCTCGGCATGACCACCACAGTCGCCGCCTACGCGGCCCCCTCCGCCAAGGCTCCGCTGGAGCGCACGACCATCGAGCGCCGCGCGGTCGGTGAGTTCGACGTTCTGATCGACATCAAGTTCGCCGGTATCTGCCACTCGGACATCCACCAGGCCCGGGAGGGCTGGGGCGAGGCGATCTTCCCGATGGTGCCGGGCCACGAGATCGCCGGTGTCGTCGAGGCCGTCGGCTCCGGCGTCACCAAGTTCGCCGTCGGCGACCGCGTGGGCGTCGGCTGCCTGGTCGACTCCTGCCGGGAGTGCGAGAACTGCGAGGCCGGACTGGAGCAGTACTGCCTCAAGGGCGGCGTCGGCACGTACAACGCGCTCGACAAGAACGGTGAGCCGACCTACGGCGGCTACTCGGAGAAGATCGTCGTCGACGAGGCCTTCACCGTGCGCATCCCCGACGGCATATCCCTCGACGAGGCCGCGCCGCTGCTGTGCGCGGGCATCACCACGTACTCCCCGCTCCGGCACTGGAACGCCGGCCCGGGCAAGAAGGTCGCCATCGTCGGCCTGGGCGGCCTCGGCCACATGGGCGTCAAGCTCGCGCACGCGCTCGGCGCGGAGGTGACCGTCCTGTCCCAGTCGCTCCGCAAGCAGGAGGACGGGCTGAAGCTGGGCGCCGACCACTACCACGCGACCAGCGACCCGGCGACGTTCGAGAAGCTGCGGGGTTCGTTCGACCTGATCCTGTCGACGGTCTCGGCGCCGCTGAACCTGGACGCGTATCTGTCCCTGCTCAAGACCGACGGCGCGTTCGTGAACGTCGGCGCGCCGGAGGAGCCGGTCGCCCTCAACCTGTTCTCGGTGATCGCCGGCCGCAAGACCCTCGCCGGGTCCGGGATCGGGGGCATCCGTGAGACCCAGGAGATGCTCGACTTCTGCGCCGAGCACGGACTGGGCGCCGAGATCGAGCTCATCCGGGCCGACCAGATCAACGAGGCGTACGAGAGGGTGCTGGCGAGCGACGTCCGCTACCGCTTCGTGATCGACACGGCGACGATCTGATCGGGGCGGGCCCTGCGGGGCCGGGGGTGGTGCGGGCGCCCGCAGTACAGGGCCGCACCGGTGCACTCGCCGGGGCCGGGGAGACGCACATGCCGGAAAGCCGCCGAACGGCGTCCACACCACCCCGGGGGCAGGGAACCTCAGTCCCCGGGCAGGGACACGCCGGTGCCCCCGAGCCCGCAGTAGCCCGCCGGATTCCTGTGCAGGTACTGCTGGTGCAGCGCGCTCGCCGGATAGAACGGGTGCTCCTCGGCGGCCACGATCTCGGTCGTGATCACCCCGTACCCGGCGGCCGACAGCGCGGCCTGATACCGCTCGCGGGTCCTCTCGGCGGTCGCGGCCTGTTCCGGCGAGTGCGCGAAGACCACCGAGCGGACATGCGTACCGACGTCGTTGCCCTGGCGGAAGCCCTGCGTCGGGTCATGCCCCTCCCAGAACACGCGGAGCAGCCGCTCGTACGACACCTCGGCCGGGTCGAACACCACCCGTACCGTCTCCGCGTGTCCGGTCAGCCCCGTCCGCACCTCCTCGTCGACCGGGTACGGCGTGTAGCCGCCCTGGAACCCGACGAGGGTGGTGCGGACACCGCCCGGCAGCTGCCAGAACCGCCGTTCGGCACCCCAGAAGCAGCCCATCGCGAAAGCGGCGACCTCGGCCCCCTCGGGATACGGCCCCCGCAACGCCGTCCCCAGGACGGCATGTGTCTCGGGCACCTCGTACGCGAGCGCCGACCGCCCCGGCGGAGCCTCCCCGGCCGTGGGCATCCGTAATTCCCGAGCCCGTCCGAACAACATGGGCGACCCCCTCGTCCGAATCATCTGCACCGTCCATGGCGCCACCGGCCCCGTCGGCACCACCGGCTTCACCGCTTCACCGGCCCCGTGGGCCCGGCGGGCCGGGGCTCCCGTGCGCCGGCTCTCGCCATTCTGCCGCGAGCGCGGCCCCGGCAGCGGATGCGTCCCCGCCCCCACGGCCGGACGATGGAGACGGAAGCACGAGCGGAGGCATGCGGTCGCGGCGATCACCACCCGGGGGGTTTCCGAGGTGTGAGTGACATGCCCCTTCAAAAGGTCCGCCCGGGTACCGTGCACCGGCTGCGCCCGGACATCAGCGTTATCGCCGACAGCCTGGAGGTGCCGGGCATCGGGCACATCCCCGTGAACGCCTTCGTACTGCTCGGCGCGCAACCCGTGGTCGTGGACACCGGGTTGGGGCTGCCCGACCGGAACTTCGTCGATGTCCTCGGCACCGTGCTGGACCCGGCCGACGTCCGCTGGATCTGGCTCACCCACCCCGACCGCGACCACACGGGCGGGATCTTCGACCTGTTGGCGGCGGCCCCCGAGGCGCGCGTCGTGACGACGTTCCTGGGCGCCGGCATCCTGTCCTGCGAGCATCCGCTGCCCCTCGACCGGGCCCACCTCGTGAACCCCGGCGAGACGCTCGACATCGGGGACCGCACCCTCACCGGGTTCCGTCCGCCGCTGTTCGACAACCCCGCCACCGTCGGCTTCTTCGACGACCACTCCGGTGTCTGCTTCAGCTCCGACTGCTTCGGCGCCCCGCTGCCCACCGCCGAGCTCGCCCAGGCCGGTGACGTCCGCGATGTCGCGGTCGAGGAACTGCGCACCGCCCAGCTCCTGTGGGCCACGGTCGACAGCCCCTGGGTCCAGACGGTCGACGTCGAGAAGTACCTCAGGACCTTCGACTCCCTGAAGGACCGCAAGCCCGACCTGGTCCTCTCGACGCACCTCCCGCCGGCCGCCGGCATCACCGGCGCCATGCTCGACACCCTCGCCACCGCCCCGTCCGCACCGCCCTTCGTCGGCCCGGACCAGGTGGCCCTGGAACAGATGCTGGCGAGCTTCCAGCCGGACGGGGGCGGCCCCTGAGAGCCGCCTCAGCCGTCCGCCTTCGCCACACCGACCGGGCAGGACACCCCCGTCCCGCCCAGCCCGCAGTACCCGTTCGGGTTCTTGCTGCTTGAAAGGTACTGCTGGTGGTAGCCCTCGGCGGGGTAGAACGCGTGGTCCTCCGCCGGGAGGATCTCCGTGGTGATCGTGCCGTAGCCGGAGCCGGTGAGGACCTTCTGGTAGGCCTCGCGGGAGGCTTCGGCTGCCTTCGCCTGGGCCGGGGTGTGGGTGTAGACGGCGGAGCGGTACTGGGTGCCCACGTCGTTGCCCTGGCGGTAGCCCTGGGTCGGGTCGTGGGACTCCCAGAACACCTGGAGGAGACGCTCGTAGGAGATCAGGGAGGGGTCGTACACGACGCGGACGACCTCGGTGTGGCCGGTGAGGCCGGAGCACACCTCCTCGTACGTGGGGTTCTCGGTGAAGCCGCCCTGGTAGCCGACGAGCGTGGTCCACACGCCCGCCGGGAGCTGCCAGAACTTCCGCTCCGCGCCCCAGAAGCAGCCGAGGCCGAAGTCGGCGGTCTCCAGGTGCTCGGGGTAGGGGCCGAGGAGCGGGGTGCCGAGCACGGTGTGCCGGTCGGGCACGGTGAACGGCAGCTCGGCGCGGCCACGCAGAGCCTGCTCGGGGGTGGGCAGCTGGGGCGTGCGGCCGAAGAGCATCGGGACTCCTTGGGAGACGTGCGGAAACGAGCGGGCGGTACCTGGAGAACGCTCCGGGTACCGCCCGAATTCCGGTCACCGACGCGGTGCTGTCAGCCGGCGCTCTCCGCCGCCACCGCCTGCGCCGAGGCGTTGCGGATCCGGCAGTAGAACGCGGCCATCTCCTCCTCGCTGCTCCGGTAGCGCCAGGGCAGCGCGTTGACGTGACCGTCGACCAGCCTGAACTGTTCGAGCGCGGCGGCGTCGCGGTCCTGGAGGGCGAGGTAGTACGCCAGGAGATGGCGCAGCTCCGGCAGCCGCGGGTGGTCCTGGTCGGCCGCGGCGGCGTCCGCGAGGCCCGCGTCCACCCGGCCGATCATCCGGGGCGTACGGTCCACCTCGCTGTCGTCCGACTGGTCGTGCTCGAAGTGGGCGATCAGCGGCAGCACGGTGAGCAGGCTGCCCAGCGGCGCGTTCTCGGCCGCCCGCTCGGCGAAGTCGGTCGCCAGCTTCTCCGAGCCCCGCCACTTCGCGCACCAGTACTGGAGCGCCATGTAGTGCGCCTCGTAGTGGTGCGGTGCGCGGGCGGTGATCTCCGTCCAGAGCCGGTCCATCTCGGCGTGCGGGTAGCCCAGTCCGAGGGCGACGGTGATCTCCGTGACGTACGGCGTGGGGTCGTCGGGGTGGAGCGCGGCGGCGCGCGCGATCTCCTCGCGGGAACGTTCCAGCATCCGGTGGAAGCCCGCGAACTGCTCGCCCGTCGTGTGCTGGGCGCGTTGGGCGCCCCGCATCTTCCCGCCGAGGATGACCGTGCTGCGGGCGCGGACGAGTGCCGCGTCGGGGTCGTCGGGCCGGTCGGCCTCCCAGGCCAGCAGCCACTCGTCGTCATCGGCGGCGATCCCGCCCAGCAGGCCCGTCGCCCAGGAGCGGCGGTCCCAGTCCCGGCCGATGTCCTGCAGCAGCTTGGCGGCGGCCTTCCAGTCGCCGCCGCGCACGGCGGCGAGCGTCGCGTCGACGTCCGCCGGCAGCGGACCCGCGTACGTGGTGTTCTGCCGTTCGGCGGGGAGCAGGCCCAGCGCCTCCGCGGCGTCCGGGGCGGCGTCGCCGCCGGGGCGGAAGAACTCCTTGAGGAACACCCCGGCCAGCCACAGACCGATGAGGAGGACGGGCACGGCCAGAACGGCCAGTATCCACAGCAGTACGGTCATCGCGGGGCGTCCGTTTCTCGCGCGGCGGGGCCTTGGGGAGCGGAGGGCAGCAGCGCGCGCAGCGGCCCGGTGTCCGGGTGGTCGGCGATCGCCGCCCCGATCGCGGCGCCGAGGTCGGCCTCGGAGCCGTCGGCCGCGGGCGCCAGACGCACCACGGCGGCGTCCGCCCAGGAGAACTCCCAGCGCAGCCGGGAGTGGGCGCTCAGCTCGGCGAGCACCATGGTCTGCAGTCCGTCCGCCAGCGCGGGCCGGACGAACTCGCGGAAGGCCCGGCCCTTCGCCTCCGCCGCCTGGTCGGACACCGGCAGCCGTCGGGCCAGCTGCCACAGCTGACCGTCGTCGATCACCTTGAGCAGGCCCCGCAGGGACGGGTGCTCCTTGGTGTACATCGCGAGCGCCCGGTGCAGCGCGGTGTCCGCGGAGACGAAGTTCGCCGCCATCGAACCGTCCAGCAGCTCCTGCCAGCCGGCGGTGCGGTCGAACCGCAGCACGTCGTCGGTGAGGACCGCGTCCTCCAGCTCGGCCAGCGTCCGCTCCGGGTCCTTGAGCAGGGTCAGCGCCGCGCCCCTCGCCTCGTCGGTGCGGCCGTCGGCGGGCAGCGCCTCGATCCGCGCGACGCGGTCGGCGATCGGCGGGTGCGAGTCGTACGGCGACGACGGCTCGGTCGGCAGATCGGTGCGCAGCCCGACCAGTTCGAGCTGGCGGGCGGTCAGCATCCGGCCGAACCCGCCGAAGAACTCGCCGCGCGGCGGCAGCAGCCGGGCCTCGGAGCCGAGCGTGGCGTAGCTGTTCATGTAGAAGCCGAACGCGGCGGACAGCGCCGGGATCTCGCGCAGCGCCGACGCGGTGGCGTCGCGTCCGGCGATCCGGGCCGCGGCGGCGTCGGCCGCGTACTCCTCGCGGCGCGAACCGGCGAGCGTGGCCCGGAAGTACAGGTGGGCGTAGGCGACGTAGATCCGTGCCATCACCCGGTACGTGAAGCCCGAGTGGCGGGTGTCGATCTCCTTGGTCTTCTTGCCCTTGGCGGCGGCCTTGGCGTTCTTCTTCTCCTGCCGGGCCTGCTCACGTCCCGCGGTCTTGCCGGCCCGCTCCTCGAAGTTGTCGATGGTGCGCAGCACCTGGGCCCGGCCGCGTGCGGTGATCGCCGCGAGCCGGGTGTCGGAGTTCGAGTAGTGGCCCAGCTCATGGGCGAGGACCGCGCGCAGTTGAGCCTCGGTCAGGCCCTGCAGCAGCGGTACGCCGAGGTAGAGGCGGCGAGGTCCGGGCAGCAGGCCGAGCAGCCGGGCGTCCTCGCTGACGGCGGCGTTGACGTCGGGCGTCAGCAGGATGCGCGACGGGGCGCGGGTGCCGACCTGGTCGGCGAGCTCCCGCACGGTGCGCCACAGCGCGGGCTCGTCGGCCTCCGTCACCGCCAGGCCGGGCCGCTCCTCGCCCTTCGGGGTCCGCAGCATGAACAGTCCGCGGATCAGCGGCAGGGCCAGGAGTACGGAGACCACGTACAGCTTGAGCGCCACGCCGGACGGCGCGTGCAGGTACAGCAGGTAGTCGGCGCCGGCGAGCACCGCCAGCAGGATCACGCCGAGCAGATAGAAGCCGGCGAGCAACACGAGAGCGCGCACTGCGCGCAGGGTTGCGCCCATCGGGCAGTTTCCCCCCACGGAGTGATCGCGAACGATCACGAAATCAGCTGAATCGGTCGGTCTAGGACGTGTCCATGACCAAGAGGTGAGGGGGCGGAGTATTTCTCACGGGATGTGGGGGTGGCAAGGCCTTACTGGAGGGCCGCCAGGGGGTGTGCGGATTCCGTGCGCGGGAGCCGCCGGGCCCATCGGCCGGCCGGGGACGCCCCGGCGCCCCGGCGGAGCCTCGCCACCCGGTCCGCCCGGCGCGCCGGCCGCGACGAGTCCGCACGCCGCGAGACCGTCTCCCGCCGGTCCGCGGTGCGGACGTGGCCTGCCGCCCGTTCACGGTGTGGACGTGGCCTGCCGCCGGCCCGCGGTGTGGCGCCTACGCCGGCCCCCGCCAGGTCCGTGCATCCCGTCGCCTCCGCCGGAGGGCACCTGCTGGACTCGCCTCCGCGCGAGGGCCACCGGCGGCCGTGACCCACGCCGCCGGTACGACCGGGCCGGGCAGGCCGGTGTGCGGCGAGGCCGTCGGTGCCGGGTGCGCGGGTCCGGCCGGTGCGGGTGGGGGTGAGGCCTGGGGTGAGTGCCGGGTGCGGCCTGGGGGGTGTACGAATGCGGCCCGGCGCACCGGTCGTCAGTGCAGCAGTGTCGCCGGGCTGCCGCCGTTCGCCTCGTAGCCCGCGACCGCCAGGGCCCGGTATATCGCGTAGTCCGAGGCGGGGTCGGAGGCCAGCGTCCAGGGAAGGGCGCCCACATGGCCGTCGACGTGCACCAGCTGGTTCATGGCCTCGGCCCAGCGCTCGGCGCGGACCAGGAAGAAGATCAGCAGATGGCGGACATGGGCCAGCATCGGGTCGTCCGGCCGGGCCGAGTGCACCGCGTACAGGGCGCCGTGCATCGCCTTGGTGACGACCTCGCTCTCGTAGAAGCCCTGCACCACGATCACCTCGGGCAGGTGCTCGAACACGGCGAACAGCGGCATCGCCGCCAGCAGCGACCCCTGCGGCGCGCGCGCCGCGGCCGACTCCGCGAACGCGTACGCCAGCTCGCGCGAGCCGTGCCACTTCTCGCACCAGTAGTGCAGAGCCGCCAGATGCGCACCCATGTGCGCCGGCGCGCGGTCCAGGATCCTCAACCAGAGCTGCTCGAACTCCTCGCGGGGGTAGGCGAGACCGCGCGCGACCGACAGCTCGATGATGTACGGGATCGGGTCACCCGGGGCGAGCAGCGCCGCGTCGCCGCACGCCGCCCTCGCCTCCTCCATGATGATCCGGAACTCGTCCGTGCCCGGCGTCGCCGTACGCCACGCCTGCTGCACCAGGAACTCCGCGTGCACCGCGGCGCCGCCCGCGTCCTTGGGCGCCTCGGTGCGCCACCCCCGGAGCCACTGCCCGCCCGGCGCGTCGTCCACCCCGCCCGGCCGCTGCGCCAGCTCCAGCGACGCCGCGCCCGCGAACGCCTGCACCCGCTGCCAGCGCACCTCGCCGTCCGCCTCGGTCCCGGCCAGCAGCTGCTGCGCCGCCCGGTAGTCCTGGGTGCGCTGCACCACGTCCAGCACGTCCAGCAGATCCTGGTCGTCGCCGGGCATCCGGACATCCAGCAGCTCCTGCCGGACGAACCCGTAGGTCGCCGGATCGGCCGCGTCCGGGTGCCCCGCGTGCACCTGCTGAATACCGGCCCGCCTACGCGCCACGATCGGCCACACCACCATGCCGATCATGAGCACCGCCATCAGCCCCCAGAGAATCTCCATACGCCAAGGGTTCCAGACACCACCGGCAATTGCCCAACCCGAGCCCGGACCACCGCGGGCGGAGCCCCTGCGCCACGGCACGCACGCCCCGGCCACGAGGCACCCCCGGCCACGAGGCACCCCGAGCCCCGAGGCCCGAGCCCCGAGGCCCGAGGCCCGAGCCCCGAGCGCCGAGCCCCGAGGCCCGAGGAGCCACGGCGCGCCCCTCGCGCTCCGGAAGACATACCCTCGGGGTCATGAGCGACAGCTACACGCACTTCGAGACCCTCGCGATCCACGCCGGCAACACCGCGGATCCCCTCACCGGCGCGGTCGTCCCGCCGATCTACCAGGTCTCGACCTACAAGCAGGACGGCGTAGGCGGCCTGCGCGGCGGCTACGAGTACAGCCGCAGCGCCAACCCCACCCGCACCGCACTGGAGGAGAACCTCGCCGCCCTGGAGGGCGGCAGCCGCGGCCTCGCCTTCGCGTCCGGACTGGCCGCCGAGGACTGCCTGCTGCGTACGCTCCTCAGCCCCGGCGACCACGTGGTCATCCCCAACGACGCGTACGGCGGCACGTTCCGCCTCTTCGCGAAGGTCGTCTCCCGGTGGGGCGTGGACTGGTCTGTCGCCGACACCAGCGACCCCGCGGCCGTGCGGGCCGCCATCACCCCGAAGACCAAGGCGGTCTGGGTGGAGACCCCCTCCAACCCGCTGCTCGGCATCACCGACATCCCGGCCGTCGCGCAGATCGCCCGCGAGGCCGGCGCGAAGCTCGTCGTCGACAACACCTTCGCCACCCCCTACCTCCAGCAGCCGCTGGCGCTCGGCGCGGACGTCGTCGTGCACTCGCTCACCAAGTACATGGGCGGCCACTCCGACGTCGTCGGCGGCGCCCTGATCGTCAACGACCAGGCTCTCGGGGACGAGCTGGCGTACCACCAGAACGCGATGGGCGCGGTCGCCGGGCCCTTCGACTCCTGGCTCGTGCTGCGCGGCACCAAGACGCTCGCCGTCCGCATGGACCGGCACAGCGAGAACGCCACGAAGATCGCCGACATGCTCACCCGCCACCCGCGCGTCTCCCGTGTCCTCTACCCGGGCCTCCCCGAGCACCCGGGCCACGAGGTGGCCGCCAAGCAGATGAAGGCGTTCGGCGGCATGGTGTCGTTCCAGGTCGACGGCGGCGAGGAGGCGGCCGTCGAGGTCTGCAACCGCGCCAAGGTGTTCACCCTCGGTGAGTCCCTGGGCGGCGTCGAGTCCCTGATCGAGCACCCGGGACGCATGACACACGCCTCCGCGGCCGGTTCCGCCCTGGAGGTCCCCGCCGACCTCGTCCGCCTCTCCGTGGGCATCGAGAACATCGACGACCTCCTCGAGGACCTCCAGCAGGCCCTGGGCTAGTCCCAAGGCCGTGAAGTTTGCGGCTGGGGTGTGTTGTCAAGGGCTGGCGGCGGCGAGGATTTCGATGCTGGTGGTGGCTTTGTAGCTGGTCCGGTCG